>CANRLF010000010.1 GCA_947631395.1 uncultured Oscillospiraceae bacterium
TAAAGGGACTCGAACCCTCGACACCCGGAACCACAATCCGGTGCTCTAACCAACTGAGCTACACCCACCATATTCAACTTTCACCGCCAAACACGCCCCCAACCAATGGCCGCATTTCGGTGCCCACTATTGGGGCCCCCGCGCAATCGCCAGATTGCGTGGGGAAAGGAGGAGCGAACCGTGCGACTGAGGGATGAGGCTGACGCCTTTGGCGTCTGCCGAGCCCCGAAGCAGAGTCGGTTCTCAAACGGGGCCCCCGCGCAATCGCCAGATTGCGTGGGGAAAGGACGAGCGACGCCCGCGCCTGAGAGCGACTGAAAGGAGCCCGAGGTTAAGCGGCGTCAGCGAGGACGCTGGCACGCCAAGAGGGACTCGAACCCCCGGCCTACTGCTTAGAAGGCAGTTGCTCTATCCTGCTGAGCTATTGGCGCGTGTATCTTCCGCTCAGCTGGAGCGGGTGATGGGAATCGAACCCACGTCCCCAGCTTGGAAGGCTGGTGCACTAGCCGTTGTGCTACACCCGCGTCTCCAACCTCAACACGGCTTATAGATAGTATCACATCCGCCCGTGATTGTCAAATGTTTTTTTAAGAAAACGGCGCTCCACACCGGATCCGGCGTGGAGCGCGTCAAATCATCGATCTTTCCGCTATCAGGACTTGCCGCTGCAGCGGACTGTAAAGGTAAACTCCACCGAGTCCACTGACACCGTGATGGTCACCGAGCCCTGGCTCACGCCGGTGCACCTGGCCTTCATGCCCGTCTCGTCCGTGGGCGTCACGGCGACTATACTCTCGTCGGAGCTGGACCACGTGGGCACTGAGGTCACGTTGCTGGGCGTCACTATGGCCGTGATTTCCTGGGTCTCGGCTAACTTCAATGTGAACTCGTTGTTCTTTCCGGTGAGCTCATGGTATCTGCTCTTCGCCTTTATGTCCGAGGCCACCACTGTCTGCGGTACGTCTGAGGACCCGTTCTCCGCGCAGGTGACGTTCACCTCATATTTCGCGTCGCCCGCTGTCACCGTTACGACAGCCGTACCGGCCGCCACGCCGCTCACGGACGCCTTCAGGCCCGTGGCGTCGGCAGTTACCGTCACCACCGCCTCGTTACTGCTTGTCCAAACGGGGATGATCGTGTTGGTTTCCCCATCTTCGGATGTCACGGCCGCCGTGAACTCGGTGGTGCCGCCCACCGTCATCGTCACATTGTCAGCAATGTTTCCGTCCGAGGTGGACACGCTTATCTTTGTTTTCGGCTCCTGATCTCCCCCCGGCGTCTGCTCCGGCCCGTCGCCGTTGTTGCTGGGAGGCACCTTTTCGTTATTGTCATCCACGTCGCTGTCCCCTGACCCGGTCACCAGTATCACGATGACCGCGGCGATGAGCACAACGATCAGCAGTATCCCGATTATCAGCTTCCATGTGGCGTTGTCGCTGTCGGTAACTCTCTTGCCCTTTTTATGGCGGTGCGCCCCGCAATAAGGGCAGCGACTGCGAAGCCCGGAATAGCTCCTGTCGCATCTACCGCACTTGACCTGAGGTATAAGTCCCACGTCTATCCCTCCGTATAAAGCACATTAAATCAGGATTTACCCAATTTACATAATATTTTACATCATTATCTCTAATTCGTCAACTACTAATTTATTAATTTTATGGGCAGACGCTCTCCAAAAACCCGCTTATCTCCCTTTTGCATCTCTCCGTCTCCACCAGATAGCTTATCCCGTGGGTGGCGCCCGGGACGGTCACCAGCTTCTTCGGCCCCGCCCAGGCCTCAAAATTCGCCCTGCCCATGTCGCATGGCACAAAATCGTCCGCCTCCCCGTGGATAAACAGCGCCGGCAGTCTCGCTCTCCCCGCCGCCTCTCTGGCGGAGCACTCCTCGATGTCAAAGCCCCTGTACATCCTCCCCGCCAGCCTCACCAGCGGATAGAAAAACCCCACCGGCAGGTGGAAAGTGTCCCTTATTACGTGGTAGATTATCTCCCCGGGCGATGTGTATCCGCAGTCGGCCATCACCCCAACCACGCTGTCCGGCAGCTTCTCTCCCGCGGCCATTATCACCGTGGACGCCCCCATGGACAGCCCCTCCAGGACTATCTTCTCTCCGGGGAACCGTGAGGCCATATATCCTGCCCACTCTATCACGTCCCAGCGTTCCCGGACGCCGAAGGTTATGACCGTCCCGCCGCTTTTCCCGTGGGCCCGCTGGTCTATGAGCAGCATGGCGTAGCCTAAATTATGTATGTACTCCGATGAGCACGAGAAGTCGTTCTCCGCGAGCGA
Organism: uncultured Oscillospiraceae bacterium; assembly: GCA_947631395.1. Lineage (GTDB taxonomy): Bacteria > Bacillota > Clostridia > Oscillospirales > Oscillospiraceae > RUG626. Next base: position 2,292 of record CANRLF010000010.1, read on the forward strand.
CCTGTATCCGTGGCACATGATGACTATGCCCCGCCTGTTCTCCGCGTCATAGAACCTCCCGGACAGCCTCACCCCGTCCCTGGCCCTTATGGTCACGCGCTGGCTGGGCGTCTCGTTGCAGTACCGCGCGCCCCTGAGTATCTCCTCCCCGTATTTCCTCAGCTCCGGCTTCATCTTGAAGTCCTTCTTCGTGAAGTCCGCCGCCGTCTTGCCCTGAAACGCCGCCAGATACAGCGCGAACTCAAAAAGCAGGAACAGCCCCGCAAGCCCTAATATTATGTAAACCACTATCATCATATCGCGCCTCCTGTCTCAAAAAAGGGGCAAGGTATCCCTCGCCCCCCAAAAACCGTTCACATCTTGTCTCTGTCGCTTATATCCTTCACCGGCACCGTCACGTCCAGCCCCTTGAAGCCCTCTCCCATGACCTCGTTGGCGTGGAGCATCACCACAAAGGACCCCGGCGCGTGCTCGTGGATAAGGTCCTTGACCTCGTATATCTGCTTTGGCGACACCGCCACCATCAACATGCTCCTGTCGGATCGCTGGTACATGCCCACCGCCGGTATCATGGTCACGCCCCTGTCCAACTTCTCCATTATCACCCGGGACAGCCTTTCGCTCGTCTCGTCGTCCGGTGTGATTATCTGGAACACCACCGCCTTATTGAGGCCGTGGATGACCTTATCCATGGTGTATGAGCACACGACGATGGCCCCGGCGGCGTATATGCCCGACTCTATATCCCCGAAGGCCACCACCGAGGCCGCAATCACCGCCGCGTCGCAGATGAAAAGCGACGTGCCGAGGCTCAGGTGCCTGACCTTCGTCACGATGAGCCTCGCCAGAAGGTCCGTGCCGCTCCCCGCCACATATCCTCTCACCAGCGCCGCCCCGGACACCCCGTACAGGGCCCCGCCGCATATGGCCGCCAGCATCTTGTTCTGCGTAAGGCACGGCAAAAACGTCAGCGCGTCCGACAGCACCGAGAACGCCGCTGTGCTCAGAAGCGCCGACAGCGTATAGCTCAGCCCCTGGACGAAATACGACCACAGGAACACCGGTATGGATATTACGAATATCACCGTACCGACGCTTATTTGCGGGAGCAGCGAGTTCACGATTATGCCCACGCCCCCGAAGCCCCCCGCGGCTATCTCATTCGGCGTGAAAAAGCAGTCCATCGCCAGCGCCAGCCCCAGGTTCCCCACCAGGATATACGCCAGCGACTTCCATGTAACGCCTATCCTCTTCATCAAAAGCTCCTGAATATCCAGCTCACCCCGTACAGCACGAGGCCCAGCACCACATAAAATCCGAAAGCCATCAGTATGTTCCTCGTCCAGACCTTTATGCCGAACTCGTCAAGGTCCATAAAGGTATAGGGGTACCTGTACACGCCGCTTTTGGGGTTCGGCCCAAGTATCCACGCCCTTATCATGGCGAAGGCCAGATAGCAGAGGGGTATAACGAGCCACGCCAGCGTCGCCCACCATGGCACCGCCTTGTCCGCGCACACCAGCCACTGCAAAAGCGCCAGCAGCGGCACAGCGTAGTGTACGTCAAGGTTCTCAAACTGCCTCCACTCCCTGGCGAAGTCCGGTCCCTTGCGCTTTTTGAAGTCCGGCACCAGCAGGAAGTGATACACAAGGTGCGTGACCCATATCATCAGCGTCAGCGAAAACCTCAGCGCCGCCCCGGTCACGCCCTCGTAAAAGCCGCCCCCTACAAATCCCCCCACGAATATGAGCGCCTGGTACACCATCGTGAAGAGATTTGACAGGTTCGTGTAATACGAGAACGTCCCGAGATAATATTTCCCCTTGTGGAACCCGGCCTGCATGAAAAGCCCCACGAAGGCCAGTACCGCGATGACTATCGAAGAGACTCTCTCAATAGTGAAGATCATTGTCTTACCCCCCAATATTATTTCTGTAATTAGAATATCCCCATCAGCCAACTTTTGCAAGTTATTTTTTAACCGTTTATTAACACCAACTGAAAAATATATGCTATAATGCCTTATATAGTGTTTATTTACAGTGTTTATTTTCGCGCGGGCGTCAGTATCTCGGCCCGCCCGGGAGGAGATATTATGGCCTTCATCCAGTTTGAGAACGTAAAAAAGATATACCGCTCCGGCGAAGTCAGCGTCGAGGCCCTCCGTGACGTGAGCTTCCAGGTGGAGCGGGGGGAGATCTGCGTCATCGTCGGCCCCTCCGGTGCCGGCAAGACCACCCTGCTCAACATCCTCGGCGGCATGGACACCCTTACCGAGGGCCGCATCCGCCTTGACGGCGAGGACATCTCCGCCTACTCCAAAAAGCGCCTTATAACCTACCGCCGCCGGGACGTGGGTTTCGTATTCCAGTTTTATAACCTCATCGAGAACCTGACCGTCCTTGAGAACGTGGAGCTCGCCGCCCAGATCTGCCCAGATCCCCTGGACGCCGCCGACACCCTCCGCGCCGTGGGACTTGGCCACCGGCTCGATAACTTCCCCTCCCAGCTCTCCGGCGGTGAGCAGCAGCGCGTCGCCATCGCCCGGGCCCTGGCCAAGAACCCCAAGCTCCTCCTGTGTGACGAGCCCACCGGAGCTCTTGACTACAACACCGGCAAGCAGATCTTAAAGCTCCTTGAGGACACCAGCCGCGGCTCCGGCATGACCGTTCTCATCATTACCCACAACTCCGCCCTCACCGCCATGGCCGACCGCGTCATAACCGTGAACTCCGGCTCGGTCCGCTCCGTGAGCCTCAACCCCGATCCCACTCCGATCTCTCAGATCGAGTGGTGACATACATGTGACCTGGAGGCGCCATGACCCCACTTTTCAAAAATACATACAGGGAGATATTGCGTTCGCCCGGTCGATTTTTGGCTATTCTCGCCATAATCGTCCTGGGGAGCGGTTTTTTCGTGGGTCTCAGGGTCTCTGAGAAGGCCATGACCGCCACCGCCGCCGACTATTACTCCGACGCCGCCTTTTACGATTTCTCCCTCGCCAACACCCTTGGCTTCACCGATGAAAACGTGGCCGCCATCGCCGCCGACCCCAACGTCATGGCGGCCGAGGGCGCCTTTGAGACCGACGCCCTTGTCACCGTTGGCGGCGGCGTGGACCTGGTCTACAAGTTCCACTCCATGCCCTCCGCCGTCAACACCCCGGTCCTGGTGTCCGGCCGTATGCCCCAGTCCCCCGGCGAGTGCCTTGCCGACAGCTGGTCCGGCATAAAGGTCGGCGACACCGTGACCCTCAGCCCGGCCAACAGCGACGACACCCTCGAGCTCTTCCGCACTCGCTCCTTCACCGTCACCGGCGTTGCCACCTCCCCCCTCTACCTCAATTTCGAGCGGGGCAGTACAGACTTGGGTTCCGGCTCCGTGTCCGCTTTTTGCTACATACCGCCGGAGGCCCTCGACGCCGACTACTACACCGCCGTTTACGTGCGCTGTCACGATATGCCCCGGGCCTACTCCGCCGCCTATGACGACCGCGCCGACCTTCTTGAGCCCGACATGACCGCTCTTTCCGAGGCCGTAGCCCGGTCCCGCTATGACTCCGTCATCTCCGACGCCCAGTCTGAGATCGACGACGCCGAGCGCGAGTACTCCGACGCCCTTCAGGACTACCTCACTCAGCGTGAGGACGCCGAGCGTGAGCTTGACGAGGCCAAAGCGGAGCTCGATGACGCCAAAGCTGAGCTGGACGACGCCAAGCGCCAGATCGACGACGGCTGGCTTGAGTATAACGACTCCGTGGACGAATTTAACTCCGGCAGGCTCCGGGGCCAGGAGGAGCTCGACAGCGCCCGCCGTGAGCTGGAGGCCGCCAAAGCCGCCCTGGACGCCGCCGCGAATGAGTACGACTCCGGTATGGCCCAATATGAGGAGGGCGAGCGCCAATATAGCGAAGGCGCGGCCCAGCTTGAGCAGCTGAGAGCTGCTTACGAGCTTGCGAAGGCCGACCCCTCCACGCCCCCCACCGTTCTCTCCGGCCTTGAGGCCCAGCTTGACAGCGCCTCCGCCACCCTCGCCGCCTCCCGGCAGGAGCTTGACAGCGCAAAAGCCGGCCTCGACGCCGCCAAGGCCACTATTGACTCAGGCCGCCTGGAGTACGAGGAAAACCTCGAAAAATATAACGCCGCCGTAGACGAGTATAACGCCTCCATGGCCGACGCCCAGGCACAGCTCGACGACGCCTACGCCGACCTTCTGGACGCCGAGGCCGACTACGCCGACGGCCTTCGTGAATACGAGGACGGCCTTCAGGAGTATCAGGACTCCCGCGCCCAGGCCGACAGTGAGTTTGCCGAGGCCGAGGAGGAGCTGGAGGACGCGCGGCGTAAGATCGACGACGCGAAGCTTAAGCTCGAGGACATAGAGGAGCCCGACTCCTTCGCCCTCGGCCGCTGGAGCAACCTGGGCTACTCCTGCTTTGAAAGCGACACCTCCATCGTAAAGGCCATCTCCGCCGTGTTCCCCGTGTTCTTCTTCCTGGTGGCGGCGCTCATCTGCCTCACCACCGTTTCCCGGATGGTGGAGGAACAGCGTTCACAGCTGGGCGTCCTTCTGGCCCTGGGCTACTCCCGCCCCGCCGTGATGGGCAAGTTCCTCGTCTACTCCGGTACCGCCACCGTCCTTGGCGCCGCCTCCGGCATCCTTCTTGGCTCCAAGCTCATCCCCATGGTCGTCTGGAAGGCCTACAACATAATGTACGTATTCTCCGACAGCATAAAGTTCGTGTTCGACCTTCCCCTGTCGGCCATAACCTTCTCCCTCTATGTGATCTCCATGCTCGCCGTCACCCTCATCACCTGCGGCCGTGAGCTCCGTGACGTGCCCGCCAACCTCATACGGCCCAAGCCCCCCAGGTCCGGCAAGCGCGTTCTCCTTGAGCGCGTCCGGTTCGTCTGGGACCACCTGAGCTTCCTGTGGAAGGTCACCGTCCGTAACATATTCCGCTATAAATCCCGTGTCCTTATGATGATCCTCGGCATCGCCGGGTGCACCGCCCTTATGATGACCGGCATGGGCATCAACGACTCCATCCGCAACGTGGTCGACTACCAGTTCACCGAGATAAGCCTCTACGACTACTCCGTCACCTTCTCCGACGGCCTGAGCCCGGAGGACATGACCGGATTTGTCTCCGCCGTCTCCGAGTACGCCGGCCGCACCGTGTTTTTTAACCAGGAATCCATGACCGCCTCCGCCGGCCGTGAGGAGAAGGAGGTCCAGCTGAACGTCCTGCCCGAGGAGTCCCTGGCCGCCATCCCCGAATTTGTGGACTTCCACACCGGCAGGGCCCCCATCCCCCTGCCCTCCGATGGCCAGATCCTCATAAACTCCGGCCTTTCCGAGTCCCTTGACCTGTCCGTCGGCGACAGCCTGACCCTCCGCAACGACGACGGCGAGTCCATGGACCTCACCGTCAGCGGTGTCTACGACAACTACATCTACAACAGCGTATACGTGACCGGCGCCACCTATACCTCCGCCCTGGGCCGCGAGCCCGACATAAACTTCGCCCTGGTGATAAAGGCCCCCCAGGCCGACTCCGGCCAGGGTCTTGCCGCCATACTCTCCCAGCCCAACGTCCTGACCTCCACCTCCAGCGTGGACCTCCGCGCCAGGATAGGCGGCATGATGGACAGCCTCATCTACATCGTCCTTCTCACCATCGTCTGCGCCGCGGCCCTGGCCTTCGTCGTGATATATAACCTTACGAACATAAATATCCAGGAGCGCCTCCGGGAGATCGCCACCGTCAAGGTCCTCGGCTTCTACGACCCCGAGACCGCCCTCTATGTCCTCCGCGAGAACATCCTCCTGACCCTCCTCGGCGCGGCGGCCGGCATCCCCCTGGGTCTGGCCCTCAACGCCTACGTTGTGACCCGCATCGAGCTCGACATGATCCACTTCACCCCCCGGGTCCTCCCCGCCACCTACCTCTGGTCCGTGGCATTGACCATCCTCTTCTCCCTCATCGTCGACCTCCTCATGCTCCGCCGCCTCTCCCACATCGACCCCGCCTCCGCCCTAAAATCCGCCGAATAACCCCCCAAAAAAATGTTGCGGCCCTCTCGGGCCGCTCCTTTTAAATTAAGCTCCACGACGTCCGGGGAGCTGTCGAGCGTAGCGAGACTGAGGGGTCGAGGGTATAGCCGTGCGCAACCCCTCCTCCCTCGCCCCACCCCCCGCGTGGCCGCCTTCCCCGCCCGGGCGGGGAAGGGCAGGGATGAGGTGGGATCCGCGGTGAAGCCGCAACAACATTCCCCCCGTCCCCAAAAAGGCTCCCCTCTCTGAGGGCCGCGCCCGCAGGCGCGTTTCGGAGGCCAACCGCCGCATTGCGGCGGCTCTTAGGCCGGAGATGAGCTGTCGGCGTAGCCGACTGAGGGGAGTCCGTACCCCCCCACAAAAACCACCAAAACAGCAGGACCCCCCTTGTCGGAAAAAGCCCTTCAGGCTTTTTCCGACAATCTGTATCCCCTCTCCACCGCCGGAAGCCCCGCCTCCAGCTGTGACCTCGGGCAGGCGAGATTCAGCCTCACAAAGCCGTCGTCCCCGTACCTCGCCCCGTCATTCAGTATCGCCCCGGCCGCCGTCATGCGCCGGCACATCTCCTTCGACCCCACGCCGGAGGCCGAGATGTCCAGCCACATGAGATACGTGCCCTCCAGCGGCGTGACGTTGACCTCCGGGAGCCTCTCGGCGAGGAACCTCCTTGTCACGCCCTCGTTTTCCTTGATGTACGCGTTCTGCTCATCGCACCATCGCCCGCCGTAGGTGTACGCCGCCTGGCAGGCCACGAGCCCCAGGCTGTTCGGCGTCTCGATGTGCCTGTTCTCCTTCCAGCTTATAAGCTTGCGTCTGAGGCTGTCGCTGGGTATCACGTCGTTTGAGCACTTGAGCCCCGCGATGTTGAAGGTCTTGCTCGGGGCCGTCAGGACTATCACGTTGTCCTCCGTCCCGGCGTTCCCGGCGGTGAAATGCTCATATCCCGGCATGACGATGTCCCAGTGTATCTCGTCCGACACCAGCAGCGCCCCGTACCTTGCGCACAGCTCCGCCACGCTCCGGACCTCCCCCTCTGTCCACACCCGGCCCACCGGGTTGTGGGGGGAGCACAGTATCATCAGCTTCACGTCGCTTTTAAGATCCCGCTCCAGGTCCTGAAGGTCCATGGTGTACCGGCCGTCCTCCCCGCGCCGAAGCCTGTTCTCCACCAGCGTCCTGCCGGCGCTCTTGACGACTCCGGCGAAGGGATCGTACACCGGCGTCTGGATCAGCACCTTGTCGCCCGGCGATGTAAAGCACCTTACGATGTTCGATAGCTCCGACACTATGCCGGTTGACGGCACGATCCACCCCTCGTCTATATCCCACCCGTGGCGCCCGCGTATCCACTCCCGGACGGCCCTCCTGTACTCTCCGGTGGGGCTCGTGTAGCCAAAGACGCACCTCTCGGCCGCGTCCCGTATGGCCTCGACCACCTCCGGCGGCGACATGTAGTCCGAGTCCGCCACCCAGAAGGGCAGGGCCCGGCTGTTGCCGAAGTCACTGCCCCGTATGTCCCACTTTATCGCTCCCGTCCCGGCCCTGGGGGCCGGCGTATCGAAATCGTACATATCTCTACCTTCTTTCGTGTGATGGTACGATTGTACCACCAAATCTCAAAATTGTAAACGCCGGTCGATAAGCGCCCCGATGTGTCTCTCCGCCAGCCTGTCAAGACCCGCGAAGTCCACCGTCGGGATATACTGCTCCTCCAGCTCGTCGTGGGCCGCCTTGGCGTCCTGAAGGGCCGAAACCGCCTCCTCCGTCAGCGCCCTGCGTAGCTTCGAAAGCCTCTTAAGCTCCGGCTTCAGCTCCGTAAGTTCCTCCTTCCCCGGTATGGCGTCAAGCCTCATGTGCCTCGTCATCTTCCCCGTGTACTCAAGCTCCGAGGTCCCGCTCACCAGCGCCAGCCCCAGCTCCGGCAAAATAAGGTGCTCCGTGACCTCCGGCCTCAGCGGCCACTGGCACCGCACCGCCATGAGCCCCCGGCTCTCCGCCTCTCTGGCCGCCGCCTCTATGACCGCGTATCCCAGTCCCAGGTCGTTGTCCAGTACGAACACCCTGTCCGCCAGGGCCTCCACCGTGTCAAAGTACGCCATGTACCCCAGGCACGTGTACGCCGACAGGAACCGCTTCACCGTCTTTCCGTTCCCGTGGCCCCGGATCTCCCGGCGTATGAGCCCCCGGCCCCGCTTTTCCGCGGCCGCCAGGGCCTCCTCGGACGGTCTCGCCCCACCAAGGGCCTTCACCGCGCCAAGCAGCCCGAAGGCCCTGGCGTAGTGCCCCTTATATCTCCCCGTGAGCTCCGCGATGGCCTCCCTCCGGCCCGCCAGCTCCACGGGATCGTAAAACGCACCCATGTTCACATAGCTGGCCTGTGAGCCCGCGAACGCCGGCTCTATCACATGTGGCGAGGTGCCGTCCACATACGCCGTGTTGAGCTTCGGCACGTAAACCCCGTCCAGGCTCTCCGGGTCACCGGAGCAGTGGATGTACTCCACAAAATACCCCTCCGACTCCGCCGCCGCGCCCAGCTTCTTCATAAACGTGGACTTGCCGCACCCCGGCCCGCCCTTCAGTATATAAAGATGGTCCCTCTCGGTATCCGTGAACCCATCGTAAAGTGAGTAAAATCCCCCTGGTGAATTTGCGCCCAGGAAAAACCGGGCGGCTTGCTTATTGTCCATAACGGTCTGCCCCTTCTTAAAAAGTTCTCAACCATTACTATGACGCCCACCCCCAAAACGCCCCGTCGGACACGCCGTCCCCACGAGCATAAAAATTTGCCGGGACCCCGTCCCGGCAAATCTTATCCCGCCGTTCCCCGGCGGAAAGGGTCACTTTCTCTCTATATCCCCTTATATTTCTTCCGCGTTGCCATTCCGCCCCTTATGTGCCTCTGGGCCTTATTGAAGTCAAGCACCTCCTTGACCTCCTCATAAAGCGACTCATTTATCCTCCGAAGCCTGTCTGACAGGTCCTTGTGTACCGTACTCTTGCTGACCCCGAACTTCTTTGCCGCGGCGCGGACTGTGGCTCTATTTTCTACTATGTACCGGGCTAAGCTCACGGCCCGTTCCTCGATGTTAGTCCTCAATATCACCACTCCCGAATAAGCTTAAATCACTTCAGCTTATGTCGGGCCGGTGCCATTTATTACCTTATGCCCCACTGGGCCGCGAACCTGTGCGCCGTGGCCTTGTAGTCATAGTCGTACTCGTACTCCTCCGATATATTATACACCTGCTGGCTGGAGTCCGAGATGTCCAGAAGGTAGCTCCCCGCCACGGTCTCCCGGCCCTCCACCTCTATCTTATACCTGGCGGCCACCAGCACATGCTCGCCGTAGTCCTTGACGAGCTCCGGTTCCACCTTCGGCACGAGCCCATCGGTGTCCACCGCTATCATCGTCACCACGTACTTCTCCGCCCTGTCAAATTCCAGGCTCTTGTCCCGGGCCGACATGGCCACCAGTACGCACACAACCGCCACGCATAAAAGCAGCAGCCCCACTATCAGCCAACCGGCAAGTCCGTCTCTTTCACGCAGTTTTTTCATTTCATCAGCTCCTCACCTCGATTATACACTATGTTAAAATAAAACACAACTTGTATTTTTGACTCAAATGAGACATTTATTTTTGTTGGATTTATATATTTAAATAGCTGAGATTTAGTGATACAATATCAATATAAATCTACGAAAAACGGCTGTCGGCGTAAGGAGGCGGCGCGATGGACGGCATACTGTCAGACCTTGACCCCTCTCAGCTCGCGGCAGTGACCGCCACCGAGGGCCCCGTCCGCGTCATCGCCGGCGCGGGCTCCGGTAAGACCCGGGCCCTGACCCGGCGCTTCGCCTATCTCGTCACGGAGCTTGGCATACCGCCCTCCGGCATCCTGTGCGTCACCTTCACCAACAAGGCCGCCAGCGAGATGCGCCAGCGCATCCACGCCCTCACTGGCGACGACGACACCGGCCACATAAACACCTTCCACGGCTTTTGCGTCACCGTCCTGCAGGAGGACATAAACGCCCTCGGCTATCCCAAGAGCTTCCTTGTCCTCGATAACTCCGACATAAACGAGATGCTCTCCTCCATATATGAGGAGCGTGGCCTCACCCTTCGTGACATGACATTCGGCGACGCCCGTGACATGATCGAGATCCGCAAGCTCTTTGAAAACCCCGACTATTATGAGCTTATGCTGGACCAGGACCTTGACGCCGTCCGCGCGAAATACGACTCCGCCGTCTCCGCCCGGGACATCATCTTTTACGGCTACCTCTATGAGGAGCGAAAGTGCTTCGCCCTGGACTACAACGACCTCATCAAATTCACCCTCCACATCTTCGATCTCTGCCCCGACGTCCGTCTTAAATGGCAAAAGCGCCTTGAGTATATAATGATAGACGAATTTCAGGACATAGACTCCCTCCAGTACGAGCTCATGGATGTCCTTGCGGGCTACCACAGGAACCTTTTCATCGTGGGGGACCCGGACCAGACCATATACACCTGGCGCGGCGCCGATGTGAAGTACCTTCTTGACTTCGACAAGCACTTCCCCGGCACCAGGACGATTATGATGACGGACAACTACCGCTCCACCCCGGAGATACTTTCCGTCGCCAACTCCCTGATCTCCAAAAACCGCCTCCGTGTGGAGAAGGACCTGCGGCCCGTCCTCCCCTCCGGCGACAGCGTCATCGCCCACTCCGCCGCGAACTCCCGGGCGGAGGCCGCCTTCATCGCCGCCGAGATAACCCGGCTCCACGAATCCGGCCTTGACTACCGCGACGTTGCCGTCCTCTACCGCGCCCACTATGTCACCCGGGAGCTCGAGGAGGTCTTTGCCGACCTCCACATCCCATACGCCATATACAGCGGCGTCCGGTTTTTCGAGCGCCGTGAGATAAAGGACGCCCTATCCTATCTGCGCATGGCCGTCTATCAGGACGACCTCTCCTTCGCCAGGATCGCCAACGTCCCCCGGAGGAACCTGGGCAAGCGCCGTATGGAGCACCTTCGCGCCGTCGCCATGGAGCACGACTGCTCGCTTTATAACGCCCTCAAGCTCTGCTGTGACGACGAGATAATGTCCGGCGCCAGGTCGCGCCCCTTTATCTCTCTCATCGACTACTGGTCCGGCGCCTGCGCCTCCCGCCCCATATCCGAGGTCCTCAGCGCCATCCTCAACGACTCCGGCTACGAGCGTATGCTCCGCACCGAGGGCAGCCAGGAGCGCCTTGACAACCTGGCGGAGCTGAAGCAGTCCGTCCGTGACTATGAGATCACCGGCGGCGAGGAGAGCACCGTCCAGTCCTACCTTGCCCACGTGGCCCTCTTTACAAATCAGGACGCCGGCGACTCCGGCGACAAGGTGCGGCTTATGACCGTCCACTCCGCAAAGGGCCTGGAGTTCCCCTGTGTGTTCCTCTGCTCCATGAACGAGGGCGTTTTCCCCACCAGGCGCGCCAACACAAGGCCGAAAATGGAGGAGGAGCGCCGCCTTGCCTTCGTGGCCCTGACGCGGGCCCGTAAGCGCCTTTATCTCACCATGGCCGAGGGCCGGAACCTTGACGGCTCCCCCCGCTACCCCTCAAGGTTCGTCCTGGACATCGACCGTGAGCTCCTCGAGTACACCGCCCCTCCCCGTGAGTCACTGCTCCGCGAGGCCCGGGAGTACATCGCCTCCTCCGACAGCCGTCTTTCTCCCGACGCGTCCCCGGCCGTCCTCCCCCAGGGCTCCCGGGTCCGCCACAGCGTATTCGGCCCCGGCACCGTCCTGTCCGTGGACATGGAAAAAGCCGCTCACATTATCAAATTTGACGGAATAGCCACCCCCCGGACCATCGCTTTTCGGGCAAAACTGGAAAAGCTGTGAAACCGGTGAAAAAGTACTGGATTTTTCCGCGCGTAGTAGTATAATACGAAATTGGAATTAAAAAGTTGCTTTTATGAACTTCAAAAATACTTCATCAGTGAGGAAATGAGGATAGGTTATGATCACATCTGACATCTACGGCAAGCTTGAGGACGGGCGCGAGGTGCGCCGGTTCACCCTTGCCAACAAGAAGGGCGAGTATGTACAGATAATCGAGTACGGCGCCATCATCCACTCCGTGGTGGTACTTGACCGCAACGGCCAGCTCGGCGACGTGGTCCTCGGCTGTGAGTCCGGCGAGCGCATCGAGTCCTTCGGCCGCTCCGGCCGTGTGGTGGGCCGTTGCGCCAACCGCATAAAGCGCGGCCGCTTCACCATCGGCGACCGTAAGTATCAGCTCCAGTGCAACGAAAAGAAGAACTTCCTCCACGGCGCCGCCGACGACTACGGCAAGAAGCTCTGGACCGGCCACATCGACGGCGAGAGCGTGGTGCTGAAATATTACGACTCCGACACCGTTGGCTTCGGCTGCGACGTGGCCGCCCAGGTCCGTTACAGCTTCGACGACATGTCCCGGCTGACCATCGAGTACGAATTTACCGCCTATGGCGACACCGTCCTCAACCCCACGAACCACGTCTACTTCGACCTCACCGAGACCGGCGACATCCGCGACCACGACCTGTGGATCGGCGCCTCCAACCGCGCCACCCGCGACTCCGAGGCCATCCCCTGCGGCGGCCTCACCCCGGTAAAGGGCACCCCGGCTGACTTCACCTACCTGCGTTGCGTCCGCGACGCCATAAACTCCGACGACGGTAGCTACTTCCCCATGAAGCGCAACCCCATCTATGACGAGTTTTACGTCCTCGACAAGCAGGAGTCCGGCAAGCCCGTGGCCGACCTCTACGCCTACAATAAGGGCCGCGGGATGCGCACCTACACCGACATGCCCTCCCTTGTCCTCTACACCGACCCCGGCAAGAAAAAAGAGACCGGCAAGGGCGGCCGTGAGCTCGGCCCCTACTGCGGCATCTGCCTCGAGACCGGCTTCGTCCCCAACGCCGTCAACGTCCCCGAATTTACAAGCCCCGTATTCCCCATGGGCGCCTCCCTCAAATCCACCACCGTCTATGAGTTCTACACCCGCGACAAAGCCCTCTGACCCCCCACAATCTCCCTCCCCCCCAGGAGGGAGATTTTTTATTTTCCACCCGTTCACCCCCCGCCCGCAGGCGAAAAAGGCTCCCCTCTTAAGAGGGGAGCTGTCGGCGTAGCCGACTGAGGGGAGTCCGCCCGCAGGCGATAATAAAATTCGCGCCTCCGGCGCAACCTTGTTCTCTTAGGCTCCCCTTCGTAAGGGGAGCTGTCGCCCGCAGGCGATTGAGGGATCGAAGGTATAGCCGTGCGCACACCCTCCTCCCTCGCCCCACCTTCCCCCGCGTGGACGCCTTCCCCGCCCCGGCGGGGAAGGGCAGGGATGAGGTGGGATCCGCGGCGCAGCCGCAACAATATTCCCTCGTCCCGCCCGCAGGCGAAAAAGGCTCCCCTCTCTGAGGGGAGCTGTCGAGCTCAGCGAGACTGAGGGGAGTCCGTGCCCCCAAAAAGGTTTCGCCTCACGGCGCTGATCTCCGCCGCCTCAAATCGCCCACGACCCCAAATATTCCGCCTGCTCCGGCGTAAGTGTATCAATGGTCATATTCGACGCCGCCAGCTTTCGCCGTGCCACGTCGTAATCTATCTCGTCCGGTATCTCGATGACGGCCACCGGCAGACTCCCCCTCCGGTCGGCCACGTACTTCGCGGCCAGGGCCTGTATGGCGAAGGACATGTCCATTATCTCCACCGGGTGTCCGTCGCCGGAGGCCAGATTTACCAGCCGCCCCTCGGCCAGCACGAACAGCGTCCTGCCGTTTTTGAGTGTATATCCCCGGGTCACCTGAGTGCGGCCCTCGCTTTTTGACACGGCGTTGCGCTCAAGCCAGTCCACGTCCACCTCCACGTTGAAGTGTCCGGCGTTGCACAGTATGGCCCCGTCCCGCATCTTCTCAAAATGCCTTTCCGTTATGACCTTACAGCAGCCGGTGGAGGTGACGAAGATGTCGCCCTCCACGGCAGCCTCGTCCATGGTCTTGACCTCATAGCCGTCCATCATGGCCTCCAGGGCCTTAACCGGGTCTATCTCCGTGACGGTGACCCTGGCCCCCAGCCCCCTGGCCCGCATGGCTATTCCCCGGCCGCACCAGCCGTACCCGGCCACCACCACGTTTTTACCTGCCACCACGAGGTTTGTGGCCCTGTTGATGCCGTCCCACACCGACTGGCCCGTGCCGTAGCGGTTATCGAAAAAGTGCTTGCACCTGGCGTCGTTGACGGTCAGCATGGGGAATTTCAGCGCCCCCTCCCGCTCCATGGCGCGTAGCCTTATGATGCCCGTGGTCGTCTCCTCGCATCCGCCCATGACTCCTGGCAGAAGCTCCGGCATATGCCGATGGAGCATACTCACAAGGTCCCCGCCGTCGTCGATTATGATGTTTGGCCCGAAGGCCAGAGCCTCCGCCATATGGCGGTCATATTCCTCCTGGGTGCAGTCATACCACGCCCAGACCTGAGCGCCCTTTGATACCAGCGCCGCCACCACGTCGTCCTGTGTGGACAGGGGATTACAGCCCGTTATCCGCAGGTCCGCTCCCCCCTCCATCAGCACCCGGCACAGATATGCCGACTTGGCCTCCAGGTGCAGTGATACCGTCATTTTAAGCCCCGCGAAGGGCTTTTCTTTTTTGAAATCCTCCTCGATGGAGTTTAAAAGCGGCATGTAGCGTTTTGCCCAGGCTATCTTCTTCTCCCCCGACGGTGCCAGGGTGATGTCTCGTATTTCGCTCATAATTTCCTCCGCGTGGTTTCGCCTCTCGGCGAGGATTTTTATCCGATTTTATCACGGATCCGGCATCAAGTAAAGACTTCTTGTTGCCTTTGAACGAAAAACGATGTAAAATACACCTAAAGGGACGTGATAAAATGTCAGACGACATCCTTATGTTCTTTGACGGCCACCTGTCGGCGCTGCCTATTTACAAAAAGCTCGAGTCGGAGCTTTTGATGCGCTTTCCCGGTACTGTCATCGAGGCGCGAAAGACCCAGATAAGCTTCAAAAGCCGCCGTCTTTTCGCCTGCGCCTCCTTCCTCCCGGCCCTCCCCAGGTCCCGCCGCCCCGACCCCTATCTCACCGTGACCTTTGGCCTTGACCACCCGGTTTACTCCGAGCGTATCGCCGTGACGGTGGAGGCCCAGCCCAACCGCTGGACCCACCACGTTATCGTCGGCTCCCCGGAGGAGATCGACAGCGAGCTCCTGGGCTTAATTTGCGAGGCTTACACCTTTTCGGAGGGAAAGAGATGAAGAGAGCCTTAGTCATCGGCCCCAGCGGCGCGGGAAAATCCACCTTCGCCCGGGCTTTAAGGGATAAAACCGGCCTTCCCCTGTACTACCTCGACATGCTCTGGCATCTGCCTGACAGGACCACCGTCAGCCGCCAGGAGTTCGACGGGAGGCTTTCAGAAATACTGGAAAAGCCCCGCTGGATACTTGACGGCAACTACTCCCGGACGCTGGAGCGGCGGTTTGTCCGCGCCGACGCCGTCTTTCTCTTCGATCTGCCGGCGGAGGACTGCCTTGCCGGGGTCAGGAGCCGCCGCGGCAAGCCGCGGGAGGACATGCCCTGGATCGAGACCGAGGAGGACCCGGAGTTCACCCGGTGGATCACGGACTTCCACGAGACCCAAATGCCCGGTATATACGCCCTCCTGGAGCAATACCGTGAGGGCCGTGAGATACACATATTCCGCTCCCGTGACGAGGCCGCCATGTGGCTGAAAGGAGAATAAAAATGAACTACAATTACGATTTTTACAAAATACCCGGGGATTTCCTGCTTGAAAAGTTCGGTGAAAAGCCGGAGATAGGCATAATCCTGGGCTCCGGCCTTGGCCACTTCGCCGCCCAGGTGAAGAACGCCGTCACCGTCCCCTATTCCGACATACCGAATTTCCTCCGCTCCACCGCCATCGGCCACGCGGGGCAGATGATATTCGGCGAAGTGTCCGGCAAAAAGGTAGTGTGCATGTCCGGGCGCTTCCACTCCTACGAGGGGTACGGCATGGAGGAGCTCACGATACCCGTGCGCGTACTGAAGGCCCTCGGCATCCGCGCCCTCATACTCACCAACGCCGCCGGGGCCGTGAACGTGAGCTACAAGCCCGGTGATATAATGGTGATCTCCGACCACATAAAGCTCATGGGCGTGTCCCCCCTCTGCGGTCCCAACGTGGATGAGCTGGGCCCCAGGTTCCCTGACATGAGCCACGCCTACTCACCGAAGCTCCGAAAGCTTGCCCTCAGGCTTGCGGAGAGCTCCCCCCTCACCGTACACGAGGGTGTATATTTCTTCATGCCCGGCCCCCAGTACGAGACCCCGGCGGAGATACGCGCCATAAGGGCCCTCGGCGGTGACGCCGTGGGCATGAGCACGGTGACCGAGGTCATAACCGCCGCCCACTGCTCGCTCCCAGTGCTTGCGCTGTCCGTTATGACCAACATGGCCGCCGGAGTCCTGGACGTGCCCCTTACGAGCGAGGAGGTCATCGAGACGGCCAACTCCATCGAGAGGCCCTTCACCGAATATGTCCGGGACATAATAGCGAATATCTGAGGTGATCCCATGAGGCTTTTACTTAAAAACTGTGACATACTCGCCTCCTCCGACGGGGGCTTTGAGTACATCAAAAACGGCTTTCTTGGCATCGACGGCGACACTGTCGACTATGTGGGCGCGACGCCTCCAAAGACCCCTTACGACAGCCAGCGCGACATGACCGGCACCCTTGTCATGCCGGGGCTTATAAACGCCCACACACACTCGGCCATGACGCTCCTTCGCGGCGTGGGGAGCGACCTTCCCCTCCAAAGCTGGCTTTTTGACAAGGTATTCCCCGTGGAGGACCGTCTGACGCCTGAACTCATCAGGGCCGGTACGGAGCTTGCCATATTGGAGATGCTCTCCACCGGCACGGTCAGCTTTTCCGACATGTACATGGCCCCGGAGGAGGCCGTAAAGGCTGTGCTGGAGTCCGGCATGAAGGCCAACATCTCACGGCCTGTCCAGTGCTTTGACCCCTCCGAGCCCGTGGAGGAAAATTTCCGTGTCCGCGAGTCCCTGGAGCTTTTCGACAAATACCACAACGCCGGCAACGGCAGGGTCAGGATAGACTTCTGCGTCCACGCCGAGTACACCTGCACGGCCCCCGTTGTGAAATATTATTCCGGCCTCGTCCGCGGCCGCGGCGGTAACATGCACCTGCACATGTCCGAAACAAAGAGCGAGCACGACGAGTGCGTAAAAAAATACGGCGTCACCCCCGCCGCCTGGTTTACGGATCTTGGCGCCTTCGACGTCCCCGCCTTTGCCGCCCACTGCGTCTGGGTGACGGATGAGGACCTGGAGCTTATGAAAGCCCACAACGTGTCCGCCGTCCACTGCCCCTCCAGCAACATGAAGCTGGGAAGCGGCTTTGCCCCCGTGCAAAAGATGCTCGACATGGGGCTCAACGTGGCCCTTGGCACAGACGGCGCGGCATCAAACAACAACCTCAACATGTTCGAGGAGCTTCACCTGGCCTCCATCATCCATAACGGCCTTGCCAACGACCCCACCTTGATGCGCCCGTCCGACACCGTCAAAATGGCCACCGTCAACGGGGCCCGCCTTCAGGGCCGGGATGACACCGGCGAGGTCCGCGTCGGCAAAAAGGCGGACCTTATCGCCCTGGACCTCACCGCCCCCCACATGAGGCCGAATTTGGACCCCCTGGCCCTCATCGCCTACTCCGCCCAGGGCTCCGACGTGGTGATGACCATGGTCGACGGCTGTATACTCTATGACCGGGGCCGGTTCCTCACCCTGGACGCGGAGCGGATCTACCGTGACGCCGCCCGCGCCGTGGCCCAACTTTACGCCTGACGCCTCAGCTGTCTATCCTCCCCCTGTGGGCTAAAAGCGCCAGCGCCAGAAGGTTCGTAGCCAGCATGAAGAATGTAGCTATGTCCGATACGGCCACGGCCTGTGAAAAGGCCATCAGCGGCGACAGGAGCGTCACCGCGGCAAATACGGCCCGGTATACAGCGGCCGCCTTCGGTCCGAAGAGAAACCCCGCGCATTTTTCGCCGTACAGTGACCAGCTGACAACGCTTGAAAAGGCAAAGAGCCCCATGGCGGCGGCCAGGAATATCCCCGATGCCCTTTGCCCGTAAACCTCCCTTAGCGCCGCCAGCACCAGCTCCGCCCCGGCGGGTACGCCACGGACTGCCCTCACGCCGGAGCACAGGATCGCCAGCGCCGTCAGTGTGCATATGACCACCGTGTCCGCGAACACCTCAAAAATGCCCATAAGCCCCTGATCCGCCGGGCTCTTCGCCTCCGCCGAGGCGTGGGCGATGGGCGATGAGCCCAGCCCCGCCTCGCTTGAGAAAAGCCCCCTGCGAAAGCCCCAGGACAGCGCCGACCCGGCGGCTCCGCCCAGGGCCGCGTCCGGTCTGAGGGCCCCGGTGAATATGGCCGCCAGCGCCTCGGGCAGCCTCCCGGGATTTGCGGCTATCACCCCGAGGCACGACAGGATATACACCCCCGCCATAAGCGGCACCAAAAGCGCCGCCACTCTCCCCCGGCCCCTCGCCCCGCCCCGGCAGGTCACGAGCACCAGGGCCGCCATCACCGCCCCCACCGCCATCGGCGGCACACCCGGCAACAGCGCCATCACACTGCCCACCTGCATGGCGTTTCCAAGTCCGAAGGACGCCAGCGTCCCGAATACCGCGAACAAAACGGCCAGCGGGCCAAAAGCCCGTCCCAGGCCGTTTTTTATGTAGTACATCGGCCCTCCGGCGTACTCCCCGCCCACGCGACAGCGGTATTTGACCGCCAAGCATATCTCGGCGTATTTGAGCCCCATACCGAGGAGCGCCGATATCCACATCCAGAATACCGCCCCCGGCCCGCCCATGCTTATTGCCAGTGCCACCCCGGCTATATTCCCCGTGCCCACGGTCCCGGCCAGCGCCGTGCACACCGCCTCAAAGGGCGACGTGCCCTCCCCCGTCCCCCGGGCGAACATACCGCTTCTGAATATCGCCTCCGGCAGACGCCTCACCTGTACGAACCTGGTCCTGTACGATACATACCCGGCGATCACCGCGATCCCCACCACCACCGGCCCTGACCAAATAACGTCCCCTATCCTCTCCACCATCTCCATCCACCGCCACCCCCCAAAAAATCCATCCCATAATATTCCCACCCCCCAAACTATATTCCCCCCCTGCCCAAGAAGGGAACGCAAAAAGCAAGACGACCTTCACGTCGGCGCGCGTCGCGAAGATCGTCCTGTTGTATTATCGTCCGTCAGTGTTTACCGCCGGCCCTGTGCCTGTCTATCTCCTCATGCAAATATCCCAGCGCGTCGGACAGTGTTCCGATGCGGTCGATAAGCCCCGATTGCACCGCCTCCTGCCCGTATATTACGGTGCCCACGTCCGCGGCCAGTTCCCCGGTCTTTAGCATCAGCTCCGTAAACTTCTCCCGGGTTATGTTGGAGTTCTCCGTGACGAACCTGACTATCCGCTCCTGTATTTTCCCGAAATAGTTGTAGGTCTGCGGCACCCCTATCACCACGCCGGTGAGCCTCACCGGATGGATGGTCATCGCCGCCGACGGGGCGATCATGCTCATTTTCGCCGCTACCGCCAGCGGCACCCCGATGGAGTGCCCGCCCCCCAGCACAAGGGACACCGTGGGCTTTGACATACCCGCGATAAGCTCCGCGATGGCCAGCCCCGCCTCCACGTCCCCGCCCTGGGTGTTGAGCAAAATGAGCAGCCCGTCTATGTCGTCGGACTCCTCTATCGCCGCCAGTTGCGGCATTACGTGCTCGTACTTTGTGGTCTTGTTGTCCGATGGCAGTAGCTGGTGTCCCTCTATCTGCCCCACGATGGTGAGGCAATGTATAGTGTGCCCCCTGGACCGGACTGTGGAGGAGCCCATGTCCTCGATCTGGTCCTTCTGGTATATCTCCTCCGGCTTTTTTTGCTGTGTATCCGGCTCGTTTGATACAGGCGCTGTCATGTTCCTGTCGTCGCTCATAAAAGATCCCCCCTTCGGGTAGCTTTACCCGGAGGGGGGAAATTATTCTAAAACTTATTTTGAAAGATACACGGCCTTCATCGCCTTATATGTCATATAGCAGTCCAGCTTCGCCACTATCTCATATGGGGCGTGCATCGAGATCACCGGCACACCGGCGTCCACCGTGTCGATGTTCCTGTTGCCCATGTAAAGTGCTACGGTGCCGCCGCCGCCCTCGTCCACCTTGCCAAGCTCGGCGTACTGCCATGTCACGTTGGCGTCGGCGAATATCCGGCGGAGCTTGCCCATGACCTCGGCGCTGGCGTCGTTGGAGCCTGACTTTCCGCCCCGGCCCGTGTACTTGGCGATGCCCACGCCGTAGTTCAGCTTCGCGGTGTTCCGCATGTCCGACACCTCCGGCCAAGTGGGGTCGAAGGCCATAGCCACGTCGGCTGACACGCAGAAGGAGCTCTCAAGGCAGTGCCTCAGCTCCACGCCCTGCTTTGCGCACATGTCGCCCATGAAGCACTCAAAGGCGTGGCTCTCCATGCCCGTGACGCCCACGGAGCCGATCTCCTCCTTGTCCGCCAGAACGCACACCGCCGTTTTCTCCGGGGCCTCGACCTCATACAGCGCCTGGAGCTCCGCGAAGGCGCAGACCCGGTCGTCCTGTCCGTAACCGGCGATCATCGACCTGTCAAGTCCCGCCTCCCTGACGGGGAAGGCCGGCACCGCCTCTATCTCGGCGGAGAGGAAATCCTCCTCCGTGATGCCGTATTTTTTGTTCAGTATCTTCAGCACATTAAGCTTCACCCTGTCGGCGCCGCTGTCGCCCCGCACGGGAAGTGAGCCCAGTATGATGTTTAGCTTCTCCCCGGGTATTGCCTTCGCCAGCGGCTGCTCGGACTGCTTTGCCGCCAGGTGCGGCAGAAGATCCGACACGTAAAGTATGGGGTCCGACGGATCCGCGCCTATGTTCACGTTTACCGTCTCGCCTGACCTCAGCGCCACCACCCCGTGGAGCTCCAGCGGTATGGTCACCCACTGATATTTACGTATGCCGCCGTAATAGTGCGTCTTGAGATACGCTATCTCGTTCTGCTCATAAAGCGGCAGTTGCTTTAAGTCCAGCCTGGGCGAGTCGATGTGGGCCGCGCATATGTTCACGCCCTCCGCAAGGCTCCTCTTCCCGATGACCGCCAGGAGCAGCATCTTGCCGCGGACTGACTTATATATCCTGTCCCCGGCCTTCAGCGGCGCGTTCCTGTCAAACTCACAAAAGCCGTAGGCCTTCGCCAGCCTCACGGCCTCGGCGTTCGCCAGTCTCTCTGTCCTGGCCTTCTGGAGAAAGTCCATGTACCTTGCGCAGTACGTGTCGGACTCCTTGAGCTCCGCCTCGCCAATGGTGTCACTGATGTGCTTCTGTGTGTAAAAAAGCTCTTCTCTGGTCTCCGCCATTTCTGTCCTCCTGAAAAAATTCCCGGCAGTACTGAAAAAATTTCTCCTCATCCGGGAAATCATTCACTAATTTATAGTCGCACCGGGCCTCGAAATACTCGTCCCCCCGCTGGGCCAGCGCCCTGCTCCGGGCCGATCGCATATCTATTCCGTCCCGCTCCGTCACCCTCCGGAGCCTCAGCTCCAGCGGCGCCGTAACGAACACGGTATAGTCGCACAGTCTGTCCGCGCCGCTCTCAAAAAGGCCGATGGCGTCTATGGCCGCTATCTCACGGCCGGCCTCCTCCGCCTCCCTCAGCCTCCGGCTCACCTCCCGGATCACATACGGGTGCGTGATCTCCGACAGGTCCCTCAGCGCCTCCGGGTCGGAGAACACCGTATCCGCCAGCTTCGCCCTGTCAAGGGTCCCCTCCCGGACCGTACCCGGGAAGTGCCCCTCTATGGCCGCGAGCATCTGTGCGGAGCTTCTGAGCAGCTCCTCATATATCCTGTCGCAGTCAAAGACCGCTCCGCCCATGGCCTCTATTGCCCTCAGGGCCGTGGTCTTTCCCGCGCCCGTGGGCCCCGTAATGCCGACGGTCCTCATTCTACCACTTCCCCCAGGACTTTTTCAATAGCTTCCTTTGACAAAGCGCCAAAACGGACAATTTTCGCAATGTTGCCCGTCATATCCACCACCGTGGAGGGTACGCCCCCCGGCGCCTCGCCGTCCAGAACGCACTCGATGCGGTTTTTGAATACGTCATACGCCTCCGTCCCCGTCCGGACCGGCGGCTCCCCGCTCATGTTCGCCGAGGTGCCCGTCAACGGCAGGTCCGCCAGCCTCAGAAGCTCCAGCGTGGTGTCATTCTCCGGCACTCTTACCCCCACGCCCTCTTTTCCGGCTGTCACCGCGTCCGGCACGTTCTCCCGGCGGCGCAGTATCATCGTCAGCGGCCCCGGCCAGAAGGCCTCCGCCAGAGCGTACGCCCCGGCGGGTATGTCCACGCAAAACCGCTCCGCCATCTCCATGCCCGTGACGAATATGCTGACCGGCTTTGTCTCGGGCCTGCCCTTCGCCACGAATATCTTCATCACCGCCACCCTGTCAAGGGCGTTGGCCGCCAGGCCGTATACGGTCTCGGTTGGCACCGCGGCTATGCCGCCGCTTTTCACGATCTCCGCCGCGGTCCTTACGTCCATCGCCGTGAGAAAGAGTGTGTTCGTCATTTATACCGCCCCATTATCTCGTCCAGCTTTTCCAAAAACGCCTCCTCACCGAAGGTGTTTACCTTGGAGAACACGGCCCGGCTCCCGCCGGAGGCTATGGCGCTGACCCTCACGTCCCCGTCGTGTCCGAAGAACGTGACGCTCAGGCTCACCCGGTTCCCGCCGATCCAGCTGTATCTCTCGAACACCCTCACGGCGCACCGGACGTCCTCAAGGCGAAAATCGCTCGCGTCCTCGCAGGTGGCTGAGATACTGCCCGCGCCTATACCCCCCTCCACCTCCCGGACAAGCTCGTCGAACCGCCCGTGGACTCTGTACTCACTCTTTGCCATTATTCCTCCGCCCCTTTCAATTTCTCCGCCTGATCCGCCGTTATAAGGGCGTCGATGAGCTCATCCAGCGCCCCGTTCATTATCTGGTCTATCTTATATAGCGTCAGGTTTATCCTGTGGTCCGTGACTCTCCCCTGTGGGAAGTTATACGTCCGAATGCGCTCGGAGCGGTCGCCGCTCCCCACCTGGCTTTTCCGCTCGGCGGCCACTGCGGCGTCCCGCTTTTTTCTCTCCGCGTCCGCCAGTCTCGATGCCAGTATCTTCATGGCCCTGTCCTTGTTTTTATATTGGCTCCGCTCGTCCTGGCACTCCACCACCGTCCCGGTGGGTATGTGTGTTATGCGTATGGCCGACTCCGTCTTGTTTACCTTCTGTCCCCCCGCCCCGGTGGAGCGGAAGGTGTCTATCTGAAGGTCCGCGGGGTTTATCTCAAACTCCACCTCCTCCAGCTCCGGTAGCACCGCCACGGTGACGGCGCTGGTCTGTATCCGCCCGGAGGACTCGGTCACCGGCACTCTCTGCACCCTGTGTACGCCCGACTCGAATTTAAGTCTCGAGTAGGCCCCCGCCCCCTCCACGATGAAGCTTATCTCCTTGATCCCCCCGAGCTCCGTCTCGTTTATATAAGCTATCTGCGTCCTCCAGCGCCTCGCCTCGGCGTACATGGAGTACATCCTGAAAAGATCCGACGCGAAAAGGGCCGACTCCTCCCCGCCCACGCCGCCGCGGATCTCGATTATGACGTTCCGCTCGTCGTTGGGGTCCTTCGGTAGCAGGAGTATCTTCAGCTCCTCCGCGGCCTCGTCCAGCCCACGTCTCGCGTCCTCCAGCTCCTCCCTTGCCATCTCCCCCAGCTCCGGGTCGGACAGCAGCTGCCGGGCCTCGTCGCATCTCTCGCTAATATCCCGCCAACGCCGGTAGCCCTCCACCACGGGCTTCAGCTCCTTCAGCTCCCTGGCGGCCCTGGCGTAGGCGTCAGGATTTGAGTACACCTCCGGACGCTCAAGGCTCTCAGACACCTCGATATACTTTTTTTCGATCTCAGCCAGCTTCTCAAACATACGGCGGCTCCTTTATGGGATTTACCATACTATATCACCTTTCCGCCAAAAAGTAAACCCGTGGAGGGCTCTCTCATTTTTCTCTCCACATTTTCGCCTTTTCGTGTTACAATGTCTGTGAGGTGATAAAATTGGCCAGGATACTTATCGTTGAGGACGACAGTAGCATCGTCACCAACCTCACGGAGTTTTTACGTGGCGAGGGCTTTGAGGCCGACGCCGTGGGCTCCGTGGGCGACGCCCTTCTGAGGGCCTGTGAGGGCTACGACCTCGCCCTTCTGGACGTGGGCCTTCCCGACGGCAACGGGTTCTCCCTGTGCTCGGAGCTCAAGTCCCGCTTTGATCTGCCCGTCATATTCCTCACCGCCTCCGGCGATGAGTTCTCCGTTGTCACGGGCCTGGAGCTCGGCGCCGACGACTACATCGCCAAGCCCTTCCGCCCCCGGGAGCTCGTCAGCCGCATCCGCTCTGTCCTCCGCCGGTCCGGCAAGGCCCTCTCCGTCATCGAGCTCGAGGACCTGCGCGTGGACACCGAGAAGGCCCAGGTGACGAAGGCCGGCCGTGAGATACCCCTTTCCGCCCTTGAATATAAGCTCCTCCTCGTATTTTTAAATAACCGTGGCCTTGTGCTCAGCCGCTCAAAGCTATTGGAGGAGATATGGGACGCCGCCGGTGATTTCGTCAACGACAACACCCTCACGGTCTATATAAAGCGCCTTCGTGACAAGATAGAGGACGACCCGGCTGAGCCCAAGATCATCCTCACCGTCCGGGGCCTGGGGTATAAGGTGGGTCAGTGATGAAGCTTATGAGAAACGCCGGCTTTCGCCGTGACACCCTTGCTTTTCTCCTTATCTGGGCTGCCGCGTCCATAGCCTGCTTTTGTGTATCCGACGCCGCCGGTATAGCCGCCTTAGCGACGGGAGCTCTACTGCTTCTCTGGCACATCATCGCGTCCCGTCGCCGCTATAAGCAGATGGCCGACCTTGCCGGCGAGCTTGACAGGATCCTCCACGGCTATGAAAGCTACGACCTGGACCGTTTTTCCGAGGGTGAGCTGTCCATTTTGCAGTCGGAGCTTTCAAAGCTCATCGTGGCGCTTCGCAGTCAGTCTGACGAGCTTAAAAATGACAAGCACCGTCTGGCCGACTCCATGGCCGACATATCCCACCAGCTCAAAACTCCCCTCACCAGCATAAACCTGGCCCTCGCCATGCTCGCCTCCCCTGACACAGGCTTTGAGCGGCGCGCGGAGCTCACCCGGGATATATCCCGGTCCCTCAGCCGCCTTGAGTGGCTCGTCTCGGCCCTTTTGAAAATAAGCCGCCTTGACGCCGGCATGGCCGAGCTCGCCCCCCGTCCCGTGACCCTCCGTGAGCTCACTGACGCCGCCGCGTCCCCCCTCGCCATCGCCCTCGAGGTCCGCGGCGTGGAGCTCCGGACCGATGTGGATCGCTCCGGTACCGTTACCGTGGACCCGGCCTGGTGCGCCGAGGCGCTGGGGAACATCCTTAAAAACTGCATGGAGCACACCCCCTCCGGCGGGGCCGTCACCGTCACCGGCCGCGTCACCCCCATATTCGCCGAGCTCACCGTCCGTGACACCGGCCCCGGCTTTGACGCGTCCGAGCTTCCCTATGTATTCGAGCGTTTCTACCGCGGCAAAAACTCCGACGCCCAGTCCTCCGGCATCGGCCTTGCCCTGGCCCGGTCCATAATCCGCTCCTCCGGCGGCACCGTGAAGGCCGAGAACGCCCCCGGCGGCGGGGCCTGCTTCACAATACGCTTTTATAAAGGAGCGGTCTGATGCCGCTCCTTTTTTCGATTATTACAAAACTGTAATAATAAAGTCACCCGAAAGTCACCTTGACTTATTAAAATATCCCCGTAACACTTGAAAAAGGAGAATTTCTCATGGAAATTTTACGGGTGGAAAATCTCACAAAGGTATACGGCTCCGGCGACAACACGGTAAAGGCCCTGGACGGGGTGAGCTTTTCCGTGGAAAAGGGCCAGTTCTTAGCCATAATCGGCCCCTCCGGCTCCGGCAAATCCACGCTCCTGCACATTTTAGGCGGCGTGGACTACCCCACCTCCGGCAAGGTCTACATGGACGGCCAGGACGTCTACCGGAAAAGCGAGGAACAGCTGGCCGTGTTCCGCCGCCGTGAGGTGGGGCTCATCTACCAGTTTTATAACCTCATCCCCGTGCTGAACGTCCGGGAGAACATAACCCTCCCCGTCCTCATGGACGGCCGTCGGGTGAACGAGGAGCGCCTTTCGGAGCTTTTGGAGATACTTGGCCTCACCGGCCGTGAAAAGCACCTTCCAAACCAGCTCTCCGGCGGCCAGCAGCAGCGTGTCAGCATCGGCAGGGCCCTGATGAACGCCCCCGCGGTTGTCCTGGCCGACGAGCCCACGGGAAACCTGGACTCCAAAAACTCCCAGGACATCGTGGACCTTCTGAAGCTCTCCAACAAAAAATACGACCAGACCCTCATCGTCATAACCCACGACGAGAACATCGCCCTCCAGGCCGACAGGGTCATCGCCATAGAGGACGGCCGTATAGTGCGTGACGAGGAGCTGAGAAAATGAGTATATTTTCAAAGGTCACCCTCAAGACGCTGAAGAAGAATAAGACCCGCACCATCGTGACCGTCGTGGGCATAATCCTCTCCGCCGCCATGATAACCGCCGTGACCAGCAGTATCTCCAGCTTCGAGCGGTATTTGCAGGACGTCATGGTGGCCCGTGAGGGCCTTTGGCACGGCTCTTTTTGCTACATGCCCGCCTCGGATAAGGATCGCCTGGAGGCGGACGGGCGGGTCGACTCCGCCGCCTACGCCCAGATCATGGGTTACAGCCGCGTGAGTGATAACGCTGAGTCCCACTACCCGTATCTCTACGTCCTGGGCGCGGACGAGACGTTTTTTGAGCGTATGCCCGTTAACGTCACCGAGGGCCGCCTCCCGGAAAAGCCGGACGAGATAGTCCTCCGCCACGGCCAGGCCGGGGATACGCGGGTGAAAATAGGCGACACCGTCACCCTGCCGATGGGCGACAGGCTCCTTGACGGGAAAATACTCGACACCTACGATAACTATGACATGGACGAGGAGCTCCGCGTAAACCTCACCCGTACCTACACCGTGGTGGGCTACATGTCAAGGCCCGATTACGAGGACTACGGCCTCCCCGGCCAGATGGCCCTGACATACTGGGACAGCGAGTACGACGCGCCCTACCTTGAGAGCTGGTTCCTTCTGAAGAACCCCAAGGACATATTCCACTTCCAGGCGGATTTCCCCGCCGGAGCTTATAAGTCCAAGGACAATTCAAGCTACCTCACCACCCTCGGCATCGTCAGGTACGATAGCTTCTACACCGTGCTATACAGCCTCGGGGCCATACTCATCTTCCTCATAATGTTCGGCTCCGTGTCCTTAATCTACAACGCCTTCTCCATCTCCGTGGCCGAGAGGACAAAGCAGTTCGGCCTTCTCCGGTCCGTGGGGGCCACAAAAAAGCAGATACGCCGCATGGTCTTTACCGAGGCCGTCACCGTCAGCGCCATCGGCATACCCCTGGGCATACTCTCCGGCATACTTGGCATGACCGTGACCTTCCACTTCATCGGTGGGGACCTGTCCCGGATGTTCGACACCGACACCAGCGTGGTGCTCCATATGCACGTCACGCTCCTTGCCGTTCTCTCCGCCGCCGTCATCGGCTTTGTCACGGTCCTCATATCCGCCTGGGTCCCATCCCGCCGGGCCATGAAGATCTCCGCCATTGAGGCCATACGCCAGTCAAACGACGTGTCCGTAAAGCGCCGTGAGGTCCGTACCTCCCCCCTCACCTACAAGCTCTTCGGCCTTGAGGGTGCCATCGCCTCAAAGCACTTCAAGCGCAACCGCAAGCGTTACCGGGCAACCGTAGTAAGCCTCTTCATGTCCGTGGTGCTCTTCATCTCCGCCAGCTCCTTCTGCCGTTACCTCACGGACGCGGTGGAGGACGCCTTTAAGGATTACGACCACGACTTGGAGTATTATCACTACCGCGGCACTCTGGACCACCTGACCGACCCCATAGGCTCCGAAAATCTCGGCCTTCTCTCCTTCGCCATCTCAAGCTCAAATTCCGTCTCTGAGGTCTCGGCTATGAAGGAGGTAAGAAGCGTCCGCGCCCTTTTGGACGTTGACGACATCCCCGAGGATACCCGTCGCTCCATACCTACCTCCCCCTATTTCACCACCCCGGTCTATATTTTCGGCGTTGAGGACGAGACTTACCGCAAATATCTCGCCGCCCACGGCCTTTCGGAGGCTGAGTACATGGGCGTGCACCCCAAGGTGGTGGTCAGGGCCACAAAGAGATATTTTAACAGCGACGCCGGGCGCATGGAGCGCATGGACTTTCTCCGAAAGGACGCCCGCAGTATAAGCTTCATCCCCGATGATCAGTGGAGCGCGGTCGATGACGCCATCTCCGACGGTCACGCCAACGGCCAGGACGATGATGAGATCCGCGAGAATGTAGACGCCCTCGTCGCCCCTTACGTCAACACCTATGAGATAGGCTATATGACTGACGAGCTCATTTTTGGCCTCAACGGCAACAATGGCAAGGGCTACATGTGCGTGCTCATGCCCCTCAGCGAGGCCATCAGGATAGACGAATCCGGAGAGTCTATCAGCCTGTACATCAACATGTCAGACCCCGCCCGTGGCGTGGAGGACATCGTAAACAGCGCCAAGGCCGCCGGATTTGACATCAGCAAGGACGAGTTTTACAACGTCTACGAGCGCACCGCCAACCAGCGGGCCCTGATAACCGTCATCAACGTCATAAGCTACGGCTTTATAATCCTCATCTCCGCCATCGCCGCCCTCAACGTGTTCAACACCATATCAACCAACGTCCTCCTGCGCCGCCGTGAGTTCGCCATGCTCCGGTCCGTGGGCATGACCAACCGCGGCTTTAACAAGATGATGAACTTTGAGTGCATCCTCTACGGCACAAAATCCCTGATCTTCGGCGTCCCCGCCGCCTTCGCCCTCACCTACCTCATGTTCCGCTCCGTAAACGAGGGCGTCGAGACCTCCTTCTACCTCCCCTGGTCCGCCGTAGCCATCGCCATCGGTAGCGTCTTTTTAGTAGTATTCGCCACCATGATGTACTCCATGACCATCATAAAACGCGACAACCCCGTGGAGGCCATGAAAAACGAGGTCATATAAAGCTCAAAAAAGCAAAGTTACACTTAACCGCCTCTTCTTCGCAAAGAGGCGGTTAAGCTTGTCAAAAACCAGTCAAAACCTCCGGCTAAGCCGGAGGCTTGAATAGCCCTAAAAGGGCATAATACAGGCAAAGCCCCTAAAGGGGCGCCGAAAGGATTGCCGACCGCATTTCTTTCTCCGGCTGCCCCTCAAGGGGCGGGTCTTTGCCCTCTTGTTCTCGCGACCCGTAAACGGATCCACGTACTCCTTAATACTCATCTGATCCGCCAGCTCGTCCTCTCTTAATTGGTTCCTGATGTACTCCTGGACTTGCTTCTTGTTCCTTCCTACTGTGTCCACGTAGTACCCTCTCGCCCAGAAGTGACGGTTCCCATACTTGTACTTTATTACGAAGATCATCAGACTGCTCTTTCCCTTCAGATACCCCATCACCTGGGACACACTGTACTTCGGAGGGATACTCACAAGCATGTAGATATGATCCGGACACAGCTCTGCCTCGATGATCTCTATCCCCTTTTGCTGGCACAGTTGTCTAAGAATTTTCCCTATATCCACCTTTATCTCTCTGTATATGACCTGCCTGCGAAACTTCGGTGCAAACACAATGTGATATTGACATCTCCATGTCGTATGTTCTAAACTATTTATGTCCTTATCTTTCACGATAAGACCTCCCTGTTTTTGTAGTTGTGCGGTCGGCAAACCACCTCTACTTTAACAGGGAGCTTTTTCTTCCCCCAGCATAGCCGGGGGTTTACTTTGCTTGTCGCAATCAGATGATTTTCGCAGCGACATGCGCGTCGCGAAAATTACCTTTTGTTTTGCGGAGTGTATGACCCTCCGGGTCATGCGCGCAGCAAAACAGCAGGACCCGGGATTTGAAATTCTAATTTCAAATCCCGGGTCCGCACGTTCCCCCTTATCGGGAAAAGGCCGTCAGGCCTTTTCCCGACAGTCTTTCAGGGCGTCCCCAAATCTCGGGGACGCCCTGAAAGCTATGTGATTAAACCTGGAGGAAACCCTTATTTTTCGTCCCCGTCGGAGCTTTCATCCCGGCGTGACCTTCTCTTTTTCACGCTCCTGACGGCGATGACCGTCACCACCGCCACCGGCACCGCCAGGACCGCTATCACCGGCAGGGCCGCCACCGCGCCCCGGAAGAAGCTCTTAAAGAAGCTCCCCAGTGACTTCAGGCTGTTTCGGAAGCCGTCGCCCACCTGCTGCCAGTAGCTCCTGTTGGGCTCCACCACCTTGGTGTACTCCTGCACCTCCCTGACCGTCACGTCCAGTGTGCTGTAATCCACATCGTTCTGCCAGCCCCTCAGCGTGGTCTCGCAGGACTCTATCTCATAGCGCACCTGTGACAGCCGCGACTCCACCTCGATCATCTCCGATACCGTCTCGCACTTCGCCAGTATCTCCATAAGGCGCTCCTGCTCGATGGTATAGGCGTCGAGCCTCGACTGTACGTCGTAATACCTCTGCGTTATGTTTTCGTTGTAGGTCTCCACGTTCAGCACGAAGCCCACATCCCCCATGGCGTCCCGCATGGCCGTGAAATTCTTCACCGGCACGCGGATCGTGTAACGGGCCGTGCGGTAGCTGTTGTAGCCGAAGTACTCCGCCTCATAGCTCTTTCCGGATACGCTGGAGGACTCTAAGAACGCGCCGTACCTGTCCAGCATGTCGCTCACGGTCCTCACCGCGCCCTCAAAGTCCGTGGTCTCCACGGTCACGCTGGCCGAGTATATCATCTTCTCCGCCAGATCCGCCGTGGGCTTCGCGGCCGAGGCCGCCTCGTCCATCACGTCGCTCCAGTTGTCCCCGTCCCAGTCACCTGATGGCGCCTCGGGCTCACTCGGGGCGGCGTCCGCGCTGTTCCCCGGCATGTCCCCGACCCATGGCCTATCGTAGCTGCCATCCGTTTCCGCGCTCTTCGCCCCGCAGGAGCTCAGAGCCAGCGCCAGCGCCAGGATCGCGGCCAACGCCGCTAAGGTCTTTCTTTTCATTGGGATCATCCTTTCCGTTTATTTTATCCTCTTGTTTTTTTGACGCTTTAAATGGAAAGAAAGTTCCCTGTTCCGTGCCAAATTTTACGAAAATCTGGCCGCTTTTCCAAGCTCCTCCTCTATTTTCATAAGCCTGTTGTATTTCGCCGTCCGCTCGCCCCGACTCGGGGCCCCCGTCTTTATGAACGGCGCGTTCACCGCCACCGCCAGATCCGCTATCGTCGTGTCCTCCGTCTCGCCGGAGCGGTGGGATATTACCGGCGTGTATCCGGCGCTCTTCGCCGTCTCAATGGCCTCCAGCGTATCCGTCAGCGTCCCTATCTGGTTCATCTTTACCAGCACCGCGTTGCCCGCGCCCGACTCCACGCCCGCGCGTATGCGGGCCGTGTTCGTCACGAAAAGGTCGTCCCCCACAAGGCGTATCTTGTCCCCGAGGGCCCCCGTCAGCTCCCGCCAGCCATCCCAGTCCTCCTCGCCCAGTCCGTCCTCGATGGATATGATGGGGTACTTCTCCGACCAGCTTTTCCAGCGTGAGATCAGCTTCTCGCGGCTTATCTTCTCCTTTCGCTTCGGCAGGAAGTACTCTCCGTCCTCCCCCACCCACTCGCTGGCGGCGGCGTCGATGGCGAATTTAAAGTCCCGTCCCGGCGTAAACCCCGCGGCGGTCACCGCCTCTATAAGCAGCTTCAGCGCCTGCTCGTCCGACTCCAGATTAGGCGCGTATCCGCCCTCGTCCCCCACCCCCGACGACCGGGCCATCCGGCCAAGGACGTGGAACACCTGGGCGCACCAGCGCACGGCATCGCCCACGCTCCCGGCCCCCACCGGCACCACCATGAACTCCTGCACGTCCAATGAGTTTGCCGCGTGCGCCCCGCCGTTTATTACGTTCATCATCGGCATCGGCAGCCGCCTTGCGTTCACCCCGCCCAGATACGACCACAGCGGCAGTCCCCTGCTCCCGGCGGCCGCCTTCGCCGTGGCCACGGACACCGCCAGCACCGCGTTGGCCCCCAGCCGCGCCAGATTCTCCGTGCCGTCCAGCTCCCTCAGCGCCCCGTCGAGCCCCGGCTGGTCCAGGGCGTTGAGCCCGCGGACAAGGTCCCCTATCTCCCCCGACACGCTCTCCGCGGCCATCAGGACCCCCTTCCCGCCGTAGCGCAGTCCGTCCCCGTCCCGTCTCTCCACCGCCTCAAATGACCCGGTGGACGCCCCCGACGGCACCGCCGCCACGCCGACGGACCCGTCCTCCAATACGACCTCCGCCTCCACCGTGGGATTTCCCCGGGAGTCAAGTATCTCCCGCCCCGTGACCTTCGATATACCGATAAATTCCCGCATAATGTCCTCCTTAAAGGCTGTAATATGTGGTTAGTATGCCTAAACATCCCACAAATTATCGGCCCTCCGACAGCCCCGGGAAAATTTTTTCAGAAACTACCGCAGTAGTGTTGACAAACGTCCACTACCGTGGTAGTATATATTCGGGCCCAAACTACCAAAGTCGTGTAAAGGAGCGTGAACAGATGGACCGCAAGCTTTTTGATTCCGAGATCCGCGTGATGAACGTCCTCTGGCGTGAGGGGGACGCGACGGCCAAGCACATATCCGACGTTCTAAAGGACCAGGTGGGCTGGAACATGAACACCACCTACACCCTCATCAAGCGTTGCATCGCCAAGGGCGCCATCGAGCGGCGGGAGCCCAACTTCCTCTGCCACGCCCTTATCCCCAGGGAGGCCGTGCAGGAGGCCGAGACCAACGAGCTCATCGGAAAGCTCTATGACGGCGCGCCCGCCAATCTCTTCGCCGCTCTCCTCGGCAAAAAGGCGTTGACGGCTGAGCAGATCGAAAAGCTCAAGTCCATCGTGGAGGAGTGGGATTAAGCCATGATAAGGACTCTTATCCAAATGAGCCTCGGCGGCGCCGTCCTCATCGCCGTCATCATCCTCATAAGGCTCGTGGGGCTGAGCCGACTTCCAAAGCGCCTCTTTCCGGCCCTCTGGTGCTTGGCGCTTCTGCGGCTCTTAACGCCCCTGTCCGTCACCCTTCCGGCGGGTGTGCCCCTTCCTGCGCTCCCCGTCCCGGACCTGCCATCCGTCGAGTCCCCCATCACCCCCGCGGATCAGGACGGCCACACGGCAAATCCGAATAATCCCCCGGCAGATAAGGTCGGCGATTTGGGCGCTGTACTTCCCGGTACTGTCCCCTCCCCCGCGCCTGTAACTCCGTCCGGGGCCCCGTCTGAGGACACTGAAACCCGATCCGCTGGCTTCCCCCTTGTTCCCGCTGTCTGGGCGGCTGTGGGACTGGGGCTGGGGCTCTACTTTGCCATCTCCCGGGCGCGTTTTTGCCGGGAGGTGCGCACCGCCGTACCCGTGGAAAACGAGTTTGCCACCCGGTGGCTTAAACGTCAGCGCCCCCGTCGCCGTGTGAGGCTCCGGGAGCTCGCGGGGCTCCCCTCCCCCCTTACCTATGGAATTATAAGGCCGGTCATCCTTGTTCCGCGGGGCTTTGACTGGTCTGACGCCGACGGGGCATGTTACGTCCTCTACCACGAGTACACCCACATACGCCGGTTCGACGCGGCGCAAAAGCTCCTCATGGCCGCGGCCCTGTGCCTTCACTGGTTCAACCCCCTCGTGTGGGCCATGTACTTCCTCCTCGACCGCGACCTGGAGCTCTCCTGCGACGAAGCCGTCCTCCTCCACTACGGCCCCAACAGCCGCCGCGACTACGCCCTGTCGCTGATCGCCCTGGAGGCGCGCCGCAGCGGGTTTGCCCTGTCTGGAAGCTATTTCAGTAAAAATTCTATGGAAGAAAGGATAAAAGCCATTATGAAGTTTAACAAAATAACCGTCACATCCATTGCCGCCCTTGCTCTCGCGATGGCGCTTGTGATCGCTGTGGCGATCCCCGCTTTCGCGTCGGAGACAGTCGACGACTCTTATATGTTGAATAAGGATAATATAAAATCTGACATCATTCCCAAGGGAACGGTCCAGATTATCAATGATGACACGATCCCCTCCTCAACCGACTTTTCCGAAAAGGATTTTTCAGTAAAGGGTAGCCTTGACGTTTCCAATACGGCTATGGCACTGTCCGCCGCTCAAAATCATTCAGAGGTCGTATTGAACGAAGTGAAGCATGACCGCGTTGATATGTCTGTGGCGCGAAAAATTGAAACAGGCGTCTCTCCCATCGCGTTTTTGCAGGTGAATATCCCCTCTCTTCCTGCCGAAAAAGTAGCGATCTTTAATACCAGTTTTTCCATGGAGGCCGGAGAAACCGTGACCATCAACTGTGTTTATTCTCCCAGCTCTGCCAATGTGGATTTCGGCCTGATTGCCCCCGACGGCCTGTTTTACTATGTGCCTGCATCCGGTGGAAATATTAAAACGACCTTCAAAATACCGGAAACCGGCAATTACACCTTGGCGATTAGAAATAACTCCACCGTCGATTCCATCACCGTGACAGGCTTCGTCAACTACTGATACTAATATTTGATCGTAATCTTTAACCGAACGGGCGGGTCAAAAACCCGCCCGCCCCTCGTCCCGCCGCGCAAAAAAGGCTCCCCTCTCTGAGGGGAGCTGTCGGCGCAGCCGACTGAGGGGAGTCTACCCCCAAAAAAATATTGCGCCTTTCGGCGCTAATCAAAAACGGGAGGGTTTAGAACCCTCCCCTACGGCATTTTTGGAAAATTCACACAAATAACCGGTAGGGGCGTGTTCTAAACCCGCCCGCGATTTTCCGGCAAGCCGCGCCCGCTCATCTCACTCCAAACCTCTGCTTCAGGCCGTCCTGGAGGACTTGAGAGAAGCTGACCCCGGCCCGCTCGCCAAGCTCATTGAGATAACTTGGTATGGTCACGTTTTTTCTCACGGCGCGCATATCATTTGCGCGGCGGTAGGCATCAAAATCCACTACCGCAAACACCGCAAGCTCCCCCGCGCCACATTCCGGGAGAGTCGTCGACGCGTCCGGTAGCTTCTTTCCCATATCCTGCATGGTGATCCCCGTAAGGCTTATGGCGTCGGAGGCCATGGAAATGGCGTCGGCAATGGACGCGCCCTCTGTATTGATGTCAAAATCAGGTACATACACCAAATATCCCGTTTCCACAGGTGTCAAAATAATCGGATAAGCTGTTTTCATGCTCTTTCCTCCCCTATAACCGGTTTCTTCGGATAAGTGCTTTGGCAAGCTGCTCGTTGACCTCCTTATGCCGCGGAACTGGCTCCACCCGCGTTCCGTCCGTCAAAATAATATGGTTCGCGCCCTCGCGGAGGACCCACCAGCCTTTGTCAAAAAATAGTCTAAGGAGGTCTTTCTGTTTCATTATCTCACCTCTCGCCTATATTATACGCATAAAATGCGCATATGTCAACATCAAAATTTTGGGCTTCCCTTTGGGGAAGCCCAAAATGCAGCGTGTCAAAAAACTATTAGATGATTTTCGCGGCATGTACGTCGCGAAAATTACCTTTTGTTCCCCCTTGTCGGAAAAGGCCTGACGGCCTTTTTCGACAGTCTCAGTGCTCAATCAAACTCTTCCCCGTCATCTCCGCGGGCTTATCAATGCCCATCAGCTCCAGCATAGTGGGGCAGATGTCCGCCAGGCGTCCGTTGTGCAGCTTCGTGCCCTCCGGCGCGCCCACGATGAAGAAGGGCACGGGGTTCGTGGTGTGGGCGGTGTGGGGCTCGCCGTCCTCGGCGATCATCTTGTCCGCGTTGCCGTGGTCGGCGGTTATGAGGCACACGCCCCCGGCGCGCATGACCGCGTCCACCACCTTGCCAACGCACTCGTCCACTGTCTCCACGGCCTTGACGGCGGCCTCAAACACCCCTGTGTGGCCCACCATGTCGCAGTTCGCGAAGTTGAGGATTATGGCGTCGTATTTGCCTGTCTCTATGCGCTTTACGCACTCGTCCGCCACCTTCCTGGCGCTCATCTCCGGGATGAGGTCGTAGGTGGGGAACTCCTTGGGCGACGGTATAAGGGCCCTGTCCTCGCCGTCGTACACCTGCTCCGTGCCGCCGTTGAAGAAGAAGGTCACATGGGCGTACTTCTCCGTCTCGGCGATCCTCAGCTGCTTCATGCCACGCTTTGCCAGTATCTCTCCGAAGGTGTTCCTGAGCTCCTCCGGCGGGAAGGCCACGGTGACGTTTGGCATGGTTGCGTCGTACTGCGTCGTGCAGACGTATTTCACAGGGAAGAAGCCCTTTTTGCGCTCAAAGCCGTTAAACTCCGGGTCAACGAAGGTCCTCGTTATCTCCCTGGCCCTGTCCGGGCGGAAGTTTGTAAAGATAACGGAGTCCCCGGCCTTGACCGTCCCCTCGGGGGCGCAGACCGTGGGCACCACGAACTCGTCCGTCACGCCCGCGTCATAGCTTGCCTGCATCACGTGTACGGGGTCGAGGTCGATGTTCCCCTCCCCGCACACCATGGCGTTATAGGCCTTCTCCACCCGGTCCCAGCGGTTGTCCCGGTCCATGGCGTAAAAGCGCCCGGCGATGGTTGCTATTTTGCCCACGCCGATCTCCCGGCACTTCTCCACGCACTCCTCGATGTACTCCTTGCCGGAGGACGGCGGCACGTCGCGGCCGTCCATGAAGCAGTGGATGTAGACCTTCGAAAGGCCCCGGCGCTTGGCCATCTCCAAAAACGCCCAGGTGTGTGTGTTGTGGCTGTGGACGCCGCCGGGGGACATGAGCCCCATCAGATGCAGGGCCCCGCCGCTTTCCTTGGCCGCGTCCATGGCGGCGATATACTCCGGATTTTCAAAGAAGCTCCCGTCCCTGACGGCCACGGTTATGCGCAGAAGGCTCTGATACACGATCCTCCCCGCGCCGATGTTGGTGTGCCCCACCTCGGAGTTGCCCATCTGTCCGTCGGGCAGACCCACGTCCTCGCCGCTGGCCTGGAGCTGGCATATGGGGCTGGAGGCGATTAGCCTGTCAAGGTTCGGCCTCTTCGCGGCGGCAATGGCGTTTATCTTCGGGTCCGGTTTGTCAATGCCAAAGCCGTCCATTATAATTAATGTCACAGGTCTTTTCATAAGGATACCTCCTCAAAATATATAGAGGGCAGGCCGGACAAAACCGGCCCAAACGGGAATATCCCGAATGGCCGCCCGTCCGGGCGGCCATTATATGGATTTTTATTCCTCCTGATTTGCCGCGTTGATTATCGCCGCGTACTTCTCCGGTACCAGCGACGCGCCGCCGATGAGGCCGCCGTCGATGTCCGGCTGCGCCAGAAGGTCATAGGCGTTATTCTCGTTCATTGACCCGCCGTAGAGTATCGGCGTGGCCCTGGCCGCCCTCGCGCCGTGTACGCCGCGGATGACCGCCCTTATCAGCTTGCAAATCTCGTTGGCGTCCTCCGGGGTGGCGGTGCGTCCCGTGCCGATGGCCCAGATGGGCTCATAGGCGATGACGATCTTGCGCATCTTCTCCGTGGGCACACCGGCGATGGCCGCCTTCACCTGATAGCGTATAAGGTCCTCGGTGATGCCCATGTCCCGCTGCTCCAGGCTCTCGCCCACGCAGATTATGGGCATGAGGCCCACGTCTATGGCGGCGTTCACCTTCTTGTTGACGGTTATGTCCGTCTCTCCGAAATACTGACGTCTCTCCGAATGCCCCACGATGACGTACTTCACGCCCAGGTCCTTCAGCATCTCGCCGGACACCTCGCCCGTGTAAGCGCCCCGGGGGAACTCGCTTATGTTCTGCGCGCCGATATTTATGTGGTTGCCCCAAAGTACGCGGCTTGCGGTGTGCAGATCCACGAAGGGAGCGCAAATAACAGCCTCGCACCATTTGTTCCGGGGCACGATGTTCCTCACGGCCTCGGCGAAATTCCGGATCTCTGAGGGCACCATGTTCATCTTCCAGTTGCCCGCTATTATAACTCTGCGATATTTCCTGTTCATGCCGCTTTTATCTCCTTATCTGTCCAAGAGGCACGCGACGCCCGGCAGCTCCTTGCCCTCAAGGAACTCGAGGGACGCGCCGCCGCCGGTGGAGATGTGTGTGATCTTATCGGCAAAGCCCAGCTGCTCGCAGGCCGCCGCGGAGTCGCCGCCGCCCACGATGGATATGCAGTCGGAGTCGGCCAGCGCCTTTGCCACAGCGATGGTGCCGGCGGCCAGGGTGGGGTTCTCAAATACGCCCATGGGGCCGTTCCAGACAACGGTCTTGGCCTCCATAACGGCCTTGGCGAATATCTCGCGGGTTTTTTCGCCGATGTCCAGGCCCATCTTATCCGCGGGTATGGCGTCGGAGGCCACGGTCTCAACGGCCACGGGGCCGTCAATGGGATCGGGGAAGGACGCGGCGACCACCGTGTCAACAGGCAGAAGGAGCTTTACGCCGTTCTTCTCGGCCTTTGCCATCATCTCCTTGCAGTAGTCAAGCTTCTCGGAGTCCAGAAGGCTCGTGCCCACGGAGTAGCCCTTGGCGGCCATGAAGGTATAGGCCATGCCGCCGCCGATGATGAGCGTATCCACCTTCTCAAGGAGGTTAGAGATGACGTTGAGCTTATCGGACACCTTGGCGCCGCCCAGGATAGCCACAAAGGGCCTGTCGGGGTTTGCCAGAGCCTTGCCCATGATCCCCAGCTCCTTCTCTATAAGGAAGCCCGACACGGCGGGCAGATACTGAGCCACACCGGCGGTGGAGGCGTGTGCGCGGTGCACAGCGCCGAAAGCGTCGGAAACATAGACATCAGCAAGGCTGGCCAGCTCTTTGGCAAACTCCGGGTCATTCTTGGTCTCACCCTTATTGAAACGGGTGTTCTGGAGAAGCATGATCTCACCGGGCTTCAACGCGGCGGCCTTGGCCTTAACGTCATCATTCACCACATTGATGTCACCGGCCAGCATTACCGGCTGGCCCAGCAGCTCGCTGAGTCGCTTAGCCACAGGCTCCATGCACAGTGCCTCGAGGGACTTCTGCCACTTGGCCTCGGTCAGGTCCTCGGGAGCCTTGCCCTTCTCGGCCTGCTTCTTGGCCCACTTGTCAAAGCTGGGCTCGGGCTTTCCCAGGTGCGAGCAGGCGATGACGGCGCAGCCCTGCTCCAGCAGATACTTGATGGTGGGCACAGCCGCCACGATGCGCTTGTCGCTGGTGATGACGCCCGCCTTCAGGGGGACGTTGAAGTCACAGCGAAGGAGCACCTTCTTACCGGCAAGCTCGATGTCACGGACTGATTTCTTGTTGTAGTTCATGGTTCTTCTCCTATCATTGAAAAATAATTTGATGACCTTTGTTTCGGTGTCGCGCCTGTCAACGCGCCATGCTCCCCACTCCGGAGAGCTCCGGGAAGCCCTGCTGTCTCAGCGCCTCATAGCAGATGACCGCCACTGAGTTTGAGAGGTTGAGGCTCCTGGCGTCCTCCCTCATGGGGATACGCACGCACCTGTCCCGGTACCGCTCCCGTAAGAACTCCGG
The DNA here is from genome assembly GCA_947631395.1 of uncultured Oscillospiraceae bacterium. GTDB lineage: Bacteria > Bacillota > Clostridia > Oscillospirales > Oscillospiraceae > RUG626. The sequence continues at coordinate 42,197 of CANRLF010000010.1, forward strand.
AAGCCCCGCCGTCTCCTTTCCAAAGACCAGCCAGCAGCCGTCGGCGTACCGGACCTCGTGATAGCTTTTGGGTGCCTTGGTGGTGGCGAGCCACAGCTCGTCTCCGCCGTGCTTTTGGAGGAACTCGTCCAGGCCGTCGTAGACCGTTATGTCCACCATAGGCCAGTAGTCCAGCCCCGCCCGCTTCACCGCCCTGTCTGAGATGTCAAAGCCCAGCGGGCGAACAAGATGCAGTCGCGACCTTGTGGCGGCGCAGGTCCGGGCGATATTCCCGCAATTTTGCGGTATCTCCGGCTCCACCAGCACGATATTGACCAAGTGCCTCCCCCCTCCGCGCAAACACGCATGATTATTTTAGTACAACTTTACGCACATTTCAAGGGTATTTGTTAATTTTTTCTCGATGTTTTTTTATTCGATACCATATAACGTACAAAAGTGTAAAAAATCCCGGAACAAGCCTCTTCGGCTCGTCCCGGGCAAACCTTGTTAACAGATTACTCCTGAGGTTTATTTACGGTAGAAGCGGCGTCGTCAAAGGCCTTCGCCGCCTCGTCGGCGATCTCCTCCGCCTCGTTGACGGCGGTCTCAACGGCGGACTCCACCGTGTCCTCCACCTCGTCCACCACGTGGTCCGCCTCCTCGGTGACCTCGATCTCGATGTCCGCCTCAGCGGCGGAAAGGGCGTCTATCTCCGCCTGCTTCGCGGCCACCCGCTCAAGGGCCGCCTCGATGTCAGCCACGGGCTGGGCAAAGTCCGGATCGGTGTTCCCCGCGTACTTCTCATAGTACAGCTTGCCGAGCTCCATGTACTTCTTCTTGAGCCCCTCCCTCTCGGCGGCGATCTGCGCCGAAAGCTTCGTTTTCTTCGCCGTGTCCTGGGCCTTCCCCGCCACGTTCTTCGCCGCGTCGCTGGCCTTTCCCGCCACGCTCTTGGCGGCGTCGCCAGTTTTCTCCACCACGGTCTTTGCGGCCTTTGTGGTGAAGTCCGCCACAGTCCCGGCGGCGTCCTTTACTTTTTGCAGTATGTTCTCAAAGTCGATGCTTGCCATGATATTTACCTCCATATGATTATTTTGTTTTGTTGTAAAAGCTCCTGTTTTTTCAAAAGAGAACGTCTGGTGTCGGTCCAACAGCTCCTGAAGGGGCCTCAGCGCCTCGTCAAGCTCCTCATTCGTCACTGTCCTTCCCCTCCGTGTCCTCTTTTATTTCCTCTTCTCCGGCCTCTTCCCCGGCTTCCTCCGGGCTCTCCTCAGAGCTCCGCTCCCCCTCGGTATCTTCCCCGCCGGCCGGCCCCTCGACTATGGCGACCTTGGCGGCCTTTTGGCGGTTTACGAACATATTTTCAGGGTCCGGGTGCCTCTTGAACCTATTATACAACAAAATCGCCACCGACGCAACAAAAAGTATGGCGGAAACGAGCTGCGATACGCGTATCGACGTGCCCCAGATATACAGGCTGTCCGTGCGCAGTCCCTCGATGAGCATCCTGCCGCAGCCGTACCAGGCAAGGTATATGAGGAACATCTCCCCGTCGTAGGTCCGGTGCTTTTTCGAGTAGAAGTGCATAAAAGTGAACCCCACCAGATTCCACAGCGACTCATAGAGGAACGTGGGATGCACCGAGTACGACGTGCCGTTTGGCAGCGTCAGCACCATTCGGCAGAAGATGTCCGTCTCGTAGCCGAAGGCCTCCCTGTTCATAAAGTTCCCCCATCGGCCCAGCGTCTGCCCGATGAGGAAGCCGAAGCACACCATATCCAAAAAAGCGGGTATGGACAGCTTTTTCCACAGGCAGTAGATGATAAGCGCCAGTATGGCCCCGGCGATGACGCCGTACATGCCAAGTCCCCCCTGCCAGATGTACAGGACCGAGATCGGGTCGTCCTTGAAAAGATCCCAGTGGAAGGCGCAGAAATAAATCCTCGCGCCGATGACCGCCATCGGTACGCCCAGGATTATGACGTCAAACACGTTGTCCGCCGTCATACCGAACTCCCCGGCGCGTTTGGCGCAGTACAGCACCGCCAGCAAAAATCCCGTGGCGATTATCACGCCGTACCAGTGTATCGTAAGCGGCCCTATGTTTATGACCGGCGACGGATTTATGGACCAGTCCCCCAGCATGGGGAATGAGATCGACGCGTTAGGCAGATGCTGAGGCATTATTATCACTTTCCTTTACAGTTTCTTGTTGTTTACCACCGACACCGCGCATCTGTCGGGCGTCAGGTACGTGGACAGGAAGCTCCTGGCCTCCTCCTGGGTTATGGCGTCTATTATGCCGGGCGTGTCGAAGTACTCATACCCCGCGAATGTCCCGGCGGCCACATTGTAGCATATGCTCTCGAAGGAATTAAGCGCCCTGATTGCCCCGCCCAGTGTCGTCTTTCTCCGCCGCTCGAAGAAATCCGCGTCGAAGCCCCTGGCCGCTATGTCCGCGGCGGCCTCGAACACCCTCAGGCACACCTCGTCCGGGGCGTGTGTTTCTCCGCCGAAGCTCAGATGCGCGCATCCGGCGGTGTTCTCAAAATCATATCCGAAGGTCTCGTTTATGAGCCCCCTGTCATAGAGCTCCCTGTAAAGCCCCGAGGCCGAGCCCAGAAGCCCCGACAGGGCTATGCTCGCCACCAGCTCGTGGCGGACGCTCTCCCTGCCTCTGAGGCCCCCCGCCGTCCTGGCCCCCGCCAGGAACATCGGCGCGCCTATGTCCATCTCCCTTACCGTCCTGCTCTCCACCGGGAACGGCTCCTCGGCCTTGGGCGGGATCCTCCTCGCCCTGGGGGCCAGGCTGTCGCGGAATACCTCCCCGGCCATGTCCGCCACCCTCCCCGGGTCCTGGTTGCCCACTACCACCAGCGTCATGTTGGACGGCGTATAAAACGCCCTGTGGCATGTGTACAGCGTCTGCGCCGTGATCTTCTCAAGGTCCTCCACCGTGCCCGCCACGTTCTCACGTATCGGCGAGTTTCCGTACAGGCACCGTAGCAGCGCGTAGTACATCGCGTCGTCCGGGTCGTCCTCCATCATCCGTATCTCCTGGGCGATTATGGCCCTCTCCCGCTCCACCGACTCGTCCGTGAAGTACGGCGAGGCCACGAATTTCAGCAGCAGCTCCAGATCCTCAAAGAACATATCCGAGCACTCGAAATGGTACGCCGTCATATCCGGCGATGTGAAGGCGTTGGCGTTTGCCCCCCTCTCTGACAGCGCCGTCAGGGCGTTCACGCCGTCCTCCTGCTCAAACAGCTTGTGCTCCAAAAAATGCGCCACTCCCGCCGGGATGTCGTACCTGCGGCCGTCCAGCTCAAAGCTCCTGTCGGCGCCGCCGTAATCCACCGCCAGCATCGCCATGGACTTTCCGTACCCCGGCTTCGGCACCACCGCCACCTTGAGACCCGACTCCAGCTCCTCCTGCCAGACCATCTCTCCGAGCCTCGGGAACTCCCGCTTTTTCACCTGCCGCTCACCTCCTCCCCGGAAGTGAGGAAATATGTATGGGACAGGCGTGCGGACCTGGCCACAGCCGCCAGCTCCTCCGCCGTCACCTCCTCGCAAAGCGCCGCCAGCTCCCCCATGGTCGCCCGCGCCCCAAGTATCGTCCTGTCAAGATACAGGCTCTCCAGCCCCATCGGATCGTCCAGCGCCGACCTTATGGAGCTTATTACCCCCCGCTTGGCGCTCTCCAGCTCCCAGGGCTCCAGCTCTCCCCGGGCTATGGCGTCAAGCTGACGGAGTATCTCCTCCTCGACCTCGCTCTCCCTGTCCGGATCTATACCGGCAGAGACGAACATGCCTCCCTTGTGCATGTCCACCGAGGAGCTTATATAATAGCACAGCGCCAGCTTCTCCCTGACGTTCATAAAAAGCTTCCCCGTGACGCTCCCGCCGAAGGCGGCGTTGAACACCATAAGCGCCGGGTAGTTCGGCTTCTCCATGATCTCCCCCAGTCGAAAGCCCATGATGAGCCTCCCCTGGGTCACGTCCATGGTCTCCGTCATATGCCGGACCTTCCCCGCCGGTACGCCCGTATCCACCGCCGTACGCGGCGCGGCGCGGTCCGCCGCCCGCGGAAGGGCCGACAGGGCCTCCCGCGCCACGGCCGCCACCCGCTCCGGCTCCTCCGCGCCGCAGTAGAATATCTCCAGGGGCGACGCGCTTATTATCTCCTTATAGTGCCGCGTCAGAGTATAGACCGACACCCTCGACGCGTCCGCCAGGCTCCCGAGCTTCCCCACGCCGTAGCTCTGGCCCCGGTACATGGCCTCCACCAGCCTCAGCGCCGCGTAGGACCTCTTGTCGTTTATCTCCGCGTTGATGTCGGCGATGAGGTTCTCCCTCTCCGACTCCACATAGTCCGCCCTGAGCCTGCCGCCGAAGGTCGCCGGGGTCAGTATGAGCTCCCCCATTATCCCCGCCACGCCCGCCAGCACGTCTATGTTCCCCGGCAGGAACGCCCTGTCCGGAAAGTCCGCGCAGAAGCCCAGCGCCGCCACCTCGCCCTTTTTGCGGATGGCCGGCTCTACCCTTGCCCCGTAGAGGTCATCAAGTGCCGCGGCCAGTGACTCCATATCCGGGCACCTGTTCGTCCCCCGGCGCAGGACATACGGCAGCGCCGCGTTCAGCGCCGCCGTCTTTTTCGTGTGTGGCGCGAGGAAGGTCATGGACAGGCATCCGGTCTTGAACCGCGTGGCCCTCACGCACGTAAGGCGCACAGAGCGCATTATCTCCAGCTCCGTCACCGTGTCCATATCCTCGCCTCCCGTCAGGTCGATTTAAATTAAAGGTAATTATAGCACATTATTTCCCACAACGCAAGGCTTTAGATAGCCGCGGCCGGACTTTGGGCGTCGGCAAGGCACTCGGTCACCGCCCGGAAATACCACCCGGCGGAGCCGGTGTACCAGCTCCAGCCTCCCCGGCCCTCGTGTCCCGGTGCGGAGCACACGTCCCCCGCCAGAACATACGGCTCCAGGGCGTAGGTCACCGGATCCCGCCCCCAGGGGGATATGGCGGACAGCAGCCTCCTGCCTCGCTCCCGCTCCCCCACCTTTATGAGGGCCATAGCCAGCCATATGGCGGCGTGGGTGTACTGCCCCCCGTTCTCCCGGTAGCCCGGGGCGTAGGTCTTTATATACCCCGGCTCCGTGTCGCCCCTGTCAAAGGGCGGGTCGAACAGCTTCACCGTCCTCGTCGCCGGGTCAAAGAGCCTGTCATATGCCCGCAGTACCGCCTCCCGACAGCGCATCCTGTCCGCCCCGGCGAATACCGCGAAGGACTGGGCGATGGAGTCTATCTCGCACTCCCCGTCCCCCGGCGCCCCGAGGGGCCTTCCGTCGTCGTAGTACCCCCGCAGATACCACCTGCCCGTCCAGGCCCCCTCCCCGGCTCTCAGCAGCCTGTCGGCGTAAAGGCTCAGCTCCCTCTCCTCCTCTGTCCGCCCTGTCTTTTCGCACAGCTCCGCCATCCTCCTCAGCGTCAGGCTCCCGAAGAAGGTCAGCCACACGCTCTCGCCCCGGCCCTCCTTCCCCACACCGTCAAAGCCGTCGTTCCAGTCCCCGCCGAGCATCAGCGAAAGGCCGTGGCTCCCCGTGCCCCTGTCCATGAACAGCCTGCACGCCAAGAGGGCGTGATCCATTACCCCCGCGGTGTCCTCCGACACCCTCGCCCGCTCATAGCGGTCCCTCTCGTTCTCCGAAAGGGTCTGTGACTCCAAAAACGGAGCCTGCTCGCCCAAGACCGACATGTCGCCGGTTCGGTTTACATAATCCGTCAGGGCCCAGGGCAGCCACATCAGGTCGTCGGAGCACCTGGTGCGCACGCCCATGTCCCCCTCCGGGGTCGCGTGCCACCAGTGGGCCACGTCCCCCTCCCTGTACTGATGCCCGGCGGCCAGCACGAGCTGTCGCCTCGCCACGGACCGGTCCACCCCTATGAGCGCGCAGGCGTCCTGGAGCTGATCCCTGAAGCCCGTGGCCCCGCCGTTCTGGTAGAGTCCCGTCCTCGCCAGGAGCCTCCCCGCCAGCGTCTGGTATACGGCCCAGCCGGACATATACGCGTCGATGTTCTCGTCGTCAAGCCGCACCTTCACCCGATCCACCGTGTCCCGCCAGTGGGCCCTTGTGTCCTCCAGCAGCTTATCCGCCCTCTTTACGGCGTCCCGCAGGACCCTCTCGTCCACGCACCCCGAGGCTATGACCGTCCTTCTCCCGGCGCTGTATCTCAGCGCCATGACGGCCCTGTCCGGCGCGCCGACGTATGAGTCCCAGCGCCCCGACTCCAGGCTCCGCCCGTCGGTGGTCATCTCCCGGGCCCCGGGGTCGGACACCGTGTGGAACACCGTGCCCTTGAAGGGCCCGGAGGTGTTCCGCGCCGTAAGGCACTCCCCGTCGCCCCACGTCACCACCGGCCCCCGGTCGCCCTCGGACATCATAAGCTCGCAGGAGTACTCAAGCTCCGCCCCCTCGAGCTCCCCGTCCAGCTCCACCACCATGATCCTCGCCGGGATGTCCTCCGGCACGAAGGCCGTGACTCGCGAGCGCGCCGTCCCCAGGTCCCGCTCCCAGGCGGCCCAGCCGAAGCCGTACTCCACCATCGTCGGCTCCCCCGACCCGTCGGCGAAGAGGCTGTGCCTCCGGCCGTTCAGCGTCAGCTCCACTCTCTCCGGCCCCTCCACCGCCCCGGCGTCGCCGGTGGCGGGGGTCAGCTTCATAAGCCGTGAGTTTCCGTACCACATATACCCCGTGCCGCACTCCGTGGCCAAGAACCCGAACTCCCCGTTCGTCAGTATGTGGCTCCAGGCCGCCTCCGGAAGCACATCCCGTAGCGCCAGGCGGAATGTGCCGTCCGGCTCCATGCGCCAGGACGGGGCGTGACTGCCCCGGACGTATCTGGCCCTGCCCCTCGGCAGCCTCTCTTTGTGTGCGGGGAAGGCGTGGATGGCGTCCAGCCGGCAGCACACGTCCGCCAGGGCCTCCACGCACAGCGTCTTTGGGTCCCCGGCGTCCAGCAGATAGACTCCCCCCGGCTTTCCCAGTGTGCCGTCCCGGCCCAGGGCCCTCATCAGCTCCGTCACCTTCTGCCTCTGGGGAGCCCGGTAGTCGCCGGAGTCCGTCAGCGCCAGCGCCAGATCCGCCCTGACGCCGTTTTCCGCCAAAAACGCGTGGCGGCGTATGAGCGCCAGCGCCCCCTCAAGGGCGCTCTCGCCCTCCACCTTCCCCGCGATAAGCGGCAGGTCCCCCGAGATACCGAAGGTCCACAGGTCCTGTTTCGCGTATCTCCCCAGGGCCTCCCGGCGGCCATCTATGCTCACGCCGCCGTAAATGAGCGGCGAAATGAGCCCCATGGCGGCCCGGACGTCCTGGTCGTTCATGCCCAGCATCAGCGCCGCGGCGGACACCCGGCTCACCGTCTGGGCGTCCGGCTTTGCCAGCATCGCCCTTGCCATGTTGCGGGTCTCCTCCCGCTCCCGGCCCACCGCCAGGGCCAGCGCCGCCCTGCCCCGGCCCCCGGTCAGCTTCACCGGCACCGTTATCTTCACCGCCATGTCCGGCGAGGAGCTCAGCATCGCCCCCTCGCCCAGCCCGTCGCCCCGGCGCGAGTGGGTGGAGGCGGCAAACTCCCGGTTGGCGGCCACGGCCATATACACCTGCCGCTGTCCCGGCTTGGGCCTGCGCCGGACGGTCAGTATCCCGCCGGCCATGTCCGCCTCCAGCGCCAGCTTCGAAAAGGCCGGGTGTGAGTCGAACTCCCTCACCGGGCACAGCACCGGCTCCAGCTCGAACACCACCGTCACCTCCCCCACTCCCGCGGGGGCGGTTATCTCCACCGTCCGCGTCTCGCCGGAGGCCGAGGGCGGCACACTAACGCTCATGGTCGCGCAGTAGCCTCCCCGCCGCGCCCTTATCCGCCCCTCCACGTCCGAAAGGGCGCTGGCGTAGTCCACGTCCCTCTCAAAATCCGGCGCGGCCGTCACCGGCACCGCCCCCTCCGGAGTCACCAGATACACGGCCATGCCCGCCCTGTATGGCGGCCTTGAGTCGAAGCGCGTCACCTCCATGTCCCCGAAGGTCGACCTGGTCGCGCCCGTCTCCGCGAATATCACCGTGTAGCCCCCGTTGGACAGCGCCGTGCACCTGGGCTCCAGCCCGTCCGTCTCTGTAAAGCTCTCGGCGTAGCCGGAGCTCTCGAACCTCCTGGGCGCGGCGGGCACGTCCCTGGGCGGCTGGCGGAGCCTCACCTGCCCCGTGGGCACCCGCTCCTCCAAAAGCTCCCGGTATGCCCCCATGCGCTCGTCCGACATGAACCTCCTCGGGAACACCCCGTCGCACAGTGTGTTCGCTATCGCCACAAGGCTCATCCCCAGATGGTGTGCCATAAACGTCCTGACCGGCTCGAACCTCCCCTGGCCCACTCTGCTCACCGTGTAGTCCAGCGCCTCAAAAAGTCCGTACCGTCCCACCGCGCCCGTGGCCTCCAGCCGCCTTAGATTTCTCACCGCCGCCGCGGGCAAAAAGGGCAGCGCAAGATAGGTGGAGTAGGGCGAGATCACCCTCTCCGAGCCCATCCCCCGCTTCAGGGCCAGCCTCGCCACGCCGTGGGCCTTGTATCTGTACGAAAGCCCCGGGTCGAAGGCGTAGTACGCGCTCTCCGATATACCCCAGGGGATACCCGTGTGGGCTCTCCTCTGGGCGTACAGGCAAAAGCGTGACGACTCATATATGGCGCTGTCCTCCGGGCACGGCAAAAGCAGATCAGGCATCAGGTACTCGAACATCGTCCCCGTCCAGCTGGCCATGCCCGAGTATCCGTCCAGGCTCACCAGAGCCCTGCCCAGGGCCCGCCAGTGCTTCCCCGGCGCCGCCCCCAGGGCCACGGCGATATAGCTCGTCTGCCGGGCCTCGCTTGCCAGAAGGTCATAGTACCCCTGTGTTGGCGCGTTTTTCGCCATGTCCCAGCCTATGGTGAACAGCCTCCGCTTCCTGTCGTAGAGCGCCCCCAGGTCCGTATCTGCCACGAGCCTTTCGCACCTTTCGGCGCTTTCCGGGTCATTGAGCCCCAGGAACCACTGCCTCACGGCGATCAGCGCCCCCATCAGGTTCCCGCTGTCCACGGTGGACACGTACCTGGGCTCCATGGGCGACAGCGTCCTTGTGTCGTACCAGTTATAAAGGTGCCCCCGCCACTTCTCCATCCGCTCCACTGTATCGAGGACCCTTTTCACCGCCTCCGCGGCCCTGGTCTCACCCACCAGTCCCAGATCGGCGGCGGCCACACACGCCAGCATCGCCAGCCCCACGTTCGTGGGGCTCGTTCGGTGGGCCGGTCCCAGGCTCGGCTCCTCCTGGATGTTGTCCGGCGGCAGGAAGTTGTCCTCCACCGTCAGATTTTCCTCAAAATACCTCCATATCTCCCTGGCCCTTGCCAGCAGATACGCCCTGTCCGACTGGGACGCCGACACGCCCCGCCGCCGTTCCCTCGATATGCGCCACGCCACGGCCGGGGCGAATATCCACACCGCCCCCACCGCCAGCGCCGGCACATACGGCGTCAGCAGTATGAGCCCCGCGCCCGAGAGCGGACACGCCAGCATCACCCGGTAGTTCACGCCCGGCGTGTTCCCCCGCCGTCCCTCGGTGTCGGAGGAGGTGACCCACTGGAGCATCCCCCTGTGGCTCACCGTCATCCGCCAGATGGCCGTGGCGGCGGCCCGGAGCTGTATCCACCCCTGGGCCGGCAGAAGCGCCAGCTCCAGCCCCAGCCTGGCGGCGGCCCCGGCGGGGCCGGCTATTATCGCCGACTGATACCGTGCCCTCCCGGTGCCGTCCCGGCGTATTAGCAGTCCCGCGGCTGAGAGCAGCAGTCCGCTGGCGGCGGCTCCCAGTGCCAGCGCCGCCGCCACCGCCATCGCCCCGGAGCCCGCGGTCAGTCCCGCGAATATGGCGGCGAACAGCGCCGCCGGCAAAAGGCTCCGGCGCAGGTTATCTATGAGCTTCCACCTGTCCAGCTGTGTCAGGGTGTTCCTCACAAGGCTACCGTCCCTCCGGCGGGTGTAGCCCATGCACCAGCGCAGATTTTGCCAGTCCCCTCTCGTCCAGCGTTCCTGCCTGGCAAAGTACGACGTGACCTTGAAGGGCCAGCCGTCCGTGAGCTCCACGTCCGACACGAAGGCGCACCGCATGTACGCCCCCTCCAGTATGTCGTGGGACAGCACCGTGTTGTCCGGCATCACCCCGTCAAGGAGCCTCTTATATACCGGCACGTTTATGAGCCCCTTGCCCATGAACGTCCCCTCTCCGAAGAGATCCTGGTACAGGTCCGACACCGCCGAGCTGTACGGGTCCACTCCCCCCTCCCCGGCGAACACCCGGGAGAAGTCGCTCCTGCCCGCGGCCCTGAGGTCCACGGCGATCCTCGGCTCGAATATGCCGTAGCCCGACACCACCCGGCCTAAGCTTTCGTCTATCACCGGCACGTTCAGCGGGTGGAGCGCCGCCCCCACCAGCTTCTTCGCGGACCCCAGCGTCAGCCTTGTGTCCCCGTCCAGCGTCAGTATGAACGCCGTGCCCTTCAGGGCCCCCTCGTCACCCGCCAGGGCCCTGAGGGCGCTTTTCTCCCCCGAGAGCAGTCTTACCAGGTCCTCTATGGCCCCGCGCTTGCGCTCCCGGCCCATCCAGATGTTATCGTTCCTCGAAAGCTCCCGCTCCCTGGCAAAGAGGTAGAACCCCCCTGAGTATTTCCTGTTCAGGGCGTCCACGGCCTTTTTCGCCCCCTCAAGTATCCGCCCGTCGTCCCGGGCCCGGCGCTCCCTGGCCTCCGGCAGGTCCGCCAGTATCCCGAACAGCAGGTTCTCTCCGGCGTCCCGGTTGAGGAGCCTGTACTCCTCCAGGAGCTTCCCGTACCTCTCCCCGTCCCCGGGCTTCGTCAGCAGCGCCGAGATCACGCACACCGTCCTCCCGCTCCTCGGTATGCCCCCCTCCAGCTCCATCTTCGGCAGGGGCCTCGGCCGAACGATGCGCAGGCTCACGTGGTCCACCGTGTTCTTCACTATCTCCCACACCGGCATGAGCCCCAGCAGGCTCACCAGCGCCGACCCCGTCAGCACCCCCGCCAGCAGTGTGAAAAAAAGGGTCCCCAGCACCGTAACGGCCATGTACCAGCCGCCGGTGACGGGCCTTCTTTCCCGGCCGAGCGGCTTTGTGAAGATGTACGTCCCCACGTGCCTGTCCTCGCCCGACGACGCAAGCTCCAGTATCCTCGCCGCCGCCTCGTGCTCCGCCATTTTTTGGCTTTTGGCAAGATCCGACACGCCCCTGCGGTACATGGCCCTGGTGTCCTCGTCCATCAGCTTATATATCCCCGCCGGGTCCCTGCGCAATATGGCCTCCACCCGGTCCACGGCCTCTATAAGCGGCGACGGGTCCAGCCCCGCCAGCGTCCTCAGGGATGTGAATATGTTCCCCGTGAGCTCCGTCTGCTCCTCTTCGCCCCCCGTGAAGCCCTTGGAGTATATCTCCTCAAGGAACACGCACAGTTCCCCCTTCAGGGCTGGCACGAACAGCTCCAGCTCCCGCTGGCTCAGGACCCGGTTTTTCTGGTACTCGTCCAAAAACAGCTCTATCCTCTCCCCGGTGACCTGTCCCCTGCCCGAGCGTATGAGCGCCCCGGCGGCCCCCGCCACGCAGGAGCTCCTCTCCCCCGGCGCCCTGGGCAGTCTCCCGGCGGAGCTCAGCCGCCCCGCGGCCTCCTTGCCCTCCCGCTCAGCCAGATACCAGTTGTCCGAGAACCACTCCGCGGCCCCGGTCCTCGTCCCGGCCCCCGCGGCGGTTAGCCGCCCCTTCAGCGTCCTCAGCGTCGCCAATATCCTGGCCGCCTCCCGGCGGCCTGATACCCAGCCCTCCGGCTCCAGCATCGCCGCCGTGTTCCTGGCAAAGTTGCCCAGCGTCTCGTTTTCCATATATATTCCCGTGTCCTTCATGGGCGTGACCTCCTTGACGGGTTATATCACACTATTATCTGCCCAAAAAGCGAAAATATTCCTTGACAACTCACCCCGTCCCATGTATAATAGCCGCTGTAAAACGAAAATGTTTTACAGGTGACGTTATGGAAAACAAGACTTATGAGCTCACCATGCTCTATGATTTCTTCGGGGAGCTGCTCACCGACACCCAGCGGGAATATTTCGAGTACTACTACTCCGACGACCTGAGCCTGGGTGAGATAAGCGAGATAACCGGCGTGTCCCGCCAGGGCGTCCGCGGCGTGCTGAAGCGGGCGGAGGACCTGCTCCGTCAGTACGAGGCCCGTACCGGCGTGGTGGAGCGGTTCCGCCGCGTCGCCTCGTCGGTGGACGATCTTCGCGCGAAGGTCAGCGAGCTCATCGAGCTCACCGACGGCCGCGCCGGGGAGCTCGCCCGGGAGATATACGTAAGTCTCGGCGACTTGAAAGGTTGAGTTATGGCATTTGAATCCCTATCCGAGAAGCTCGGAAACGTATTTAAAAAGCTCCGCGGCAAGGGCCGCCTCTCCGAGGCCGACATAAAGGAGGCCATGCGTGAGGTCCGCATGGCTCTTTTGGAGGCCGACGTCAGCTACAAGGTCGTCCGCGACTTCATAAAGGACGTGTCGGAGCGGGCCGTCGGCACCGACGTGCTGGAATCCCTCACCCCCGCCCAGATGGTCATAAAGATAGTCAACGAGGAGCTCATAAAGCTCATGGGCTCCACCACCGCCAAGCTCAACGTGAGCTCTAAGGGCACGACCGTCGTCATGCTCGTGGGCCTTCAGGGCGCGGGCAAGACCACCAACGGCGCCAAGCTCGCCGCCCTTCTCCGGAAGCAAAACGGCAAGCGCCCCCTTCTGGTGGCCTGCGACATCTACCGCCCCGCCGCCATAAAACAGCTTGAGACCGTGGGCGGACAGCTCAACATCCCCGTATTCCAGATGGGCGCGGAAAACCCCGTGAACATCGCGAAGGCCGCCATCTCCCACGCCAAAAAGCACGGCAACGACCTTGTCATACTTGACACCGCCGGCCGCCTCCACATCGACGTGGAGCTCATGGACGAGCTCAAGGCCATAAAGCGGGAGGTGGAGCCCGACGAGATACTTTTAGTCGTGGACGCCATGACCGGCCAGGACGCGGTGAACGCCGCCGCGGCCTTTGACGAGGCCCTCGGCATCACCGGCGTCATGCTCACGAAGTTAGACGGCGACGCCAGGGGCGGCGCGGCCCTTTCCGTCCGGGCCGTCACTGGCAAGCCCATCAAATTCTGCGGCGTGGGCGAGAAGCTTGACGCCATCGAGCCCTTCCACCCCGACCGCATGGCCAGCCGCATCCTCGGCATGGGCGACATGCTCACCCTCATCGAAAAGGCCGAGCAGAGCTTCGACGAGAAGAAGGCCCGGGAGCTGGCCGATAAGATGCGCAAAAACGCCTTCACCCTCTCGGACTATTACGACCAGCTCCAGCAGCTCAAGGACATGGGCGGCATCGGCGACATCGCCGCCATGCTCCCCGGCGGCATAGGCAAGGCCATGCAGGGGGCGAAGATAGACGAGCGCCAGATGGCAAAGACCGAGGCCATCATCCTCTCCATGACGAAGCGGGAGCGCGACGACCCCTCCATCATAAATTCCAGCCGCAAAAAGCGCATCGCCGCCGGCTCCGGCACCGACGTGGTGGACGTGAACAGGCTCTTAAAGCAATACGACATGATGCGGGACCTCACCCGCCAGATGTCAAAGGGCAAGTTGCCGTCCTTCCTCGGCGGCGGCAAGCGCCGCGGCGGCTTTCCCTTCTGACCGCCGTCGAAAACACGTGATCAATTATCTTTTTCAATAAGGATATTTGAATAAACAATTTTACACATCATATCTGGAGGTACAAACAAAATGGTAAAGATCAGACTTCGCAGGATGGGCGCCAAGAAGGCCCCCTACTACCGCATCGTTGTGGCGGACTCCCGTTTCCCCCGGGACGGCCGCTTCATTGAGGAGCTCGGCACCTACGACCCCAGCACTGAGCCCAACACCGTCAACGTCGACGGCGACAAGGCCAAAGAGTGGATAAAGAACGGCGCCCAGCCCACCGACACCGTCAGGAAGCTCCTCAAGAACGCCGGCGTGCTTTGATTGGTGGTCCCCATGAAGGAACTGCTGATCTATATCGCGCGGAATTTGGTCGACAGTCCCGACGACGTGACTGTCACCGAGCGCGTGGACGGCGACAAGACCGTCTATGAGCTTCGCGTGGCCCCGGACGACATGGGCAAGGTCATAGGCCGCCACGGGAAGATCGCCAAAGAAATCCGCACTCTGATGCGCTCCGTCGCCCAACGCCAGGGCCTCCACATCAGCGTGGACATAGTAGATTAAAAAATTTGCCGCGGGACCAACGCCCCGCGGCAAATCCGTTTTTCATCCTCTCACTTCGCCGGTCTGTCCGCCTGACGCGCCAGACGCTCCGCCAGGCGCTGAGCTACATACTGACAGTGCGTATCCTCAGCCGTGGCGAGATAATCGCTTATGGCCTTGGCCGCGTCGTCGCGTTCAAGAAGCTCCCTCAACGGCGGATACACGTCCCTGACCGCCTCGATACCCATATCTATCGTGTCGTAGCAATATATCTCCAAAATAAACGGATAGTTCACGACGGTCCGAAGTAGCGCCTGCGTAGTCATCTCCCTTGCAACGCTGTCCTCTACGCGGCACACTTCCTTCCTCTCGCTGACGGAAAGCTCCTCCCACTCCCGGCTCCCGGGCTTCACCGGATAGTCAAACGGCGCCGTCAGAGTATACTCCCCCTCCGCGGCCGGCCTCTGACACCCGCCCAGCCCCACAGCCACAGCCGCCAACACGAAAATCGCCGCGATCATTCTTGTCCGTCTCATGTAAAAGCTCCTCCGTAGCATTATAAGTCGCTATAAAATCAGCGTTAAGGCTCAACTTAATTTCCAATAATTTATTGCATCGCTATTCATGTAATACGGGCAGTCCGCAATTTTGTGAGAAAACAGGCCAAGACATCCCCACTTGGATGTTATGGTGCCGTCTGCGTTAACAATACCTGAATGAACGTATCTCAAGTGTGGAGCGACATTCAGCATCTCATATGTTATTTTTCTGCCAGCACTCCCCGCACTTGGCACATAACTTCCATCTCTAATATATTTCTCTGGAGAATTGAGCCAATATGGGTTGTTCGATTTAACGCTATACCATGCATATGAATGGCAATTATATGACGGGCTCGGCTCACGAATCATTTCCACACCATATGATTTTTCCATTTCAATAGAGATTGAATACGCTTCCTCATATGTTAAGTCATGATCATCCCACGTTAGATTGGCATATACAATAATAAATGATCCCTTAGGCGTCGTGATCTGGTCTGCTCGTTCCCCTGTGGAGGGATCAATAAAGTATGTCGGTGTGATTTCATTTTCTGTATCGGCCCGAAGATATTTCAGCAACCTATTTGTCACAAACCATTTATATTCTTCGTCCGACTTGATCTCGTTCTCGCTGACAAGGTTTATGTGTGAAAATATAACGTCCGTGGCATCATCACGGCCAAGGAACTCATTTAAAGGTGGATACGAGTCCCTGACTATTTCTATGCCCTCGTTTACTGAGTCATAACAGTATATTTCCGAAATAAACGGGTAATTGACAACTGTCTGCAAAAGTGCATCTGTTGTCATATGCTTTGCAACTTCACTATCAACGTAACTCAGGTTGTATTTTTCGCTAACAGATAATGTTTTCCATTCATCGGTTCCTACCTCAACAGGACATTCATAAGGGGTGTCTATTGTATATATGCATACATCCTCATTAACCTGTTGAAAATCAGCATATGCAAAAAAATTGCAGGAAAAGGCTATCACAAGAATAAGCGATATTGTTTTTATTACTTTTTTCATCTTTTTTCACCTCAAAATAAATTCCTGTATTCACATTGATTGAAAGTAAAGGCTCGCTTTTTGAATTAACCATTTTTTGCGACGCTTAAAGAATACTCTATTTTAATATATCACAGCGCCATACCCGTGTCAATGTCGCTGAGCCTATTAAAATGTAAACAATTTGTATCCCCCCGCTCTCCCGGCATCTGCCCGGGAAGTATTGATTTGTGGCGGGATCCGTGCTACAATATCCGTAAATTTGGCTCGGAAGTGAAGTTATGGACCTTATCGAAACCGGAAAAATAATAAATACCCACGCCCTCCGCGGGGAGGTGAAGATCGACCCCTGGGCCGACTCAGCGGAAGCCTTCTGCGCCTTTAAGCGTCTCTTCATCGACGGCGCGGAGCACCGGGTGGAGCGGGCCAGAGTCCAGCGCGGCTTTGTCATCGCCAAGCTCACCGGCATCGACTCCATCGACGCGGCGGAGGCGGTGAAAAACAAGACCGTCAGCGTCCCGCGGGAGGACGTCGCCCTTCCCGACGGCGGCTACCTCATCGGCGACCTTGTGGGTTGCTCAGCCTGCGACTCAGACGGCGCGGAGCTTGGAAAAATAACGGACATCATCACCCTCCCCCGTGGCGAGGTCCTGGAGATCCGCGGGACCCGGGAGATACTCGTCCCCTTAAACAGCGAATTTGTGACCGGTGTCGACCTTGAGGGCAAAAGGGTGACGCTTCGGCTTATCGAGGGCATGTGATGAATTACTGGATAGACATTATGACCCTGTTCCCCGACACCGTCGGGGACCTTATGAACGAGAGCATCCTGGGCCGCGCCCAGGACCGGGGCTATATACGTGTAGAGACCCACCAGATCCGCGACTACACCACAAATAAGCAAAACCAGGTGGACGACTACCCCTACGGCGGGGGCCGCGGGTGCGTCATGCAGGCCCAGCCCCTCCACGACTGCTGGAAGCACATCTGCGACTCCCACGGCCAGCGCGTCCACACCATATACATGTCCCCCTGCGGGAAGGTGTTTACCCAAAGCGACGCCAAGCGCCTTGCCGCCGACTACGACAAGCTCATACTCGTCTGCGGCCACTATGAAGGTGTGGACCAGCGGTTCATCGACGAGTGCGTGGACGAGGAGATCTCCATCGGCGACTTCGTCCTCACCGGCGGCGAGATACCCGCCATGGCCGTGGCCGACGCCGTCTGCCGCCTCGTGCCCGGCGTCCTGCCGGACCCGGAGTGCTTCCAGGAGGAGAGCCACTGGTCGGGACTTTTGGAGTACCCCCAATACTCCCGCCCCGAGGAGTGGATGGGCCGACGCGTGCCCCCCATACTCCTCTCCGGCGACCACGCGAAGATCGCCCGCTGGCGGCGCAAGCAGTCCATCATCCGCACCCGCCTCCGTCGGCCCGATATGTACGAAAAGCTCAAATTCGAGGACACGAAGCAGGAGCGAAAGCTCCTGGCTGAAATAGAGGAGGAGCTTTCCGCGGCGCAAGATACCGAAAATAAAAACGAAAAGGAGCTTTGAACATGGATAAAAGACTTGAAAAATACGCGAAACTGCTCATAACCGTGGGTATAAACGTCCAGCCCGGCCAGACCCTCGTCATAAACTGCCCCGTTGACCGGGCGGATTTCGCCAGACTGCTGGTCAGCGAGGCCTACAAGGTGGGCGCCCGTGACGTTGTCATGCGCTGGAACGACCAGTTTATAAGCCGCGAGACCGTGCTCCACGGCGCGGATGAGATATTCGACACCTTCTACCCCTGGCAGGCAGACATGCTAAACGACCTTGCCCACCGCGGCGCGGCCTTCCTCAGCATCGACTGCTCCGACCCCGACGGCATGAAGGGCATCGACCACAGCCGCATGGTCCGCCAGAGCCGCGCCTTCGGCCCCGCCATACAGGAGTTCCGGGAGATGCAGATGTCCGACAAGGTCCAGTGGTGCGTGGCCGCCCTGCCCCACCCGGCCTGGGCAAAAAAGATGTTCCCCGATCTTGCCGACGCGGAGGCCATGGAAAAGCTCACCGAGGCCATATACGCCACCATGCGCATAACCGCCGATAACGACCCCGTGGAGGCGTGGCGGGCCCACAACGAGGCCCTGAACACAAGAAAGCGCAAGCTCACGGAGTATAACTTCAAATCCCTCCACTACACAAACTCCCTTGGCACCGACCTTATCATCGAGCTCCCCGAGGGCCACTACTGGGAGGGCGGCAGCTCCGCCTCCGCCAAGGGCGTGGTGTTCAACGCCAACATGCCCACGGAGGAGATCTTCACCGCCCCCAGGCGCGACGGCGTCAACGGCCGCGTCGTGTCCACCAAGCCCTTCGACGTGGGCGGTGAGATAATCGACAAATTCGCCTTCACCTTCGAAAACGGCAAAATAGTCAGTGTCGAGACGGATGACCCCCACCACAAGGAGCTTCTGGAGGCGGAGATAAGCCTTGACGAGGGCGCGGCGTACCTCGGCGAGGTGGCCCTTGTCCCCTTCGACTCCCCCATCTCCAACATGGACGCCCTTTTCTACAACACCCTCTTCGACGAAAACGCCAGCTGCCACCTGGCCTTCGGCGCCAGCTACCCCACGGTGAAGGGCGGCGCGGAAATGACAAAAGACGAACGCCTGAAGCTGGGCCTCAACGACTCCATCACCCACGAAGACTTCATGGTCGGCTCCCCCGACCTCACCATCCTCGGCACAACACACGACGGAAAGGAAATCCCGATATTCATCAACGGCAACTTCGCATTCTAAAATGTTGCGCCCTCCGGTCGCTAATTCAAATCCCCCGTCCCGCCCGCAGGCGAAAAAGGCTCCCCTCTCTGAGGGGAGCTGTCACGGAGTGACTGAGGGGAGTCCGCCCGCAGGCGCAAATAAAATCCGCGCCGCAAGGCGCAACCTTGCTCCCCTTAAGCTCCCCCTTCGTAAGGGGAGCTGTCGCCCGCAGGCGACTGAAGGGTCGAGGGTATAGCCGTGCGCAACCCCTCCTCGCCCCTACCTCCCCCGCACGGCCGCCTTCCCCGCCCGGGCGGGGAAGGGCAGGGATGAGGTGGGATCCGCGGCGAAGCCGCAACAACATTCCCCCGTCCCCAAAAAAGGTTGCGCCTTGCGGCGCATATTAAAAACCGGGAGGGTTTTGAACCCTCCCCTACGGCAATTATAAAATCTCCCAATCACCCCGTAGGGGCGGGTTCCCAAACCCGCCCGTCCCCGCCCGCAGGCACCAAGGCTCCCCTCTCTGAGATGAGCTGTCGGCGCAGCCGACTGATGGGAGTCTACCCCCAGCCTCCCCCCAACAACAAAATCCCCAAAAATTTCCGGGACCCAAGTCCCGGAAATTTTTCTTATCACACTTATTACTTACACCCTGCCGTGAACCCTTCGCGGCATCCTCACTTGCAAAGCTCCGCCGTATCCATTGCGATCATAAGCTCCTCATTCGTGGGGATCACGAACACCTTGACCTTGCTGTCGGGGGCGGAGATCTCCTCCTTGCCTCTTGTGGCGTTGCACTCGGGGCATATCTTCACACCCATGTACTCCAGGCCCCCGGCGATGCGCATACGCATACCCGCGTCGTTCTCGCCCACGCCGGCGGTAAAGACGATGGCATCCACGCCTCCCATGGCCGCGGCGTAAGCGCCGATGTACTTCTTCACCTCATAGGCGAACTTGTCAAGGGCCAGAGCCGCCCGCTCGTTGCCCTCATTTGCCGCGGCGGACAGATCCCTGAAGTCAGAGCTGACGCCGGAGATGCCCAGAACGCCGGACTTCTTGTTTAGCACATTGAGCATTTCCTTTATATCCCAGCCGTAGCGCCCCATCAGATACTCCATGATGGTGGGGTCGATGTCGCCGGAGCGGGTGCCCATGGGGAACCCGGCGAGGGGCCCAAGGCCCATTGAGGTGTCCACCACCTTGCCGTCCACGATGGCGGCGAGGGATGAACCGTTGCCCAGGTGGCAGGAGATTATCTTCGTCCCCTCGGGGTGACCCTCTTTGCCCAGGGCCCTGAGGGCCTGGCCCGCGATGTACTTGTGGCTGGTGCCGTGGAAGCCGTAGCGGCGGACGCCGTCCTTCTCGTAGTACTCATAGGGCAGAGCGTAGATGTACGCCTTGGGTGGCATGGTCTGGTGGAAGGCCGTGTCGAATACCGCCACCTGCTTTTTCCCGGGCATTGCCTCCATGCAGGCCCGTATGCCCATGAGGTTGGCGGGGTTGTGGAGGGGCCCGAAGGGTATGCACCGCTCGATGGCGGCGATGACGTCGTCGTCGATGATACAGCTGGCCGCGAACTCCGCGCCGCCGTGGACCACCCGGTGGCCGACAGCGTCGATCTCGTCGGTGGACTTGATGACTCCCTTTGCGGGATCGACCAGCGCGTCCATGACGGCCTTGATAGCCTCGTTGTGGGTGGGCATGGGGATGTCGGCCTTCACGTCGTCCCGGCCCGGGACCTTGTGGGTGAGCCGCCCGTCAATGCCAATGCGCTCGCAAAGGCCCTTGGCGTACACGTCGCCGGACACAGAGTCCATGAGCTGATACTTCAGTGACGAGGAGCCCGCGTTAATAACAAGAATTTTCATTTTTCGTACTCCCTTGTAAATTTATTGGCGAGGGTTTAAAATACATATATCTATTTTAATACAGCTTTTCCAATCAGGCAATAGGGAAAATGAAAAAAAGACGTGCCCACCCCTACCCCCCTCCCGGAGGGAGGGACAGAAAGGAAATTTTATGAAAATAACAGGCATCATATGCGAATATAACCCCTTCCACCTGGGCCACGAATATCAGCTCTCCGCCGCCAGGGACGCCTCCGGCGCCGACGCCGTTGTGTGCGTCATGGGCGGCAACTTCGTCCAGCGTGGCGAGCCCGCTGTCATAAACAAACACGCCCGGGCCGAAATGGCCGTCCGGTGCGGCGCGGACCTGGTCATCGAGCTCCCCCTCCCCTGGGCCATCGCCTCGGCGGAGCGGTTTGGCCGCGGCGGCGTGGCGCTGCTCATGGCCATCGGCGCCGACGCCATCGCCTTCGGTGCCGAGGACCCGGACGTGGAGGCCCTTTCCCGGGTGGCGAAGGTCCTTTTGACGGGCGACGCCCTGGAGCTCACCTCAAAGCACCTGTCGGCCGGGCTGTCTTACGCCGCCGCCAGGGAGCGGGCGGTGAGGGAGCTTCTCGGCGACGACGCCGCGCTCCTGCGCCGTCCCAACAACATACTCGCCGTGGAGTACCTAAAGTCCGCCATACGCCTCGGCGCCCATATTGTCCCCGTTGCCGTCCCCCGCTTCGGCCCCGGCCACGACGGCGGCGAGGAGGATGGCTTCGCCTCCGCCTCCCGCGTCCGGGAGCTTCTGTACGACGGCGGCGACGTGTCCCGATTTGTGCCGGCCCCGGCCCTTGAGGTACTGCTGGAGGAGCTGGACGCCGGCCGCGGCCCCGTCCGGCCCGACGCCTTGGAGCAGGCCCAGCTCTATAAGCTCCGCTCCATGAGCTGTGAGGAGCTTATGTCCCTCCCCGACTGCACCGAGGGGCTGGAGCGCCGCCTTATGCGGGCCATAAGGTCCGAGGCCACACTTGATGGCGTCCTCGCGGCGGTAAAGACGAAGCGGTACGCCCTGTCCCGCCTTCGCCGCACACTGCTTGCCGCCCTTCTGGGCGTGGAGGCCCGCCACCAGCTTGGCGCTCCCCCCTATATCCGCGTGCTGGCCATCGGCAGGCACGGCCGGGAGGCGCTACGGCAGATAAAGGCCGACTCCCGCCTCCCCATCATAACAAAGCCCGCCTCCGCCCGGCTCCTCCCCCCCGACGCCCTTGAGATATTCTCCCTGGAGGCCGCGGCCGGCGACATCTACTCCCTGTCCTACCCCTCCCCCCCTTCCCGCACCCCCGGCTCCGACTGGACCACCTCCCCACCCATATCCCCCCTCACTAATTGATTTTCCCCCCATTCCCCCTCCCCTCTGTAAGGCCCTCAGCCTATCAAAAAACTATCAGATGATTTTCGCGACGGCATGTACGTCGCGAAAATCCCCTTTTGTTTTGCGGAGTGTATGGCCCTCCGGGCCATGCGCGCAGCAAAACAGCAGGACCCGGGATTTGAAATTCCAATTTCAAATCCCGGGTCCGCACGTCCCCCCTGTCGAAAAAGGCCCAACGGCCTTTTCCGACAATGGCAAGCTTGATTTCTCCCGTCATATATGGTAAAGTAATAATGGATATTTATAATCAAAAAAGGAGTACGCGGATGAAAAAATGGGCTCGTATATTTCTCCCGTGGCTGCTCGTATTGGCAGTCTGCGCCGCGGCGGTGACCATCGGCGTCGGGTACTACAATTTCATATCCCGGCAGATATATGAGGACAGCACGGCGCACCTGGGGGAGGTATACAGCCAGGTCAACCGCTCCTTCGGCTCCTTCGTGGAGACCAACTGGGGCCTTCTGCGTAGCTGGGGCGAGTATATGGACCTGGCCGGCGGCCCCGACACCGCCGTGGACTACATCCGCCAGAAGCAGGACCACTGGGGCTTTTCCGACTTCTACTTCGTCAGCTACGGCGGAGAGGCCATAGACCTTGACGGCGACCGTGTCACCATGACCTTCGACGGTTGCCTTGACCGTATGGTCAACGACAAAAAGCCCGTCATGGCCGGCGAGGCCCTGCCCACCGGTCAGGAGGTCACCGTGTTCGCCATGCCGACGGACGGCGGCACGTACCGCGGCTTTGCCTATGACGCCATAGCCCTGAGCTACACCAACGACGACCTTGCCAACTCCCTTGACGTGGACGCCTTCGGCGGCGCGGCAAGGTGCTTCGTCATCCACGGCGACGGCCGTGTGCTCCTGTCCACCCAGTCCGGCGGAAGCGTATTCGCCAATTACCTTCTATATCTCGACGCCGCCTCCGATCTCAGTCAGGACAGGCTCGCCGGTATCCGCTCCGACTGGGCCAACGGGAAAGACGGCCTTGTCCGGTGCGAAATAAACGGCGTCAGCAGCTGTATACTTTATGAGAGCGTAGGCTATCAGGACTATATACTCCTTGCCGCCGTGCCCCAGAGCGTCGTCAGCGCCGGCTTCCTCACCGTCCGGAACGTGACCCTCTACGTGCTCCTGGCCATCTCCCTGCTCATCGGCGTCACCGTGGTGGCCCTCGTGCTTGTCCGGAGCCGCCGCCAGACCCGTGAGAGCCGCATGGAGGTCAAATACCGCGAGCTCATGTTCGACGCCCTGTCCGGCAGTCTCGACGACATATTCCTCATGCTCGACGTGGAGAGCCACCACGTGGACTACTTAAGCCCCAATGTCAATCGCCTCCTCGGCATAGACGTGAACGAGGCCCTTCGCGACATACGCGTGATGGGCAAATGCGCCATCGACGGCGACGTGATAATCCCCAAGGAGGAGCTGATGGCTATCCCCCAGGGCGGGAGCATCTACCGCGAGTGCGAGTACATGCACCAGCAGACCGGCGAGCGCCGCTGGTACCGGCTGACCGTCTACCACACCGGCATCCGGGACACCGGCAAGGACATAATCGTCATGTCCGACCGCACCGTGGAGCGCCAGATGAACAAAAACCTCCAGGAGGCCCTGGACGCGGCCAAGAGCGCCAACGAGGCCAAGTCCAACTTCCTCAGCAACATGTCCCACGACATCCGCACCCCCATGAACGCCATTGTCGGCTTCTCCGTGCTCCTTGAGAAGGACGCCGACAAGCCCGACAAGGTCCGGGAGTACACCAGGAAGATAACCGCCTCCAGCCACCACCTGCTCAGCCTCATCAACGACGTCCTCGACATGAGCAAGATAGAGAGCGGCAAGACCTCTCTGAACGTGGACGTGTTCGTCCTGCCGGAGCTTCTGGCCGAGCTCAACATCATCCTGATGCCCCAGGCCAAAGCCAAAAATCAGTCGCTGGCCACCCACCTGAAGGGCTCCCCGCCGGAGGAGCTCATCGGCGACAAGCTCAGGCTCAACCAGATACTTATAAATCTCCTCTCCAACGCCATAAAATACACCTCCGTCGGCGGCCACATAGACTTCACCGTGGCGGAGCTCCCCTCCCCCACCCCGCAGTTCGCCAAGCTCCGCTTCACCGTAAAGGACGACGGCATCGGCATGAGCGAGGAGTTCCAGACCCACGTTTTCGCCCCCTTCAGCCGTGAGATAAACTCCGTGACCAACAGCATCCAGGGCACCGGTCTCGGCATGGCCATCACCAAGAACCTGGTGGACCTGATGGGTGGCATAATAACGGTAGAAAGCGCCGTGGGCCACGGCTCCACCTTCACCGTGGAGCTGTCCTTCGCCCTGCCTGAGCGCGACGGCTCCGTCGACACGCCCCGGCACAGGATAACCCGTATGCTCGTGGCCGACGACGAGGAGGACATCTGCCTCGACATCCGCGAGACCATGCGCGACACCGGCGTGGACGTGGTGACCGTCACAAGCGGCGAGGACGCCGTAGTACAGGCCGTGGACGCCCACGGCTCCGGGGACGACTTCAACGTCATACTTCTTGACTGGAAGATGCCCGGCATGAACGGCGTCGAGACCGCCCGGCAGATACGTGCCCACATCGGCGCCCAGGTGCCCATATTGGTGCTGACCTCCTACGACTGGAGCGACATAGAGACCGAGGCCCGTGAGGCCGGCATAAACGCCTTTATGCCCAAGCCCTTCTTCGCCTCCACCTTCTGGCAGACGATCGACCCCCTGCTGGGCGACGGCGTCCCCCAGTCCGCGCCGCCTCCCGAGCCCGGCAAGAGCGTCCTTGACGGTATGCTCTTCCTTGTGGCGGAGGACAACGAGCTCAACGCCGAGATCCTCACCGAGATGCTCGCCCTCGAGGGCGCGGCCTGCGAGGTGGCCTCCAACGGCCGGCAGGTCCTGGAGATGTTCGAGGTGAGCGTCCCCGGCCGGTACGACATGATCCTCATGGACGTGCAGATGCCGGTTATGAACGGCTACGAGGCCACCCGCGCCATAAGGGCCTCCTCCCACCCCGACGCCGAGAGGATCCCCATCGTGGCCATGACGGCCAACACCTTCGCCGAGGACGTGAAGCGTGCCCTGGAGTCCGGCATGGACGGACACCTCCCCAAGCCCATCGACATGGACGCCGTCCGTGAGCTCATCGGCCGGCTTAAGACAAAAAAAGGCCCCGAGGATGAAGGAGGCAAACAATGAAAATAAAGCTCGCCGCCCTGGCCCTGATCCTTACGCTGACCTCCTGCTCCGCCCCCGCGGACAGCCCCTCCGGCGGCATCACCGTCATGGGCAAGAAAAGCGACATGGAAAAGACCTACATGACCGCCATATTTGACCGCTACGAGGACCTCACCGGCAAAAAGCTCACCCTGATCGAGGTGGACGACGTGGACTTCGAGGCCGCCGCCAAGGAGCGCATGGGCTCCGACAGTCCCCCCGACGTGCTCCTCCACTTCCATAACGCCGACCTTGACGATTTCGACGTGAAAGACAGCTTCCTCTACCTCAACGACCAGCCCTGGGTGTCCGAGCTCACCGACAGCGCCCTGGCCTATTGCCTTGACGCCGACGGCAACCTTCTTGGCCTGCCCTTCTGGGAGAGCTCCGTCTCCGGGTGCTATTACAACAAGACCGTCCTCGACAGCCTCGGCTTTCGCCCCGCCGCCACCCAGGCGGAGTTCGACACCATGTGCCAGGCCCTTACCGACCTCGGTATGACGCCCATCTGCTGGCCCGGCGACGGGTGCTACTGGATGGTCCAGTTCGCCCTGGACCCTGTGTTCGCCGACGACCCGGAGCTCCTTGAGCGCCTCAACAAAAACGAGGTGTCCTTCTCCGACATCCCCGCCGTGCTCAGCATGGCCCGGTGGATCGAGAACGCCGCCCACAGCGGCTGGCTTGGGGACGAGCGGGCCTACCGCTCCACCGGCTGGGACGGCATATCCGCCGCCCTCAGCTCCGGGGACGCCCTCATGGCCTTCATCTGGGACACCTGGTTCTACACCGACTTCAAGCCCGGCAAATATACCGACGATGACTTCGCCCTCATGCCCGTGTTCATGGGCACCGACGACTCCGGCACCTATGAGGGCGGCAACCTCAACATGATGATGGTGAACAAACGCGGTCCCCGGGTCGATGAGGCCCTGGAGTTCCTCGCCTTCTGCGCCACGCCCGAAAACTACAACGCGGCCTTCTCCGGCATTTCCACCGTCAGCTGCTTCAAGGGCCAGACCACCAACATCCAGTCCAAAATGGTGACCGACGCCGCGGCGTCCCTCGCAAGGTACGAGCGCGTATCCACCGCCTCCACCAGGATAATCGGCTACTCCGCCGACGACGTGTACCTGGCCTGTGACGTGATGCTCCGCGGCGACACCGACGCCAAGGGATTCGTGGAGCTCATGGACGGGTACAGGATCGCCGCGGCGAAGGCCCAGAACGCCGCCGGCTTCCAATGATCCGCCGGTAAAGTCCGATAGTTTCCCGTTCCTCCGGAAATAATATCTTATAAGAGAGGAGGCGGCCATATGGAGGACCGTGTGTACATCGCCATAGATCTCAAGTCCTTTTACGCGTCTGTCGAGTGCGTGGAGCGCGGTCTTGACCCGCTGACCACGAACCTTGTGGTGGCGGACGAGTCAAGGTCCGACAAGACCATATGCCTTGCCGTCTCCCCCAGCCTCAAAAGCTACGGCATCCCCGGAAGGCCCCGGCTCTTCGAGGTCATACGTCAGGTGAAGGACGTGAACGACCGCCGCCTCCGTTTCGCCCCCGGCCGGAAATTCTCCGGCTCCGAGACCGACGACACGCGTCTCAGGCGAAGGCCCGACCTAGCCCTCGACTACATCGTCGCCATGCCCCGGATGAAGCTCTACATGGATTACAGCACCCGGGTGTTCTCCGTCTACTCAAAATACGTCTCCCCCATGGATATACACGTCTACTCCATAGACGAGGTGTTCATCGACGCCACCATGTACCTGCCCGTCTGCGGCCTCACCCCCCGGGAATTTGCCATGAAGCTCATCCACGAGGTCCTCAGTGAGACCGGCATCACCGCCACCGCCGGCATCGGCTCCAACATGTACCTTGCCAAGGTGGCCATGGACATAGTCGCCAAGCACATCGACCCCGACAAAAACGGCGTCCGCGTCGCCGCCCTTGACGAGCGCGGCTACCGCGAGCGCCTCTGGGACCACCGGCCCCTTACCGACTTCTGGCGCGTGGGCCCCGGCATCGCCCGAAAGCTCGAGCAAAACGGCATGTACACCATGGGCGACGTGGCCCGCTGCTCCGTTGGCCGGCCCAACGAGGCCCACAACGAGGAGCTTTTATACAAGCTCTTCGGCGTGAACGCCGAGCTCCTCATCGACCACGCCTGGGGCTGGGAGCCCTGCACCATCGACGACGTGAAGGCGTACAAGCCCCGTGACCGTAGCGTCGGCTCCGGCCAGGTCCTCCAGTCCCCCTACCCCTTTGAAAAGGCCCGGCTCATCGTCCGTGAGATGACGGAGCTTTTGGCCCTGGACCTTGTGGACAAGGGGCTGATGGCCAACAAGCTCGTCCTGACCGTGGGCTATGACTCCGAGAGCCTCCGGGACGAGGACGTCCGGAGCTCCTACTCCGGCCAGATCACCCACGACCGCTACGGCCGCGCCACCCCCAAGCACGCCCACGGCACAGCCGACCTCGGCCGCTACACCTCCTCCACCCGCCTTTTGACCGACGCCGCCCTGGAGCTCTTCGACAGGCTCGTCGACCGGAGCTTCTACACCCGCCGTGTCTATATCTCCGCCAACGTCCTGCCCGAGGCCCAGGCCCTTCTGGACTCGCCCATGGACCAGCTTGACCTCTTCACCGACCCCGCCGACAAGCAGCGTGAGGACGAGAGCCTTCGCCGTGAGCGCCGTATGCAGGAGGCCATTTTGAAAATAAAGCGCGAATACGGCAAAAACGCCATTTTGAAGGGCACGAATTTCGAGGAGGGCGCCACGACCCGTGAGCGCAACCGCCAGGTGGGAGGCCACAGAGCATGAAGGGCTATGACGACATTATCGACCTTCCCCACCCCACCTCCAAAAAGCACCCCCGGATGTCCCGGCTCGACCGGGCCGCCCAGTTCTCCCCCTTCGCCGCCCTCACGGGCTTCGACGCCGCCATCGACGAGGCGTCGCGGGTGACGCAGGACCGTATCGAGCTCGACGAAAGCCAGCGCCAGGAGCTCGACCGGGCTCTCCGGGAGGCTTACGAAAAAAATCTCCCCGTAGAGATCACCCGCTTCGTCCCGGACGCGCGAAGATCCGGCGGCTCCTATGAGACCGTAACCGGCGTCATCCGCGCCCTTGACTCCACCACCCTCAAGGTCATCCTCACAGACGGCACAAAAATAGACGTGAATGACATCCTCGACGTAGAGCTGTAAAAAAAGCGGACGCCTCCAGCGCCCGCTTTGATTTTTTATATAGTGTTACTCGTTTTCCAAAAGCTCTATGACTATCCCCGGGTTCTCCTCGGCCGAGTCCCGCATTACGTTCAGGACCCTTTTGGGATAGCCGTACTTCTCGTCAAAGGCCCACGTGTTCCGGAATATTATCCTCGTGTCCCCCATCTCCCCCAGCACGTCGTGCAGGGCGTCCAGGTTCCTGCCGTAATAGTCCGGAAGCTCCATCGCCTCCTTCAGATAGCTCTGGGCCTCCTCCCGCCTTGAGAGCCTGGCGGCGTCAAGCACTATCTCTCTCATCCGACAGTCACCCTCCCGTTCTCTATCCTGACCTCATCGAAGCTCTCGTAGTGGTCGGAGGTGTAAAAATACAGCCCGTCGTTTGAAAAAACAAGCCTCCTGGACCCCCTTGAGCCGTAGCCCAAGGTGTCTATGTCGCACTCGGTGTAGCTCCTGCCCTCGGCCTGAGGCAAAAGTCCCTCGTAATTTCCGAACCTGTCCCCGCCGATGGCCGCGCCCTCCAGATACTCCTCAACGCTCCCGCCGGACCAGCCCAGCTCCCGGGCCTCCTTCTTCGTGATGAAGTTGTCGGGCAGCTCCCCGTAGCTTTCAAGATACAGCACCACGTTCTCAAGGTCGTAGTAATACTCCCCCCGCTCCGGCCCCCCGGGCTCCTCGCCCTCGGGCTTTTCCGCGCCGGGGATCTTGTCCTCCCCGCCGCCCGGCTCTAAGCCGCCATAGTCCCCCTCCGGCGTCACCGCGATAAACGCGCAGGACGACAGCGTCAGGACCAGCGCCAGGAGGATCGAAATAATTTTCCCGTATTTCACTTGACCGCCTCCAAACAGCTTGGGATCATAGCATTATTTTTTTATAATACCCCAAAGATCCCCGGCGGTCAACCTCAAAACGTCAAATCGCCCTTATCTCGACGGCGTAGCGCCCTTTTTCTGAAGATACAGCCTGTCCGCGATCATGGCGATGAACTCCGAGTTCGTGGGCTTGCCCTTTATGCCCGAGACGGTGTATCCGAAAAATCTCTGGAGTACCTCCACGTCCCCCCGGTCCCAGGCCACCTCGATGGCGTGGCGTATGGCCCTCTCCACTCTCGACGGAGTGGTGCCGAACTTCTTCGCCACCTCCGGGTAGAGCACCTTCGTCACCGCGTTTATTATGTCCATGTCCTCCACCGTTCGGATAATGGCCTCCCGCAGATACTGATAGCCCTTTATGTGGGCGGGTATGCCTATCTCGTGGATGATCTCCGTGACCACCGTCTCCAGGTCCGGCTCCCTTGGCGGCGTGAGCTCCCGGCGTACCGCCGCGCCGGGCTTGGCCGTCAGCTGCCGTATCCTCTGGGTGAGTGCCGGTATATCGCAGGGCTTCTGCATGAAATACGACGCCCCCGCCTCCGACGCCGCGGCCAGCACCCGCTCGTTGACAAAGGCGGATATAACGAACACCGCCGGCCCCTCCGGCGACTGTGCCAGCTGCCTCACCAGGCTCAGCCCGTCCGTCCCCGCCAGGACAACGTCCGTCAGCACCACGTCCGGCGTCAGCCTCTTCGCCAGCTCCAGCGCCTTCCCGCCGTCGCCCACGGCGCCGACAATATCAATATCCCCCTCCCTGGCCAGCGCGTCCGAGAGAGCCGCCCTGAAGTCCTCGCCGGCATCGGCTATCAAAACTTTTATCCGTTCGTCCATTTTAAAGCCTCCAAGTAAAATCATTTTATCTTTCTGGTAATAAAATACCATAACAGGACAAACTTTGCAAGCTAATTCACACGATGTTTTTGTGGATTTTCCCGTGTTTTATAACATCTTTCGCTATTTTCCGCCCTCCCCCGCGAATTGCCCCATCCTATCCCCCGCCTTCTCGAAATTTTTTTGCCCAAAATGGCCGTACCCGGCGTCTGAGACTTCAGCCGCCGGGTACGCCTTCTTACTCACATTTCAATTAACCTTACGACATTTTAAGCATGTTCTCCACCAGCACCCCGTATCCCTTCTCCGGGTCGTTTATGAGAACGTGTGTCACCGCCCCCACGAGCTTCCCCGACTGGAGTATGGGGCTTCCCGACATGCCCTGGACTATCCCCCCTGTGAGGGCTATGAGGTCCGGGTCCGTCACCTTTATCATCATGTCCCTTCCGTCCCGGTCGCCGGTATAGATCCTCGTTATCTCGATGTCATACTCCCTGCGCTGTCCGGAGGCGTCGGAGATCACCGTCGCGGGGCCCGTTTTCACCTCGCTCCTCCCGGCCACCGGCACGCGCCCGTCGGTGTCCAGTCCGTTGCACCTGCCGAATATGCCCGTCTGGCAGTTTTTCTCGATGGTACCCAGATTTTCCGTGTAATCAAAGGTCCCGCCCAGCTGTCCCGGCGAGCCCGCCTTGCTCTTCGTCACCCCGGTGACCCTGGCCTTCAGGATCTGCCCCTCTCTCAGCGGCACCAGCGTGCCGGTGGAGCTGTCCGCGATGGAGTGCCCCAGCGCCCCGAAGGCCCCGGTGCCCGGGTCAACATAGGTCACCGTGCCGATCCCCGTAAGGCCGTCCCGGACCCACACGCCCAGATACGCCCCGCTCTCATCCCGATAGGGCCTCACTGTGACCTGTCTCTGGTCCCCGTCACGGCTCAGCCGTACCGTCACCGTGTCCCCGGCCTCGTCCAGCGCGTCCATCATATCCTGGGCGCAGGTTATCTCGTGGCCGTCGATCATCTTTATCACGTCCCCCGGCGCGATGCCCGCGTCCCTGGCCGGCGAGCACTTGCCCCCGTCCAGCGTTGATAACTCCGACACCATCACCCCGTCGGTCCTCACCGAAATGCCCACGGCCCTGCCCACCGGCACCAGCTCCCTTGGAAGCTCCGCCGCCGAAGCCGCCGGAGCAAATATGAGCGATGCCAGTATCAGCGCCGCCGCGCTTTTCAATTTAAAAAATCTCAATTTTCCCGCTCCCCCTGATCTAAGCGTTCGCGGCCTTGACCGCCCTTTTAATATGTCCCGCGAAAATCAGCGGATAAGTAGAAAAAAATATCCCTCCGCCCATTCAAAGTCCTTCCAGTCCCCCGTTTTCGCCCCTTTCCTTGAGGGCCGAAAGAATTTTTTGCCGGAGAGGTAAAATACTTTTTCAAAGCACTTCGACATAAAATAGGAAGGACCATATATAAAGGAGGCCGATATGGCAAATTTTAAAATAATAAGACAGGGAAGCGCCGGTCCCTATGTCTCCATGCTCCAGCTGGCCCTCGCCCGCTCGGGCTATTACACCGGCGCCATCGACGGGTCCTTCGGTCCCGCCACTCACCGGGCCCTTCGCTCCTATCAGCTGGCCTGGGGTCTCGCCCCTGACGGCGTGGCCGGTCCCCTGACCTGGGCCTCGCTTGAAAGCTGGCTCACCGGCTACTTCAAAAAAGCCGTAGCCCCCGGCGACACCCTCTACTCCCTGGCCCGGACCTACGGTATCACCCTCCGGGCCCTTGAGACCGCCAACCCCGACGTGGACCCCTTCCGCCTGAAGGTCGGCGCCCGCCTGACCGTCCCCCGGAGCTTCGACGTGGTGTCCACCTTGATCCCCTTCACCCCCACATACCTCGAGCTGTGCGTCCGGGGCCTCACCGCCCGCTACCCCTTCATCACCGCCATCGAAGCCGGCCGCAGCGTCATGGGCCGGCCCATCTGGGCCCTTGAGCTGGGCGAAGGCGAAAACCAGGTGTTCCACAACGGCTCCCACCACGCCAACGAGTGGATAACGAGCCCCCTTTTGATGAAATTTCTTGAAAATTACGCCTACGCCCGCTCCCGGAACTCCACCCTCTTCGGCCAGAGCGCCGAGTCCCTCTACTCCGCCGCCTCCCTTTACGTCATCCCCATGGTCAACCCCGACGGCGTGGCGCTGGTGACCGGCGAGCTCACCGACGGCCCCTACTTTACGAGGGCCCGGGAAATATCCGCCGACTACCCCGCCATCCCCTTCCCCGACGGCTGGAAGGCCAACCTCCAGGGCGTGGACCCGAACCTCCAGTACCCCGCCGGTTGGAGCGAGGCCCGTGAGATAAAATTCGCCCAGGGCTATGTTTCCCCCGCGCCCAGAGATTATGTGGGCGCGGCCCCCCTTGAGATCCCGGAGAGCCGCGCCGTCTACAATTTCACCAGAGCCCACGATTTCTCCCTGACCCTGTCCTATCACACTCAGGGAGAGGTGATCTACTGGAAATACTTAGATTATCTTCCCGAAAATTCCTACGAGATCGGCCGGCGCTTCGCCGCCGTCAGCGGCTACTCCCTGGAGCTCACCCCCGCCCAGTCCTCTTACGCCGGCTACAAGGACTGGTTCATCTCAAGCTACGACCGCCCCGGCTACACCGTAGAGGTCGGCCTCGGCACCGCCCCCCTGCCTCTCTCTCAATTCGACGATATTTACCGCGCCAACGAGGGCATCCTCACCCTGAGCCTGACGGCCACCCTCTGACTATTTTTCGCACCGTACCTTGTAGCCGTGCTCGGATATGGGTATAGAAGCCACTGACAGGGCCGCGGCCAGAAGCGGGTAAGTGACCGGGTGGAGCCGACTTAGCGCGGTCGCGGCCGTTGACAGCGTATTGCCGTTCGCCGCGGCGGCGCCGACGACGCCGCCGATAACGGCCACGGCGATAACGATCATCACCCGTCCCCGGACATAGCCGAAGCGGTATATCACGGTGACGGACACGGCCTGCAATATAAGGACAATGGCGATGTAAAGGCATATGGCCGTGAAAAAGCCCTCCTCAATGGCCGCCACGCCTGTGGCCGCCCAAATGCATTGCATGACCACGGTCGCCACCAGCGCCGCGACAATGCCCAGCCAACCCATCACGTACTTCGACGTCACAAGCCGGCGGCGGGAATAGGGGAGCATCAGGGCCAAAGTGTCCCACTGGCTCTGCTCGTCAAGGGCCATCAGCGACGCGGTGGAGAGCACCCCGGTGTAGAGGAAGGTAAAGGGTATGAAGATCCCGCCCGGAATGACGCTGAAAACCAGCATGATCAGCAAAAGGCCCCGAAGCTGTGTGAACATCACGTAAATATCTTTCCTCAATAGCGCCTTCATTCCCGGTCCCCCCTCGCGAAAAATACGATAATGTCCTCAAGGCTCGTGCGCTCCGCCTGTATTGCCCGGTCCACGAGCCCTCTCTCCACCAGCGCCTCCACGCCGTACTTGCCCCGCCTCACGCCCCGGACGGCCTCTCCCGGCACCGCCTCGAAATCCCTCTCCGAAAGCTTTATGAGGGCGTACTTCTCCAAAAGCCTGTCCTTCTCGTCAAATAAAAGCAGCTCCCCCTTGTGTAAAAAGGCGATGTAATCGCACAGCTTCTCAAGGTCCGACACTATATGGGAGGATATGAGCACCGACCTATCCTCCCGGCGGGTGAAGTCCTCCAATATGTCCAGTATCTCGTCCCTCACCATGGGGTCAAGCCCCCCTGTGGGCTCGTCAAGTATGAGTAGCTTGGCGTCGTGTGACAGTGCCGTCGCCAGGGCAAGCTTCATCCTCATGCCTCTGGAGAAGTCCTTTATTTTCTTCGCCGTCGGAAGCTCCAGCTTCTTTAAAAGCGCCGCGTATGTCCCGCCGTCCCACCTTGAGTATGTGTCCGCGAATACCCGCCCTATCTGGGCGGCGTTCAGGGACGTCGGGAAGTGCGCCTCGTCCAGCACCACGCCTATGTCGTCCTTCGTTTTCGTAAATTCCGGGCTCCCCACGTCCGTGCCCAGCACCGACGCCTCGCCCCCGTCCCGGCCCGCGGCCCCCATAATCAGGCGTATAAGGGTGGATTTCCCCGCCCCGTTCTCCCCCACAAGGCCCAGTATGGCCCCCTCGGGCAGTGTGAAGCTCACATTCCGAAGCTCAAAGCCCGGGTAGCATTTTTTGATGTCACGTACCTCTATGGCGTTCATATGTCCTCCTCCGCGAGAGTCCTCAGCATCTTCTCAAGCTCCTCCTCGCCCACACCGCAGGAGCGCCCAAGCTCCAGCGCCCGGCGCAGATTTTCCTCTATCTCCGTGAGCCTCCGCTCCCGCAGAAGCTCCGCTCCCGCTCCGGCCACAAAGGAGCCCTTCCCCGGGACCGTCTCGATGTATCCGCCCCGCTCCAGCTCCTCAAAGGCCCTCTTCGTGGTTATGACCGATATACGCAGGTCCTTTGCAAGCCCCCGTATGGACGGCAGCGCCTCCCCGGCCCTGAGCTCTCCCGAGATTATGGCCTCCCGTATCGCCCCCTCGACCTGCTCATATATGGGTCTGGGGTCCTGATTTGATATTATTATGTCCATGGTTACCTCACAGTCGACTGTATATATACAGTATACACAGTCCGCCCCGTTTGTCAACAGGAAATTTAAAAAAGTTTGACGTGTATTACGTAAAGCTGTATAATTACAGCAAAATTCACTCTCGGAGGTACGAACAATGCCCGAAAACAACCTGAAATTTTCTGAAATGCCCTACAAGCGCCCTGACCTTCAGTCCGTCAAGGCGCTCTACCGGGACCACATAGACCGTCTGCGCAATGCCCGGACCTATGACGAGGCCCGCCAGGTTTTCCTGTCCTTCGACCGGGAGGACGAGGCCGTTGGCACCCAGTCCACCCTCGCCATGATCCGCCACGACATCGACACCCGGGACAAGTTCTATGACGGCGAGGTCACCTTCTGGGACGCCGCGGGCCCGGAGCTTGCGGAGTTTAACCAGGAGTGGAACAGGGCCATGCTGGAAAGTCCCTTCCGCCCCCAGTTTGAGGCCGAGTTCGGCTCCCTCATGTTCATCGACACCGAGATCGCCCTCCGCACCTTCTCGCCCGAGAACATCCCCCTCATGCAAAAGGAAAACGAGCTCGTCACCGCCTACACCAAGCTCATCGCCTCCGCCCAGATCGAGTTCGAGGGCAAGACCTACACCCACTCACAGCTGACCCCCTTCAAGGTGGACCCCGACGACGGCCGCCGCCTTAACGCCTGGAGGGCCCAGGGGAAGTGGTTCAAGGAAAATCAGGCGGAGCTTGACCGGATATACGACGAGCTGGTACACCTGCGTGACCAAATGGGCAAAAACCTTGGCTACGCTAACTATATCCCCCTGGGCTATGACCGCATGGGCCGCAACTGCTACAACAAGGAGGACGTGGAGCGTTTCCGCGCCGCCGTCCAAAAATACCTGGTCCCCGTGGCCGTCGCCATCTACCGCCGTCAGGCCCAGCGCCTCGGCGTCACCTACCCCCTGAGCTTTGCCGACGACGCCCTTTCCTTCCGCTCCGGAAACCCCAAGCCCCAGGGCACAGCCGACGATATTCTCGCCGCCGGCCGTAAATTCTACTCCCAGCTCTCCCCTGAGACCAAGGAGTTTTTCGACACCATGCTTGACCGTGAGCTCATGGACGTGCTGAGCACCGAGGGCAAGGCCGGCGGCGGCTACTGCACCGGCATGGGCGAATATAAGGTCCCCTTCATCTTCGCCAACTTCAACGGCACCCAGGGGGACGTGGAGGTCATAACCCACGAGGCCGGCCACGCCTTCGCCTACTGGATGAACCGCGACCGTATCCCCTCCGGCTACGCCTGGCCTGGTATGGAGGCATGTGAGGTCCACTCCATGTCCATGGAGTTCATGTCCTGGCCCTGGGCCGAGGACTTCTTCGGCGATGACGCCCGCAAATTCCGTTACAGCCACCTTGCCGCCGCCATAACCTTCATCCCATACGGCACCTTGGTGGACCACTTCCAGCACGAGGTCTACGAGCACCCGGACATGACCCCCCGGGAGCGCCACGACACCTGGAAGCGCCTTTTGGGCGTCTATCAGCCCTGGCTCAGGCTCGACGGCGACATCCCCTTCTATGCCGACGGCGAGGGCTGGCAGCGCCAGGGCCACATCTACCAGTCCCCCTTCTACTATATCGACTACTGCCTGGCCCAGACCGTGTCATTGGAGTTCTGGTCCATGCTCCAGGACGACCGCGAAAACGCCTGGGCCCACTATATGGCCTACACCCGCCAGGGCGGCAGCCGCACCTTCACAGACCTTCTAAAAAACGCCGGCCTCTCCAGCCCCTTCGACGAAACCACCCTCCGCTCCCTCTGCCAAAAAGCCGCAAACTGGCTCGCCTCCTACGACCTGACCTCCATCCCCTAATCCCCCTCTCTCGCCTTCCCCGCCCGGGCGGGGAAGGGCAGGGATGAGGTGGGATCCGCGGCGCCAGCCGCAACAATATTCCCCCGTCCCTAAAAAGGCTCCCCTCTCTGAGGGGAGCTGTCGAGCATAGCGAGACTGAGGGGAGTCTACCCGCTCCCAAAAAAGGTTTGTGCCTTCGGCGCATATTTAATTGCGCCACCGGCGCAACCTTGCTCCCCTTAAGCTCCCCTTCGTAAGGGGAGCTGTCGCCCGCAGGCGACTGAGAAGAAAGGGAGCGGGACGGAGCGGGACGCGATAGGGGGGGCCGCGGGCCCGGAGGGGGCGACGCACCCCCGGCAAGCAGGGCACCGGAGGCGGGGTGGCCCGCGGCCCCCCCAGCGCGTACCGACGGCGGGCAGGCCGCCCAAGCGAGGGCGGCCGAGTCCCGCCGTGGAGGACGGGCGGGGCGCGGCGGGGGCGTAAAAACCCCCGTTAGAACTACCCAGCCAAAGTGGGGGCCAGCCGCGCCGCCCGGA
>CANRLF010000011.1 GCA_947631395.1 uncultured Oscillospiraceae bacterium
TTGGAGCTGATACCCAGATTCGAACTGGGGACCTCATCCTTACCAAGGATGCGCTCTACCGACTGAGCTATATCAGCGTATGGCGACCGAGAAGGGGCTCGAACCCTCGACCTCCGGCGTGACAGGCCGGCGCTCTAACCAGCTGAGCTACTCGGCCGTTTCGCTTCCTTAACGGCGCTCGATTATTCTATACTATTGCGGGCCGCTTGTCAAGAGAAAATCACGAAAAATTTCAAAACAGGAGTTCCTCGTTGAATGGATAAATAGTTTTTTGCTGAGCTGACCGCGGAGAAGAGCGCCCCCGCTTCCCTCTCCGCAATCAGGCGGACAGTGTCGGTTATATACCGGCGAAGTTATGGATTACAGTTTTTGCACGGATCATATCCCATCGCGATGATCTCCTCGCGAGTGCCCGTATAATAGCGTTTGTTATGCTCGCTCATCTTTTTGACGCTGGCGCAGGATGGATAGTGGAACTTGTGAGAATTTATGTTCAACACATACTGTGTGCCGGAGGGCTCCGGATCAGCTGAAGGCTCCGTTTCAGAAGGAGCTGACGGTTTATCGGATGGCTCGGGATCAGCTGATGGATCAGCTGATGGCCCGGTTTCCGGCGGGACCGACGGCGTATCTGAGGGGGCGGGGTCTACTGACGGCTCCGACGGGGCCGACGGCGTATCAGTGGGAACCGGGTCTGCTGACGGCTCTGTTGCCGACGGGTCCGCGGTGTCCGTTGGATCCTCCTGATTTGGCTTGGCGGGAACGAACGTATCCGCGTCCGGGTTGCGCTCGACCGCGAACGTGACCTTAACTCCGTCACTGGTGCAGATAATATCCCCCTGCAAATCGGTCCGGAACACAGCGGCTCCGGCGTCACGCAGTCTTGACAGAGCCCCTTCTGTCGGGTGCCCATACAAATTGTTCGCCCCAACGGATATTACGGCGTAGGTTGGCATGATCTCACGCAGGAAGGGATAGGTCGTGGAATTATCACCGCCGTGATGGCCGACCTTCAGAACAGTAGAGGCGAGGGTGTATCCGGCATTTAATATCTCCTGTTCCTCTTCGCGCTCCGCGTCCCCCGTAAATAAAAACGACGTTTCGCCATAGACTACGCGGAGAACAACAGACATATTGTTTGGGTCGTCGGAGCTTGATACAGGCCCCAGGACCATGACCTCGGCACTGCCCAGCGTTAATTTGTCCCCGGCGCGCGGCACCTCGATGGAAACATTCTGTTTACCAAGATATTTAACGAAGTTGCTGAACGCCATTGAATCATAGCTGGTCACGGAGCATAACGCGTGGTCCACGGTGGCGTAATTAAGAGCCCCCGCCAGTCCGCCGACATGATCCTCGTGAGCGTGAGTGCAGACTATGTATTTCAGGTGGTCCTGGGACAGCTTCTCCAGGTACGCGTAAATAAGGCTGGAGTCCTCCACATTGCCGCCGTCAATGAGCATAGCTTCTCCGTCGCATATAATGAGGGCGGCGTCCGCTTGTCCAACGTCAATAAAATGGACTTCAAAAGTAGAGCTTACGGCTGATGGAGGCAACTCGCTCGGATCCTCCGGAACGGCCGGACCGTCCTGAGTCCCGGTCTCAACCGGTGGAAGATCAGCGTCGGCGGGCAACTCAGTGTCCCCGGGCTCCTCGGGCCCGGCAGGTCCTGTGGCCGTATCAGAGTATTCGGGCCGTGAACCGTCCGCGGATACGTGGGCT
The DNA here is from genome assembly GCA_947631395.1 of uncultured Oscillospiraceae bacterium. Lineage (GTDB taxonomy): Bacteria > Bacillota > Clostridia > Oscillospirales > Oscillospiraceae > RUG626. The sequence continues at coordinate 1,723 of CANRLF010000011.1, forward strand.
TCCCCCTGGTCGTTGCCGCTCACCGGAGGTGTGGACGCCGGGGCTTGCTCCTCGCTTATTTGATCTGCGCCGAATTGACAGCCCGCGGCTGAAAGCAGCATTGCTCCCACTAAAATCAGCAGGAGGACCGCCCTGAATAACGGCGCCGAAATATTATGTTCTTTACGTTGTTGAAACAGCAGCTTCATTATTCCCGTCTCTCCCTCAGCGAATAATTGCTTTGTCCAAATCTCGAAAAATTTCCCCCATTTTCATCATTTCCTGGCGATTTACCGGCGCGGTCAGGGTCACGGCGTCCTTGCTCAGGGGCTCGCGGAATTTGAGGGCGGCGGCGTGGAGGAGCGTCCCCGTCACTCCAAGCCCCTCCGCCAGGGCCACGCTCCGGCTGTCGCCGTATAGCCTGTCCCCTATCACCGGCGCGCCGAGATAGGCGCAGTGGACGCGGATCTGGTGTGTCCGCCCGGTCCTGAGGCTCAGCCTCACCTCGCTGATGACCGACTCCCCGGCCACGGCCCGGCGCAGTACCTCATACTCCGTCACCGCCCGCTTGCCTGTATCCCGGACCACCCGCTTCTGGGCCCCCTCCCGCTCGCGGTCGATGGGCAGGTCTATGACGCCCCGCTTTTCGGGCAGCTCCCCGGCCAGATACGCAAGATAGACCTTCTCCGCCTCCGGCTCCCGGAGGGCCGCCACCGCCAGATTTTTAAAATGCGCGTTCCTGGCAAACAGCACGACGCCTGAGGTGTCCCTATCCAGCCTGTTCACGCAGTGGACGTTCGGCTCGCTGTATTTTTTCAGCACATAGCCCGACACGTAATTTGCCAGCGTCCCGGTGAATTTGCCCCGTGAGGGGTGCGTCAGCATCCCGGAGGGCTTGTTCACCGCCAAAAGTCCCCCGTTTTCGTATATCACATCCACATCCCCGTCCTCCGGCGGGAACTCCGGAGCCGCCTCCCCGGCGGCGAGGTCCGCCTCCAGCGTCTCACCGGGGACCAGCCGCCGGTCCATAAAGACGCTCTCCCCGTCCACGTACACCGCCCCGGCGCGCTTCAGCCGCTTTATCTGCTGGGCGGACAGGGCCAGGGTGTTTTTCAGTACGTGATATACCTTCCTCCCCTCGTCCCCGGCCGTCGCCGGATAAACGAGCCTCATTTGAGCTCCTTTAAATGGTCCACTATGTTCTCAAAGCCCATGGAGTGGCTGGCCTTCACCAGCACCACGTCGCCGCGGCTGACTGTCTCGGGTATATCCGGCGTGAAGTCCTCCCGGTCCCGGTAATACCGGCCCTTCTTTCCCCCCGCGGCCAGATACGCGTCATATATGCTCTTGGCCTCCTCGCCACAGCATACAACGGAGTCGATGCGGCACTCCGCCGCCAGCTTGCCCATCAGCCTGTGGAGGTGCGCCGAGTCCGCGCCCAGCTCCTTCATATCCCCCAGGATCGCCACCCGCTTGCCGTGGTCCCCGCTGAGGGCCCTGATGGAGCTCAGTGACCTTATCGCCGCCGCCATGGAGTTGGGGTTTGCGTTATAGCAGTCGTCGATAAGCGTGATGTAGCCCGTGTCCGTGACGCTGGCCCTGCCGCCCACCGGGCGATAGTCGGCGATGCCGCGAAGTATCTCCTCCCCCGTGTCCCCCAGGATATGTCCCACCGCCGCCGCGGCCAGGGCGCCGTATACGATGTGACTTCCGAATGCCGGTATGAGCGTGAAGATCCGCTCGTCGCCGAAGCATATGTCGCAGGACACGCCCTTGAAGCCCAGATTCTCCACGTTCTCCGCCCGCACGTCGTTCCAGGGCCCCGCGCCGTAGCGCACCCTCTTCGTGCCGGTGTCCAGATCCCTCAGCATCTCGTCGTCGCCGTTCAGCACCGCCACGGACCCCGGCCCCATGAACTCAAAGACCTCGCTTTTGGCCCTCAGTACGCCCTGAAGGTCCCCCAGCTTCTCCAGATGGCAATAGCCTATGGATGTAAAGACGCAGATGTCGGGCCTTACTATGTCCGCCAGCCTCCTCATCTCGCCGAAGTCCGATATGCCCATCTCTATGACCGCCGCCTCGTGCTCCTCCCTCAGCGACAGGACCGTCAGCGGCACTCCCAGCTCGTTATTGAGGTTCGCCGGTGTTTTCAGCGTGAGGAACCTGCGGGACAGCACCCTGGCCGTCAGCTCCTTGGCCGTCGTTTTGCCCACACTGCCCACGATGCCCACCACGGGTATCTTAAAAAGCTTCCTGTAATACGCCGCCAGGGCCATCAGCGCCCGCTTGGTGGAGTCCACTCTTATGTGCGGCACCCCCGGCAGCTCCTCCTCCGCGAGGCACACCAGAGCGCCCCGCTCCTCCACCGCCTGACGGGCATAGCTGTGGCCGTCCACCCTCTGGCCCCGGACGCACACGAAGAGCCCCCCGGGCTCCACCTCCCGGCTGTCTATGGAGACGGAGCTTATTTTGTCGTTCCTGAGCCCCCTGGGCCCGATGTACCTGCCGCCCGTGACCTCGGCGATCTTCTCCACGGTAAGTGTCCTCATGCTCATATGTGTGCCTCCTTCGTTGCCGTCAGTACATTATAATAAACGGGTATCCGTATCAGTTGTATTTTCTCAGTGACTCCGAAATTATCCTCTCGCAGAGCTCGTTATAGCTCACACCGGCCACCCCGGCCTCCTTGGGCAGAAGGCTCGCCGGGGTCATGCCCGGGAGCGTATTGGCCTCCAGGCACCATATCCGCCCCTCGCCGTCCACGATGAAGTCCATCCTGGCGTAGACCTCCAGTCCCAGGGCCTCCCAGACCTTCACCGCCGCCTCCCTCAGGGCCCCGTCCCAGCCCTCCGGCAGGTCCGGTATGGGGCATATCTCGTCGGTGGCCCCGTCCTGATATTTGTTCTTGTAGTCGAAAAATCCCGACTTCGGCCTTATCTCTATGGGCGGCAGGGCCTCACCGGCCAGAACTCCCACGTCGATCTCCCTGCCCTTTATGTACCGCTCCACCAAAAGCTCGTCGGCGTAAGCAAAGCCCAGCGCCAGGGCGTCGGCGTACTCCTGCTCGGTGTGGGCGATGCTGGTGCCCACCGACGAGCCGCCGGAGCGCGGCTTCACGACGCAGGGCAAAAACGGCGCCGGCGCGTGGGCCGTGGCCCTGGTCACGTTCACGCCCTCCGCCACCCGGACGCCCGAGGCGGCCATCAGCCTCTTGGCCGTCTCCTTGTCCATGGCGCAGGCTGAGGCCAGATGTCCGGCCCCTGTGTATTTTATCCCGGCGATGTCGAACATGGCCTGGAGCCGCCCGTCCTCCCCGTCGGCCCCGTGGAGGCCGAGAAAGACTATATCCGCGGCCCGGCATACCTCGATGAGGTTATCCCCCACACGGCTGGAGTTCTCCTGCTTGCGCAGGGCCATGACCGCCTGAAGGTCCGGTACGTCGGAGGATATCTCCGCCATGCGGTCGTCCGCGGGCCGGTCAAAGATCTCCCCGGGGTCGGAATACCCGCCGGTGTAGCCGAAAAAGGAGTCCACAAGCACCGCCCTGTGTCCGTTCTCCCTGAGGGCCCCGGCGATCATGGCCCCGCTCTTCAGGGACACGTCCCTCTCCGTCGAAAGCCCTCCGCAAAGCACTATGATGTCCATGTCTTACCTCCGTTGGTAGATTACATTATCACAGGATATATTATACATCACTCTGTCAAAGGTTACAACGGGAAATTTGCGCCGCGCCCCTCCCGAAATACCCAAAGTCCCGTGGGATACCCCCGGGGCCATTGATTAATTTTTAAAAATCTGTATAATATAGCTATATTTTACTTACCGCGGGGAAGGAGGTGTGTACCGGCCATGGGAAGAGGATACCACCGCGAGACAGTCAGACTCGACGGCGGGCTGAAGCTCATCGTCCTGCGGCCCGACGGCCCCGGCCGGAGCGGCCCGGGCATACTCTGGATACACGGCGGCGGTTACACCACCGGCATGGCGGCCATGGTCTACATGTCCCGGGCCCTGCCCCTGGTGAAAAAATACGGCGCCACGGTCGTGTCCCCGGAGTACCGGCTGTCGCCCCGGGCCCGTTACCCCGCAGCCCTGGAGGACTGCTACCGTGCCCTCCTCTACCTCCGGGACAACGCCGGCAGGCTCAACGTGGATGACGGCCGGCTTATGGTGGGCGGCGAGAGCGCCGGCGGTGGCCTTTGCGCCGCCGTGTGCCTTGAGGCCCGCCGGCGCGGCCAGGTGAACATAGCCTTCCAGATGCCCCTCTACCCGATGCTGGACGACCGGGACACCGACTCCTCCCGAAACAACCACGGCCTTGTCTGGGGCACCCGCCGGAACCACCTGGGGTGGCGGGCGTACCTGGGGGAGCTCTTCGGCGGCGACGTACCGCCCACGGCGGCCCCCGCCCGTGAGACGGACTACACGGGCCTCCCCCCGGCCTACACCTTCGTGGGCCGGTCCGAGCCCTTCTACCGCGAGACCCTGACATACGTTGAAAACCTCCGCCGGGCCGGGGTGGAGGCGGAGTGCGACGTCTATGACACGGGCTTTCACGCCTTCGACATCCTCACCCCCGCCCGGCGCATAAGCCGCCAGGCCGCCAGGCGCTTTGAGGAGCGTTACCTGTACGCCGCCGCCCACTACCGGGCGGAGCAGGCCGTTTCCAACGAAAAAGCCCCCGCGTCTTGAATTTTTATACAGTCAGTGGTATAATATCCGCATACGCGGATATTATATTCATTTTAGCCGTTTTTCTCCCCGGCTTACGCCGGGAACCGAAAAACATGGCAATATACCATCCCCGCTCCGCGGGTATGGTATAAATGCTAAATAAAATCAAGACCCTGAATATCAAGACAAAATAACGCCATCGGGAAATGGGAAAAAACATACTTTGGAGGTGCCGTATGTCAGAAACCGAAAAAACCGTAAGTAAAAAGAAGACCGCCGTGGCTGAGGCGAAGGCCGAGGACGTGAAAAAGTCCCCGGCGGCCGCCAAAAAGGCCGCTGTAAAAGCCGAGGCTCCCGCTAAGGAGCCCAAAAAGACCCCCGCGAAAGCCGAAGCTCCCGTAAAGGAGCCCAAGAAAACCCCCGCCAAAGCCGAGACCGCCGCTAAGGAGCCCAAAAAGGCCCCCGCCAAGACCCCCAGGCCCAGAGCGGCCAAGGCCGCCAAGGCCACCGAGCTCCCGGCTCAGCCCGCCGAGGCCCCGGTAACCGAGGAGGCCCCGGCGGAGCCCGTCTACGACACGCCCCGGCGGAGTGTGGCCTTCATCGGCTCTGAGTGCTACCCCTTCGTCAAGACCGGGGGCCTGGGCGATGTGATGTACGCCCTGCCCCGGGCCCTCGTGAAGCAAAACTGCGACGTTAAGGTCATCCTCCCCCGGTACAAGTGCATCCCCCAGGAGTACCAGGACAAGATGATCTACCGCGGAGCCTTCCAGATGGACCTGTGCTCCGACGGCCGCTCCTTCTATGTGGGGATAATGGAGTACGTCTGGGACGGTGTCGTCTATGACTTCATCGACAACGAGGAGTTTTTCGGCTGGGGCAACCCCTACACGAACCTTGTGGACGACATCCCCAAGTACTGCTACTTCTCCAAGGCCGCCCTGGCCGCCCTCAACTACATGGACTGGACGCCCAACGTCATCCACTGCCACGACTGGCAGGCCGGCCTTGTGCCCGTATATCTGAGGACCGTTTTCGACACCACGAAGCTGGCCTCCTCAAAGGTCATACTTACCATCCACAACCTCCGGTTCCAGGGCGTATACAACATCCCCACCCTGCGCTACTGGTCCGGCCTCCCCGACTACGTCTTTAACAAGGACGCCCTCACGGTGAAGTGGGTGGACGCCAACATGCTGAAGGGCGGCCTCACCTACTCCAACGCCATCACCACCGTCAGCCCCACCTACGCCTGGGAGATCCAGACCCCCGAATACGGCGAGGGCCTTGACGCCCATTTAAGGTACCACTCCGGAAAGCTCCGCGGCATCGTCAACGGCATCGACTACGGCATGTGGGACCCCAAAACCGACAAGAGCCTTGCCGTAAATTACGGCATCTCCGACGTCATCCGCCGGAAGAAGGAGAACAAGCGTGCCCTCCAGGAGGAGCTGGGCCTTCAGGTGGACGAGGGCAAGATGGTCATCGGCCTCATCTCCCGCCTCACCGATCAGAAGGGCCTGGACCTGGTGAACGCCATCATGCCCCAAATCGTGGACGACTACACCCAGGTGGTCATCCTCGGCACAGGCGAGGCCCGTTATGAGGACTCCTTCAGATACTACGAGAGCGCCTACCGTGGAAGCGTCTGCTCCAACATCATGTACGACGAGGCCCGCTCCCACCGCATATACGCCGGCGCCGACGCCCTGCTGGTCCCCTCGCGCTTTGAGCCCTGCGGCCTTACACAGCTGAACGCCATGCGTTACGGCACCGTGCCCATCGTCCGTGAGACCGGCGGCCTTCGTGACACCGTGGAGCCCTACAACATGTTCGAGAACACCGGCAACGGCTTTACCTTTGACCGGTACGACGCGGGCCTGCTGCTTGACGCCATCAACCGGGCCAAGACCCTCTATTTTGAAAACCGCCTGTCCTGGGACGACATGGTCCTGCGGGACATGGAAAAGGACGTGTCCTGGGACAGCTCCGCCCGGCAGTATAAGGACCTGTACCTGGAGCTCACGTGAAAAAATAAAATTCCGGGATTGACAGCGGCCCCGGGCCGTGATATAATCCCATTCAAGCAATAATTTAAACCGATGAAGCGGGAGTAAAGGCGGACAGGTACCCAAAGAGAGCCCGGGCAGGTGAGAGCCGGGCGGTGAGCCGGCCGTCAAATGGGCCGCTGAGGGCGCGGGGGAAAGGCACCGAGTATACCGCGACGCGAAGGCCGCGTGAGAGCCGGGGGTATGAAGTACCCCGCAAAGCGCACGGCTTTGCCGTGAATCAAGGTGGTACCGCGAGCTTTATGCCCGTCCTTGAGCTTCAAGGACGGGTATTTTCTTTTTACGGGAGGTCGCCATGGAAATAAGACCGACACTTCAGGAGCTCACGGCTCTTCGTGACGCCGGCGCGTACAGGACCGCGCCCGTCTCGGTGGAGCTCTACTCCGACGTCATAACGCCCATCGGGGCACTCAGGTGCTTCCACGGACTGCCCTGCTTCCTGCTGGAGTCCGCCGAGGCCCAGGAGCGTTGGGGCCGATATTCCTTCATCGGCTGTGACCCGGAGCTTTGCATAACCGCCCGGGACGGGAAGGTCACCGTCACCGGCGGCAAATTTGAGTATACGGGTGACGACGTCAACGCCGTCATCCGTGGCATCCTTGAGCGCAACCGGGCCCCCAGGTTTGACTGGCTCCCGCCCTTCACCGGCGGGCTCGTGGGGTACTTCGCCTATGACTACATCAAATACTCCGAGCCCACGCTGAAGCTGGACGCCAAGGACACCGAGGGCTTTCAGGACATGGACCTCATGCTCTTTCGCAAGGTCATGGCCTTTGACAACTACCGCCAGAAACTCACGCTTATGATAAGCGTGGACCTGGACGGCGACCTGCCCCTTCACTACGCCGAGGCCGCCGAGAGGCTCGCGGCCTGGCGGGAGATGCTCCTGCGGCCCGAGAGCCGCCCCGTCCCCGGCGGCCGGATGACCGGCCCCCTCCGGACCCTCTTCGACCGGGAAAAATTCTGCTCCATGGTGGAAAAGGCCAAGGAGCGCATATTCGAGGGCGACATCTTCCAGGTGGTGCTGTCGAACCGGCTGGAGGCGGATTTTGAGGGCAGCCTCTTCGACACCTACCGGGTGCTCAGGACCCTGAACCCCTCCCCCTACATGTTCTACTTCTCCGGCAACGACATGGAGGTTGCCGGCGCCTCCCCCGAGACCCTCGTAAAGCTTGAGGACGGCGTCCTCCACACCTTCCCCCTGGCCGGCACAAGGCCCCGGGGAAAGACCGCCGAGGATGACGAACGGCTGGAGCGGGAGCTCTTAGCCGACGAAAAGGAGCGGGCCGAGCACAACATGCTGGTGGACCTGGGCCGGAACGACCTGGGCAAAATATCCCGCTTCGGCTCGGTGGAGGTGGAGGAGTACATGAAGATCCACCGCTTCTCCCACGTGATGCACATCGGCTCCACCGTCCGTGGCCTCATCCGCGAGGACCGGGACGCCCTTGACGCGGTGGAGGCGGTCCTTCCCGCCGGGACCCTCTCCGGAGCTCCGAAGCTCAAGGCGTGTGAGATAATAAACGAGCTCGAGGACTGCCGCCGCGGCATATACGGCGGCGCCATCGGCTACATGGACTTCACCGGCAACCTGGACACCTGCATCGCCATCAGGATCGCCTATAAGAAAAACGGCAAGGTGTTCGTCCGCTCCGGGGCCGGGATCGTGGCCGACAGCGTACCTGAGAGAGAATTTGAGGAGTGCGTCAACAAGGCCAAGGCCGTTGTCCGCGCCCTCGAGATCGCCGGGGAGGGACTTGAATGATACTTCTCATCGACAACTATGACAGCTTCTCCTATAACCTCTATCAGCTCATCGGCGAGATCGACCCGGACATCCGTGTCATAAGGAACGACGCCATGACCGTGGAGGAGATAGAAAAGCTCCACCCGGACAGGATCATCCTGTCCCCCGGCCCCGGTTACCCCCGGGACGCCGGCGTCTGCGTGGAGGTGGCCCGCACCCTTGGAAAAACCGTGCCCACCCTGGGCGTGTGCCTGGGCCACCAGGCCATATGCGAGGCATTCGGCGCCACGGTTGGCCACGCCAAAAACCTCATGCACGGGAAGCAGTCCCAGGTCGTCCTCGGCACCGCCAGCCCCCTGTTTCGCGGCCTTCCCCGGCGGATCCCCGTGGCCCGGTATCACTCCCTCGCCGCCATCGGCGAGACCGTGCCCCCCTGCCTTCGTGTCATCGCCAGGGCCGACGACGGTGAGATAATGGCCGTCCAGCACGCCTCATACCCCATCTTCGGCGTCCAGTTCCACCCGGAGTCCATAATGACCCCGGACGGCCGGACCATGCTCCGTAATTTCATCACCCTGTAAAGGAGAGTTTTTATGATAAAGGAAGCCATCGAAAAAATAGTCAGCAAGCAGGACCTCACCTATGACGAGGCGTACACCGTTATGAACGAGATAATGAGCGGCGAGACGAGCCAGACCCAGAACGCCGCCTTTCTCGCGGCCCTGTCCACAAAGAGCGCCCGGGCCGAGACCTCCGACGAGATCGCCGGCTGTGCCGCCGCCATGCGTGACCACGCCCTGAAGGTCACCACCGACCTGCCCATCTTCGAGATCGTCGGCACCGGCGGCGACGGCGCCCACAGCTTCAACATCTCCACCACCTCCGCCTTAGTGGCCGCCGCCGGCGGCATGAAGGTCGCCAAGCACGGCAACCGGGCGGCCTCCTCCCAGTGCGGCACCGCCGACTGCCTGGAGGCCCTGGGCGTGAATATCCAGCAGTCCCCGGAAAGATGCGTGGAGCTCCTAAACGAGGTGGGCATGTGCTTCTTCTTCGCCCAGAAATACCACACCAGCATGAAGTACGTGGGCGCCATCCGCAAGGAGCTGGGCTTTCGCACGGTGTTCAACATCTTAGGGCCCCTCACCAACCCCGGAAGCCCCAAAATGCAGCTCCTGGGCGTCTATGACGAGTACCTGGTGGAGCCCCTGGCCCAGGTGCTCATAAGCCTCGGCGTCCGCCGTGGCATGGTGGTCTACGGCATGGATAAGCTTGACGAGATCTCCCTCTCCTCCGAGACCCGGGTCTGCGAGTTCAAGGACGGCTGGTTCAAGTCCTACACCGTGTCCCCCGAGGACTTCGGCCTTAAAAGATGCCAAAAATCCGACCTTACCGGCGGCTCCCCCCAGGAGAACGCCGCCATCACCCGCGCCATCCTCTCCGGCGAGAAGGGCCCCAAGCGCGACGCCGTCCTTATGAACGCCGGCGCGGCCCTCTACATCGGCGGCGTGACGGACACCTGGGCCCGGGGTATAGAGAAGGCCGCGGAGCTCATCGACTCCGGCGCGGCCAGCGCCGTACTTGACCGGCTCATTGAGGTATCCAACAGGCCCGAATGATGAATATACTTGACGAAATAGCCGAAAACTCCCGCCGCCGCGTGGCGGAGGCCAAGGAGAAGCTGGGGCCCGATGAGATACGCGCCCTGGCCCTCTCCGCCCCCCCGGCCGACGGCACGGCCTTTGAGTCCGCCATAGGAGGCCCCGGCCTCTCCTTCATCTGCGAGGTAAAGCGCGCCTCCCCCTCAAAGGGCCTCATCGCCCCGGACTTCCCCTATGTGGACATCGCCCGGGAGTACGCGGCCGCCGGGGCCGACGCCATAAGCTGCCTTACGGAGCCCCGCTGGTTTCTCGGTTCCGACGACATTTTCCGGGACATCCGGGCCGCGATAAAGACCCCCATGCTCCGCAAGGACTTCACCGTTGACGAATACCAGCTGTACGAGGCCCGCCTCATGGGCGCCAACGCCGTACTTCTCATCTGCGCCATTCTGGACACAAAAACCGTGGCCCACTGCCTTGAGCTGTGCGCCTCCCTGGGCCTTGCCGCCCTTGTGGAGGCCCACGACGAGACGGAGATACGCTCCGCCGTCGCGGCCGGCGCGAAAATCATCGGCGTCAACAACCGCAACCTCAAGGACTTCTCCGTGGACCTCGGCAACGCCGCCCGCCTCCGGGACCTCATCCCGCCGGACCGCCTCTACGTGGCCGAGAGCGGCGTAACTGGCCCCTCGGACGCCGCCGCCCTTCGCAGGCTCGGCGCGGACGCCGTCCTTGTGGGCGAGGCCCTCATGCGTTCGGAGGACCGTCCCGGCCTCCTATCAAAAATGCGGGAGGCCGCCAAATGACGAAAATAAAGATATGCGGCCTATATAGGCCCGAGGACGTGGAGTTTGTAAACGAGGCCCGGCCCGATTACGCCGGGTTCGTCATCGACTTTCCCAAGAGCCACCGGAGCGTCACCCCCGAGACGGCCCACCGTCTCTCCCGGACCCTCAGCCGGGATATAACCCCCGTCGGGGTTTTCGTGAACGAGCCCGTGGACGCCGTGGCCGACCTCTACTTCTCCGGCACGGTAAAGATCGCCCAGCTCCACGGCGACGAGGACGATGATTACATCGCCGCCCTCCGCCGCGCCGCCCCGGGCCTTAATATCTGGCAGGCCTTCAGGCTGAGCTCCGTGGCCGACACGGCGGCCGCCAACGCCTCCGCCGCCGACACGGTCGTTCTCGACAACGGCCAGGGCACCGGCGAGAGCTTCGACTGGCGCCTGATCTCCGGCGTCACCCGCCCCTACATCCTGGCAGGCGGCCTCACGCCTGAGTCCATCCCCCCGGCAATAGAAAAGCTCCGCCCCTTCGGTGTGGACATATCCTCCGGAGTGGAGACGGACAAACTAAAGGACAGAGAAAAAATCCTGGCGGCGGTGCGCGCCGCGAGAAAGGACTGATACAATGGCAGGACGCTTCGGCATCCACGGCGGACAGTATATACCTGAAACGCTTATGAACGCCGTCATAGAGCTTGAGGAGGCATATAACCGCCTCAAGGACGACCCCGAGTTCAACCGCGAGCTCACCTATCTGTTCAACGAGTACGCCGGCCGCCCCTCCCGGCTCTACTTCGCCGAAAAAATGACCCGGGACCTGGGCGGGGCGAAGATATATCTGAAGCGCGAGGACCTGAACCACACCGGCGCCCACAAGATAAACAACGTGCTGGGCCAGGCCCTTCTGGCAAAGAAGATGGGCAAGACCCGCCTTATCGCCGAGACCGGCGCGGGCCAGCACGGCGTGGCCACCGCCACCGCGGCGGCCCTTATGGGCATGGAGTGCGTTGTGTTCATGGGCGAGGAGGACACGAAGCGCCAGGCCCTGAACGTCTACCGCATGAAGCTCTTAGGCTCCGACGTGGTGCCCGTCACCACCGGCACCGCCACCTTGAAGGACGCGGTGAGCGAAGCCATGCGTGAGTGGACCAGCCGCATCGCCGACACCCACTATTGCTTAGGCTCCGTCATGGGCCCCCACCCCTTCCCCACCATCGTCCGGGACTTCCAGGCCGTCATCTCCCGTGAGATAAAGCAGCAGCTTTTGGAGAAGGAGGGCCGCCTTCCCGACGCGGTCCTGGCCTGCGTGGGCGGCGGCAGTAACGCCATCGGCAGCTTCTATCACTTCATCAGCGACCCCTCCGTGGCCCTCATCGGCTGTGAGGCCGCCGGCCGCGGTGTGGACACCCCCGAGACCGCCGCCACCATCGCCACCGGAAAGCTCGGCATCTTCCACGGCATGAAGAGCTACTTCTGCCAGGACGAGTTTGGCCAGATCGCCCCGGTCTACTCCATCTCCGCCGGCCTTGACTACCCCGGCATCGGCCCGGAGCACGCCTGGCTCCACGACACCGGCCGGGCCCGTTACGTCCCCGTCACCGACGAGGAGGCCGTTGACGCCTTCGAGTACCTTGCCCGTACCGAGGGCATAATCCCCGCCATCGAGTCCGCCCACGCCGTGGCCTACGCCAAAAAGCTGGCCCCCACCATGGGTAAGGACAAGATAATCGTCATCACCATCTCAGGCCGCGGCGACAAGGACTGCGCCGCCATCGCCAGATACAGGGGGCAAGAGATATATGAGTAACATAGCCAAAGCCTTCGAAAAGGGCAAAGCCTTCATCCCCTTCCTGACCTGCGGCGACCCGGATATGGACACCACCGCCGCCTGCGTCCGTGAGTGCGTCAAAAACGGCGCCTCCCTCATCGAGCTCGGCATCCCCTTCTCCGACCCCACCGCCGAGGGCCCCGTCATCCAGGCCGCCAACCTCCGCGCCCTCAGCGGCGGCGCCACCACCGACAAGGTGTTCGACCTGGTCCGCTCCCTCCGCCGTGACGTGACCGTTCCCATGGTGTTTATGACCTACTCAAACGTGGTGTTCTCCTACGGCGCCGAAAAATTCATAAGCACCTGCCGCGACACCGGCATCGACGGCATCATCCTTCCCGACCTGCCATACGAGGAGAAGGGCGAGTTCGCGCCCCTCTGCAAAAAATACGGCGTTGACCTCATATCCCTCATCGCCCCCACCTCCGAAAACCGCATATCCATGATAGCCAAGGACGCCGAGGGCTTCATTTACCTCGTCTCCTCCCTGGGCGTCACCGGCGTCAGGAGCGAGATAACCACGGACCTTGCCTCCATCGTCAAGGTCATCCGCCAGACCACCGACCTCCCCTGCGCCATCGGCTTTGGCATCTCCACCCCCGACCAGGCCCACAAAATGGCCGCCATCTCCGACGGCGCCATCGTCGGCTCCGCCATCGTAAAGCTCATCGCCCAACACGGCCCCTCCTCCCCCCCCTACGTCGGCGCCTACGTAAACTCCATGACCTCCTCCCTCTAACCCCAAAGGTTGCGCCTCCCCGTCCCGCCCACAGGCGATAAAATCCGCGGCGAAGCCGCTCCTTTTAAATTAAGCTCCCCCTTCGTAAGGGGAGCTGTCGAGCGAAGCGAGACTGAAGGGTCGAGGGTGTAGGCGTGTACAAATGCTTCGGCCTCGCTTCCCCCCTACCCCCCTCCTACGAGGAGGGGGCTTTTATAAGCGGTTTGCGGCTCCGCCGCTCATTTAATTGCGCCGCAAGGCGCAACCTTGTTCTCTTAGGCTCCCCTTCGTAAGGGGAGCTGTCGCCCGCAGGCGACTGAGGGATCGAGGCCATAGTCGTGCGCACCCCTCCTCCCTCGCCCCACCCTCCCCCCGCGGGCTCGCCTTCCCCGCCCCGGCGGGGAAGGGCAGGGATGAGGTGGGATCCGCGGCGCCAGCCGCAACCACATTCCCCCGTCCCCAAAAAAGGTTGCGCCTTCCGGCGCGTATCGAAAACCGGGAGGGTTTAGAACCCTCCCCTACGGCAATTATAGAATAATCTCCCATTCTCCCCGTAGGGGCGGGTTCCAAACCCGCCCGCAGGCGCAATGGCTCCCCTCTCTGAGGGGAGCTGTCGAGCAAAGCGAGACTGAGGGGAGTCTACCCCCACCCCCCCTTTCCCCATAAAAATCAACTTTTTTCCTTTACAAGCTCCCCGCGAAGATATAAAATAAGGTCATAACAATCGGGAGGAGGGCTCCGGGTGAAAAAGCATCTGCTACGTGGCCTGTTGGCGGCGGCCGTGTGTCTCGCCGTCCTGACGCCCGCTCTGGCCCCGTCGGCCCGGGCGGAGGAGTACACCGCCGAGGAGCGCGAGTTCATCGAAAACTCCGGCCCTCTGAAGGTCGGCTACGTCAGCGCCCGCCCGCCCGTGTCCTTTGAGGACGGTAACGGCCAGCTCGCCGGCATTTCCCGCTACATCTTCGACCGCGTGGCCAAGCTCAGCGGCCTTGAGTTCCAATACGTCCCCCTGCCCGACGGCGACGTGACCTACGACTACCTGACGTCCGAGGGCTTCGCCCTGGTGACCAGCGTCGAGCAGAACCGCGAAAACCAGCAGGCCCGCGGGATACTCGTAAGCGACCCCTACCTTGCCAGCCGCAAGGTCGTCGTCGGACGCCAGGACCTGGATTTCCGCCTCGACAGCCGCCTCTCCGTCGCCATAACCACCGGCTCCCAGACCATCAAAAAGGTCCTGGGCGACATGTACCCCAACTTCACGTTGGTGGACTACGACTCCATCTCGGACTGCCTTGACGCGGTGAAGGCCGGCAGGGCGGACCTGATGATACAGAACCAGTACGTGGTGGAATATTGGCTCTCCAAGCCCAAATACGAGGGGCTGAAGGTCGTGCCCGTGGTCGGGACCGACGAGGAGCTGTGCTTCTCCGCGGTAGTGGATTTCGGCACCGGCGTCGGCGCGCCCCAGGAGGACGGCGAGCTGCTCATCTCCATAATCAACAAGGCCATCGGCCGCATATCTCAGGAGGAGATAAGCAACTACACCATCCAGGGGATAATGGAAAACCAGTACCGCCAGACCCTGGCGGACTTCGTGTACAGATACCGCGCCCTCATCGTGGTGCTGGCCGTCTCGGCCCTGGTGATAATCGCCCTGGGCATTCTCCTTTTCAACGCCCGGGTCCGCTCAATGGAGGCCCGCGCCGACGCCAAGGCCCGTGGCCAGTTCCTCTCCACCATGAGTCACGAGATACGCACGCCCCTCAACGGCCTCATGGGCCTCAACTACCTTATGAGCCAAAAAACCGACGACCCGGAGAAGATCTCCGGCTATCTGCGCCAGTCCACCGCCACCGCCAGATACCTGCTCAGCCTGGTTGACGACCTTCTGGACATGTCCCGTATCCGCGAGCACCGCACCGAGATACTGGCCGAGCCCACGGATATGGAGCTGCTCGTCACCGGCGCGGCCAACCTGGCCCGCGGGGTCCTGGAGGACAAGGGCATAGAATTTGTCACCGACATCGCCATCGGCACCCCCTGGGTGGAGGCCGACCCCGTCCGCGTGGAGCAGATACTCATGCACCTTCTTGACAACGCCGGGAAATTCACCCCCGAGGGCGGCAAGGTCACCCTCCGTGTGTGGCAGGGCACCCGGGACGACGGCCGGGTCATCACGGCCATGGAGGTCACCGACAACGGCCGGGGCATGAGCGAGGAGTTCCAAAAGCACGTGTTCGACGCCTTCGCCCGTGAGCTCGACACCGTCTCAAAGGGCAACGAGGGCACGGGCCTGGGCCTTGCCATAAGCCACGAGCTCGCCCTGGCCATGGGCGGCGAGCTCAGCGTGGAGAGCCACAAGGGCCTTGGCAGCCGCTTCCTCTTCGTGTTCCCCGCCCCCATCGCCCAGCCCCCTGAGCCCCAGGAGCCCGAGCCCCCCAAGGCCCCGGGCCGGACCAGGATACTGGTGGCCGAGGACAACGAGCTAAACCGCGAGATCATGCACGACCTTTTAGAAAACGAGGGCTTCGACATCCTCATGGCCATGGACGGCCGCGAGGCGGTGGAGCTCTTCAGAAGCTCCCCTGTGGGCGACATCGGCCTCATCCTCATGGACCTCCTCATGCCCGTCATGGACGGCTACGAGGCCGCCCGGGCCATCCGGGAGCTCGACCGCCCCGACGCCGCCACCGTCCGCATAATCGCCTGCACCGCCAACACCCAGGAGTCCGACCGCCGCAGAGCCTTCGAGGCCGGCATGGACGACTTCATCCCCAAACCCGTAGACGTATCCGACCTCCTGAATAAAATCGGCTCATAAAAAATCACCGCTCCCCGGAAAATCCCGCGGAGCGGTTACCTTTTTAAAAATTATCAAATATTTTTTCCGAGGACATGTGCCTCGGAAAAAATCCCTTTTGTTTTGCAAGTGTGCCGCCTCCGGCGGCGCGCGCAGCAAAACAGCAGGACCCTTGATTTGAAATTCTAATTTCAAATCAAGGGTCCGCACGTATCCCCCTGTCGGAAAAGGCCTTCGGGCCTTTTTCGACAGTTTTATTTTGCGTATTCCACAGCCTTTGTCTCGCGGAACAGGTTCACCTTGATCTGGCCGGGGTACTCCAGCTCCTGCTCGATCTTCTGGGCAATCTCCCGGGCCAGCAGTACCATCTCGTCCTCGGATACCTCCTCGGGCTTGACCATGATGCGTATCTCGCGGCCGGCCTGGATGGCGTAGCTCGTCTCCACGCCCTTGAAGGAGCTCGTCAGCTCCTCCAGCTTCTCCAGACGCTTGATGTAGCTCTCGATATTCTCACGCCTGGCGCCGGGTCTGGCGGCGCTGATGGTGTCCGCGGCCTGTACGAGACACGCGATGACGGTGTGGGGCTCCACGTCGCCGTGGTGGGCCTCTATGGCGTGAATGACCTCCTCGCTCTCGCGGTAACGGCGGGCCAGCTCCACGCCCAGCTGGACGTGACTGCCCTCCATCTCGTGGTCAACGGACTTGCCCAGGTCGTGCAGAAGTCCGGCTCTCTTGGCGGTGGCCACGTCCACTCCCAGCTCCGAGGCCAGCAGCCCCGCGATGTAGGCCACCTCCTTGGAGTGGTTGAGCACGTTCTGTCCGTAGCTCGTGCGGTATTTCTGACGTCCCAAGAGCTTCACCAGCTCCGGATGGAGCCCCCGGACGCCCGTCTCAAATACGGCGCGCTCGCCCTCTGCCTTGATGGTGGCGTCCACCTCCCGGCGGGCCTTGTCCACCATCTCCTCGATGCGGGTGGGATGTATGCGCCCGTCCTGGATCAGCTTCTCCAGGGCCAGCCGGGCGATCTCCCGGCGGACCGGGTCGAAGCTCGACACGGTTATGGCCTCCGGCGTGTCGTCGATTATCAGATCCACCCCGGTGAGGTTCTCGATACTGCGTATGTTGCGTCCCTCGCGGCCTATTATGCGGCCCTTCATCTCGTCATTGGGCAGGGGTACCACACTGACGGTTGCTTCGGCCACGTGGTCGGCGGCACAGCGTTGGATAGCCAGAGTGATTATCTCCCTGGCCTTCTCGTCCGCCTCCTCCTTGTAATGGGCCTCTATCTCCTTGATCTTCATGGCGACCTCGTGGGTGCACTCGGTCTCCACGTTCTTGATAAGGTAAGCCTTCGCCTCCTCAACGGTGTAACCGGAGATCTTCTCCAGCATCTCCAGCTGGCCGCGTTTTATGAGGGCTACCTCCTCCTTGGCCGCGTCCAGCTCCGCCAGCTTCCTCTGGGCGGTCTCGTTCTTCTTCTCCAGGGTCTCGGTTTTCTTGTCCAGGGACTCCTCCTTCTGCTGGAGCCTCCGCTCCTGCTTTGAAAGCTCCCCCCGGCGCTCCTTGACCTCCCGCTCGTATTCCGCCCGGTCCCGGTGGATCTCCTCCTTGGCCTCCAGCATAGCTTCCCGCTTCTTGCTCTCGGCGGACTTTATCGCGTCATTGATTATCTGCTTTGCCTGCTCCTCGGCGTCGGCTATGGTCCTTGCGTCCCGCTTCTCACGGAGCTTGAAGAGCAAAAACATGAGCCCCGCGCCCACGATGAGCCCGGCGATGGCGATAATTGCGTACCACATGCCTGTGGATGCACCTCCCTTTCTCGTAAAATCGGATTAAGTAATGTAAGCGTGATAAACTTTCGAAATACCCCTTAAAGAGGCCGGCCCACCCAGGCCCGCGCCCCGTTATTTCGAGAACATACCAATCTCTATTTTAACCCCTGTAATTTACAATGTCAAGGAATTTTATTATGTAAATCTCCCATACCAACGGCCAGCACAGAAAAAGCCCCGCAGTAAAAGGTTTGCGCCTTCGCCGCATATTAAAAACCGGAAGGGTTTAGAACCCTCCCCTACGGCAATTATAGAAAAATCTCCCATTCACCCCGTAGGGGCGGGTTCCCAAACCCGCCCGCACCCCCCGTCCCGCCCGCAGGCGAAAGGCTCCCCTCTCTGAGGGGAGCTGTCGGCAAAGCCGACTGAGGGGAGTCTACCCCCAGACTCCTCCCCCTGCCCCCTCCTCAGAGAGGAGGGGCACCCCTCGCCCGCAGGCGCAAATAAAATCCGCGTCACCGGCGCAACCTTGCTCCCCTTAAGCTCCCCTTCGTAAGGGGAGCTGTCGCCCGCAGGCGACTGAAGGGTCGAGGGTATCGACCTCTGCCGCACCTCCCATTCCAGGCCCTGGCAACCTCTTCACCCTCGCCCTACCTCCCCCGCGGGCCACCCTCCCCGACCGTCGGGGAGGTTAAGAAGTTAATTGTTCCTCCCCCTCCGCATATTTACTATTGACTTCAGCCCATCAAAAAAGGTAAAATAGAGGATGGGCCATCAGTGGCACGGATAAGACAAAGACGTCGGGGGTATAACGGTGAGGATAGGGTTTGATAACGACAAATATCTGAAGCTCCAGTCGGAGCATATCGCGGAGCGCATCGCCAAGTTCGGCGGGAAGCTCTATATGGAGTTCGGCGGGAAGCTCTTTGACGACTACCACGCCTCCCGGGTGCTCCCGGGCTTTGAGCCGGACAGCAAGCTGAAGATGCTCTCCAAGCTCCGGGACCAGGCGGAGATCGTCATCGCCGTGAACGCCAACGACATCGCCAAGAACAAGGTCCGGGGCGATTACGGCATAACCTACGACCTTGACGTACTGCGCCTCATCGACGCCTTCCGCAGCTTCGACCTGTATGTGGGCAGTGTGGTCATCACCCAGTTTGCCGGCCAGGGCGCGGCGGAGAGTTTTGAAAAGCGCCTGGAGTCCCTGGGCGTCCGTGTCTACCGCCACTACCCCATCGAGGGCTACCCCGGCAATGTGGAGACCATCGTCTCCGACGAGGGCTATGGCAAAAACGACTATATCGAGACCTCCCGCCCCCTGGTCGTCGTCACCGCCCCGGGACCCGGTAGCGGCAAAATGGCCACCTGCCTGTCCCAGCTTTATCACGACGGCAAGCGCGGCGTTCAGGCCGGCTACGCCAAGTTCGAGACCTTCCCCATCTGGAACCTGCCCCTGAAGCACCCGGTGAACCTGGCCTATGAGGCCGCCACCGCGGACCTCAACGACGTTAACATGATAGACCCCTTCCACCTGGAGGCATACGGCACCCTCTCGGTGAACTACAACCGGGACGTGGAGACCTTCCCCGTACTGTCCGCCATCTTCGAGCGCCTGACCGGCGGCCAGTGCCCGTATAAATCCCCCACTGACATGGGCGTAAACATGGCGGGCTTCTGCATCGTCGACGACGACGCCTGCCAGGAGGCCAGCCGCCGTGAGATCGTCCGCCGTTACCTTGCCGCCATGTGCGCCCGGACCAAGGGCCAGAACGTGGGCGGCGAGGCGGACAAGCTCAAGATCCTTATGAAGACCGCCGGCACCGGGGTGGAGGACCGCCCCGGCCGGGCCGAGGCCCTTATGAAGGCCGAGGCCACCGGCGAGCCCGCCGCCTCCATCGAGCTGCCCGACGGCCGCGTGGTCACGGGCAAGACCTCCAAGCTCCTCGGCGCCACCTCCGCCATGCTGTTGGACGCCCTGAAGGCCCTGGGCGGCATCGACGACAGCATACGTCTCCTTTCCCCCAGCATCCTGGAGCCCGTCCAGGACCTGAAGGTCAACCATCTGGGGAACGTGAACCCCAGATTACATACGGACGAGGTCCTTCTGGCCCTGTCCATATGCGCCGTGACGAACCCCCTGGCCGAGATCGCCATGCAGCAGCTGGAGCGGCTGGCGGGGGCGGAGGTCCACTCCACGGTGATACTCTCCCAGGTGGACGAGGGCCTCTTGAAGAAACTCGGCGTCAACGTCACCTGCGAGCCCGTTTACGAGACAAACAAGCTTTACCACAAATAAGCGCGAAAGAGGGCGCCTATGGATCTTTCTGATCTGCGAAAGCGGCTTTCCGGCCGCCGGATATTCCACGCCTATATCGTCACCGGCGGCACCGGGGAGAAGCGCCTGCGGGCCGGCGAGCTCATCGCCCGGGCGGCGGTGTGCTCAGGCGCCGGCCCCGCCCCCTGCGGCGTCTGCCGTGACTGCGTAAAGGCCCTTCGCGGCGTCCACCCGGACATAGAGACCGTCCGGAGCCAGCGGAAGGACCGGGAGCTCACCGTGGACTCCATGCGTGAGGTCCGTTCCCGGGCCGCCGTCGTCCCCAACGAGGCGGACCGGAGCGTCTACATCATCGCGGACGCGGACCTTATGAACCTCCAGGCCCAGAACGCCATGCTCAAAATATTCGAGGAGCCCCCCGGCCACGCCGTATTCGTGCTTCTGGCCGAAAACCCCCTTAAGCTCATCCCCACCGTCAGATCCCGGTGCGAGACCGTGACCCTCCCTCCCGAGCCGGAGGAGGAGCCCGGATGCCGCCGGCTGGCGGAGGAGATAATAAAGGCGTACACCTCCCGTGACAGCCTGGGGCTGACGCGGGCGCTGTCGCCGATGGAAAAGCTGGACCGGACCGAGGTGTCGGAGCTCATCCCCGCCCTCCGGGCCATAGCCGTCCGGGCAGTGCCGGAAAAGGACCTGCCGGACTTTTCGGACACCCTTGACGAGGCCGAGCTCATGGCCCGGGCGAACGTCAACGCCGGCCACATCGCCGGACTTCTGCTGGGGCGTCTTTGCGATACAAGGAAACGATGAGAGGAGCGTGACAGCTGTGACTCAGGTCATCAGTGTGAGATTTAAAAATAAAGGAAAGGTCTATTTCTTCGAGCCCAACGGCTTTGACGTGAAGCCGGGCGAGAGCGTCATAGTCGAGACCGCCAAGGGCCTGGAGTTCGCCGAGTGCGTCTCCGGCAACCACGAGGTCGACGACTCCGCCGTCCACCCTCCCCTCCGGCCCGTCGTCCGCATCGCCACCGCCGAGGACGTGAAGCGGGCGGAGGACAACCGCCACCGGGAGGACGAGGCGTTCGAGATATGCCGCCAGCGCATAGAGAAGCACGGCCTTGATATGAAGCTGGTGGACGTGGAATATAACTTCGAGGGCAGTAAGATCCTCTTCTTCTTCACCTCCGAGGGCCGCGTCGACTTCCGCGAGCTGGTGAAGGACCTGGCGGGCATATTCAAGACCCGCATCGAGCTTCGGCAGATCGGCGTCCGGGACGAGGCCCGTATGCTGGGAGGCCTCGGCATCTGCGGCCGCCCCTTCTGCTGCGCCCAGTTCCTGGACGATTTCCAGCCCGTGTCAATAAAAATGGCCAAGACCCAGGGCCTCAGCCTCAACCCCACCAAGATCTCCGGCTCCTGCGGCCGCCTCATGTGCTGCCTTAAATACGAGCAGGACGCCTACGAGGAGCTGGTCCAGAGCGTCCCCAAGGTCGACGCCTTCGTTGAGACCCCCGCCGGCGTCGGCTCGGTGGTGGACGTGAACTTGCTGAAGGGCACCGTCCGCGTCCGCCTGGAGGACCAGAACGATATGGCCATAAAGACCTTCGAGGCCGGCGAGGTCACCGTCCTCGGCGGCAAGGCCAAGCGGGCCGAGTATCTGGCCGCCCGTGCCGAGAGCCAGCCCGACCCCCCCGCCAGGCCCCAGCCCCGCCTCCGTAAAGCCCCGGAGCCCCAGCAGGACCAGCCCCGCGACGCCGAGGACCCCTCCGAGCCCCGCCGCCGCCAATCCCCCCGCCGCCGAGCAGAAACCGATAGGCGCCAGGATACCGGCCGCCGCGCGGATACCGACCGCCGCCAGGACCCCGACCGCCGCGCGGACGCCGACCGCCGCCAATCCTCCGGCAACCGCCGTAAACGCTACCGCGGCCCCCGCCGCCAGTCCGACCAGGAGAGATCCGACGAATAACGTCGCAAACTTTTCCTCCAAAGCCCTTGACTAACCCGCCGCCATGTGTTATTATATTAAAGCTGAGGGTTCCCCCCTCCCACATCGCGGGGTAGAGCAGTTGGTAGCTCGTCGGGCTCATAACCCGGAGGTCGTAGGTTCAAGTCCTTCCCCCGCAACCATGAAACACCGGATTTCGCAAGAAATCCGGTGTTTTTTATAACTTTTTGGAGCGATTTATTTGACATGATGTTCCAAATCGGTTTTTGATGCTTATCTGATGCAGTTTTTTGGATTTTTGTTTTGAACCGTGATGCAGTTGCCTTCACCACTCCATGGTCATCCTTGGGGTTTTGGGAGCCGGCTGCGGGTCCAGCGGTTGGGGCGGGGCAGCGTAGAGGTCGTCGAGACGCTGGACGCTCTGGCGCTTGTGGTCGTCGATGGCGTGGCCGTACTTGTCCATGGTCACCGAGGGGTTGGCGTGACCTAAGAGCTTGGAGAGAGTCACCACGTCCATGCCCTGCTCCAGACTCCGGGTAGCGAAGGTGTGCCGGAGGGCGTGGAAGTTGGCGTCCTTGATGCCCGCCTGCCGCACGCACCGCTTGAACAGATCCTCGTAGGTTCGCGGCTCGTAAGGGTCGCCGTTCTCTTGACAGAAAACGTACCCGTCCGGGTTGTAGGACGGGTACTGTTTTTTGAGGGAGAGTTGAATGTTCATGTACTGCTGGAAGTCTTTATAGAGGCTGTCGGTCATGTAGACCGTTCGGCGGGAGCTGGAGGTCTTGGTGCTTTCCACGGTCCTGACACTGGTGGCTGTCTCTATTGAATCGTCGAAGTTGGGAAGCCTGTTCCTCGTCTCGCAGACCCTGATGGAGTGGTCATCCATGTTTACGTTCTTCCACCTCAGCCCGCACAGCTCGCCGATCCGCAGCCCCGTGAACAGGTCGAAGATGATACCAAAGGCAGCGGGCTCCGGGGTGAGACGGGCGGCGGCGATGAGGCGGGACTGCTCCTCCCGATCAAGGACGCGCATCTCTTTCTTCTCCGCTTTGGGGAGCCGGACGCTTTCAACGAAGTTGACGGTGATCATGCCGTTCTTCAGCGCCTGGTCGAAGGCAATGTGCATCATGTTGCGGATGTTGGTCAGCGTCTTTGGGGACAGGCCACCTTTTCGCTGGAGGTTGCCGTTGGTGCCTCTGTCATTAAAAAATGCCTGCAACTCATCGGCGGTGATGGTGTTCATGTACTTCTCGCCGATCATGGGCTTGATGTGTGCGCGGATATACAACTCGTAACTGCAATAGGTGGAGAGCTTGACGGACGGCTTGGCGTATGTCTCAAGCCAGCGGTCGAACCAATCGCCCACGGTAATGACACCGGCTGTCTTTGCAGGGGAAGGGCCGCTGTTGACTCTTGAGAGCGTGGTCGCGTTAGCTTTGTTGATGGATTCGATGAAGAGACGTGCTTCGGCTTTCTTCTTGAACCGTCTGGTCCTGCGTTTGCCGTCCTCGTTGTATTGGTAGACCCAGGTCTTGTCCTTGGCCTGATAGAGACTGCCGGTGCCCTTTTCGTTTCGCGCCATCATCACGCCCCCATCCCCGCCGCCTGATCCGCCCAGCGCCGGATATGCTCTCTGGACATCACAACGCGCCTGCCGATGTGGATGCAGGGGATATTGCCCTGGGCCGCCATACGGTAGGCCGTGGCGCGGGAGACGCCGAAGAGAACAGAGAAGTCCGATACTGTGCAGAAATCAGGAAGGTCATCTATGCTGCGGTAAATTTGTTTTTTCATTATCATCCCTTCTATAAAGTAGAATGTGTTTATTTTACATAGGGACCGCTCCGGAACACAGAGTGGTCCCTTGGTTTGTTTTTTGGATTTCGTTACTTCTTACAGCCTCCATTCGACACTACTTCCCGAGGCCATGGGCGTACAACTGGACCGCGTCTGGCGACGCGCACCGGGAATCTCACCCCTCCGAGGATCTCTCCGAGCTGCCCCCATTGGTTGAGTCTGTGGCTGGGCAGGGGTATCATTGTAGGCGGACGGGGTCGTGGCGCGGCTTGCCAAAGCCGGTGCGGTTCGGATGGGTACACGCTCGCTTCCTTAAAGGCCGTCTTTTTATGCAGAAGTCTGCACAGGAAGGTCTTGGCGCATCCGCCCGCCGCTGTCCCCGTCAAGGGACCGTCCGCTAAAGTTATCCAGTTGCCGGATATGAAGTTTTCAAAGAGCGGTGAGGGGGCGTATAAAATACCCCCTCACTACTTATCCGGATTCAGAGGGTGACTGCACGGGAAAAAATATTTTTTCCATTATTTTTTAAAACAGTCATCTTCTCATCATGTATGGCTATATTGGATTATTTCTTGATTTGTTTAAACTCGTCATAATAACAGCCTCCATTCGACACTACTTCCCGAGGCCAAGGGCGTACAACTGGACCGCGTCTGGCGACACGCACCGGGAATCTCACCCCTCCGAGGATCTCTCCGAGCTGCCCCCATTGGTTGAGTCTGTGGCTGGGCAGGGGTATCATTGTAGGCGGACGGGGTCGTGGCGCGGCTTGCCAAAGCCGGTGCGGTTCGGATGGTTCATACGCTCGCTTCCTTAAAGGCCGTCTTTTGATGCAGAAATCTGCACAGGAAGGTCTTGGCGCATCCGCCCGCCGCTGTCCCTTACGGGGACCGTCCGCTAAAGTTATCCAGTTGCCGGATATGAAATTGTCAAAGAACACAGGGGTAAATTTACCCCTCTATTATCCATCCCGAAAAATCCGCAAATGACCAAGAGATTTTTGAAATTTTTTCTCGATT
The DNA here is from genome assembly GCA_947631395.1 of uncultured Oscillospiraceae bacterium. Taxonomy (GTDB): domain Bacteria; phylum Bacillota; class Clostridia; order Oscillospirales; family Oscillospiraceae; genus RUG626. Next base: position 26,731 of record CANRLF010000011.1, read on the forward strand.
TATCTTGGTTTCTGCTTTTCGGTGTTGGACGACATGGGAATTATTTCGCCTCTTCACCCAACAACGGACAAATTTTCCGCGAATCACAACCCCCTCTCCGAAAAATTTTTTGAAAGAGAAAGAGACAGGGCGGTGGGTAAAGGCTTACGATGAAATATTTTGGATTTGAGAGGGCAGAACAGGAAGATTGTGCCGCTTAAGCGCCCTCACACTTACCTATTGCCGAATTTTTTTGAAATCGTCAACCAAAAATCCGAAAAAATTTAAAAAATTCAGAAATGTAATTGTGCGCTTCTTAGAAACGGCTTGCTTATCCTGATTTGAACTGCTACCCTGAAAGTATTTTTCCGATGAAACAAGGGAGGGTGGATCGCCAAAGAGCACTGAGTGGCTGTTTACCTCTCTACTTCTATTACCACAACTCGCAGGGCCTCAAAGTGGAATTATTTTTTAAATTTTTCTTGGATCTTTTCTTTCCGGTATGGAACAGCGTGAGGATCATCACACCCTTTCACTTTACAACGGACAAATTTTCCGCAAATCACACCCCCCTCTCCATAATTTTTTTGAAAAAGAAAGAAGCGGGGCAGTCGGTAAAGGCTTTCGATGAAGTGTTTCGACTTTGAGAGGGCAGAACAGGAAGATTGTGCCGCTTAAGTGCCCTCACACTTACCTATTGTGAAAAAATCTCAAAATCTATGCCCTCATTTTTCAAAAAAATAAAATAATATGATGAGCCTTTTGGCGCGGCGGCAAAATGGACGGCACGAGAGCCATCAAGCCCCTTCACTTTACAACGGACAAAAGAAACGCCAAAGTTAACCCCTCTCTGAAAAAATTTTTGAAAAAAAGATACGGGTGCTCATACAGCTTAAAGCGGATGGGGGCGTGGCGCACCCGCCGCCGTTCCTGTCAAGGCTTGTCAATTACCCTCACACTCCCCTATTGCCGAATTTTTATGAAAATTATAACCCTGTTTGAAAAAATTTTTTTGAGAAGCCGATTTACGTGCTTATTTACCACCGGCTGGCTCACGCTAAGCTCGAAACATCGGTTGGATTTGAAGCTGCCAAGGGGAAACTCCCGGCCAGACCCAAGGGCATAAAAAAAGCCTGCTTTCCAAGTCTCACGACTGTTTAAAGCAGGCTTGAGCAGTTCTTATCAGTTAGTGTCAGGCTCTTACAACTGAAATGACAACATCGCATAAAGCATGACAACGATATCAGCGGCGCGATGATAATCTAAAATATAAGACCAAACGCTCGTTTCCGGCGGCTGGAACGTGTCAGCAGTATCGGGGACGAGCGTTTGTTCCTGCAATCGCACTGAAAATAATACTAAACAGAAAAATTAACAAATATAAAGCCCATTGCCGATCCGTTACGGCGATGTTCGCGGGACAAAAGCAATATGTCCGACATTTGAAATGTCGGACATACGCATAAGGGAGGTAAAATTGAAGAAGTTTGGAACGATCAGAACTTATATTCCTTGCACACAGGCGCGCAGGCGTCGGCGCTCTGTTTATCGTACCACACAAGGTTGTTGCCTGTCTCTTTATCGAAGAGCTGAATGAGCTTCGGCTGAGCGGTGAAATTGACCTTGCTGCCAGCGGAGACATCCACTTTAAGGTCCACGGTGGGGATCACCATGACGACCTCGTCCTGCTCGCTGCGGGCGTGGAGGTTGACTTCCGAGCCCAACATCTCGTTGACCTCGATGGTCGCGGTGAGCTCGCCCTCGCCAACTGTGATGTGTTGGGGGCGAATACCGGCTATAATGTCGCAAGGCTGCTGGTTATTCTGCTTCAGGGCCTTCTGCTGGAAGGGATCAAGCTCGAACTTGGCGTTGCGGATCTGGGCGTAATATTTGCCGTTCTCCAAAAGCAACTTGCAGTTATCGAAGAAGTTCATCACGGGCATCCCGATGAAGCCGGCCACAAAGAGGTTTACAGGCTTGTCGAAAACCTCGGTGGGTGTGCCAATCTGGTTCACAAAGCCATCCTTCATGATGACGATCCTGTCGCCCAGGGTCATGGCCTCGGTCTGGTCGTGGGTCACGTACATGAAGGTGGTGTTGATGCGGGAGCGGAGCTTGATGATCTCGGCACGCATCTGGTTACGAAGCTTTGCGTCGAGGTTGGAGAGGGGCTCATCCATCAGGAACACCTTGGGGTCACGGACCATGGCGCGGCCAATGGCCACACGCTGTCTCTGACCGCCGGACAGGGCCTTGGGCTTACGCTCAAGGTACTGGGTGATGTCCAGGATCTGGGCGACCTCACGGACCTTCTTGTCGATCTCCGCCTTGGGGGTCTTTTTGAGTTTCAGGGCGAAGGCCATGTTGTCATAGACGGACATGTGCGGATACAGGGCGTAGGACTGGAAGACCATCGCTATGTCCCTGTCCTTTGGCTCCACGTTGTTGCAGAGCCTGCCGTCTATGTAGAGCTCGCCGTCGCTGATCTCCTCAAGGCCTGCCACCATACGAAGAGTGGTGGATTTTCCGCAGCCGGAGGGGCCGACGAGAACGATGAACTCCTTGTCCGCGATGTGAAGGTTCACATCATGGACTGCGGTGACACCGCCATCATAGACCTTCTTCAAACCTTTCAATACGACTTCTGACATTTGCTCGCGTCCTGACACAAGTGGCTCCCCAGATGTGCCTCACGCCACGGCGTCTTTCAGCCATGGCGCTTTTACGACAGGTCTCCACACTGCCGCACCCGGAACGCCGGGTTTTTTGACCTCCTTTTTTGTGACTCCGGCGGCTATGAAAATGGAGTAGCCGACGGGCCCTATATTTTCGGGCACGCGCCCTGAAATCCAAGCTCACTCGTCCCCAGCCTCGTCCTCGTCCTCCACCACGGCGGCGGTCATGGGGCCTACCAGCTCCTCAAAGGTCTTTTTCATGGGGAAGGCGTTGCAGTACGCGACCCCGGAAAAACCGATGGCCACCCACGCCAGAATCCCCCAGCGCATGGTCGTCACGGTGTAGAATGTCAAAAGCCCCAGGGCAAATGGCGGCATGAACATGGAAATCGTCCGGCCCGGATGCCGGAGCGCCAAGCCCAGGGCATTTTTCATGGTCCCGCGGACGGTGTTGTCAAACTTGGCCAGGACCGGGAACACGTACAAAAGCTCCATCACAAGCGCCACACACCCCACAAGGCCGACACCCAAAACCACGGCGTTCATCGTCCCGGCCGCGCCCCAAGTGAGGCGCACGTCGTACTGCAAAACGAAGGCGAAGAGCAAAAGCACGACCCAAATGGCCGTAGCCTGGCGGAAATTTTGCCGGAAGGAGCGAAAATAGTCCCTGGCGACCTGTCCCTCCGTGCCCATGACCATCCGAAAGGTCACGTAGTTGAGGGCGGTCAGCGACGCGCCGATGGTGACAAGGGGGACGCTGGTCACAAGAAAGAGGATGTTCAGAATCATCAGGTCCGCCAGCTTGCTCAAAAACCGCATCAAAGGACTGTCAACGCTGAACAAACCACGCACAAAATTCACCCCCTGTTTTCGTCACTTTGTCGAAAAAATGTGTTGACACGGGATTAATCATATTATATTATCTTACATGATACAGGATGATTTTTATACACCTACAAGATACTTTACAAAGGCGCTTTAATGCAAGGGACAAATTGCAGGACTTTCCACGGGAAATTATAGGTCAGGGAGGCGGAGCGGTGAAGAGACTGCGGCAGGGCTGGAGAAGACTGGCGGAGCGCCTGGGGAGGGCGCTCAACGATCTAAGCCTTCGTAAAAAGCTCAGGTATCTCTATTATTTCTGTGTTATTGTGCCCATCATTCTGACGGACGCGGTGATCCTTCTGAGCCTCATCAGAGCGGAAAGGTCGGAGCAGCGCCGTCAAATGGCGGATGTGGCCAGTGCCGTGCAGTATAATGTCACGAATTTCACGGAGACCCCGGTGGTGATTGCAAGGACCATATACCTTGACGGCTCCGTGCGGGAATTTTTGGCCGAGACCTATGAAAGCCCGGAGGAATACTATGCCGCCTATCAAAAGATCACGGGCCAGTCGGTGCTGAAGGGCATTGCCCACATCGACAACAGCGTCGTTACCATCTACGCGGACAACGAGGGCATTGTCAACGGCGGCGGCTTTCTCCGGGTGTCGGAGGTTCAGGGCGAGGGATGGTTCCGGCGCTACTCCCAGAGCTCCCTGGATACCCAGCTTATCCTCTATGACACCCCCTCCGACGGGCGGAGTATCTCCATTTTGCGCAACCTTGGTCAGTTCTCTTGGAACGGCAAAACGGAGATGTTCGTAAAGGTCGACCTCAACTACAGCTCCCTGGTGGCGGACACCATCAATATGAATTACGATTTCCCCGTGTATATCTGCTGCGGGGAAAAGGTCATTCTCTCAAGCGAGGGGCCCAACAACCAAGGGGACATGTATCCGTCCTTCACAAGGCAAAAGGATGTGGCGTTGGAGGAGAAATTTGAGCTCTACGGCGAGACGCTGACCGTCCGTGTACTGCGGCGGACCAACAGCGTCCTGGGCTTTTTGCGGGACAACGCTGTCACCATCACGCTTCTGCTCCTTTTTAATATCCTGGCACCGCTGCTCATCATGAATCTCATTGAGCGCTCCATTAACTCACGGATATTCCGGCTGGGGGATGTCTTCAACCAGGTGGACAGCGAGGAGCTCATCACCATCCCCGGCGACAACGGCAGGGACGAGATCGGCGGGCTTATGGACAACTATAACCGCATGGCCGTGAGGATGAACGGCCTCATCGACCAGGTCTACCGCAACCGCCTGAGGGAGCAGGAGATGGACATCGCCCGCAAGAGTGCGGAGCTCCTGGCCCTCCAGAGCCAGATAAATCCACACTTCCTCTTCAACGCCTTGGAGAGCATCCGTATGCACAGCATTTTGAAGGACGAGCGGGAGACGGCGGATATGGTGGAGAAGTTGGCCATCATGGAGCGCCAGAACGTGGATTGGTCCAGCGACACCAACACCGTCCGGCGGGAGCTGGAGTTCGTAGAGGCGTACCTGGCGCTCCAGAAGTACCGCTTCGGGGACCGGCTCAGCTACCGTGTGGACGCGGACCCGGAATGTCAGGACTTTTTAGTGCCGAAGCTGACCATCACCACCTTTGTGGAGAACGCCTGCGTCCACGGGATCGAGAGCAAGACGAGCCCCGGCTGGATCTTTGTCCGCGTGGGCGTTGAGGCGGAGGAGCTATGCATCGAGGTGGAGGACACCGGCGGCGGCATGGAGGAGGACGAGGCCCGGGCGCTGGAGGGGCGGATGCGCGGCGCCAGCATCGATATGCTCCGGGGAAAGGGCCGGGTGGGCGTGGTCAACGCGTGCCTGCGTATTCGGATGATGACCGACGGCCACGTGGATTTCGCGGTGGAGAGCGAAAAAGGCGTGGGCACTGTATTCGCCATAAAAATACCGCTTTGCAGGATAGAAAGGGCTGAGTGATATGCTGAAGGTTCTGCTTGTGGACGACGAGGTCTTTATTGCCCAGGGCCTGGAGGTCCTGATAAACTGGCAGGAGGAGGGCTATGAGATCGCCGCCGTCTGCCAAAACGGCAAGGAGGCTCTGGAGTATCTCCGGAAAAACCACGTGGACCTGGTGATCGCGGACGTGATGATGCCCGTGATGACGGGGCTGGAGCTTCTGGAGACAGTAAAGCGGGAGAAGATCTCCGACGCCAGCTTCGTGATCCTCTCCGGCTACGGGGAGTTCGCCTTCGCCCAGCAGGCGTTGCGCTACGGATGCATGGACTACCTTCTGAAGCCCATTGAGCGCGACGACCTCCTGGCCATCCTCCGCAGGTCCAGCAGCGCCTCCCGGGACGCCCGGATGGGGCAGAGATACGAGCAGGAGTACCTGACCCGGCGGCTCATCGCCCTTTTATACGGGATGGGGACGGCGGAGGACCTGGAGTACGTGCGCTCCCACATGCGCCTTACGCCGGGGGTGCGGTACATCGAGATCGAGCTGGCCGCCGAGGCCGGCGAGGACGGGGACGAGACGGACATGGCCCTTCTGCGCAGCCAGATCTATACCAACTGCCGTCAGCTTTTGCAGGAGGACGCCGGCCACTGTGTGCTGGAGCTCTCCCATGCTCGCCGGAGCTACGCCATGGGATTTGTGTACTGCGGCTACATGGCGGAGGAGCGGGGCGTCACCGAGGCCCTTTTCATCCAACAGCTCCACCGGCAGCTTGGCGTATCGGTGCAGCGGGAGCTGCGCTTCATCGTGGGCCGCCGGGTCGCGGACATCGCCGATATCGCCCAGTCCTATGAATCCGTGGGGACTATGCGGAATTTGATGGCCTTTCGCAGCCAAAAGCCCGTCTACTGGTACGAGCACGAGCTCCAAGAGCCGCCGGAGGAGGGACGGACGGTGCTTCTCCGCCGCGAGCTGGACGCTCTCATCGAGGCCATCGAGCGGGGGGAGCACAGACTTATCGAGGAGCGGGTCCAGGACCTCTTTGCCCAGATGCAATCCCGGGGCATGAAGCGCCGGGGCATCAACGTAAACTTCAACTACCTTTTATTCAAGCTGGTCCATCTGGCCTCAAGCCTCGACAGCGAGGCCGACCAGGAGGAGATTTTGCACCTTATAAGCGCAAGCTCCGTGGAGCAGGGCTTTCTCCGGGGCAGCAGCCGCCATTTGGCCCGGTTCGCCTGCGAATACGCCGATTACCTGGGACAGCTCCAGCACAGCGAGCCCTCCGGCATCCTCCGGGACATCGAGCGGGAAATTCGGGAGAACTACGCGGAGAACCTGACCCTCCAGGACCTGGGGCGAAAATACTATATCAACAGCTCCTACCTGGGCCAAGTCTTCCGCAAGGCCTACGGGCAGTCCTTTAAAAACTACCTGGCCCTTCACCGGGTGAATGAGGCCGCAAAGCTCCTTTTGCACACGGACAAAAAGGTGGGCGACATCGCCGAGGAAGTCGGCTACCACGACGTCAACTACTTTATTACAAAATTTATCGAGATCAAAGGCTGCACGCCCTCCCGATTTCGAAAGAGCAGACCGTAAAATCTCCTGAAAGGAGCCGCGTTATGCTGAATTTAGCAGAAATTTTTCAGTCAGGCATGGTCCTTCAGCGTCTGGCTCCCCTTGTCCTCTGGGGGACCGCCGAGCCGGAAGCTCCGGTGGAGGTGACCCTGGACGGAAGGACGTGCGTGGCGGGGACCGACAGTCTGGGGAATTGGCGGGCGACCCTGCCCCCCAGAGACGCCGGGAGGGACCTCATTCTCACCGTCCGATCCGGCGGTCAGACCCTCACCCTCACCGGCATAGCCGTGGGGGAGGTGTGGATCGCCGGAGGCCAGTCCAACATGGAATTTTGGCTCCGATACGAAAAGCACCGCGCTGGGGAGACGAGGGACTACCCGGACCTGCGCTTTTTCGACGTGCCGAAGCTCGCCTACGAGGGACAGGAGCGGGACTTTGACTACACCCGCGTGGGCGTCTGGCGCAGGGCGGTGGGGGAGGAGCGGGACTACTTCTCTGCCGTGGGGTATTATTTTCAAAAGTCCCTGGCAGAGGCGCTTGGCATTCCCGTGGGGATCGTGGGGTGTAACTGGGGCGGCACGCCCTCCTGCGCCTGGATGAGTCAGGAGAGTGTGGAGCGGGCGGGGCACGCGTGGCTGGAGGCCGACGCCGAGGCATTTCGCGGCATGGACCCGGAGGCGTATGCCCGAGCCATGGCGCGAAAGCCGGATAACGCCACGGGGGACCCCTTCCACAGCCCCTTCAACGAGTTTATGCTGCCCCGTACCCCCGTGAGAGAGGAGATCGAGGCATTTTTGGCCGCCCAGACGCCCCTGGAGCCGGGGATCAGTGCCCTGCCCCTGCCGCAAAATAGGCCCGGTGTGCTCTATGAGCGCATGGTAAAGGCCATCGCGCCCTTCCCTGTCCGGGGCGTCCTCTGGTATCAGGGGGAGTCCGATGACAACGGGAGCCGGGGACGGCTCTACCGGGATATGCTGGCTGCCCTCATGGCGGACTGGCGAAGGCTTTGGGATAGACGCCTGCCCTTCCTCATTGTGCAACTCCCCGGTTGGGAGTCCTGGTTCGGCTTTCGCAATAACGGGTTTTCCAAGATCCGCGAATGTCAGCGCCTGGCGGTGGAGGCGGACCCGGATGCGTACCTGTGCTCCATATCCGATGCCGGGGAGCGGTTCGACATACACCCCAAGGACAAACGGGTGGTGGGAGAGCGCCTCGCCGCCTTGGCGCTAAGGCATGTCTACGGGAAAGCCGTCCTCTGCGACCCGCCCTCCCCCACAGGGGCGCTCCGGGAGGGCCGGAGGATCGAGATCGTCTTCAAAAACGCCGGGACGGGCTTAGATATTCGCGGCGGCGCCCTCCAAGCCACGGAGGTGACGGACGCCGCCGGAAGGGTGGAGTACGAGGCCGCGGCGCGGGGAGATCGCCTCACCCTGACGCTCCGGCGGGAGGTGGGCCCCGTGACCGTCCGTCACGCCGGGACGGAGTGGTTCCTCGTGAACCTCTACAACAGCGCCGGGATCCCCGCCATCCCCTTTTGTCTCACTGTTGAATAGAAATTGCCCCCTGCCAACCTGTGGCGGGGGGCGTTGTTATCCTCCACAGTTTTTTTGCGGAAAGGGGGCAAATCTTCGGCAGGTCGTAGAAAATATCGGTGTATTTTATAGAATTTCCCGGTTGTTTAAGAAATTGTGAACGACTATAATTTTTTCAAAGTGCGGCAAAGCGCCGCCGCGTCCCATGGGAGGGACGAATTTTGGATTATAGGAGGCAGCATATGAAAACGAGAAAGCTAACGTGTGTTCTCGCCGCTTTGCTGGCGCTGGTCATGGCCCTGGGGCTCGCCGGCTGTGGCAAGGGTGACGGGAGAAACGAGGACGGCATCTACGAGTTCACCATGTTCATCGCCATGCCGGGCTCCGAGATCAACGACGACAACGAGATCATGAACCTCATCGCCGAGAAGACCGGCGCGAAGGTCAAGGAGACGTGGCTCACCGGCCAGGCCGCCGCCGAGGCCGTGGGCTCCATCATCGCAAGCCAGGATTACCCCGACTTCATCGACGGCGGCGACGGCATGATGGCCCTCTACGACGAGGGGATCCTTGTCCCCTGGGACGAGTATCTGGAGAAGTATCCCAACCTCAAGGAGATGTACTCCGACGCGGAGTGGAATTCCTTCCGCCAGGAGGACGGCCACATCTATTGGGCCAATGTGTTCCAGAACACCTACGGCGAGAGCCGCGCCACCACCCACAACGACGAGGCCTTCTGGATCCAGGCCCGCGTCCTGGAGTGGGCCGGTTACCCTGAGATCCACACCCTGGATCAGTATTTCGACGTGCTCACCCGCTATGCCGAGGCCAACCCCACCATGGGCGACGGCATGACGGTCATCCCCTACACCATGCTCTGCGAGGACTGGCGTTACTTCTGCCTTGAGAATGCACCTGAGTTCCTGGACGGCTACCCCAACGACGGCTCCGTCATCGTGGACACCTCCTCCGGCACGCCCACCATCGTGGACTACAACACCACCCCCACCGCCAAACGCTACTTCCAGAAGCTCAACGAGGAGTACAAGGCCGGCAACATCGACATCGAGTTTGCCACCCAGACCTACGATGAGTACATAGCCAAGCTCTCCACCGGCCGTGTCCTGGGCATGTGCGACCAGTGGTGGAACTTCGCCTACACCGTCAACGATGTCTTCAAGCAGCAGGGCCTCGACAAGCAGGGCTGCAACTACGTGCCTTTAGGACTCACCATCGACGAGGGCATGGACAACCGCTGGCACACCTATGACGACACCCTCAACAACTCCAGCGGCGTGGCCGTCACCACCAGCTGCAAGGACCCCGACGCCGCCTTCAAGTTCCTCAACGACCTTCTGGACCAGGAGATCCACGACCTGCGCTTCTGGGGCATCGAGGGCGTTGACTACCTGGTGGACGAGAACGGCCTTTATTACCGCACCGAGGAGATGCGCACGAAGGCCGCTGACAAGTCCTATCAGGCCAGCCATTTCTGCAACTACTCCTACATGCCCCAGTACTTGGGCACCAGCCGCGACGGGATCAACGCCATGCAGCCGGCGGAGCAGACCTCCGAGTTCTTTGAGGGTCTGGCCGAGCCCCTGGTCAAGTGCTTTGAGGCCTACGGCGCGGAGAATTACCCCGACATGATCGGCTCCGTGGTAGAGCACAACGCCCCCTGGTTCCCCATGTACTCCTTCTCCAACGCCATGACCACCGGGACCCCGGGCGGCGTGGCCTGGACGAAGATGGGCGAGGTCAAGCACGAATGGCTGCCCAGAGTGGTCATGGCCTCCGACTTTGAAAAGGAGTGGGGCGACTACATGAGCGCGTACAGCGCCGTGAACCCCGGCGCGTTCCTTGCGGAGATGCAGGAAGAGCTCAACCGCCGCGCCGGCTGACACACCCGCCGTTCCGGGCGGGACCACCCCGTCCGGAACGAGTAATAAAAAAGGAGGTCAGAATGTGAAATCCAAACGTATCTCCTGGAGAGAGATCAAACGGCAAAAATTCCTGATGATCTGCACCGTCTGCTTCGTCATCTACGGCATCATTTTCTACTATCTGCCTCTGGGCGGGTGGATCATGGCCTTCCAGGACTTCAAGGCCAAGGACGGCTTCTTCGGCTCCAAGTTCGTGGGACTGGAAAAATTCAAGTTCCTGTTCTCCGACGCCACCTTCCTGCAGGTCATCCGCAACACCCTGGCCATGGGCGTTTTGAACCTGGTTTGTACCTTTGTTATGGCCATCGTCTTCGCTATCCTCCTGAACGAGGTCCGGCTCATGGCCGGGAAAAAACTTGTCCAGACCGTCTCCTATCTGCCCCATTTTTTGAGCTGGATCATCGTCACGGGCATCCTCCACGACGCCCTTTCCTCCTCCGGCATCATCAATGAGTTGCTGGTAAAGATCGGCATTATCGACGGGCCCATCAACTTCTTCGCCCATAAAGGCTATTTCTGGCCCATCGTGGCTTTCGCCAACGTCTGGAAGGAGACGGGCTGGAACGCCATCGTGTATCTGGCGGCCATCACCTCAATCGATCCCAGCCTCTACGAGGCCGCCACCATCGACGGCGCGGGCCGCTGGGCGAAAATCAAGAACATCACCCTCCCCGGCATCAAGCCCACCATCATCATCCTGCTCATTATGAACGTGGGCAACGTCCTGAACGCCGGCTTTGAGGTCCAGTACCTCCTGGGCAATGGCCTCGTCAAGAGCGTGGCGGACACCATCGACATCTACACGCTGACCTGGGGCGTCGGTCAGAACGACTACTCCCTGGGTACCGCCGCCGGCATCTTCAAGAGCGTGGTGGCCATTATCCTCATCGTCGCCGCCAACCAGATCGCCAAGAAGACCGGCGAGGATAAGCTGTTCTGAGGAGGCGCAGGGATGGATAAGAAAAAATCGAAAATGAAGCGCAGCTTCGCGGACAAGCTTTTCACCGTCTGCAACACCATTTTCCTCGCGGCCTTTTGCGTCATCACCCTCTACCCGGTGCTGAACACCGTGGCCGTCAGCTTCAATGACGGCATCGACGCCGTCCGGGGCGGCATCCACCTCTGGCCCAGGATCTTCACCCTGCAAAACTACAAGACGGTCTTCAGCCAACAGAACATTATCACCGGCGCCTATATCAGCGTCCTGCGCACCGTCATCGGCACGGTGCTGGCCCTGGTCACCAACGCCCTCTTGGCCTACGTCGTGAGTCGCAAGCAGTTTTTGTTCCGCTCGCAGCTGTCCCTTTTCTGGGTCGTCACCATGTACGTGGGCGGCGGTATGATCCCCACTCTGATCCTCTACCGGAACCTGGGGCTTACCGGCTCCTTCTGGGTCTACGTGATCCCCGGCATGATCAGCGCCTTCAACATGATGGTCATGCGCACCTACATGGAGGGCCTGCCGGGGGCGCTGGAGGAATCGGCCAAGATCGACGGCGCGGGGGACTTCCGGATCTTCGTCAGCATCATCTCGCCCCTTTGCAAGCCCGTCTATGCCACCGTCGCCCTCTTCGTGGCCGTGGGCCAGTGGAACTCCTGGTTCGACGCGATGCTATATAACCGCATGAGCCCTGAGTACACCACTCTCCAGTACGAGCTCATGAAGCTTCTAAGCTCCGTCATGCAGACGGGCGGCACCGCCAACCCCGGCGCTCCCGGCGCCGCGGCGGCCGTCACTCCCGTCACCGTCCGCGCCGCGGCCACGGTGGTCACCATGCTCCCGATCATCTGCCTCTACCCCTTCCTCCAGCGTTACTTCGTCACCGGCATGACCATCGGGAGCGTCAAGGAATGATTTCCTCTCACTTTTCTCCCCTATACATGGCCGCCGTATTTCCATGCGGCGGCCAGACTTCTCTTAAAGGTGAAGCTATGGAACCTGTTTTTTATAGAGACGCCCTGGCGGAGGCCGGGATCGACACCGCTCTCCGGGATCGGCGCGTGGAGGAGTGCTTCCACGAGATATTTTACGGCCCCGACAGGGTTTACTTTGGATCCGGCCGGGATACGGCCTATATCCTGGACACCGGGAACCTGGACGTTCGCACCGAGGGGATGTCCTACGGCATGATGATCTGCGTCCAGCTCGACAAAAAAGAGGAATTTGACCGTCTCTGGCGGTGGGCACTTCGCCATATGTACATGACCGAGGGGAAAAACAGCGGTTATTTTGCCTGGTCCGTAAGTCCCAAGGGTGTCCCCAACGCCCGCGGCCCCGCGCCGGACGGGGAGGAATATTTCGCCATGGCCCTCTTTTTCGCCTCCCACCGCTGGGGTGACGGGGAGGGGGAGCTCAACTACTCCATCTGGGCCAGGACCATTCTGCGCACGTGCCTCCACAAGGAGGACTCCGGTCCGGGGCGAAATATGTGGGACCGGGAAAACGGCCTCATCCGCTTCATCCCGGAGGCGGATTTCACCGACCCGTCCTACCATCTGCCCCACTTTTACGAGCTCTTCGCGCTGCTCGCCGACCACAAGGATCGTCCCTTCTGGAAAAAGGCGGCGGAGGCCAGCCGGGCCTACCTCCAACGGGCCTGTCACCCGGTGACGGGCCTCTCGGCGGAGTACGCGGAGTTCGACGGCTCGCCCCTGACGCGCCTTCAGGAGCGCTTTGGCCGCCACGACTGGCACTACTCCGACGCCTACCGGACCGCCGCCAACATCGCCATGGACTATAGCTGGTTCGGAGAGCTTCGCGGGGAGACATGGCAGACGGAGATAACAGAAAGGATACGGAAATTTTTCCTGGAGACGGTTGCGGAGGATCCCCGTGGGATCTATACTGTAGATGGGACGGCCCTCCCCGGCGCCGCCCTCCATCCCGTGGCCATCACCGCCACCCTGGCCGAGAGCGCCCTCTGCGCGCCGCGTCCCCTCGAAGGCGCGGCCCTCCGGTGTGTCCGGGACTTTTGGGACACGCCCCTGCGGAGAGGGGATCGGCGCTATTACGACAACTGCCTTTATATGTTCGCCCTTTTAGCCCTGGGCGGGAAGTATAGAATCTGGTAAACGGAGGACTTTTTTATGAATAGAGCACAAGCGCGAGAGAAAGCCCGTGCCCTGGTGGCCCAAATGACCTTAGATGAGCGGGCCGGACAGCTTCGGTACGACGCGCCGGGCATCCCGAGGCTGGGCATCCCGGCCTACAACTGGTGGAGCGAGGCCCTCCACGGCGTGGCACGGGCGGGGAAGGCCACGGTTTTTCCACAGGCCATAGGGGTCGCGGCCTCCTTCGACCCGGAGCTTTTGAAGGCCGAGGCGGAGGTCATCTCCCTGGAGGCGCGGGCGAAATATAACGCTTTGAGCTCCCACGGGGACCGGGACATCTTCAAAGGCCTCACCTTCTGGTCCCCCAACGTCAACATCTTCCGCGATCCCCGATGGGGCCGTGGTCACGAGACATACGGCGAGGACCCGGTACTCACCTCCCGACTGGGCGCGGCCTTTGTGAAGGGGCTCCAGGGCGAGGGGGAGACGATGCGGGCCGCCGCCTGCGCCAAGCACTTCGCCGTCCACTCCGGCCCGGAGGGGGAGCGGCACCGGTTTGACGCCCGCGTCTCCAAAAAGGACATGGCGGAGACATACCTGCCGGCCTTCGAGGCGCTGGTGCGCGAGGCGAAGGTGGAGGCGGTGATGGGCGCCTACAACCGGGTGAACGGTGAGCCGGCCTGCGCCAGCGCGGTTTTGCAGGAGAAGCTGCGAGGCGAGTGGGGTTTTGAGGGCCACTTTGTCTCCGACTGCTGGGCCATCAAGGACTTCTTCACTGGCCACGGCGTGTGCACCGACGCGGTGGACGCGGCGGCGCTGGCGATCAATCGGGGGTGCGACCTCAACTGCGGCGACACCTACCACTTCATCCTGAGAGCCGTTGAGGAGGGACTGGTCAGCGAGGACACCGTCACCGAGGCCGCCGTCCGGCTCTTCACGACGCGCTATCTTCTGGGGCTCATGGACGGGAGCGAATACGACAGTGTCCCCCTCACGGTGGTGGAGGCCCCGGAACACCTGGCCCTGGCGGAAAAAGCGGCGCTGGAGAGCGCGGTACTTTTGAAGAACAACGGGCTTTTGCCCCTACACAAGGAGAAAATCAAGACCCTGGCGATCATCGGCCCCAACGCCGACAGCCGCGACGCCTTAGTCGGAAACTACAACGGCTACGCCTCCCGCTACTGGACGGTGCAGGAGGGCATTTTGGACTATCTGGAGGGCAGCGGCGTCCGGGTCCTCACCGCCATGGGTGCGCACCTTTACAAGGATCGCTACGAGCCCCTGAGCCGCCCGGACGACCGGCTGGCCGAGGCCGCCGCCGTGGCGGAGGCCAGCGACGCGGTGATCCTCTGCTTGGGCCTTGACTGGACGCTGGAGGGCGAGGAGGGCGACGCCTCCAACAGCTACGCCTCCGGGGACAAGACGGACCTCCAGCTGCCAGAATCCCAGCGAAAGCTCGTGGAGGCGGTGGCAAAAACGGGCAAGCCAACGGTGCTGTGCCTTATGGCTGGCAGCGACGTGGACCTCTCCTTCGCGAGGGAGCATTTTGACGCCATTTTGGACCTCTGGTACCCCGGCGCTCAGGGCGGCAAGGCCGCCGCCAAGCTTCTGTTCGGTGACGCGTCCCCCTCCGGCAAGCTGCCGGTGACCTTCTATGAAGCTCTGGACGACCTGCCGGATTTCGAGGACTACTCCATGGCCCGCCGGACGTACCGGTACATGGAGGTCCCGGCCCAGTACCCCTTCGGCTTCGGCCTCACTTACTCCGACGTGGTCGTGACAAATGCGGAGCTTGCGGAAGCCGCCGGGGCGCTGACGGCCCGCGTCACTGTGAAAAACCGCGGCGTGCGGGACACCGGCGACGTGGTCCAAATCTACGTCCGATGTGAGGACTCGGACTTTTCGCCCCGGAACCCGTCACTATGCGCGTTCCAACGGGTGTTTCTGAGGGCGGGGGAGACGCAGGAGCTCACCATTCCCATCCCCCAAAGCGCCCTGACCGTGGTGAACGATGAGGGGGAGCGCGTTATTGACGGGAAAAGCTTCACCTTCCACATCGGTACCTCCCAGCCCGACGAAAAGAGCCGGGAGATGACTGGGGCCGAACCTATGCGGATCGGGTATTCACTAAATACATAAGGGGCGGCAGTGCGCACCGCGCCGGCGCCGACCTTGAGCCGCCACACCGCCAGCATCGCCTTCGCCTGGTCCGCCGCGCCGAAAATTTTGCGCTCACATCGACCCCGCCCGGAGCTGGGCGGGGCGTTTTTATGTTCTATAGACAGAGCAGGTAGTCGAGGGCTCCCGGGAGCTTCTTGACTTCATGAAGGAGACCTTGAAACGCCTCCATTTTTTGGGCCTTTATACACCAAAAACCGGACGTTTTTACGGCGTCCGGTTTTCGTATATTGAAGTATATGCAATTCTAAATGAAATGCGTTATTTCACGAGCACCTTCGCCTTCTCCGCGATATTCTCCGCCGAGAGGCCGAATTGCTTTAAAAGCGGGACGGCGGGGCCGGAGTGGCCGAACTCGTCGTTGACGCCGACCCTTTTCACCTTGCAGGGTATGCCGCTCTCGGCCACGGCGGCGCAGACGGCCTCGCCAAGGCCGCCGATTATGCTGTGCTCCTCGGCGGTGACTATTTTGCCGCACTCGCGGGCCGCCTTCAACACAAGCTCGGTGTCCAGCGGCTTTATGGTGCACATGTTGATGACCCGCGCGTTTATGCCGCCGGCTTTGAGCTGTTCCGCCGCCTGAAGGGCCTCGTAGACCATGAGGCCCGTGGCTATGATCGCCACGTCGTCGCCCTCCGCGAGCGTCTCGCCCTTTCCTATCTCAAAGCTCATGCCCTCGTCGTGGAATACGGGTATGGCAAGCCTTCCGAACCGGAGGTACACCGGGCCCACGTACTCGTAGGCGGCCCGGACCGCCGCCCGCGCCTCCACCGCGTCGGAGGGGCAAAGCACCACCATGCCGGGTATGGAGCGCATGAGGGCGAAGTCCTCACAGCACTGGTGGCTGGCCCCGTCCTCGCCCACGGATATGCCGCCGTGGGTGGCGCCGATCTTCACGTTCATGTGGGGATAGCCGATGGAGTTGCGGACCTGCTCGAAGGCCCGGCCCGCGGCGAACATGGCAAAGGAGCTTGCGAAGGGCACGAGCCCCATTGTGGAGGCCCCCGCCGCCACGGCCATCATGTTCCCCTCGGCAATGCCGCACTCAAAGTGCCTCTCCGGGAATTTCTTTCTGAAAACGCCGGTCTTTGTGGCGGCGGCAAGATCCGCCTCGAAGACGACTAAATTTTCATGCTCCTCGCCAAGCTCCGCCAGCGCCTGCCCGTAGGCGTCGCGGGTCGCCATCTTCTTCACTTCCGCCATCTCACATCGCCTCCAATTTCGCTAATTTCGCGTTGAGCTCGTTCATGGCCGTCTCGTACTCCGCGTCGTTTGGCGCTTTTCCGTGCCAATCCACGGAGTTTTCCATGTAGCTCACGCCAAGGCCCTTCACCGTGTGCATCACTATCCCGAAGGGCTTGCCTTTCGTCTCTTTCGCCTTATTGAAAGCCGCCTCGATAGCGTCAAAATCGTGGCCATTTATCTCCTCGACCTCGAACCCGAAGGCCCGCAGCTTCGCCGCTATATCCCCGGAGTCCATGACCTCGGCTGTCGGGCCGTCTATCTGGAGGCCGTTCTTGTCGATTATGGCGACGAAATTGTCCAGCTTATAATTCGCCGCCAGCATGAAGGCCTCCCAGACCTGCCCCTCCTCTATCTCTCCGTCACCCAGGAGCGTATAAACTCTGCATTCATTGCCCATGTGCTTCGCCGCCAGGGCCATGCCGGCGGCGGCGCTGACGCCCTGGCCCAACGAGCCCGTGGACATGTCAACGCCCGGCGTCAGGTTCATGTTGGGGTGCCCCTGAAGGTGGCTGCCTATCTGTCTCAGTGTCTTCAGGTCCTCCCAAGAGAAGAACCCCCTCAGCGCCAGCGCCGCGTAAAGTCCCGGCGCGGTGTGGCCCTTGCTAAGCACAAATCTATCCCTGTCGGGATTTTTCGGGTCCTTCGGGTCGACGTTCAGCTCCTTGAAATACAGATACGTGAGCATATCCGCTGCCGACAGACTCCCTCCCGGATGCCCTGCCTTGGCCGCGTGGGTCCCCTCGATGATACCCATCCGGACCTTCACGGCCTTGCGCTGCAGGTCCATGTTTTCCTCATATGTCATTGGTTTTTCCCTCCCTGTCCGTAGTAGACCCCGGCTCGATGTCTAAAAACCGCCTTCGTAAGCTTCACATCCGCCTCACATCCAGGGATTCTCGGTGGGGTAGGGGAGGCTCTTGGGCTGGTTGTACGCGATGTCCTGGATGCCCAGGAACTTGAACACCTCAAACAGGGCCTTGCCGTAGTGGCCGAAGGCCACGGCCCCGTGGTGGGGATACCGCTTCTGGATCAGCACATGGCGGTAGAAGCGGCCCATCTCCGGGATAGCGAACACCCCGATGCCGCCGAAGGACTGGGTCGCCACCGGCAGCACCTCCCCTTGGGCGATGTAGGAGCGGAGATCGCCGTTGGAATCACACTGGAGCCGGTAGAAGGTGATGTCGCTGGGCGCGATGTCCCCCTCCAGGGTTCCCCTTGTGAAGTCGGGCTCACTATCCTTGGGCTCCAGCAGACGGTGCTGGATCAGTTGGTACTTCACTGCCCGGTCGGCGCACAGCTTGCAGGCCGGCGTGTTGCCGCAGTGGAAGCCCATGAAGGTGTCGGTGAGTTGATAGTCGAACCTGCCCTTGATCTGCTCCGCCCACATCCGGGCCGGGACGGAGTTGTTGATGTCCAGCAGAGTCACCGTGTCGCCGGACACGCACATTCCGATGTACTCGCTCAGAGCGCCGTAGATGTCCACCTCGCAGGCCACCGGGATGCCACGGCTGGCGAGGCGTGAGTTAACATAGCAGGGCTCGAACCCGAAGGCCTCCGGGAAGGCGGGCCAGCACTTGTCGGCGAAAGCCACGTATTTGCGGGAGCCCTTGTGCTGCTCCGCCCAGTCAAGCAGTGTCAGCTCGAACTGGGCCATCCGGGCGCTGAGCTCAGGATAGTAGCGCCCCTCCCCCATCTCGGCGGCCATCTCGTCGCAGATGCCGGCGATGCGGGGATCCCCGGCGTGGGCCTTGTAGCTCACCAGCAGATCCAGCTCGGAGTTCTCCTCAATTTCTACGCCGATCTCATATAGACCCTTGATGGGGGCGTTGCAGGCGAAGAAGTCCTGGGGCCGGGGGCCGAAGGTGATTATTTTGAGGCTTTTGACGCCGATGACGGCGCGGGCGATGGGGACGAAATCAGCTATCATGCCGGCGATGTCCTCGGCGGTTCCAACAGGGTACTCGGGGATGTAGGCTTTGAGATGGCGCATGCCAAGATTGTAGGAGCAGTTCAGCATGCCGCAGTAGGCGTCGCCCCGGCCGTTGATGAGGTCGCCGTCACCTTCGGCGGCGGAGGCGTACATCACCGGGCCGTCGAAGCTTTTGGCGATCAGCGTCTCCGGCGTCTCGGGGCCGAAATTGCCCAGGAACACCACCAGGGCGTTGCATCCTGCGGACTTGACTTCCTCGACAGCTTTCAGCATGTCCAGCTCGTTCTCCACGGTGGTTTTGCACTCGTACAAGTCCAGGCCGTTTTTGGCGCAGGCGGACACGATGGCGGCCCTTCTGCGCTCCGACAGGGAGATGACGAAGCAGTCACGGCTCACGGCGATGATGCCCAGTTTGATTTCAGGGATGTTGGTCAGCATGATCATTTCCTCCTCATATATCGTTTGCAATGTCAATATTGACGCCCTTCAGCCCGATGTGGGCGCCGCCCTTTCCTTCATCGGACTCCGGATGGGCCAACAGCCATTTGTTCCTGGCGGTGAGCCAGGTGTCCTCCTCATTGACCGGCCTCGCGCCGGGGGCGGCGGTGTTGGTGCCCCTGGGCAGGACCACGGCGACCCGGAACCCCTCGGACTCGCTCACATGACAGGGCGCGTAGTGAAGGGTGGTGGAGTAGACCTCTACCG
Organism: uncultured Oscillospiraceae bacterium; assembly: GCA_947631395.1. GTDB lineage: Bacteria > Bacillota > Clostridia > Oscillospirales > Oscillospiraceae > RUG626. The sequence continues at coordinate 46,349 of CANRLF010000011.1, forward strand.
GAACGCCAGCGGGCACTCGGAAGGCCTTGACGCAGGAGGTGTCCAGCACGCCGTCTACGATCTCCTCCTGTCTGGCCAGCAGCAGGATGAAATCCCCCTCGCCAACATTGACCTCGCTGTCCCGGTGGTATTCCAGGCAGTTCAGCCTGGTATTGCGGCCCCAGCACATGCCGATTTGGACGGGCATACCGCCGTAGGCGTTGTTCTGGAGCTGGCCATAGAGGCAGGTGGCCTCCAGAACAGGGATGCTCGGCTCATAGGCGGTGCCGGTCTTGGGCAGGGGGATGGTCCTCATGGCGTTCACGAGGCAAGCGGTGTCGTAACCCTCCAGCACCTTGCCATAGGGCTTGAACGCGGGGTCAAAAACAGTTTTGATATCCATAGTGTGTCCCTCCTTACAGCGCCGCCAGGGAGTGAAAGCTGTCCCGCAGCGTGGGATAAAGGTTCCGATAGATCTGGTAAAACGGCTCATATGCCGCCGAGTTCTCCGCCTTGGGCTTCTGGATCTCTCCCGCGTGGACGGCCGCCTTACAGCCCTCCGCCACAGAAGAGTAGATCCCCGCGCCCACACCCGCCAGGATGGCCGCGCCCAGCGCCGGGCCCTGCTCGGAGGCGATGGTTTTCACGGGACAGCCGTACAGATCGGCCAGCATCTGCCGCCAGAAGGGGCTCCGCCCGCCGCCGCCGCAGGCGGCCATGTCGGACACGTCTACCCCCATCTCACGAAACACGTCAAGACACTGCCGCTGGGAGTAGGCCACCCCCTCCATCACCGCCCGGATCATGTCGCCTCTGGTGTGGATGTTGGAAAGGCCAATGAACGCGCCCCTCGCGTCGGAGTCCAGCAGCGGGGACCGCTCCCCCATGAGGTAGGGCAGATAGATGAGCCGGTTGGCCCCGATGGGGCTGCGGGCCGCGCTGTCGGTCATCAGCTCGTATACGTCCCGCCCCTGGGCGGCGGCCAGCTCCCGCTCGGCGCCGCAGAACTGGTTGCGGAACCACTGGAGGGACAGTCCGGCGGCCAGAGTGCAGCTCATCACCGTCCACGCCCCCGGTACGGCGGAGCAGAAGGTATGGACCCGGCCCCTGGGGTCGATGGTCACCCGGTCTGCGTGGGCGAAAATGACCCCGGAGGTGCCCAGAGTCGTGAATGCCCTGCCGGTCTCCACCACGCCGGTTCCGATGGCGGCGGCAGCGTTGTCTCCCGCCCCGCCTACCACGGGGGTGCCGGCCGCCAGCCCGGTGGCCTCGGCGGCGGCCGGCGTCACCGCCCCTGTCACCTGGCAGGATTCATACATCCGCCCCAGCAGGCCGGAGTCGATGTCCAGGGCGGACAGGACCTCGCCGCTCCAGTGGCGGTTCGGCACATCCAGCAGGTTCATGCCGGAGGCGTCGGACACCTCGGTGGCGAACTCGCCGGTGAGCTTGTATCTGATGTAGTCCTTGGGAAGCAGGATGTGGCGGCACTTCTCATAGACCGCCGGCTCGTTTTCACGCACCCACAGGATCTTTCCGGCGGTAAAGCCGGGCAGCGCGGGATTGGCGGTGATGTCGATCAGCCTCTGCCCCAGCGCTTCGGTGATCTCGTTACACTGCTTCTGGGTCCGTCCGTCGCACCACAGGATGGCGTTGCGTTGAACGTGGCCCTGGGCGTCCAGCATCACCAGCCCGTGCATCTGGCCGGAAATCCCCACGCCCCGGATCTCCTCCGGCTTGGCGCCGCCTTTGCTCAGAACGGCCCGGACGGTCTTCTGCACCGCATCCCACCAGTCGTGGGGGTCCTGCTCCGCCCAGCCGTTCCGTGGCTGATGCAGCGGATACTCCACGGTGTGGCTCGCCACCGGCGTCCCGTTCACATCGAACAGCACCGTTTTGGTGCCGGAGGTGCCAAGATCGATCCCAATCAGGTATTCCATGTGTCCTTCCTCCTTTTTACCGTCATTGCAGGAAAACTAAGTGTCCCATCATTTATTGCAAATACTTTTGCAAATCCTCTTTATTAACTGAGAAAAATCTACCACGCCAAAAAACTTTTGTCAATAACTTTTAATAAATTATTTTATATAAATATGGCGCGTCAGTTTTGTGTAATATGACGATAACAGGTGCACTTTTTAAGTACACCTGTTATCATTATATATTAGAAACGAAGTCGTCTATATATTTTAAGGCCGCGCCGATCCCGTTTGACTTTTCGTGATAGCGGCACAAGCGGACATGTTGGGACGTGTGAGAGATGGGATCGAGCAGGTCAATATGGTTTTTCAATTGCTCAACGCGCTTCCCCAGAAAAGGACTCAGCGGACCGCCCAGCACGATATCGCAGTCCAGCATGGTGTGGATATTGACAATGCCGATGGACAGATCCTCCAAATACCGCTTCCATAAAGACGACTTCTCCCCGTCTCCGGATTCCAGACCGTGAAAAAAGTCCGCCAAAGAGATCCCGAGGTGGTTGGACAGGACCGCAGTGGAGCAGTATGCCTCCAGGCACCCCACCCTGCCGCAGGAGCAGGTCCTTCCGCCCGGATGGATGCACATATGGCCGAATTCCGCCGATTTCTGACGGGCTCCTGAATATGGGGTCCCGTTGACCAAAATAGCCCCGCCGATGCCCCGGCCGATGGACAGATAGGCCATGCTTGGCTGCTCAGGCTGGTCCCACCACTCCGCGAACCCGCCGGCGTTGGCGTCGTTGCAAAATTTCACCGCGTAGGGGATCGCCTCTCTGAGGAAGCTCAGCTCCAAAGGACTTGAGATCAGCGTAGGCGCATACTCCAAAACCGTGTTCGCGGCATTGATGATGCCCGGAAGGGTGATCCCAACGCCCAAAACCATGTCCTGAACGACCCCAAGACCCGCCAAAAGCGACTGTATCTCCCCGGCTAATGATGCGGCGTAGTCCGCCGTGGCCTCAAAGGGCCGGGATACGACGCGGAAACCCATTTCGTTGACCCTTAAATCGGTGACCACCAAATACATATGGTGGGGAGAGATCTCCACGCCCACGGCGCAGCGGGCGGATGGAATGACAGACAAAAGACGCGGCCGGCGTCCCCCGCTGGAGCTCGCGATTTTGGAGTTGTCAATGAGCCCTGACTCCATCAGCTCGTTCAGATTTTGATTCACAGTGGGCAGGCTCAGGGACAGCGATCTCGACACGTCCTGTACCGTCTGATCTCCCTGCGATTCATATAGGAACCGGTACACCCGGTTTCGGTTTGCTTTTCTAAGATCATAAACGGACTGAGCAGATCTCATATGGACCACCGCTTTTGCAAAAGAGTTTTATAAATGATACCATACTTTTACCGTGTTGACAAGTTTTTTGTTGGACAAAATAATCTCACTACAAATTATCAGCCAGGTTTTCAATATATAGCTTCTCCCGTTTTTCCAGCCTCCGAGCCTGTTTCGGCAGTTCTCGGGTATTGCCTGGGTATTCCACATAGCAGATACTGCTGTTGCGCATGTCAACGATGGGAACAAAGATCCCGGACAATGTGCGTGCTCAGACGCTCCGGCCCTTACTTGAGTGTTTGCCCCTTCTGGACCATGCCCTCGTGAAGGGCGCAGTCAAGGGTGAGCGGTTCAGGAATCTCTTTTTTGCAAACTGCAAGGATGACGCAATCGCTAATTCATAAGGACTCTACTGTGACAGATAAGATTAATCTATGAATCCAACTTTTCCCTCTGTAATTATTTCTCCGTTATACTGGGTCCTTCAAGGGGGGTCACTGTGAACCTCCCCCCGGTTCAGTGAAAGCGCACAGTCCCCCCTTGGCGGGAGGGTGTACGTTTTTCCCCGTCACGGCGGTCTTGCTTTTCAAAAAACGCCTTGACAATATGGGATAAATCCGATATATTGTGTATGGGATAAAACAGATAATTCGGGAGAACCTATGGAGAGCTTCACCGTACTCTGCCAGGAAATACAGGGACGAGTATTTGAGCAGAAAGGAGCACAGCCATGAGTGACTTTAAAGCTTTCCTTGCGGAACAGCTTCGCGACCCGGAGTTTCGCCGGGAGTACGACGCGCTGGTGCCGGAGTTCGCGCTGGTGCAGGCGCTGATCGACGCGCGAAAAAAATCCGGGCTTACACAAAAGGAGCTTTCCGAGCGCACCGGCATCGCGCAGTCGGACATCAGCAAGTTTGAAAACGGCGACGGCAACCCGTCCGTCAGGACCCTCCAGCGGCTCGCCGCCGGGATGGGTATGCGGGTGAACGTCGAGTTCAGGCCCATCGCCTGAGAGATACATTTTTAACGGATTATAGAAAGCGGCGGGGACATTCCCCGCCCTTTTTTGTACTCGTTTAACGCATCATCTGATTCATCCTTTCGTCCTCATGGTCGTCCGGCTTATGTCCCATGGCGACGCGTTTCTCCTGGAGTTCTCTCCGCCGCTTACGGTCAATGTGCAGGCCCATGTGGGTGGAGTCCTGGGCGGTGGTGTCGCGGAAGATGTTTGCCATATGGTGGAACATCCGCAGGGCCGTCAGCGTGACGGACGGGGTGCGAATGTCGTTCAGGTGGTCCATGAAGAATTGGGCGTACCTGTTCCCTTGCTCTGCCGATTGGGTGAGATAGTACAACGCCGCATCTCTGTCAGGCGGCACCTCCCGGCCCAGCAGGTAGAGCTTGCCGAGAGTGTATTGGGCGTACTGGTTGCCCTGCTCGGCGGAGGCTTTCAGGTATTCGAGTGCGTTGGCCACGTCTTTCTCCGTGTTTTCTCCTGTGAGGTAGACTTTGCCGAGAGTGTACCTCGCATACTGGTCACCGGCATCGGCGACGTATTTGAGCCAGAGGATGGCCTCGGTGGACAGGCCGACAGGCAGCAGGAGCTTTCCAAGAGCGTAGGCCGAGCAGACTGTTCTCTGTTCCGCGGATTTCCGAAACCATCCCTCGGCCTTTACCCAATTGGCGGCGACGCCCAATCCGTCGCGGTACACCTTACCCAGCTGGTGGGCGGCAATCGTGTACCCCTCATCCCACAGCTTCTGCAACTCGTCAATGGCGGATCGCTTTTCGTCCATGTCGGCGTCCTCATCGTAGAGCGTTTTCTTCGCTTTGCGGTATCTCTCGGCCTGCTCATAGATTCTGTGGATGCCGGAGGTCGGAGGCGGTACTGTCTCCGCGCTCTCCGGCTCGTCGTCCATGTCCCCGTCCTCAAACGAGACTTTGCGCTCGGAGAGCTTCAGCACCTCGCGGATCACCATGTTCCGCACGGGCTTGAACTCCTTCTGCTGAGAGAGGGGTATTCGCTCCGGCAGGTCGTCGGTGTAGGTGCGAACCACCTCGTCCTGCATATCCTGCCAGAGTGAGTATGCCGCCGCTACTCTCTCGTCCTTCGCCAGCTCGTCCACGATCTCGTCGACGACGCTCTTGACCCTCGGCGGGAGGTAGCCGTAGACCTTCTTGCCCTTGGTGGTCTTGAGCTTCTCCGCCAGCTCGCCGATGAGCTGCTCCAGCCGTTCGCTCGCAGCAGAGCCGCTGTTCATGGATGTCACCAGCTTCGCCATTCGCTCCTGTGCCGACCTTTGCAGGGTGTTCCTATACTCGGTCTTGCGCTCGTAGGTGTGCAAGAGGTCCTGCTCGAAGACGCGCGTTGCAAACGCGGACTTGATGTCCCGGATGCCCTGCTTAGTGAGATACCCCTCCTTCGGATTGGATGAGAACACCACCATGTGTATGTGGACGTGCTTCTCCTTTTCGTGTAGCGCGGCATACCAGCGCAGGTGCTCCAGCGGTATCCTGTAGCCCTTTGCTATCTCGGCGGCGCAGGAATTGACCAGCGCCCGCCAGTTGTCCACGTCGGTGTAGCCCAGCCTCTCCGCGTCCTCACGCCGCAGAGATACCACCGGCGTCCACACAACGCCGGGGTGATTTGCCACCTCCTTCACGGCCCTGCTGAGATTCAGTACCTTCCCGTCCTTGTCCCACAGACCGTGGTCGCCGTCGCTTTGAACGCCGGGACGGTGAGAGACGTAGTCCAGATAGTTTTCACGCTTGTCCATAGAGTCTACGAACTGCTCCCACACCTGGTCGATGAACTCCGACGCGGCATCCTTGGTGTGCATGGAGAGGTAGTCCTCGTACTCCGCCAGCTCCTTCGACTGAGGAAACGTTTTGATGAGCCGCAGGATATACTCGCGCTGTTTCTCTGTGGCGGACTCCGAGCCACGCTCCGACCTGAGCAGGTTCACACCGTCACGAGTGGCGATGTACTTAGTGCGGTGCGCAAGTCTGGACTTGTCCTGCCCTCCCTTGAGATAGGGCGAGATGAATATTATCCGGGCCACTTAGTATCATCCTTCACGGGCATGCGCCTCTGCACATCCAGCGCATGGTCGAAGCTGACCTGACCGCAGGTCTTCTTTACCTCGTTTATGGCGAACGCCCGCAGAGCTTTTCGGTCAATGTCGTCCACCCGGAAGTGCGCGGCGATAGTGTGGCAGGCCATGTTGAGCTCCACCGCCCACTTAAAGAGGAGCGAGCGCAACCGGTTATTGTTGTTCTCTAAGATGCCACGGATCATGGACGAGAGCACCGGGCCCAGGAAGTTGGAGGCGTCGTTGGACTCCAGGTAGCCTACGTAGAACGCGAGAGCGTTGTCGATAAACTCACTTCGCGTTTTGCAGTTGTCCCGTTTCATCCAGTGGTCGATGTCCTCGATGGCGGTGGGCCGCAGCCACACTGCGGTCCTCACTTTGTTGTTTTCAGTGTTTTCCAATGTAGTCCTCCTTCTGCTGTATGACTCACCAAAAAGTCCTTCGGCACCGGCGTTTTGGGCTTCAAGGTGTACCTGAAACCGTGGCAGCCGTTTTTACCGACCACCCCGGCGAAGCTCAAAAAAGCCCCGCACATCTCCGGCCCAAGAGCCGCCCGTTCCGGGCGGTTGGCCTCCGAAACACGCCTGCGGGCGTAGTGCGGGGCTTTGTGGCTGGGAGGTGGGCGCTTGCGACCACCTCCCTTTATCTTGTTCGATAATCGAACGGGGCCAAAAGCCTGAAAATGTCCTCTTGACCTCGTCCCCGACAGCGGCTCACACGCCGCTCATTTTTTGAGTAGTGCGTCTGCCCCACGCAGGTGAGGAAAACGGCACACGCGGCGACCAGCGCCGCGACAGGGGGTCACGCGTTCAGTACTGAATCCATACACCGCCGCTGTCACGCCCCTCGACCTTGAGCACACGTACCCTGAGAATTTCTTCTGCGGCTCCTCCGTCTGATTGCTCTGCTCTCCCCGGAGCGACGACAGATTCACACCGCCTGCACATCCACACCGTTGCCATTTGAGATGTAGGCAGTTCAGACGCAGAGGGATCCGCCAAGACTGGGGAGCACCTGCTTGTGGTAGTCTTTCGTCCTCGCGTGGAACACGGAGCATCCGTTGTATGCAGCTCTGCATTTTACAGAGACCACTCGACCCGTCGACATTGCAGAGGGTGATGCTCAGGTGAGTGTTACCACAACGCATTCTCCGTAGAGATGGCAGGGAGACGCAACCATCTCCGAACAGGGAGCAGACCGAACCAGTCAACACAGAGAACCTGATCATCCTCTTCGCCCTTGCCAACCGTCGCGGCAGAGGGAGTGTGCTGACGTCGGTGACCTCGACATCGAAGAGTGCAGAGGGTGAGCACAGCGTTCCCTCGTTATCGCGTCATCCGCGCACTGTCCCCATGCAGTTTTCGTGAGGCTATCACGGCACCCTCAGCTCATCACGTTCACTCTTTGTCCCCCTCGACCGACTCGTCCTCCAGGTATGGGCAGTCCTCCCCATCACAACCGGCGCAGATCTCGTTGGCCCTCTCCTTGAACTCAGTGGCAAGAGCAGTAAGAATGCCCATAGCTTCCCGCAGGTCGTTGGCGGACATCTGCTTTTTTGTGACGATGATCGCGCTTCCGGAAACATGAGCCTCCAGCTCGTCCGCCCAGGCGAGACCGGCTTGCCTGAGCATTTCAGCAGTGAGCCGCGCATCCCCCGATGCACTTTTTTCAATAGTGGTTTTCATTTCACACCTCCTGTCATTGTAATGTGTCATTTCAAAACCCGAAGAAAATTTCAGAAAATTTTCAACCGCCTGATGCTTATCTGATGCAAACCTCCTGATACTTGTGAGAAATTTGTCTCATAAGTTATCCGAAGTCTCCGCAAAGTGAGAATACTGCAACTTGTGAGACGGGATTATACTGAAGAAACGCTTCTCCCCTGCCTCATAACCCGGAGGTCGTAGGTTCAAGTCCTTCCCCCGCAACCATGAAAGTGCCGGATTTCATTGAAATCCGGCACTTTTTATAACTTCTTCGAGGCTTTCCGGCTGGGGTGATGTACCAAATTCGCATCTGATGCAGTTTTTCGGATTTTTATTTGGAACCGTGATGCAGTTGCCTCACCACTCCATGGTCATCCTTGGGGCCGGTTGCGGGTCCGGCTGGGGCGGGGCGGAGGGCGTGGAAGTTGGCGTCCTTGATGCCTGCTTGTCTCACGCATCGCTTGAACAGATCCTCATAGGTCCGCGGCTCGTAGGGGTCGCCGTTCTCCTGGCAGAAAACGTACCCGTCCGGGTTGTAGGACGGGTACTGCTTCTTTATGGAGAGTTGGATGTTCATGTACTGCTGGAAGTCACGGTAGAGGCTGTCGGTCATGTAGACCGTTCTGCGGGAGCTGGAGGTCTTGGTACTCTCCACAGTCCTCACGCTGGTGGATGTCTCGATGGTGTCATCGAAGTTCGGGAGGCGGTTACGCGTTTCGCATACTCTGATTGAGTGGTCCTCCATGTTTACGTTCCTCCACCTCAGCCCGCACAGCTCTCCGATCCGCAGGCCCGTGAACAGGTCGAAGATGATCCCGAAGGCGGCGGGCTCAGGAGCGAGGCGCGCGGCGGCGATGAGGCGGGACTGCTCCTCCCGGTCCAGGACGCGCATCTCTTTCTTCTCCGCCTTAGGGAGCCGGACGCTCTCGACGAAGTTCCCGTCCAGGCTTGTCAATTGCCCTCACACTCCCCTATTGCCGAATTTTTTTGAAAATTATAACCCTGTTTGAAAAATTTTTTTGAAAAGCCGATTTACGCGCTTATATACCACAGGCTGGCTCACGCCAAGCTCGAAGCGCCGGTTGGATTTGAAGCTGCCAATAGAAAGCTCCCGGACAGACCCAAGGTCATAAAAAGAGCCTGCTTTCCCAGTCTCACGACTGTTGAAAGCAGGCTTGAGCGTTTCTGTCAGTTGAGCGTCCGGATCTTCCTGGGGGTTACTATACGTCTTCCCGGAAAAACAGCGGCAGGGCGTTATAGAGGTATTCCTGGACGGCGTTGAAGTCGTGGTAGCCGCCGTCCTTTTGGTAGAAGACGTAGTGGTCGGGGGTAAAGATGCCCCTTCGGAGCATCTCGTCGGCCATGTTGACGGACTGGCTCTTGACCGCGTCCTGGGTGCCCACGGCGTGGTAGATGAAATAGCCGCGCTCGTCCAGGTTCTCGTCCTTCACGAGCTGTTCGATATGATCCACGTTCTCCTCAAACCGGAAGTCCCCGTAGGTGCCGTAATACCAGCAGGAGCCGCTCATGGGGAGGAACCAGCGGATGTAATCATAGTCATAGCAAAACTGGAGCCAGGTGGTGACGGAGCCCAGGGAGAAGCCGCCGAAGGCCCGGTGGTCCCGGGATGCGGCCAGGTCCTCGGGCGAGATGGAGGCGGCGTAGGTGTGGTACTGCCCCTCCACAGTGGGCATCAGGTGCGTCTCAAAATCCCGATGGAACTCACGGAACTCCTGGATGGAGCTTCCAAAATCCCGGCTGCTGTTGTCGTTATAGAAGGTGGCCGAGACGATGATGAGGGGCGGGATGTCGCCCCGCTCGATGAGGTTGTCAAAGAGGTTCTGGCCGTAGTCGAAATACTCCCCGGCCCGGCCTCCCCAGCCGTGCATCAGGTAGAGGATGTTGTACCGGGTTTCGGTGTCCGCCGCGTCGTACCCGTAGGGGGTGTATACGTAGGCGGTCTTGGTGACGGCCGCGCCGTCCCGGACGTAGTCCTCGGACTCGTAGTCCAGGCGCGTGACGGTCCCAGGGTGTTCGGAGGGCTCAAAATATTCGTTCGGCACGGCGGTGGTCCAGCCGGTCTGGGGCATGGTGGTTTCATCTCCTGTCTCGTCAGGCTCAATGTCCGGCTCAGACGGCGTGGGTTGCCGTGAACAGCCAACCAGGACCGTCAGCAAAAGAGCGGCTGTCAGTAAAATCAAGATCGTGTCTCTCATGGTTCCCTCCCCTTTCGTGGATTTTTCCTGCCAAGTCTCTTTGCCCCTACGCTGAGATAGTGGCCGACGATAACAAAGAGGGACAGGATCGCAATGTAATCCAAAAGGAACGGCAACAGGCCCTCCTCCAAATCGAAGAATACGAAGTGGTAGCGCAGGAGCATATAGTTTCCAAAGTCCCGCCGCCAGAAGGCGTAGAGGCCGTATGCCCCCAGAAGGACCGCCAAAGTCCACAAAAGCCAGCGGGGCGGCTTTTTCTTTGTGATCTTCCCGGCCATGCCCATTATGGCGGCCCAGTGTGCCCCCAGGTGCACCCCCATGAGGGCAAAGCCCCAGTAGGCACACAGCATATGAACAGACCGGGCCTCGCTTGAAAGGCCCCGAATGTCCAGCCTCAGGGCGTACCGGGAGAGAACGATGCCGCTGGCCATGGAGCCCAGCATGGAGACGAGCACCAGCGCGGCAAGGACGGTCTGGAGGACACGAAATGGCGTGTACCGCCCCCGGCCAAGGCTTTTTGTCCACTTGAGGTTAAGCCCGTGGTGGAGGACAAAGAGCGCGAACATGGCTATCCCCACCCACTCATGGGCCGCCTCTCCTAAGAGGCTATACGACATCAGGAGCAGCAGCCCCACTGTCATCAGCGCGTCCGTGACCAGCTTCAAAACGGCTTTTTTAGACATGGCGCGCCTCAAAAACCAAGGCCCTGAAGCCACTCCGCCACGTCCTCGGCGGCATTGGCGGCGTTTTGCATACTGACCGTAAACCCGTCGGAAATCACCGTGGCGTCAGGCTCCAGCTCGGCGATCTTCGCCGGGGTGCCGGAGAGGCGGCTGCCGTTGTGAACGGTGAAGGGGATAATGGTTTTCCCGGAGAAGTCGTACTCGTCAAAAAAGCTGTACATCACCTGTGGCATATCGTACCACCAGATGGGAAAGCCCACGAAAACCGTGGCGTAGTCGTCCAGATTGTCAATACTGCTCGTGAGCTCCGGCCTCGCGCCATCGTCCTGCTCCTTATCGGCGTAGTCGATGAGCTCCCCCATGTTCGCGGGGTAGACGGTGCTTGTGCGGATGGAGAAAAGATCCGCGCCGGTCTCGTCGGCGATCATCTCCGCCACGGCCTGAGAGACGCCCTTTGCCTCCCCGTCCACGGTGACCACGCTTGCCGAGGACACGGCGTCCACCCCGCTGTTCTCCGCGGCGGTGAAGTAGACTACTAAAATCTTGCCCTCCGTGTCCACGTCAACGTCCCCGGAGTTCACCGCGTCCCCGCTTTTGTTGCAGGAGGCGAGAGACAGAATAAGGGCCACGGCCAAAAGTACACATAAAAACGTCTTTTTCATAGGATTCACCCTCCTTTTACCCCCATTATAAAACCAAACGGGACTCCCAAGAAGTCCCGTTTGGTTTATCACTGTTAACTTTTAGTTACCATGCTCCGTCATTTCTGTGTGTCCACCGGCGGGACCATCTCGGCGTAGGCCTTCAGCATCTCCGGGGTGGAGTGGTAATAGCGGCGCTCACGGTCAAGGGCGTTGATGCGGGCCATCTCCTCCGCTGTCAGGGCGAAGTCGAAGATGTCGAAGTTTGCCCTGATGTGGGCGGGGTTCTTGGAACCGGGGATGACGATGTTGCCGGACTGGGTGTGCCAGCGCAAAATCACCTGGGCATTGGACTTGCCGTACTTGGCCGCAAGCTGGGTGAACACATCCTCCTCAATGAGCGCCCTGTCCCCGTGGCCCAGGGGGTACCAGGCCTGGATCAGGATGCCCTCGCTTTGCAGGAAGGCTTTCAGCTCCTTCTCCTGGGAGTAGGGGTGGACCTCCGTCTGGAGGATGGCGGGTTTGATCTCGCAAATCGAGAGGATCTCCTTTATCTGCTCCACGCTGAAATTGGAAAGGCCGATGGCCCGGACCTTGCCCGCCTTCACCGCCGCCTCCATCTGCCGGTAGCCGGCGATGTAGTTCCCGGCGGGCTGGTGGATAAGAAGAAGGTCGATATAGTCGGTGTCCAGCCGCTCCAAGGTCTTTTCCACCGCGTCGGGCTGCTCGTAGAAGGCCGGCCACAGCTTGGTCTCAAGGAAAATCTCGTTCCGAGGGATGCCGGAGGCCTTCATGGCCCGGCCCACGGCCTTTTCGTTCATATAGGCGTTGGCGGTGTCGATGAGGCGGTAGCCGTCCTTCAGCGCGGACAGGACCGAGGCCTCCGCGTCGTCGGGCGAGAGCATGAAGGTGCCGATGCCCACCATGGGCATACAGATGCCGTTATTAAGGCCCACACAGGCTTGATTGCTCATTTTTCTGCCTCCTTATTTAAGCTTTGCCCCATCGGAGAAGGCGTTTCCGGCCTTGTCCCCCAGGGCGTAGTATTCCGCGTTCACCGGGTCGAAGATGATGGGTGCGAATTTGCCGTGGTTAAGCCGGCCGTCCGCGAGAACAGATTCGTCGATGCTGGCGTTGACGATCTCGCCCACCAGAATACCGTCCTCGTTGTACTTGAGAAATTTGCACTCTAATGCCATAGGCAGCTCGTCGATGAGGGGCGCGTCCACATGGGCGCTCTTAGTGGTGTGCCAACCGGCCTTCTGGAGCTTCTGGGGCTCCTTGTGAGCGGAGACAAGCCCTACGAAGTCCGCGGGGACGGTCTGCTCCCGGGTGGCGAAGCTGACAGTGAAGGCCCCGTGCTTTTCGATGTTCTCTGTGGTCTTGTGGGAGCTTATGGAGATCATAATTTTGTTGGCCCCGTATTGCCCGCCCCAGGCGGCGTTCATGGCGTCGGGGACGCCGTTTTCGTCGTAGGTGGCGATGATGAGCACAGGCTGGGGGTACACCCAGGGCTTGGGTCCGAAATCTTTACGCATAGCGATTTTCCTCCCGCATTTTTAAGATGCTCCTATTGTACATCGGTTTTTCGCGCTTTGGAAGTCTCAAAAAGTTATAGCGTCTTAACCTTAAGTAACTACACCACCAGATTTACGATCAACCCCGTCACCAGAGAAAAGGCCATCACAAACGCGATATAGAGGATAAACCGTTTCATGCCCAGCACGATCTTCAATGCGCCCAGGTTCGTGATCTTTGTCGCCGGCCCGGTGATCATAAAGGCCGATGCGCTGCCCATGCTCATACCCATAGCCAGCCACTCCCGGATGAGCGGGATCGTCCCGCCGCCGCAGGCGTAGAGCGGCACGCCGATGGTGGCCGCCATCAGGACGCCGAAGCCCTCGTTGGTCTTGCCGAAAAGCTCCGCGAATTTGTCCGCCGGGACGTACCGCTGAAAGAGGGCGGAAAGCAGGACGCCCAGCAGAAAATACAGCCCCGTGGCCTTGAGGTTGCGGCCCAGATTGAAGATAAACCGCAGAAACAAATTAGGGTGGGTGTCGTGGCTGGCCCTGGGCTCAAAGCCCTCAAAGTTGAAAAACGGCTTGTCCTTGTAAACGATGTGTACCACCAGCCCCGCCACGATGCCGCAGACGGTGCAGGAGACGACGCGAATAATGAGCGCCGTGGTCCCAAGGGCCGTGGAGTACATGATGAGCTGTGGATTTAAAAGTACGCTGGACATCATAAACGCCGCCAACCAGTCATGCCTCATCCCGTGCTTTGAAAACGACGCGGCGATGGGAATCGTGCCGTACATGCAGAGCGGCGACGCCACGCCTAAAATAGACGCGGGGATCAGCCCCCAGAGGCCCCACTTCTTGTCCTGGATCTTCTCAAAGGCCCCGTGAATGGCGTCCTTGGCAAAGACCGACACCGCGGAGCCGATGACCATGCCCAGCACCCAGTACCAGAATATCTGCCGGAGCTGTATGGTGAAGTAGTACCAGACGTAAATAAACTCCCGCCTGAGAACATCAAAAATCTCACTCATCTATATTTACCAGCGTGTACGTCCGGCTTCCAAGGCCGATCTCCTCGGCGTGCTCTAAGGTGTGGAGGCCCATCTGCCGGTCAATTCTCTGCATCAGGCTCTCGCTTCCGTCAGCGGCTTTGCACAGGTCATAGGCCGCCTGGTCGATGGCGACCGGGTCCGTGGAGGCCAAAATACCGATGTCGTGTATGTCGGGTTTTGCCGGGTTGCCGTCACAGTCGCAGTCTATGGAGATGTTGTTGAGGACGCTGATGTAGATGATCCGCTCACCCTCGCCAAGATAGTCCGAAACAGATTTCCCCGCCTCGGCCATGGACTCAGTGAAGGCCGTCTGATCACCGCCCCAGGGGGAGGTGTGGCTGCGCCCGCCCGTGTGGATAAGGCACTTGCCCTCCTTGGAGCCGAGGCCGATGGAGATATTCTTAATGGCCCCACCGAAACCGGCCATAGCGTGGCCCTTGAAGTGGCTGAGCACCACATAGGAATCGTAGTTGGCAAAGTGGGAACCCACAAGGTTGGAAGCAAGAACAGTATCCGCGCCCTCGCCGTCTACGGGCAGCTCCATACTCCCGTCCGCGTCCAGAATGTCCACGTTGGCGATAGCCGTAAACCCGTGATCCTTCGCCACCTGCATGTGCATGGCGGTCTCGGTGCGGGAGCCGCCGTAGGCGGTGTTGCACTCGACAATGGTGCCGTTTACTTCTTTGACCACGCCCTCAATCAGTTCCGGCCTTAAGTAGTTGCTGGCGGGCGGCTCACCGGTGGAGAGCTTCACCGCCACATTCCCCGTAGGCGTCCAACCAAGAGCCTCATAGACCGCCAGCATCCCCTCGGAGCTGATGTCCGTGGTGAAGTAGACAACGCTCCCGTTAATCTCTCCACCGGAGGGAAGGTCAAGGGAGCTTACCCACTCCGTCACATCGTCCTCAGAGACGCCGGAGCTGAACCGTTTGCCCTCCTGCCAGTCCCCCTCCCCTGCCATTTGCGCCAGGTTCTCGCCGCTCTGGCCGAGGCCGGAGCTTGAGGAGGTGCAGAAGGGTATCACCGTCTTGCCGGTGAAGTCATTGGTTGTGACAAACTCGTTGACCGGCCACGCCGCGATCCCCCACCAGATGGGGTAGCCCACAAAGACGGTGTCGTAGCTGTCCCAATTTTCCGGGACGGCGTTTGTGAGCGCCACGCTGTTCTGTGCCGCCTCATCCTCGTGCTCCTTTGATACCCGGCTGTCCCGGTCAGTCCAGTCTAAGTCGTCAGAGGTATACGGTTCCACCGGCTCTAATTCAAAGATGTCCGCGCCCAGAGTGTCCGCTATGATCTGCGCCACCCTCTCGGTGTGGTCCGTGGCGGAGTAGTACACCACCAGGGCCTTCCCGCCCCCGCCCACAGTGGAGCCGGGCACAGAGGGCACGTCCAACGTCCCGCCGCCCGCTGTGGGCGTGCCGCCGCCGGAGGGGGTTTCGCCGCCGTTGCCGCCGGTCGTGGTTCCGCCGGAGGGCGTATTGCTCCCACCGGAAGGCGTATTCGTCCCACCGGAGGGGGTCCCGCCCTCGCTGTCCCCCGTCCCTCCACATGCCGCCAGGGCCAGGAGCAGGCACAGGGCGAGGATAATCGAAAGTGCTTTTTTCATGTAAGGTTCCTCCTTTAGATAAGCGTTCATGCGTTCCAGACATTTTCAAGCCAGTCGGCGTAAGTCTCAACCCAGCCGCCCGCGGCGCCGAAGCCGTGGAGCCAATCCGGGTCCATGTTGCCCACACTGAGGCGGCCGTAAAAGGCGTAGATCATGCCGCAGGCCGTGGCGTGGGCGGGAACCTTGTCCAACTCGTCCGGCACATAGTCCGGGTCCAAGGCGTCGCCGGTCACGTCCTCGTCGTAGTGCATCAGAAACTCCCCAGCCTGTATGCCGCCCGCCGAGAAGCCCATGACGGCGATATTGTCCGGGTCAAAGCCGTACACACCGGCGTTTTTCCGTATCCACCGCACGGCTCTTGCCACGTCCAGGGCCCCCTCCTTTATCGAAAAAGGGTTTTGCCCTTTTTCGATAAGGGGAACGTGCGGGAAATTTTTCAAGGCGCATGTCCTTGAAAAATTTATTAAATTGGGGAGGCCGACGTCCAATGTCCTTAAGTTAAGCAAAATCTGAGCCTCATTTTAGAACCCTCCCCTACGAGAGAATTAGGAAGTTTTTCCGTAGAAACGGGCGCCTCCAAGCTTGCTTGTAGGGCGGGTTCCAAACCCACCCGTTTTCGCTGTGTGGTTTCACGGCTGCTAACTTAACGACATTGGACCGCTACTTCTCCGTTTTCAAAATATTCCATCAATCTCTGTGCCGCCTCTCCGCGTGTCACGACAGTCGCGTCCCCTTGTGGGTCCCAGGCGCCGGAGCTGTCCCCGGAGTAGCGTTCTAAAATGAGGTCCAGCTGCTGTCTTGTCAGCGCCTCCTCCGGGGCGAAACGCCCCCCGCCGACGCCGTTCACGATCCCGCGCTCAGCCGCCCAGCCCACGGCCTCGGTGTACCATGTCCCTGCTGGCACGTCCCGGAAGTCCGGCGCGGGCGCGTCAATGCTCCCCTCTGCCCGGTAAAGGATGGTGACGATCATAGCCCGGGACAGGGGCTCGCCGGGGGAGAAGGTGTCCGCCCCCGTGCCCGTCATCAGGCCGTGCTCATAGACGTACTTTACCGCCTCGGCGTACTCGGACACCTCCGGCACATCCCGAAAGCGCGCCGCTCCGTGGGACGCTATCCACTCAAGAACGCTTTTATCCTCAAAGATAAGACTCCCGCCGCCGTGCTGGTTGCTGATGCCCTTTTCCCGGAACCAGTCGGCATCGGGGATATTGAGGACGATAAGCTCGTTTATCTCGCCGTCCGTCAGCCCCGCCGCCCGGTAGGCGTCCGTCAGGCCCGCGTAGGCGTCCCGGGCGCGCTGGGAGCCGTAATACTCATCACTCTCCCCCATGAAGATGTACACCGCCACCCGCCGCTCCGCCAGCGGCGCGTAGGACCCGTCCCACTGGGAGGCCACGTGGAGGTAGGCGGCGTAAAGGTCCGGCCGCATAGAGACGGCCCTGGACATGGTCTCTCCCCCCGCCGAGTACCCGGCGGCGTAGACGCGATTTGTGTCCACGGGGAAATTCTCAATAAAGTATTCCGCCAGCTCGTTTGCCTGCCGGGCGGACTTGTCGTTCCAGTCAGTGAGCTGGGCGGACACCACGATCATTGGCTCGTCCAAATTGGCCCAGTTCTGGAACCCGTTCCAGCTTATGTTGCTCCCGGAGGAGTCCTCCCCGAACCACATCTGCCCGTACCCCGGCATGGTCATCACCAGGGGATACTTTTGTCCGGGATAGTAGTTTTCAGGGAGAATGTAGCTGTAATGGACAGGCCCCTCGGCGCCCTCCAAAATCTGCTCCCGGACAAGTCCGCCCTCGGAGACAGCGGCCAGGGCGGAGGCACTCTGGGAGCTCTCCGTCTCACCCTCCAGCCTCAGTCCCTGTACCCACTCCCGGACCGTGTCATCAGAGGGGTGTTCCCTGAACCGGGTGCCGGGCAGCCATTCGCCCGCGCCGGCCAGGTCCGCCAGAAGCTCCCCGCTCTCGCCGATGCCGGAGCTTGTGGAGGTGCAGAAGGGCACCACCGTCTTGCCCTCAAAATCGTTGGCCGCCACAAAGGAGCTGACGGGCCAGGCTGCGATCCCCCACCATATGGGATAGCCCAGAAAAATAGTGTCGTAGTCCTCCCAGCCCTCCGGCGTGACGGTTTCAAGCTCCACGTCCCGCAGGCTCTCATCGTTGTGCTCCCGGCTCACCCGGCTCTGCCTGTCACGCCAGTTGAGGTCCGCGCTGGTGTAGGGTTCCGTCGGGACTATCTCAAAGGTGTCGGCCTCCAAAGTCTCCGCGATGGTCCCGGCCACCGCGTCCGTATTGCCGGAGGCGGAAAACCACACCACCAGCACCTTCTCACTCCCGTCCATAAACGCCTCCGTGTCCCCCTGCGCCCCGCCGCAGGAGGCAAGATTCAGGACGAGGGCGAGCAAAAGAACGGTCAATAAAATCTTTTTCATGCCGAAGCTCCTCTCTCCAAAATATCAACGATCACAAATTCCGAATATGTCCCGGTTTTGAACTTCACCGCCCAGCAGGAGATGCCCGAGCTGACGATGAAGGACGTATTGCCCCGCGTCTCCAGCCCGTAGGCCAGGTCGTTGGCCCCGATGGCCACCCCGATGGGGGCCAGGGGGAACATCTGCCCGCCGTGGGTGTGGCCGCAGAGGACCAGGTCCGCGCCCGCCTTGGTCTCCGCGTCAAAGTCGTTGGGCTCGTGGTCCAGCATAATGATGTATTTCGAGGCGTCCGCGCCCTCGGTGAGCTTCGCGGCCTCCATACGTCCCATGTCCTGCCGGTCACGACGGCCAATCAGGAGGACATGTTCCCCAATTTCGGCCGTCTCGTCCTCCAAAACATGCACCCCGTTGCGCTCAAGCTCCGCGATCAGGTCCTCCCCGGTGAAATCCCGTGTCCCAAAATAGCCCCTGTCGTGGTTCCCGAAGACGAAGTAGACGCCGTAGGTCGTTTTGAGCCTCCCCAACGCGGCGCAGGCGGTAACCATATCGGCGCGGGTGGTGTCGTCGTCCACGTAGTCCCCGGTGATGACCACGATGTCAGGGTTTGCGGCCTGGACCCGCTCCAAATGCCGGGCGAAGCCCTCCCCGTCGAAGGTGGTGCCGATGTGGGAGTCGGAGATCTGCGCCACGCGAAGCCGTTCTTGCCCAAGTGCCTTTGCCGTCGTCAGCTCATAGCGCGTCTCAAAGACGTGGTAGTTGAGAAAGGCCCCCGCGCCCAGATACGCCGCCGTCACAAGGATCGCCAGGGCCCCCTGCCAGTAAAACCGGGGCCGTTTGCCGATAAGCTTTCGGAGGAGCACCCCCAAAAGCTCCGCCAGCGCCCAAAAAAGCGTCAGATGCAGGACCGCGATGGCCGTGTCGAGAGAATCAAGCCACCCGAAGGCCACGATGACCGCCAGCGCCGCCAGAGGGACACCCCACCGTAGCCACGGCCTATTTTCGGCAAGACGCTTTATGGAGGCGAATTTCCGAAATCTCGTCAGCAGATATACAAGCCCCGCCAGCGCCAAAATCATCACGACGATCATCAGCACAAAAAACATAGCCGCGACCCCACTTTCTGTCCGTTTGGGTCAATTTTACATCTGCTTTTCCCAAAATTCAACGGCGTCGTTGATCCACCCCTCCGCCACGGTGCCGGTGCCCAGGCCGAAGCCGTGGGGCAGGCCCTCGTAGGCGTGGAACTCCGTAGGGATGCCGAGGGCCGACATGGCCTCCAAACGCGCTTGCATGGTCCGCCAGTTCGCGATGCCGTCCGAGGTTCCCACGCAGACGTAGGTGGGCGGGTCATTCTCGGAATAGTCCGTGTGGCCGGTGTACTGCATGATGACGGCTCCGGGCCTGGGGAGGTCCTCGCCGCCGAAATACCCCGGCCCGTATGTGCCAAGATCGGCTGCCATTCTCGCCCCGGCACTGCCGCCCCAGACGGAGTGGCAGGAGGTGTCCACCTCCAGCTCCTGGGCATGGTCGAAGATGAAGCTGACGGCCCGGGCCAAATCCTCCACCGCCGTGTCCCAGCCGGGGCGGTAGATGAGGGCGAAGGCGTTGTAGCCCATCTTGGAAAGCTCCAACGCGTGTGGGAAGCTGTCGTGCATGGCCCCCACGTATGCAAACCCCCCGCCGGCGTTGCAGACGGCAAACTTTTCGCCGGGATTGCCCTTGAAGAAGAAAAGACCCGTATCGCGCTTTTCGGGGTCTGCGGCCTTTTCGGCCTCCGAGTATATGTCGTAAAAAATCACGTCCCCCGCGGCGGCGTGGTCCTTCATGTAGTTGCAGATCTCCACCGTCTTGTCGGGGTCGATGTAGTTATACCAGGTGAGACGCAGCTGGCCCAATGTGTCCCCGCTCCAGTACCCCTCATCCACGGGGAAGATGAGCCGCCCGTAATCGCCGAACACCGGGTCCGAGATCACGTCCTCAATGGGCGTGTCCACGGTGTACGCGGTAGATGTAACGGAATTTGAGGGCTTTTTCCCTCCGAAAAACGCCTTGAGGCCGTTGTATGTGTACTCCATAGACGAAAGTCCCCCGTGGGTGTAGCCCTCCTTCACCCGGTAGGCGAAGTTGACATCCTCGGTAAAGAGATCGGAGCGGCGCATTTTCTCCACCCTGTTCTCCACATAGGAATAGGCAAAATCATCGGTGCCGGTCATAATGAAAACAAAGAAATCCTCCGGCCCCCACCCCTCGGCGGCGGCGAAGATGTTGTCGTCGTCAAGTGTGGTCCCACAGCTCATGGGGAGGTAGTAGTGGAAGTAATCCATGCAGTTTTGAAAGGTCCGCCAGGTGGCCACGCTCCCCATGGAGAAGCCGCCGAACCCCCGGTGGTCGCGGGCGGCCATGAGCTCAGGGGCCGAAGTCCCCTCCGCATAGGTGCTGTACTTGCCCTCCACCGCCGGGAGAAGATCGTTCACAAGCTCGTTGTGGAGGTTCCGGTTTAATTGGAGCGCCAGGGAGAAGCTGGCGCTGTCCTCAGGAGATGTGTTGTTGTAGGTGGGGCAAACGATGATGATGGGCTCAAAGTCCCCGTTCTCAATGGCGTTATCAATGACGTTCTTAAACGCGGAGGGGTTTTCCGGCGTGCCCAATGTCTGGTTCTCATTGCCCCAGCCGCCGTGCATCAGGTAGAAAACGTCATATTTCTCGTTTTCATCATACCCATAGGGCAGATAAATGACCGCGTGCTTTTGAAGGGGCTGGGTCTTCTCCTCGTAGGAGAAGGACTCCCAGGTGTCGTAATAGAGGTCCTCCAGCGTCCCGGGCTCCCCCGCCGCCTCAAAATACCCGTCGGGGATCTCCTGAATGGCCTCCGGGACGGCGACCTGACTGCCAGTCGCGGCGGGGCTCTCCGGGGGTAAAGTCGTATCAGTGTCTATCCTGTCGGCCTTGCCACAGCCGGTCAGCAGAAGGAGCAGCGCGATCAACATAGAAAGTATGGTGTCCATTCCTCTCCGTCCTCTCATAAAAACATATTTGTCCATTTTCCGCCTTCTTCCCGGTATGTAAACTCGCTTATCTCGTCATCCTCAAAAACCGGGAGCATTGCCGCCATATCCCGCGCAAGTGGCAGGTCCTCCAGCTCCGCTCGAGGTGCCCACATTACATCTCCCTCCGATGAGGGGCGGAGCTGTCCGTGGAAACGGGAGGCCCGGTAGAGGAAAATCACATACCGGCTGCCGTCGTCTCTTGTGAACTGCTTGACGCCGCAAAGCCGCGCGTCCTCTAAAATAAGCCCCGTCTCCTCGAAAACCTCCCGGACGGCGGCCTCGGTGAACGGTTCCCCCGGCTCCACATGGCCGCCGGGAAAGGCCAGCCCCGGCCAGGGGACGTTCACCCGGTTTTGCAAGAGAACTCTCCCGGCCCCGTCCCGGACCATAGTGAGCGTCGTAAAAACCGCCTGTTCCAACAACCCATCCCCCCTTATATTTCCCATCATAAACCAATCGGGACCTCAAGAGAAGTCCCGATTGGTTTATGAGTTGTTACCTGTGGTTATATCTCCACCATGGTGTACGTCCTGCTCCCAAGGCCGATCTCCTCGGCGTGCTCTAAGGTGTGGAGGCCCATCTGCCGGTCGATTCTCTGCATCAGAGCCTCGCTTCCGTCAGCGGCTTTGCAGAGGTCATAGGCCGCCTGGTCGATAGCCACGGGGTCGGTGGAGGCGAGTATTCCGATGTCGTGGATGTCAGGCTCGGCGGGATTGCCGTCGCAGTCACAGTCGATGGATATGTTGTTAAGGACGCTGATGTAGATGATCCGCTCGCCCTCGCCCAGATAATCCGAAACGGACTTGCCCGCTTCTGCCATAGACTCGGTGAAGGCCGTCTGATCGCCGCCCCAGGGGGAGGTGTGGCTGCGCCCTCCCGTGTGGATAAGGCACTTGCCCTCCTTGGAGCCGAGGCCGATGGAGATGTTCTTGATAGCCCCACCAAACCCCGCCATAGCGTGGCCCTTAAAGTGGGACAACACCACATAGGAGTCATAGTTTCCGAAGTGAGAGCCCACAAGGTTTGATGAAAGAACCGTCGCCGCGCCCTCGCCGTCAACGGGCAGCTCCATGGAGCCCTCCGCGTCCAGAATGTCCACGTCGGCGATAGCCGTAAATCCATGGTCCTCCGCCACCTGCATGTGCATTGCCGTCTCAGTGCGGGAGCCGCCGTAGGCGGTGTTGCACTCGACAATGGTGCCGTCGACGGCCTTGACCACACCCTCGATGAGCTCAGGCCGCAGATAGTTGCTTGCCGGCGGCTCACCGGTGGAGAGCTTCACGGCTACATTGCCCGTGGGCGTCCAGCCCAAAGCCTCATAGACCGCCAGCATCCCCTCGGAGCTTATGTCCGACGTGAAGTAAACAACGCTTGTCCCGTCCTCCGGCTCGGCGGGGGCGCTGGGGGTCAAATCAAGGCTGTTGACCCACTCCGTCACGGTGGCCTCCGAGGCCCCGGATTGGAACCGCCGGCCCTCCTGCCAGTCGCCCTCCCCGGCCAACGCCGCCAGGTCCGTCCCACTCTGGCCCATGCCGGAGCTGGAGGAGGTGCAGAAGGGAATCACTGTCTTACCGGTGAAGTCGTTTGAGGTGATGAACTCATTGACAGGCCACGCCGCGCCGCCCCACCAGATGGGGTAGCCCACAAAGACGGTGTCGTAGCTGTCCCAGTTGTCCGGAACGGCATTGACAAGCTCCACATTCCGGAGGCTCGCGTCCTCATGCTCCCGTGATACACGGCTTTGACTGTCGCTCCAGTTGAGGTCAGCGGAGGTGTAGGGCTCCACGGGCTCTAATTCAAAGATGTCCGCGTTCAGGGTATCCGCGATTATCCGCGCCACGCGCTGGGTGTTGTCCGTGGCTGAATAGTACACAACTAAGGTGCCGTTCCCGGCGGGCTCGGCGGGCTGAGCTGGCTCATCCACCCTGTTCCTCAAAAACCGGGCCAAAATGGCGGCGGCCTGGGCGCGGGTCAGGCCGTCTTTGGGGGCGAAGCGGTTCCCGCCCACGCCGTCGACAACATTGTTTGCCTTGGCCCAGGCCACGGCGGATCTTGCATAATCCGCAATATCGCCCTCGTCCGCAAAGCCGGTGGCCGTCCCCGCGTCGGGGCGATCGGCGTACCGCCAGAGGATGGTAACGGCCTGCTCGCGGGTCAGCTTGTCCTCCGGCCTGAAGCTTCCGTTGTCGTCGCCGTCCACAATGTTATTTTTCGCGGCCCAATATACGGCGTCGGAGTACCACTGTCCCCCCGGCACATCCGGGAAGGTGGGCGCGTCCGTCACCGCGGGGGTATTTTCCACCCGGTGAAGCATCGTCACCAGCATAGCCCGTTTCATGGCCCCGTTGGGGTCAAAATGTCCGCCTCCCACGCCGTCCATGATGTTATTATCATAGCACCAAATCACGTCGTCTGCGTACCACTCCCCGTCCGGCACGTCGGAGAAGGGATTGTCCCCCGCCGCCTCCGCCGCCCCGGACCCCAGCGCCGTGAGCCCTAAGTTGTAGACCAGCACCAGCGCCAGAATAGCGCATCCGTATTTCAATAGCTTTTTCATGGGTCCGCGCCTCCTTATATTGATAACAACAGAATAAACCAACCGCGCCCTCAAGAGAAGTCCCGATTGGTTTATGAGTTATAACCTGTGGTAAGTAGTTTCAAGGGAGCAAATCGTATTCGCTGTCCGTCACGGCCTCGCGCCACTCGGTACGGGTCTCCTCGCCGGGAACCTCGACGGCAAGGTGCTGGAACCAGCAGTCCTTGGCCGCGCCGTGCCAGTGCTTCACATTGGCGGGGATGTTCACCACGTCCCCGGGGTGAAGCTCCTGTGCCTCCTTGCCCTCCTCCTGGTACCAGCCCCGGCCGGCCACGCAGATGAGCATCTGCCCGCCGCCGGTCTTGGCGCGGTGGATGTGCCAGTTGTTGCGGCACCCCGGCTCAAAGGTCACGTTGAACACCGGCACCTGGGAGGTGGAAATGGGCGCCAGGTAGCTCTGCCCGATGAAATACCGGGCAAAGGCGTCATTTTTATTGCCCACCGGGAAAACCGACAGGTCCTTGGCCGGAGCGCCCTCCTCGCCGTAGACCTCCGCGATCATGGGAAACGTACTCCATGCCTTGGGCCAGCCGCAGTAGAAGGCCAGTTGGGTGACGATCTCCACCGCCTCGGTTTTTGTCACGCCGTGTTCTTTGCCCAGCACCAGGTGACTTTTGAGCTGCGGATAAAGACCCGCCGAAAAAAGCGCCGCTATGGTGATCATGCTCCTGTCCCTGGGGGAGAGCTTATCCTCCCTGGACCAAACCTCACCGAACAGCACATCGTCATTCAGTTCCGCGAATTTGGGAGCGAGCGTGCCGAGTACGTCCCGTCCCGCCGTCTGTTTCTTTGCCATATTCTTTCCTCCTTATCTGCACTCCAGGAGAACCGCCAGCAGCTCGTCTCTTGTAAATTTCCTGCAACAACCGCCCGTGAGGACGGTGGTGTCCGCGATGGCCTTGTAGTCCGTGTCCGTTGGGATGTGCATCTCGGTGAAGGTGGTGGGCAGGCCCGCCTCCCTGATGAAGTCCGCAAGAGCGTCAATAAAAGCGTTTGCCAGCTCCATCTCCGTCTTTCCGGCCGGGTCCACGCCCCAGACGTTGACGGCCAGGCGCGCAAACTGTGGCGCGGCCTCCGGGAGCATGTGGCGGTATAGGACCGGGTGGATCACCGCCAGGCCCTGGCCGTGGTTGCAGTCGGTGTACGCGCCCAGCTGGTGCTCCAGCATATGGGCCTGAAAGTCCGTGACCTTGCCGATCTTCAGCATCCCGTTTTCACCCATGGCCGCCGCCCACAAAAGCTCGCTCCGCGCCTTGATGTCCTGTGGGTTCCTGAGCGTCACCCGGAGGTTGCGGATGATATTGCGCTGGCAGGCCTCATTGATCTCGTCGGAGAGGTTCGTTTCTCTCGGAGCGCCCATAAACGTCTCCATGCAGTGGGATAGGGCGTCAAAGGAGCCGGATATGACCTGGCTCATGGGCATGGTCATGGTGTACGCCGGGTCCAGAATGGCGAAATCGTAAAAAGCGCCCCACAGCGGGCCCTTGACCTTTCTTTCCTCATTTGTGATGACGGCGCCGTTGTTCATCTCCGCGCCGGTGCCGAAGGCCGTCACCACAGCGCCCATGGGAATAAAGCCGGTGGGCGACCCGCGCAAAACCGTCTCAAGCTCCCACAGATCCTCCTCAGTCCTTGCCTGGGCCGAAATCACCTTGCAGCAGTCAATGACACTGCCGCCGCCCACGGCCAGGATGAAGTCGATATTGTTCTCCCGCGCCAGCCTCGCCCCCTCCTGCACCTTGGCGTAGGTGGGGTTGGACATGATGCCGGAAAACTCCGTAACGGTTTTCCCGGCGGCCGTGAGCAGGCCCATCAGCTCATCAAAAACGCCGTTTCGCTTGATGGCCCCGCCGCCGTAGGCCAGCATCACGTTCTGCCCCACCCTGGCAAGCTCCGCTGGAAGGTTCTTTTCCGCCGCCTTTCCCCCAAAGTAGACGGTGACGGGATAGCGGTATGTGAATGTGTTCATAACTTTTGCTCCTCCTGTTATCTTGTAGTTTTCGGATTATAGTACTGTCCGTGGCCCACGGTGGCCTTTGTGTAGGCGATGGCGTTTTTGGGGCATACGTGCAGACAGCCCAGGCACAGCGTGCAGCTCGCCTTGCTCCAATGGGGCCGCCCCTCGGTGACGGTGATGGCCCCCAAGGGACATTGGGCCGCGCATTTGCCGCACCCCACGCAACTGTCATTTACAGTGAAATTCTTTGTCTGGCTGGCCTTTTTGTACGCTTTTTTCATCATCATAAGCATGGGTGCCGGCCACTCGCCCTTGACCCGGACACGCTTCTTTTGGACGATACCCTCGATGATGCCGGGAAGAAGCTGGTCCGCCTTGTCCAGCGCCGACTGTACGTAAGCCTGATCCGTGAGGTCGAAGTTGGGAACCCAGTTGTCCACGGACTGGAGAAGGAAGTCCGCGTCCTGCTCCCGGCCGGTCTTGCGGCGTAGGATCTTCGCCAGCTCCGCCGCCACGTTGCCGTAATGGAAGCCGTAGGTGTCCACGGTGTATACGTAGCTGCTGTCATCAAGCCTCAGCTCCGCCTTTTCCAGAAAATCCGCCACGATGGTCGGCAGAACACCGAAATAGGTGGGCAGGACAAAGCCCAGGGATTCGCCCTTCTCGGGCCGGATGCTGAAATTTTCGCTCTGCCAGGCATCCGTTATGGACATGACCTGGTCGCCCGTCTTGGCCGCGATCCGCTCCGCCGCGTATTTGCAGTTGCCGGTGGAGGAAAAATAGAGGATCATGTGCCGCCCTCCCTTTAAATTTTATCTGGCGAAGCGCCCGTGGAGCGCCCGGACGAAGTTGGGGTCAAAGTGGTCAACGATCTCACTGTGGCCGATGTCCAGGGGTGCGATGGCCGCCATGTCCTCGTCCGTGAGCCGGAAGTCCCAGATGTCCAGGTTCTGCTCCATCCGCGCCCGGTGGGTGGATTTGGGGATCACGGCAACGCCCCGCTGGACGTTCCACCGCAGGGCTACCTGAGCGGCGGACTTGCCGTACTTGGCGCCGATCTCCGTCAGCACCGGGTGTGAGAATATCCCGTGCTTTCCCTCGGCGAAGGGACCCCAGGCCTCCGGCTGAACCTCGTATTCCTTCATAAGCTCCAGCGCCTTTGGCTGTTGGAAGAAGGGGTGAAGCTCCACCTGGTTCACCGCCGGCATGATCTCCACCGTCTCGCAGAAGTCCGCCAGGACGTGGGGATAGAAGTTGCAAACGCCGATGGCCCGGATGCGCCCCTCCTTGTAAAGCTCCTCCAACGCCCTCCACGCGCCGTAGTAGTCGCCCATGGGCTGGTGCAGAAGGTAGAGGTCCAGGTACTCAAGCCCCAACTTCCGGCAGGAGTCCTCAAACGCCCGCTTGGCGCCGTCATAGCTGGAGTCCGCCACCCACAGCTTGGTGGTGATAAACAAATCCTCTCTCGCAACGCCGCAGTCCCGTATGGCCGCGCCCACGGCCTCCTCGTTCCCATAGGACGCCGCCGTGTCGATGAGCCGGTATCCCACGTCGATGGCGTCCCGCACCGCCTGCTGACAAACCGCCGTGTCCCGCACCTGAAAGACCCCGAAGCCCTCCATAGGCATCTTCACGCCGTTATTGAGTATTGTGTATTCCATATTCGTCCCTCCTTATTTTGCATTGCGCTTTTATACTAATATCTATTTAAAAGAAGACACCGAGCGGCGAGGATTTTTTGCGTCAGGCAAGGAAGACGCCGCAGGGAATACCCATTGGTATTTCCAAGGCGGCTGACGCAGCATGACGCGAAAAAGACCGTCGCAAATGTCTTATTTTAATTAGATATTAGTATTAAGCCGCGCCCTGACCGCCATCCACGGCGTAGACAGCGCCGCTGACGTAGCTCGCCTCATCGGACGCCAGGAACGCCGCCACGCTGGCGATCTCCTCGGGCGCGCCGAATCGTCCGCAGGGAATGGTCGCCGCGATACCCTCCTCGTGGGCCTTCGCCGCCTCGTCGGAGAGATTGGTGACGTTCCATATATCGGTGCGAATCGCGCCGGGAGCGATGGCGTTGACCCGCACGCCGTCTGGGGCCAGCTCCAGCGCCCAGCAGCGGGTGAAATTCTCCACCGCCGCCTTGGCGCCCACGTACATGGACAGATTAGGCGCGCGGTGTGTCGCTCCCACCGTGGAAATGTTGATGATGTTTCCCTTCGCGTTCAGAATGAGCGGCAGCGACTGAATCGTCACATCCACCAGCGCCCGCACGTCGAGGTCAAAGGCCCTGTCGTAGTCGGCCAGGGTGATCTCCTTGAGCGGCTGGACAGGGCACCAGCCCGCGTTGTTCACAAGAATATCCAGCTTCTCCCCGTATTTTTCTTTCATCGTGTCGATCACTTTTTCGACCTGCTCGGTTTTGGTGATGTCCGCCGCCACATAGGAGATTTTTTCATCTGCTTGCGCGGTCTCCTGAAGGGCGCTTTCACGCCTGCCGACGATCATCACATGAGCGCCCTCTTTGGCGAACCTGATTGCCATGGCGCGTCCGATGCCCGAACCGCCGCCGGTGATCAGCGCAACTTTACCTTCCAATCTCTTGCTCATTTTCTTTTCCTCCTATTATTTTAATATGTACCTGAGCCACAGAGTATCGTTTTCGATGACCTCCACCGCTTTCAGGGCAAAGGCCTTAGGAATCGCCGGGGCCAAATCGCCCGTCTCAAAGAGGGACGCGGCCTTGCTGTCGCCGTCCGCCGTGGGAACAAGGACGATGCTCAGCTCGTCAATGAGGCCCTGGGCGGCGAAGGTCCAGTTGGTGATGCCGCCGCCGGCCAAAAGGACGCTGTCGATCCCGAAATGCTCCTTCAGCTTCCGGAGCAGGAGCTCGCAGTCGATCTGCTTCTCCCCGGCAATGATATATGAAACACCGAGACTTTGTAGGTAAGCGATGTAGCTTGCGGACGCCCGCTCGGTCAGCGCCTCAATGATGTGAGCCCTCGGTCGGCCCTTTTTCTCCACAAATTTGCCGCTCCATTTAAGCTTCCCCTCCGGGTCCATGGCAATAATATAATTTTCCGCCCCGCTCTCGCCCACGTAGACGGGCCCTATCGCCTCCGCGCACTTTTCCGGCAGGTCGGAGACAAAAACGGTCCCGTCCGCGTATCCCTCCGCCGCCGTAGTGGTCCCGTAGATCGTCGCGGGACAGCCGTAAACCGCCCGTAGCTCCCCGTATTTCTTAAAGCCCGGCCTCGTCTCCGGCAGGGCGAAATACCGCCCGTCGATTTTCCCGTCCAGGGACATCAGCATATGACAAATCACTCTCGGCCTGTCCACGATAGCCTCCTGAATATTCTTTCTTAATCAGTATTATAAAAAAATCGAGACCTCCTGAGAAGTCTCGATTGGTTATCTGATTCTTACTTAAGGTTATAACTGATTTTCCGCCAGCACCTTCCCCAGCGCCTCCATGAACCGGGCCACAGTCTCAGAGGGCTCCGGGGAGTAGAGGATGCCCACGGGCATCTTATGCTCCCACCGGACGGGGATGACCTTTAAAAGCGGGTGGACCACGTTCCAGCTCTTGATGACGGTCAGAACGCCCCGGCGCTGTTCGCACTGGTTGAAGATGTCGATGCTGTAATAGTCGAAGTCCTCGATCTCGATTTGCGGGTGGTTCTCCCGAAGGTCCCGGCGCAGCTCGTCCATATTCCTGCACCAGCCCCGCTTTGCCATGAGGAGGCTCCGCCCGTAGAGGTCCTCCACCGCGAGACTGTCCTTTGATGCCAGTGGGTCATAGATGGACACGGCGCAGCAGATGGGCTCCATAGTAATGACAAGCCCTTGGCAGTTTCGGTTTTTCATAAGAAGCTCGTCCGGGAAGCCCGTCACCACGTCGATGTTCTGGCCCAGGTTTTTCAAAATCTCCACGGCGTTGTCCTGGGTGTTCTCGAAGGGCACCAGCTTAAAGCTCACATCGGCGCAGTATTCGTGGATGCGGGGCCACAGGTCCATGAGCATCTGGGCGGGCATCATGGGGGACGTGCCGATGCGCACCACCTTGTCCGCCTCCAGCATGGCGTTCCGCGCCCGCAAAACCGCCTCCTCGCAAAAGCCGGTGATGTACTTGGCGTCCTTATATAGCGACACCCCCGCCTTCGTCAGCGTCAGCCCCCGGTGGGTCCTGTCAAAGAGCCGCACCCCGATGTCGTTCTCCAGCTGGTTTATCTGCTTTATCAGCGCCGCCGATGTAATAAACAGCTCCTCCGCCGCCCTATTAAAGCTCCCCGCCTCCGCCGTGCGGATGAAGGAGGTGAAGTTCAGGTTGTTGATATTCACCGCCGCGCCCCCTTACGAAACATTTCAATAGATTACATTATATTGGATAATATCATTATTTTCAAGTTTTAAAGCAAGAAAAGCTGTAAACGATTTGTAAAAAGCGAATGATTCTTTCCTCTGTTTTAAGTTCTCCGTTATACTGGGTCCTTCAAGGGGGGTCACAGTGAACCTCCCCCCGGTTCAGCAAAAGCGCACAGCCGCCCCTTGACCGTGGAGTGTACCTTTTGATTTTTCTTGACAAAAGTAATGATTGTGGTAAAATTACTATGTAATGTTTTGAGATGTTTCGCTTCTCAAAACAGGGCTGGCCGAAAGGCCCTGGTCCACCGAAGCGGCGGGGAAATTCCCCGCCATTTTTGTTATGGGGTACGCATTTATAAAGGAGAAAATATTGAGCGTGTTCATAGACGAGTCGGAATACTTTGAGACATATGCGGTATGCTCGCTATATTATCTTGTGGCTATGGCGTTACATGATCAGGCTCGCCCGATAAACGGGGAGGTATCCTTAGCCATATTGTTGCCCCAGGGTATCCAAAACACACAATGTTATAATCAAAATATGGCTTTGTGGAGGAACTCAAATGCAGGAAATTAGAAGGGATATGGCCGTTATGGACAATAAAAACTACAACAACACAATAGGTGGTATAATTCGGTCATTGCGGAAACGGGCAAATATGACGCAGGAAGATCTCGCGGATGGTATATGTTCTGCTGTATCCGTGTCCAGAATTGAAAATGGAGCGCAAATGCCATCAAGCACTGTTCTCGAAGCCCTTCTCGATAAGTTGGGGACAAGTACATACCATATTTGCAACATATTCTACCAAACCGATGAGCAACTGGCATTTGATCGTCAGGCTGATTATGTTGCTAATTGCTTTAGTGCCGGAAGAATATCAGAGGCAACAGAACTGCTAAGGGCGCTGGAAGAATATGTGAATAAAGATCCTCTTAATATGCAGTACTACTTGTTACTCACAGCAACTGCTAACTTATATGACAGTGGGGACAACGAGGAAACCTTATCGCTTTTAAGAAAAGCATTGGCAATAACGAAACCGTCTCTTGACTTGACTGCTTTTCAAGATGAACTCCTGACTATCAGAGAAGCTAATATACTTAATTTAATTGCCGTTTCTCTTTTCAAATCCGGGCAATCACACATGGCTATTCGTATGAGTAATGAATTGTTTCAATCACTCAGCAGACACAATTCAACTGTAAGCGGATATAATATTCTGCGAATTAATGTAGCTATTAATCTCGCCCAATATTTAGAAAATGAGGGTAAATACAGCGAAGCCATTATGTACTGTAATCAAGCGGAGATATTAAGCAAAAACAGTCGGGGAACGGTTTGTCAAGAGGTTTTTGCGAGATTGTCTAAATTAAATTTTTGAGCGGTGGAAGTACCGCCTAAAACCTCACGCTTACAGAGGTCAAAAAGCGCCTTTTCAAGCGGTTTTTTCGCTGTTTCGGCCTGTTTTACACAGACGATAAAAGTTGTTTTCCCAA
>CANRLF010000012.1 GCA_947631395.1 uncultured Oscillospiraceae bacterium
TAGTCGGTAAATGCAAAGAACTTATGCCGAAATCGGATTTTTATCGGTAACGCCCCTTCACCAACCCACCAGGCCCCGCCGGGGCAATGAGTTCTCTTTGCCTGCAAACATGTAAATATGCTTTAGTGGAAATTAAGCGATAAGCATACCTGGTGCCGTATGAAAGATAAACACTGGGTCATTTTTGCTCCGGTTATTATCTTTTTCTGTTTTCACGAATTAGCCTCCTTGTATTCTTAGTAACGCGGCTGCCAAACCGTTACTATCATACCTGGAGGCTTAATTCCTCTCAATCACCTTTCGGGCTTGCGTTAAGCTTGCCCGTTTTGTCTTTGCTGAAGCCGTTCCCTTACCCCGGTAGAACCGGGGGTTTATTTCGTTGCGTTAACGCACCAATCATACCCTCAACAAGCGATAATACTTGGTGGGGGTACTTTTGCGACATTGAGGTATCTGGGGCACTCATAATTTGCACTTTTTCCGGTCAAATCCTGCAAAAACAATGTAAAATGATGGTGGGCTTATTGACATTCCCTGTGACAGCTGATAAAATATGGTTGGAAATGACTGACTTTTTTAATAATCAGTCAAAACATTCAGAAAAGAGGGAAAAGAACATGAAAAAGGGTATATATGTCTGTGCCGCATTGGTACTGGTACTGACGTTAGCACTGGCCGGGTGCGGACTGTTCTCCGGCGGCAGCTCCGACAAGGGCGGCGGGAAGACCGACGCCATAAGCCTGCTTGACGGCCAGAGGACCTACAAGCTTCCCGACGTGGACTACGACACCCTGTATCTGTGCCAGGTGGACGTAAATCCCGATGACGAGAACGCCCTCCTCAGCGAGTTTTTGGAGTTTGGTATTCAGAAGGAGTACCACCTCACCTACGCGAAGGACAGCAAGGCCATCCGGCAGGACGACATCTACATCTGCGACACCGCCGAGAACGCCAAGGCCATGTACGACGCTTTCGTGGAAATGGCCGGTTCCGAAGAGAACTTCACCCTTTACGAGGACGACCCCTCCATGATCGTTCTCGTCTTCGATCAGGAGATGGTGGAGGGCACCATCCTCCAGTTCGCCGGGTACGGCATCGGGCTTGACGCCGACGCCGACGCCGCCACCTACGCCCAGTTCGACGCGGATATATACAGCGGCTATCTCATCGACGTCACGGCCGCGGAGTAAGCGTTCGTCTAAGCCAAAAGCGCCGCCTTCATACGCGGCGCTTTCCTTTCAGGGGGAAGCGAATTATGAGAATAAAGAAAAGGGAGCGAAACCCGGAGGTACGTTGGAAAAGCGTCTTTCAGGTGGTCAAACGCTCACACATCCCGTGGCTCTGGGTGGCGCTGGCCTTCGGGGTGAACCTGATACAGAACGAGCTTCTCATCAGGATCCCCACCTCCACGGCATCGCTGCTTGGCGGGAGCCTTGAGGCCTCGGCCCTCCGGGACACCATCTTTTACTATGTGTCCTACGCGGTGGTGCTGACTGTCTGGAACCTGCTGTTTGCCCAGGCGTCGTGCCTGGCGGTGAAGCGGGCTCGCGACAACCTGTGGGGGAAGATGCTCCGGGTACATATGTCCTTCTACGACGGCAACGACCCGGCGGAGCTGATGAGCGCCGTTACCAGCGACATCTCCTACGGTATCGACCAGACCACCTATCTGATGATCTACCTGATCCCGGAGCTTTACTATGTGTACCGGGCCACCAGGACCATCGGCAACTACCACTGGCTTCTGGTAGTGGGGATCGTGGCTTTTGTGCCCATCAAATACATCTACTCCGTTATCGTGGGTAAGATCTTCTACAAGGCGGAGGCCGGCATCTACGAGGAGATCGGCGGCCTCACCGGATACCTTGCCGAGCGGGTGCGGAACCTGCCCCTCATCAAGACCTTCACCAACGAAAAGCGCGAGCGGGAGAACGGCCGGAGGACTGTGGACAAGCTGGTCCGGGCCAACATGAAGGAGGTCAAGGTGGGCGCCGCCTCCTCGGCCATGATCCAGATCATCGACTTTATCCAGCAGTTCCTGCTGATCGTGCTGGGCGTGGTGCTTCTCCAGCAGAAGAAGATCACCATGACCCAGTGGGTGGCGTTCTTCCTCTTTAGCCAGGAGCTGATCAACACCATGTCCCATGTGGTCAACGAGTGGCTGGCCATCAAGATGGTGAAGGCGGCCCTCTGCCGCGCGGCCAAGATCTACGACGCACCGGAGGAGGACCTGGAGGCCCCCGGCGACGAGCCCATCCCTGAGACGGGGCGGGACGTGGTCTTTGACTCCGTCACCTTCTCTTACGGCGACAAGCAGGCGCTGAAGGATGTCTCCTTCAAAGTGCCGGAGGGCCAGACCGTGGCCATCGTGGGCCTGTGCGGCAGCGGCAAGACCACGTCACTGAACCTTTTGGAGCGTTTCTACCGCCCGGACGGCGGCCAGATCACCCTGGGCGGCGTGGACATCGGCAGAATGCCCCTGGACGCTTACCGGCGGTGCTTCTCCTACGTCCAGCAGCGGCCCGAGATCTTCAGCGGCACCGTGCGCGAGGCGCTGACTTATGGCGTGGGCCGGGAGGTCACTGACGAGGAGCTCATGGAGGCCGCCCGCGTCACGGGCATAGCCGACTACATCGAGAAACAGCCCCAGGGGCTGGATACGCAGATCGCGCCCTCCGGCGGTTCCCTGTCCGGCGGACAGGTCCAGCGGCTGGTGCTGGCACGGGAGTTTTTGCGGGGCGCGGACGTGCTTTTGTTGGACGAGCCCACCTCGGCCCTGGACGCCCAGACGGCCAGGGGAGTCCAGGACGCCGTGCTCACGACCTTCTCCGGCAAGACCATCATCATGGTCACTCACGATCTGAACCTCACCCGCAGTGTGGATAAGATCGTGGTCCTGGAGGACGGGGAGCTGGTGGGCCAGGGGACCTACGACAGCCTTATGGCCGCCTGCCCGCTGTTTGGCGAGATGGTGGCCGCACAGGCCAGAGAGAAGGAGGCGGAGGCATGAAGGCGATGAAACGCTACGTCAACATCTTCCGGGGCGTGAGACTGCCCTGGATCTCCATGCTTGTGCTCCTGATCGTGTCGGTGATCGAGGTGACCCTGGGACTTGCCAGCGTGGAGCTGACGGCGTCCATCATCGACGCCAGCCAGAGCACCATAGACGGGCAGAGGCTGGCCCGCTACGCGGTGAACCTGGCCCTCACCGTGGCCGTCACCGTGTTCGAGACGTATTATGGCGGCCTTGTGGATCAGAAGATCGGCGCGGGCGTACGCGTGAAGATCTGGGACAAGCTGATGCGCCTGCCCCTGTGCTACTACGACACCGAGAGCGCCAACGACCTGGTGAGCCGTGTCACATCGGACCCCAGCTCCGCCAGCACGTACATCACCGTGGGCATCAGCTGCATCACCACGGTCTACGCCACAGTGACGGCGTTCACCCAGCTTTTCAAGTTCCACACCGGCCTGGCCACATGGTCGCTGCTGATCATCCCCGCCACCATCGGCATTGGCGCGATATACTCCATACTCTCCTACCACTCCTCCCTGCTGGGGACCAGGGCCTCCGCCAAGACCGTGGGCTACATGACCGAGCACGTACACAATCTGCGGCTCATCAGGGCCCTGGGCACTGAGGGGTACGAGAAGAACAAGTCCAGGGCCATCTTCAAGCGCCAATACTGGACCGACCTCTACTCCCAGAGCACCGTCGGTTACATCGCCATCAGCATCCAGGTCCTTGGGTGCATGTCCCTGGCCATATCCTTTGTGGCCGGCGGCAAGATGGTGGCCGACGGAACGTTGAGCGTGGGGACGCTTATTATCTTCTACGGCTTCTCGTCCATGGTGTCGATACACCTGTCTAACCTCTTCATGGCCTTCGGCTCCATTATCGGCGCCAACGGCACCCTGAAGAAGGTATCCCAGCTGCTGGAGCAGGCGGACGAGACCGGCGGCGGCCAGGCCGTTGACGGCGAGGAGGACATAGTTCTGGAGAACGTATCCTTCGCCTATAAAGACGTGCCGGTGCTGTCCGATATTTCCTGCCGCCTGCCCCGGGGCAAGGTCACGGCCATCGTAGGCACCAACGGCGCGGGTAAATCCACTGTACTGAAGCTGCTGGAGCGGATGTACAAGCCGGACGGCGGCCGCGTACTCTTTGGGGACCGGGATGTGGAGGACTACAGCCTGGACTCCTGGCGGCGGGCGCTGGCCATCGTGGCCCAGGACACGCCCCTCATGTCCGGTACGGTGCGGGAGAACCTGACCTACGGCTTAGACCGGGAGATCGGCGAGGAGGAGCTTGAAAAGGCGGCAAGGCTTGCCAATGCCTACGACTTCATTATGGAGACTCCCGGCGGCTTCGACGCGGAGGTGGGCCCCGGCGGGAGCAATTTCTCCGGCGGTCAGAGGCAGTGCCTGGCCATCGCCCGCGCGGTGCTACGTTCCCCCCGGTATCTCCTTTTGGACGAGGCCACCAGCAACCTGGACGCCAAGTGCGAGGATCAGGTATCCACCGCTCTCGACCACCTGATGGAGGGCCGTACCACCGTGATGATCGCCCACAGCTTCCGGGCCACCCTGGCCGCGGATCAGGTCATCGTCATGGACAACGGCCATATCGTGGGCACGGGTACGCCGGAGGAGCTGCTCCGGACCAACGCCTATTATCAGACCTTCGCCCGTCGCGGCGAAAAGGAGGCAGTATGATGAAAACAAAAGTGACAAAGCTCTATGACGTGGATCTCATCCCCACGCCGGAGGGCATCTCGGACTGGCATGTGGACGAAGCCAGTGTGGACGCTCTGCTGGAGACCCTGGCCGCCCAACGCTCCACGGAGGCTGAGGTCCGGGAGGTTCAGATGGGGGACACGGTATTCTGCGCCGCCGGCGGGAAATACGCCGGTCGGACCGTCCTCATCTATCCTGGCCGGAACATGCCCGGAGCGGAGGCGGCGGAGAAAGCCGTTCTCGGTTCCGCTCCCGGCGGCACGGTCAAGACGGAGCTCGGTGGCGCGCCCGCTGTCCTCACGGTGAAAAAGATCGTCAGCCGCGCTCCGGCCAAGATCGACGACGCGCTTATCCGGGACGAAAACATCGACGGCGTGGACACCGTGGAGAAATACCGGGTGTACATCAAAGATAAGACCGAGGAGCAGAACCGCTCCTTCTCCGCCAAGCACCTGTCCGCAGCACTCCGGGAGGAGTTGATCGCCAGAAGCGAATATGAGGTGGACGAGGCGGAGCAGGAGGCCTGGACGGACAACGCCGCCCAGGAGATGCTGAAAATGTACGAGGCGGAGGGCATCGACCCCCACGTCCCCGAGGAGGGGACGGACTTCCTGACGGACGAGGAGGTAATGGAAAACTTCAAAAATCAGCTCCGCCCGCAATTCCTTGCCTTGGCTGTGAGCCGTGCCTTCTGTGAGGAGCGCGGCGTCGTCTTCGGGGAGGAGGAGCGGAAGCTCTACGCCGATAACGGCTATACCGGCGACGATGCGGAGGGGAGCTTTATGGACTCCAAAATGTGGGAGATCCTCTACAACATAGCCCTTAAGAGATTGGAGGAAGCGAAATGATCCAAGAGGCAACAGCCAAGACCTTTGACAGTCTCATCGACACAGAATACGCCGTGGTGGACTGCTACGGCGACTACTGCGGGGCCTGCGTCATGCTGGAGCCCGTCTATAAGGAGGCCGCCGCGGACCTGGCCGGTATCCGGTTTATTGAGATAAACATCACCCATGAGTGGGACATCGCCGAGCGGTTCGGCATCGACGCCATGCCCACCCTGCTCTTTTTCCGGGGCGGCAAGGAGGTACACCGCATCGAGGGGAGCATGGACCGGGAGGAGCTTAACCGGCAAATCGCGGTCATGCTCTATGAATAAGGAGGCGCGGCCATGGGAAGGATTCGTGTGAATGAGGACCCGGAGGTAGTGCGCAAGATCCGTGAGGGCCTGAAGCGCACCGGCGGCTACTGCCCCTGCCGCACTGAGCGCAAACCCGAATATAAGTGCGTCTGCCAGGAGTTCAAGGCCCAGTGCGCCGACCCGGATTTTGAGGGCTACTGCCACTGCAAGCTCTACTACAAGGAAAAGTGAGCTAAAAACTCCCCTCTCAGATAAGATATGCTCCCCCTATCAGAGACAGTGAAAAGGAAAAGCACTGTCAAGATAGGGGGAGCATTTCTGTCACGCAAGCTCCCCGTTTTTTGCGCGAATGTCTTGTTTTAATTGGGTATTAATTATAATATGTACTACTCCGCCCCGATCCTCTCCTCCAGCGCCATCATCGCCAGGCAAAACCGCTCCCACTGTGTCAATGCTGTCAGTGACGGGTCGCCGTCACGGATGCGCAGGGTGCGGCGGATCTCCTTTGGGATGACCACCCGCCCCAGGTCGTCTATGCGCCTGACAATACCGGTTGCCTTCATTTTGAAGTCCTCCTGTCTCTATTTGTTTCGACAGGAATTAGTATCCGCCGTAATCCCGCCAATATTCATACTGATTTTCTTTAAAAAGCAGACATTTAAAAAAGCCCGCTTTTTATTTGAGATAGTATTATTGGCCAAAATTTAGGGAACCCCCGTCCTCTCTCCGTCCCCGGGAGAAAATATTTACAGAAAATTTCAAAAAAGCACAAAAACAGCATTGTAATTCCCGGCCGCGTGTGCTAAAATGTGTATATCTGTATATAGTACCCGCCGGTCCCACCGGCACCACCAGGCGGGAGACGTAGTTCTCTGAGTCGATGTCCCTCCCGGTGTAGGGGGCGACAAGGCCCAGGACGCGGACGTAGCCCGCGGGCTTCAAGCCGCGCTCCCGGATCTCCCGGCCGAACTCGTTGAAGGCGTAGGCTCTGCGGGAGTAGTTGCCGTAGCCCAGACAGGAGAAGCCCCGGCAGGCGGGGATGGTCACGGCCTCCTCCGGCGCCTCGTCCGGCTCCAGCGGGACGCAGCAGATGAAGTCCATCTCCTTATCCTCAAAGGCGCTGTCCAGATAATCGGTGCGCTTGTTGATGATAAACAGCGGCTCGGACTTAAGCAGCCGATAGCCCTTCTCCACCGCCTCATGGTAGAGATCGTACATGGCCCAATAGCGATCCTCCACCGTCGTCCCCTGATATTCCCGGCAGTAGCAGACGTACTCCGGCAGATCCACGAACTCAAAGCTCAGATGGTCCTTTTTCTCCACCCGGAGCTTTACCTCCTCATAGGCCCGCTTGAACAGTAAAAACCGTTCCTCCATCCGCTCCAGGAGCTCCCGCGACGTCCCGTTGGCGCGGTAGTAGAGGGCGGCGTCGTCATAGGTCATGCCCATTTGCAAAAAGGACAGGATCTGCATGATCTGGCTTACGTTGTGGTTGTCATACCAGCGGTAGCCCGTCTCGCTGTCCACCTTGGCTGGGGTGAGCAGTCCGCGGTTTTCAAGCCGCATGAGAGTGGACCGGGACACCCCGCAGCTCTTACTTACCTGATTAATTGAGAAAAATTCGTCCATTTTTTTGGCCTCCCCTATTGACTTGTTCATGGGTGAACATGGTATTATTATGATGATAAATGTAAAAAACTGATTTGTCAAGCGTTTCTTGAAATGAAAGCTTTATCATGGCTGGGCCGGCCCAGCCATGTCCGTGGGGTTCCCCACGGACATGATAAACTCTAACTACCGATGTGAAAGCGAGGATGGAATGATGAAAAAACGGATCATAAGCGTATTCCTCTCTGCCGTGCTGGTCTTTGCCCTGCTGCCCGTAGCGGCGTGGGCGGCGGACGTCCCGTTCGAAAACAACGGCGGCAACGGCACAGCGGGCAACCCGTATCAAATCAACGACCTGGACCAGTTCGAGGCGTTCCGGAATTATATCAACGCGGATGCTGACGGCGGCAAAGACGAGTATTTTAAGCTGACGGCACCTATTGATATGTCTGCAAATTACAGCGCGGGAAGCAACACATCATGGACACCGATTGGAACGGAAGACAATCCATTTTCAGGCACATTTGACGGCGGCGACTTCGAGATAAGCGGACTTTACATAAACACTGAGGATTACTACACAGGTCTGTTTGGGTATTCCACCGGCACGATCAAAAATCTCACCGTTTCGGGCAGTGTCACCGGCGACACATATACGGGCGGCATTGTGGGAGAAAACGAAGGCGGCAGCGTCGAAAATTGCTGTAACAAAAACGCGGTAAATGGCGTTTCCTCTACAAGCGGCATTGCGGGATACAACAAAGGCGGCAGCATTGAAAATTGCTATAATACGGGAGCAGTAACGGGCACTGGCAATTGCATAGGCGGCATCGCGGGAAACAACAGCGGGAGCGTTAAGAATTGCTATAACACGGGAACGGTGAGCGGCGCCGGTTATGTAGGCGGCATTGTGGGAGAAAACAGCATCGCCGTCATTGTGGGCGACAGCGGCAACATTAAAAGCTGCTATAACACGGGAACGGTGAGCAGCACAAACGCCACCTATATCGGCGGCATTGTGGGATCCACCGGAGGCAACGTTAAATATTGCTACTACCTTGATACCTGCGGCGCGGGAGGAAGATTTGGCGGCACGTCAAAAACCACCGACAAATTCGCCTCCGGCGAGGTGGCGTGGCTTTTGCAAA
Organism: uncultured Oscillospiraceae bacterium; assembly: GCA_947631395.1. GTDB lineage: Bacteria > Bacillota > Clostridia > Oscillospirales > Oscillospiraceae > RUG626. The sequence goes on from CANRLF010000012.1 coordinate 8,635, forward strand.
GCAAGCAGGATACGCCCGATCAGCAGGTGTGGGGACAGAAGCTCAGCGACGAGGCGGACGAGTATCCCGTGCTGACGACCGATGCAACTAAAAAGGTGCTGAAGGTTACGTTCGCGACGCAGGAGAACAAAAATTATGATGTTAAGTACACAAATCTAAATAAAACGGTAACGCTGCCGGAAAATCCCTCAAAGACTAATTATACGTTTGAAAAGTGGGCAAAGACGCAGGAGGCGGACGGTGAAAAGTTTGACGAGGAAACCCTCGTTACCGAGGATATGACCGTCTACGCCGTCGGACGCGACCATTTCGGCGGCGACGAGGATGAAATTCTACTGAACGGAACTTACGGCTACGCGGATGCGATTACGGTCAATTTGGACGAGCATATGAAGTATGCGAACACACGTATTTCGTCCGAGGGTAAGTTTACATACGAAATAATCGACAAGGGCAACACAAATGCAAGTATAATAAGTGATAATACGCTGTCGGTTCCGACAGGGCTTAACGCGGATGATTATACGATTACTGTTAAGGCAACAGAAAAAACGCCGCAGTATTCGCTTATGAGCGTGGAGAGCTACGATACGGTAGTTGTGACGCTCACGGTCAAGGTGAGCATAGCGAAAGCCACGGCCACCGTGACCGCGCCCACGGCAAATACGACGCTGACCTACACCGGCACGGCGCAGGAGCTGATCGATGCGGGAAGCGTTGAAAGTGTTTCAAGTGTTTCGGGCTGCGGGACAATGCAGTACAGCCTTGATGGGGACACCTATTCCGCCGACATCCCCACAGGAGAGGGCGCGAAAACGTACACCGTCTACTGGAAGGTGGACGGTGCGGACAAGACGAATTACAATTATGTCGGCGAGACCAGTGGTTGGGTTACCGCCACCATCGGCAAAGCCGCCTCGGAGGTGACGGTCACCGCCAGCGAGAATCCCACCTACGGCAACGAGATCACGCTGACGGCGACGGTTGAATCCGGAGCTATCGCCGCAACAAACCTCAGTGGTACGGTACAGTTTAAGGTTGGCGGCGAAAACTTCGGTGATCCAGTAAGTGTGGATATGTCCACCGGCACGGCGACGCTGACGATTGGTACTAACGACAGCGAATTGCAGAAAAAGCTGTTCGGCGATGACGGCACGACCAGCGTCACGGCGATGTATGAGGGGAATGACAATATTGCCGAGAGCGAAGAAAGTGTAGAAAAGAGTGTGACGGTCGGTCAGAAAGAACTGACGTTCAGCTTTACGGCAGACGAAAAGACTTACGATGGTGGGACCGATGTTAAAGGTACGTTGACCAGAACGACTGACCTCGTGAGCGGGGACAGCGACGTTCAGGCCAATTATACCGCAACCGCTTCCAGCAAAGACGTGAACGATTCGGTTGATGTCACGGTGAACGTCGCGCTGAGCGGAAGCGATGCGAAGTATTATACCGCTAAAGACCCAACTGACGTTAAGGTGAAAATCGTCAAGGCGGAGAATACCTCAGTCACCGTGGCGATAGGAAAAACTGATCTGATATATAGCGGCACGGATCAGGAGCTTATTAAGACTGAGGGAAGCTCTGAAAATGGTACGATGAAGTACTTCGTGGGCAGCAAAGCTCCGGAAACCGGCCCTGACGATTGGAAAGACGCCGCCGATATTAAAGGTAAGGACGCGGGGACGTACACGATCTGGTACTATGTCGTGGGCGACGGGAACCACAACGACACCACGCCCGCCAGCATAACCGTTGAGATTGCGCAGAAAGAAGTTACGCTGACGTGGACGGGCCACGAGAGCCTGACCTATGATGGCTCGGCGCACACCATCAGTGCTGCCGTTAACAACAAGGAAGGCGACGACGAGGTCAATGTGACGGTTGCGGTGACAGCCAACGGCGGCGAGACCGGGGCGAGTGGCGCTACTGCGACGAACGCCGGGAGCTACACCGCTGAAGCCACCGGGCTCACCGGCACCGCGGCGGGGAACTATAAGCTGCCCGATAACCCCACGCAGGCTTTCACCATCGGCAAGGCCACGGTGACCTTCTCGATTGACGGAACAACAACATTTACATACAGTACGGCGCTTCATACGGTTAATGTTAAAGAGGGTGAGGACGACACCAAACTCCCAAGCGCCGGAAATCCCTATTCCGTCATATACGCCGACAATGACGAAGAAACAAGAACCGGCGAGGCCACTGACGGTAAAACCGACGTTGGGACTTACGGCGTTTGGGTTAAGTTGTCAACAGACGCCTATAAAAATTACATGTTCGCGGGCGACAAGCAGGAGCTCAAGGTCGGCACCATGGAGATTACGAAGGCCGAGCTGACCCTTGATGTCACCGGCTCCGCGATTACCTACGGCGATACGCTGAGCGAGAGCGAACTCACCGGCACAGCCACGATTGGCGATAGCACCGAAATCAACGGCACTTGGGCGTGGGAAACCGGGAGCGTGTATCCCACTGTGTCCGGTAGCAACAACTACAAGGTGACATTCACGCCGAACGAGGAGTATCAGGGCAACTTCACCGCCGAAAGCCTGAGCACGACGATCACAATTACCGTCAAGCCCTATGAACTGACGCCGCAGGTGGAGTCCGTGGATGGTAAGGTCTATGACGGGAATGTAACTGCTCAAAATGGCAAGCTGAAATTCAAGGAAGATTTGAATAAAGAGCCGTTCAGCGGGAATTTGCCCAGCGCGACAGGTAACTTTGAGTTTACCGACAAGAACGTGGGGACAAGTAAGCACGTCAAAGTGACAGAAATCACACTCAATAACTCCACGGATTATACCCTTAAAGAGAGTTCGATCTCCGATGCCGAGACAAGCGCGGAGATCACGGCCAAGTTGGTGACGCTGACGTGGAAAAACGACACCGGCCTGACCTATGACGGTACGGCAAAGAACGTCACTGCTGAGATTTCCGGGGGCAAGGTGGAAACCGACGACCTCTCCGTAACAGTAGCGGGCGGCAACCAGATCAACGCGAACAAAACCGGAGAGCGGTACACCGCCACGGCGACCCTCACCGGTGATGATGCCAAGAACTACTCGCTGAGCAATGCCACACAGAACTACACCATCTCCCCAGCCGAGGTGAGCTTTACAATCGACAAGGAGGTCAAGGCGGATTGGGAAGCGAAGGGAGAAACAAACGACAACCCCAATCCGGATGGCTACAAGCTCAGCGGTAGCGGCACGGCTTACGCGCTCAGCATGACCTACGACAGCTACGGGCACACGGCCAACGTGGCGCCGGGGGAGGATCAGATCATCACGGCCGCGGCCGCCAACGGCTACACTGTGACCTACAAGAAGGGCGACGCCGAGTCATCTGAAGTCCGGGACGCCGGGAAGTATGAAATTTACGTGACTATCAACCCTGTGACGGATGAAGTATACAACTTCAAGTTTGCCGATCAGGGTGAGGACGTCCACGAGCTGCAGATCGGCACGATTGAGATAACGCCCTATGAGGTCACGGTGATTTGGACGCACTTGAGCTACGTCTACCACGCGCACACCATGCACCCCGACATTCGGGTGCAGAACCCCTTTAAGAACGATAACAACCAGTTACTTCCGGGGCAAGGGCTGCCTTCCGGTTTCAACGTCGAACATCCTGAAAACTACACCGGGGAGTATCTGGTGGCCTTCGCCGCCACCGACGGCTCCGATGTGAAGGAGTACACCGTGACGGCTGGGCTCTACGGCCAGAAAGCCGCGAACTACACCGTGAAGAACCCTGAGGCGACGGTGACTATCGTCCCCGCGCCAGTGACATTCACCGTGAGCGATAACGTGTGGGATCTCACGGGAGCACACCCCTCCACTGTTACGCTGAGCCCCGTCTGGGGCGTGGTGTCCACGGAGCCGGATAAGGACGTGAGCGCCAACCACCAGTATCCCGATCCGGGGACGGCGGTCAGATCGGAGCTTAATACGAAGATCGCCTACAAAATGGACGGCAAGGAGATAACCGCCCCCGACGTGCCCACCGAGGCCGGAACATATGAGGTCTGGGTGGAGATTGGCAACACGAACTTCCGCCACTCCGCCACCTCCGACGGCGCGTCCCACAAGGTGGGCGAGCTGGTACTCACCAACGATCTCGCCAGCGTCAAGACCTACAAAGTCACCTTTGAGACCGGTTATGAGGGCGGTGAGGCCCCAGAGACCATGGAAAATCTCCTTGAGGGCCAGATGGTGATCCTCCCCGCGGGGCTGACCCGCGAGGGTTACCTCTTCCAGGGTTGGAGCCACGGCGGCATCACATACAGGCCCAATGAGGAGTTCCCCATGCCGGCCTCCGACGTGACCTTCAAGGCCGAGTGGCTGGCCATGGAGGAGACTCGCTCGGTCGGCGGCACGGTAGTGCAGGAGGTGGAGGGCGGCGACCCCAAGCCGCTGCTCGGCGCCACCGTGACCCTGAAGCAGGGCGATAACGAGGCCGGCGAGGCGATCACCGACGCCGACGGTAATTTCTTGTTTGAACACCTGACGCCAGGTATCTACAACCTGGAGGTTCGGTACTTTAACGGGAGCTCCACGGTGGTCAAGACCTTCCGGGTGGACGTGGAAAAGGACAGCTTAGACGGTGAGACCTATATCATGCCCGACGGGGCGCTGAATACCGTGGTGGAGGCTGATGTCACCGCCGTGGTGGATATGCAGGACATTGTGAAAGAGCCCGCCGACAGCGCCGATGACGGGATATACACTAAAGATGACGACGATATTGTCAAGGACGGCGGTACGGTGGAGTTCAAGATGACCGTCAAGGGCGCGGAACTTGGGCCTGACCAGATCGAGGAGCTTCCCGTGTCGGAGGAGCAGATCGGCATGGTGCTGGATCTGGAGCTGACAAAGACGGTGACAAGTAGTAGCGGCACCAATACAACAGAGATTGATGACTCCAAGGTTCCCATCACGACTGTGATTCACCTGCCTGCGGAGATACAGGGCAAGAGCGGATACACGGTGTATCGCTTCCACAATGTTGGGGGCGAGGAGGAGATGCAGACAATCACTACCTCCAGGAACGCGAGCGGCGAGTATCTTCAGGTTATCAGGGATGGAACGGCTATTGAGATCCACGCCACGCTCTATTCCGTTTATGTGCTGACGTGGTATCAACGCTCCGGCGGTGGCGGCGTGGTCGCCTATCCTGTGACTCTTCCGGAGGACCTGGAGCACGGCGACGTGAGTGTGAATTACCCCAACGCCGCCCCGGGCGTCAACGTGACGCTGACGGTGACGCCCGACGAAGGCTATGAGCTTGACGAGCTCACTGTCACCGACAGGAACGGCAACATCATCCCTGTCACCGACAACGGCGACGGGACATACAGCTTCACAATGCCGAGCAGCGGAGTGGTCGTAAGTACCGAATTTAAGCTCACCGTCTGCGACGGCGGCGACGACTGCCCCAGCAGAGCCTTCCAGGATCTTGACGTGACGGCCTGGTATCACGAGTACACCGACTACGTTATCGAAACAAAGCTGATGCAGGGCAGCGGCGGGCTCTTCAAGCCCAATGGCACACTGACCCGCGCCGAGATGGTCACCGTTTTGTGGAACATGAACGGCAGAGGCGTTGTGAATTATCTTATGACCTACGGTGACGTCAGCGAGGGGGACTGGTACGCTGAGGCCATCCGGTGGGCCACCAGCGAGGGCGTGGTTGACGGCTATGACAACGGCAACTTCGGCCCCAACGACAAGATAACCCGCGAGCAGATGGCGAAGATGCTGTATAATTACGAGAAGAAGTACGGCGACGGCGGCTTCACGGGCGAGTGGATGTTCCCGCTTCCCTTTGCCGACACCGCCAAGATAAACGACTGGGCCTATGAGGCGGTAGCGTGGTGCTACATGAACGGCGTAATAAACGGCAAGGACGGCAACGTCTTTGACCCCGCCGGAAACGCCCTCCGTTGCGAGCTGGCGAAGGCCCTGACCGTGTACAACCAGATCGACGACTAATCCCCAACACCACCCCCATTTAGCCCCTCCCTCCGGGAGGGGCCACGGGGTGGGCTTCAGCCCGCAGGCGCAACTCAAAATCCGCGGCCCATTCGGGCCGCGCCCTTTTTTGCCTTCCCCGCCCGGGCGGGGAAGGGCAGGGATTAGGTGGGCTCCGCGGCGCCGGCCGCGCCTCTTCCCACCGCGTTATTGACAGTTGACAAGCCGACAGCTCGTGTTGTAAAATGTCGAAAAATCGTTAAAAAGGGGAAACAGCCTATGAGATCCTCTGTCAAAAGCTCGCTTTGCGTTCTGCTCGCCATGATTTTGGCGATTTCGTTACTCCCGGTCGGTACGGCGCGGGCGGTGGCGGACCCGAAGATCACGGCGTCTGCCGCCATAGTTATGGACTACGACACGGGCGTGGTGATCTACGCCAAGGACCCTGACACCCTCCGTGCGCCGGCGTCCATGACGAAGGTTATGACTGCGTACATAGTCTACGAGGAGATGTCGAAGGGCTCCTTCACCATGGACACGCCGGTGCCCATCAGCGACTACGTGGCCAGGATCTCCAGAGACGACGTCAACTACCAGATGTCCGTGCCGCTTCCTTACGGCGGGACTGTGCCGGTGAGGACGCTCCTTTCGCTTATGCTGGTCTACTCCGCCTCCGCCAGCGCCACGGCGCTCGCCGAGTTCGTGTCCGGCACTGAGGAGGCGTTTGTGAAGCGCATGAACGAGACCGCCTCGCGCCTGGGCCTCAACGCCAGCTACATAAACCCCCACGGCCACAAGCTCAACTACATCACCGCCAGATCCCAGGCACAACTCATAAGGCTGTTTATCCAGAAATATCCCCAGGTCCTGGAGATAACCTCCCTCCCCAGCGTTAACTTCAACGGCAAGGATTACAAGACCACCAACTACCTTTTGGCCGGCGAGAAGTATGAATATGACGGCGTTGACGGCTTCAAAACCGGATACATCAGGGCCTCCGGCTACTGCCAGGCGGTGACGTCCGTGAAAAACGGCCGCAGGCTCATCGCCGTGGCGATGAACTCCTCCTCGGGAGAAACGAGGGCCACGGACTGTGTGAAGCTCCTGGATTACGGCTACGGCATCGTGGACGAGATGGAGCTCACGGGCTCTTACCTCGACACCGTGGGCCACTGGGCCCAGGCCGCCGTCGGCGAGCTCCACCTTGCCGGGGTGGAGCTCCACACGGACGAGATAATGTTCCGCCCGAACGACGAGATCACCCGGGCGGAATTTGTGGCGATGCTGTACACGGCCCTTGAGATAAGCGACGAGCTGCCGGGCGTGGTCCCGGGCAACTCCGCCGTGGTCAGGCCCTTCAGCGACATATCCGACTGCTGGGCCTCAAGCTACATCATACGGGCCTGGGAGCGCGGCATCGCCGGCGGCACCGGCGAGGGGCGCTTCTCGCCCAACGCGCCGATCACGCGCCAGGAGATCATGGTACTGCTTGACAGGGTCCTGGACCTTCCGGACATCAACGGGCTGAACTTCTCCGACACGGGCTCCATCGCCTTCTGGGCGCTGGACGCCTGCGCCAGAGTCACCGCCGCCGGCATAATCCAGGGCTCCGGAGGTCGCCTCAACCCCACCGGCCGGGCCTCCCGGGCGGAGGCGGCCCAGATCGTCGCCCGTGTGGTGGCGATCTGACGGCGGACAAAAACTTTTTAAGTCCCCCGCGCGGCATTGTAAAATTTCCCCGCCCGTTGTATAATGGCAGAGGTAACCCAATAAATTCTAAAGGAGTGTTGATTTTGAACAGCGCAAAGAAATACATCGCGGAGTTTATCGGAACCTTCGTCCTGGTGTTCTTCGCCTGCGGCACAGCCGCCGTGGTGGGCGTGTCCGGCACCGGCTATCTGCTGACGGCCCTGGCCTTCGGCTTCGTCATCGTCGCGATGGCCTACTCCATCGGCAACATCTCCGGCTGCCACATCAATCCCGCCGTGTCCATCGCCATGCTCGTCTCGGGCAAGATGACCCTCGGTGACTTCCTGGGCTACGTGGTGGCCCAGTTCCTCGGCGCCATCGCCGGAGCCGCCGTGCTCTCCTCCTTCCTGGGCTCCGACTCGGCCCTGGGCGCCAACAACCTCTATAACGGCGACATACTCCTGAGCCTGGTCATCGAGATCATCCTCACCTTCGTGTTCGTCCTGGCCATCTTGGGCGTCACCAGTAAGACGGAGAACTCCTCAGTGGCCGGTATCGTCATTGGCCTCTCCCTGACGCTGGTCCACATCCTTGGCATCTCCTTCACCGGAACCTCCGTGAACCCCGCCAGGAGCTTCGGCCCCGCCATCTTCGCCGGCGGCGAATACCTGAAGAACGTGTGGGTGTTCCTCCTTGCGCCCCTCATCGGCGGCGTACTCGCGGCCCTCTGCTATAAGTTCCTCACCAAGGACGACAAGCAGGGCTGACAGCGGACAAAAATACGCTATACCCGGGACCTGAAATTCCGATTTCAGATCCCGGGTATTTCTGTTTCATAAGACATCTGTGTAAACTCCTCCTCACACCCCCGCCCCGGCCCACCTGTGACGTCGGCCAGCCAAATAAAAATTTTTTTGATTTAGGGTATTGACAAACGCCACCGGGGGTGGTAAACTTTCGGATGGTTAGCGAAGGCTAACCGATTGTTGGCCCGGGTAGTTAGAGAAAATTAACTTAAATTAGCCGGAGGTAACTATATGGCTCCACTTACCGTCGCCGAAAACGGCGAGACCTGCACCGTTGTGAAGATCACGGGCCGGGACGAGGTCCGTCAGCACCTGGCGGAGCTGGGGTTTGTGGTCGGCACCGACGTGACCGTAGCCAGCCGGATGGGCGGAAGCCTCATCGTGGCCGTCCGGGACTCCCGGGTGGCGCTGGGACGGGACATGGCGAACCGCGTCATGGTCGATCTGGGGTAACGCCCCTTAAAAAGAAGGAGGAGATATTATGAAAACATTGAAGGACGCCGCCGTGGGCTCCACGGTGACGGTGGCGAAGATCCATGGCGAGGGCGCCCTCAGGCGCCGCATCATGGACATGGGCGTGACAAAGGGCGTGGAAATATACGTCCGCAAGGTGGCGCCCCTGGGGGACCCAATCGAAGTCACGGTCCGGGACTATGAGCTGAGCATCCGGAAGGGCGACGCTGAGAACATAGAGATAGCCTGATTTTTTGGGCCGCGAAGTTAGCTATAATTAATTATTTTTAGAAATACCTAACTTATAGGAGGGATACCAATGGACATAAAGATCGCCCTGGCGGGCAACCCAAACAGCGGCAAGACCACCATGTTCAACGACCTGACGGGATCGAACCAGTACGTGGGCAACTGGCCCGGGGTCACGGTGGAGAAAAAGGAGGGGCGGCTCCGCGGCCACCGGGACGTGGTGATCCAGGATCTGCCGGGGATATATTCCCTGTCACCGTACACCTTGGAGGAGGTGGTGAGCCGCAGCTATCTGGTGAACGAGAAGCCCGACGCCATACTCAACATCGTGGACGGCACCAACATCGAGCGCAACCTGTACCTCACCACACAGCTCATTGAGCTGGGCATACCCGTTGTGGTGGCCCTCAACATGGCCGACCTCGTCCGCAAGAACGGTGACACCGTAGACATCGAAAAGCTCAGCCGGGCACTGGGCTGTCAGGTCATCGAGACCTCCGCCCTGAAGGGCGAGGGTTCCAGGGAGGCCGCGGAGCTTGCGGTGAAGGCGGCGGCGGAGAAAAAGGCCGTGGAGCTGCCACCCGTATTCCAGGGCAGTGTTGAACACGCCATAGCCCACATCGAGGAGTCCATCGAGGGCAAGGTGGACGGACGGTTCCTGCGCTGGTACGCCATAAAGCTGTTCGAGCGTGACGAAAAGGTCCGGGCGGAGCTGGCCCTTGATAAGGAGCTGTGGAAGCACATAGAGGGCCACATCGCCGACTGCGAGGCGGAGCTGGACGACGACGCGGAGAGCATAATCACGAACCAGCGTTACGCGTACATAGCCGGCGTGGTGAAAAGGGCCGTCAGGAAAAAGCGCCAGGGCCAGAAGCTCAGCGTATCGGACAAGATCGACCGGGTGGTCACGAACCGTATCCTGGCCCTGCCCATCTTCATCGCCATCATCGTCCTCATCTACGCCATCGCCATGGGCCCCTCCCCACAGGCGCTCATCGACGGCCCCGACGAAAACGGGGAGCTCGGCGAGTGGGGCATCGGCATCGGCACCTGGGGCACCGACTTTGCCAACGACGTGGTATTTGGCCAGTGGGTACCGGATCTTATTGACAAGGCGCTTTTGAACGACGCCGGCGAGCCCATCGTGGCGGATTGGCTGTATAGTCTTATCCAGGACGGAATAGTCGCCGGCGTAGGCGGGGTCCTGGGCTTCGTGCCCCAGATGCTCGTGCTGTTTTTGCTCCTGTCCATCCTTGAGGACGTGGGCTATATGTCCAGGGTCGCATTTATAATGGACAGGATATTCAGGCGCTTCGGCCTGTCGGGCAAATCCTTCATCCCCATGCTCGTGGCCACAGGCTGTGGCGTCCCGGGGCTCATGGCCTCCAGGACCATCGAGCAGGACCGTGACCGGAAGATGACTCTTATGACCACCACCTTCATGCCCTGCGGGGCGAAGCTGCCGATAATCGGCCTCATCGCCGGGGCCCTCTTCGGCGGTTCGGCGCTTATCGCGGCCTCGGCCTACTTCATCGGCATGGGCTCCATCGTGGTGTCCGGCGTGATGCTCAAAAAATTCAAGGCCTTCGCCGGTGAGCCCGCCCCCTTCGTCATGGAGCTCCCCCCGTACCACGTGCCCTCCGTGGGCGGCGTCCTTCGGGCCACCTGGGAGCGCGGCTGGTCGTTCATAAAGCGTGCCGGCACCGTCATAGTCCTCGCCTCCATCGCCGTCTGGTTCCTCCAGTATTTCGGCGTGGAGAATGGCTCCTTCGGGCCGGTGGAGGACCAGGATAACTCCCTCATGGCCGCCGTCGGCGGGGCCATCGCCTGGATATTCACTCCCCTCGGCTTTGGCAACTGGCGGGCCGCCGTGGCCTCCATCTCCGGCCTCGTGGCAAAGGAGAACGTCATCAACACCTTCTCCATCCTCTATCACTTCGCCGGTGAGATAAGCGAGAACGGCGAGGAGATCTGGGGCCTCATCGCCGCGGATTACACCGCCGTGTCCGCCTTCTCCTTCATGGTCTTTAACCTCCTCTGCGCCCCGTGCTTCGCGGCCATCGGCGCCATAAAGCGGGAGATGAACAACTGGAAATGGACCCTGGCGGCCGTGGGGTATATGTGCCTGTGGGCCTATGTGCTTGCCCTCATCATCTACCAGCTCGGCGGCATCATCGGCGGCACCGTTGGCTTCAATATCTTCACCGTCGTGGCCGTCCTGCTCCTTGCGGGCATACTCTACCTTCTCTTCAGGCCCAACCCCTACGACAAAAACGGCCAGCGCCTTAAAACCAGGGAGGCCGCCAATGCCTGACACAGTGACCGCTAACCTTATGACAATAATAGTCGCCGCCGCAATCGCCGTGGCAGTGGGTCTCATCATATTCAGCATGGTGCGCTCCCACAAAAAAAGCGGCCCCTCCTGCGGCCCCACCTGCAGCTGCTGTCCCCACGCCGGCGCGTGTCATCATCACATAAGCCAGGACCGCTGAAAAAACTATTCTCTCCCAACCTCCATTTTTTATTCCTTTCACCCGTCAGCGGTCAAAAATAAAGGGTCGGTCATAAGACCGGCCCTTTTGCCCTGTTTTAGCTTACGCTCGTGAATTTCTGCTTGACCTGATCGATCTTGCTCTGGGGGGCGTTCTCGGTCTGGTACCAGCCCTTCTGGGTCATCTGCTTGTAGATGTTGTCCTGCATACACAGAGCGTCGGTCAGCGAGTCCTTGAAGGCGCAGTTGACCTTGGGAGTGGAGGACTCGATAGCGCCGTGCATATAGAGGTCGCACACGCCCTTGGTGGTCAGAAGAATGTTCTCCATGATGGTCTTGTCGTCCATTTTCGTTACCTCCTTACACGAGGGCGTAGAACCGGCCGAAGATCTGCCTGTTCTTGTCCACTAATTGCTGGGCCTGAGCCTTGAGCTGGGGGTCGGTCAGCGTGTTCACCGCGTCCTGGCACTGCTTGGAGAGAAATTCAGCGTGGTCCAGGGCGTCCTCGATATAGAGCAATTCCTTTGAGCTCATTTTTATCACCTCGGGTTTATTTTGCCTCGGATCAACGGTTTTATTCAGCGGACTTGCCCGCATATTGCCAGAGTCTCAGGAATAAAATCTCAGTGAAAGAGGTGACGGAATATGAAGATCAATTTTAAAAAGCTTTTTATATGCCTTATCATCCCCCTGGGCGTCGGGGCCCTGGCGTCGGTGCTTTCCATGTCCGGCATGAGGGGATTTGCGGCCCTCGAAAAGCCCCCGCTTACGCCGCCGGGGTGGCTCTTCCCGGTTGTCTGGACGGTCCTCTATCTGATGATGGGTCTGGCGTCGTACCTGGTCCTGGAGTCCCGCAAGCCCAAGGAGCACATAGACGCGGCGATGACCGTCTACGGCTGCCAGCTTTTAGTCAATTTCTTCTGGCCAATACTCTTTTTCCGCTTTGAGCTGTACCTGTTTTCCTTCTTCTGGCTCGTCGCCCTCTGGGTCCTCATCATCGCCACCACGGCAATATTCAGAAAGCTTAATAAGACCGCCGGCCTTTTAATGATCCCCTACCTCCTCTGGGTCACCTTCGCCGGATACCTGAATATGGGCATATACCTCCTAAACCCCTGACCCCCTCCCACGCGGAAAAGGCTCCCCGTTTCACAATGGGGAGCTGTCGAGCAAAGCGAGACTGAGGGGTTCTACCCCACGAAAATGTTGCGCCTCACGGCGCGTATTGAAAAGCGGAAGGGTTTTAGAACCCTCCCCTACGGCAATTATAGAAAAATCTCGCAATCACCCCGTAGGGGCGGGTTCCAAACCCGCCCGCCGCCCGTCCCCGCCGCAGACGAAAAAGGCTCCCTTCTCTGAGGGGAGTCTACCCGCGCTCCCTCCCGCGCGTGAAGTCCATCTCAAGCCTCTTCAGTATCTCCGCGTCCGCGGGGCAGAAGTCGTGATCCGGGATCTGTGAGGGCGTTATCCAGGCGAGGGCCGAGTGCTCCAAAAGCCGCGGCTCGCCGCTTACGATCTCGGCGTTATACAGCGTGAGCTCCACGGTGATGTCCGGGTAGCGGTGGACGAGGCGCATATACACGTCCCGGGGCTCAACGGTTATGTCCAGCTCCTCCCGGCACTCCCGGATGAGGGCCTGCTCGCCGGTCTCCCCGGCCTCCGCCTTCCCGCCTACGAACTCCCAGAGCAGCCCCCGGGCCTTGTGGGGCGGCCTTTGGCAGATGAGGAACCTGCCGTCTCTCCATATGAGCGCCGCCGAGACCCTGACCGGCGCGTCGTTTGTGTCCATGGTACGTACCTCCGAAAAAATCAACGGGACGCCCGGGCGTCCCGCTTTTTCATTTCTCAACAATATCCTGACAGACCTTGAATATATTTCCCGCACCCACGGTCAGTACCACGTCGCCCGGCTTGACCTCTGCGATGAGCCGCTTTTCCAGCTCCTCAAAGGTGGGGCAGAACTCAGCCCCGGCCACGTTGGAGGCAAGGTCTGCGGAGGAGATGCCGATGGTGTTTTTCTCCCTGGCGGCGTATATCTCCGCGAGGAACACCTTATCCGCGCGCCTGAGCTCCGCAACGAAGTCGTCAAACAGGGCCTTGGTCCTGGAGTAGGTGTGGGGCTGGAAGGCCAGCACCACCCGCCCGTCGGTTATGGACCGCACCGCGTCAAGAAGGGCGTGGAGCTCTCCCGGGTGGTGGGCGTAATCGTCATAGACCCGCGCCCCGTTCAGCGTCCCCTTGTACTCAAACCGCCTCCCCGCGCCGCGGAAGACCGCCAGGCCCTTCGCCACCGCCTCACCGGGGATGCCCAGCTCGATTGCCGCCGCCGCGGCGGCCAGGGCGTTCTTCACGTTGTGTACGCCGGGGATGTTGAGCCTTATATGGCAGTAGGTCCTCATCTTGTACATCACGTCGAACTCGCTGACGCCGTTACTTACCGTGAGGTTCTTCGCGACGATGTCCGCCTCCCGTGAGAAGCCGAAGGTGACCACCCGACGCCTTATCCCGTCCAGGGCGTCCATGGTGTTCCTGTCGTCCATATTTGCTATGACACAGCCGGTGTAGCTCGGCACCAGCTCCGCGAAGGCCCGGAAGGACCTCTTCACGTCCTCCAGGTCCTTGAAGAAATCCAGATGGTCCGCGTCAACGTCCAGGATCACGGCGATGGTGGGGGAGAAGCTGAGGAAGGAGTTATAATATTCGCAGGACTCCAGCACGATGGTGTCCCCCTTGCCCACCCGGTAGCCGGAGTGCAGGAGCTCCAACGTGCCGCCGATCATTACGGTGGGGTCCATATCGGCGGCCATGAGGATGTGTGTGCACATGGACGTGGTCGTGGTCTTGCCGTGGGTGCCTGATATGCACAGGGCGTTTTTGTAGTGGCGCATCAGTACGCCCCAGGCCTCGGCCCGCTCAAATACAGGAATGCCGTTGTCCCGGGCGTACTCCACCTCGGGATTGTCGTCGTGGGCCGCCGCGGTTCGTATGACGAAAGCCGCCCCCAGGACGTTCTCGCTCCTGTGGCCGATGTGTACGGTTATGCCCGCGCGGCGCAGCTCCATGACCGACTCGCTCTCGTTTATGTCCGATCCCGTCACCGGTACGCCCCGGTCGTGGAGCACCTTCGCCAACGGTGACATGGAGACGCCGCCGATCCCGATAAGGTGACAGTGCCTCTTTTGGTTTATGAAGTTCTCAAGCTCGGATATTCTGTCCATAAAAGCTCCGAAATCAAAATCATATTGAATTTTTTGAACCAAGTAATTATAATACTTTCAGCGAAATATTACAACTGCTTTTTTGGCTGTTTTTTTATTATTTGCGGGGAGGTGGCTTATATGCCGGGTTTTCCCGGATTTGTGGCGGACGTGCTGGACGCGTTGGCCTCCTCGGGATACGCCGCCTTCGCCGTGGGCGGGTGCGTCAGGGACCTTCTGCTTGGGCGGGAGCCCCACGACTGGGACGTGGCCACCGACGCCACGGACCGGGAGATAACGGACATCTTCCCGCGCACCGCCCCCACCGGGGTGAAATACGGCACTGTCACGGTCATAATGCCCGGGGGGCAGGTGGAGGTCACCACTTTCCGCCGGGACGGCGCGTACCTGAACGCCAGAAAGCCCGACAGCGTGGAGTTCGTGGGCGACGTCCGTGAGGACCTGGCCCGCAGGGACCTGACCGTAAACGCCATGGCCATGGACCGGCAGGGGAGTATCATCGACCCCTTCGGCGGCCGGGAGGACCTCGACAGACGCCTGCTCCGGTGCGTCGGCGATCCGGAGAGGCGTTTTTCCGAGGACGCCCTCAGGATGTTCAGACTCCTGCGCTTCAGCGCGCAGCTTGGCTTTAAGTGCGACGGGGCCGCCCTCGCCGCTGTAAAAAGGCTGGCGCCCCTGGCCGGGCGCCTCTCCGCCGAGCGCGTAAGGGACGAGCTGATAAAGACCCTGACGTCCCCGGCGCCGGAGGCGGCGGCCCTGATGATAGAATATGGCCTTCTCTCCGGTTTTATGTCCGAAAACGCCAAAATCATCCCCTGGGAGCGCCTTCGGGCCGTCCCCGGCGACATGCGTCTGCCGGTATTCGCCATCCTCGCCGGCCGGGCCGGGGCCGTGGAGTCGGCCGAGACCTTACTCACGGCCCTTCGCTGTCCCGCCGCCGACAGACGCCTTGCGCGGGAGGCCGCCGAGATCGGCCCCGCCTCCGACGGGCTGGCGATACGCCTGGCCCTGGCCACGCGCTCCGACAGGGCCGTGCTCGTCTCCGCCGCCGCGGACGGACATTACGTGCTGGCGAGGGACCTTCTTAATGCCGGAGCTTTTACGCGTGTGCGGGACCTGGCCGTCACCGGCGAGGACCTGAAGCGCCTTCCCGCGAAGGCCATCGGCCCCACCCTCCGCGCCCTGGCCCTGGCCGTCACCGCCGGCAAGGTCCCGAACTCCCGCCGGGAGCTTTTGAAGCTGGCCTACGAAAGAAGCGCCGGCTTTCCTCAGAGCTGAACATGTCTTATATATAAAAATTGCCGGAATTTTCATTCCGGCAATTTTTCGCTTTTTATCTAAATATCCGCCCGGGTATCTTGGCCTTACAGGTCGAACTTATCCAGGAACCTTGAGAGTATTGTGGCGGCCACGGCCCGATTTGCCACGGTCCCCGGCTCCAGCTTACCGGCGTCGGTGCCGTTCACAAGGCCGTTGTCGATGGCCCAGATCATGGCGTCCCTGGCCCAGGGGCTCACGTCCTTGGCGTCGGGGTAGCCCGACAGACTGCCGGTGACGGCGGGGCTGTCCATGTACCTGTACAGCATGGTGACGAACTGCTCCCGGGGCAGATCGGCTCCGGGGTTTGTGCCATCGGAGATGCCCGCGCTGACGGCCCAGTCCATACCGGCCTTGTACCACGGGTCGGAGCCGGTGGTGTCAACTCCGCTTAGCCTTGCCAGTATGGTCATCAGCTGGCCGCGGCCCGTTTTCATGTCGGGGTTGAAGTTGCCGTTCTGATCTCCCAGTATGAGCCCCCTGGAGGACACGGTCTCGACGGCCTCAGCGTACCATTTGCTCCGGCTCACATCGGGGAAGGGGTCGTGGGCCTTGGGCTCAGCCGCGCCGCACACCGTGCACTTGCCGTTTTTGTAGCTGTGGCCGGTGGCGGGGATCTCGGCGATCGTCTCCTCATGCCCGCAGACGGAGCACACATTTACGCTTCGCCCGGCCGCGGTGCAGGTGGGGGCGACGTACTCCACACCGTAGGCGTGGGGCGGAAGCTCGCCCTCGACTGTCACGACCACGAGGTCGCCGCAGACGGAGCATATGTATGTCTCGGTGGCGTGGTGCGCGCAGGTGGCCTCGGAGGTGACCAGTATATCGTTCCCGGGGATGTGTTCGGCCAGCGGCAGGACCACGTCCTCTTTGGTGTCGGAAAGGGCCCCGGCGCCCTCAACATAGACGGCGGCGGTGTATATCCCCGTTCCGGTGGTGAGGCACGTGGAGGGCTCCACGGTCTTGACAAGCGTCAGATCCGCGGCGAAGGTTTCAACGTGTGAGGGATCGTTCTTGCACCTGAGCGTCACGCAGGCGTAGGGCTCGCCGCCCTCGACCGTCCACGTCCAGCGGCAGTCGGAGGTGTCCCAGCTGTGCCCCAGGGCCGGTATCACGGTGGGCTTCTCGATTATCTGCCCACAGCCGGAGCACACGGTGCCGCCCTTAGTGCCCTGAGTGTCGCAGGTGGGAGCCACGTCCTTCATGGCCACGGGCGTGTGGTCGTCGCTCACCATCTTCTGCCCACAGCGGCTGCACTTCGTCCCGGCGGTGTGTCCGCTGAAATCGTGGCCCAGGGCCAGTATGACCTCCTCGTGGGTTTTCCAGAGGCCGCAGACGGAGCACTTCTCCCCGGCGGTGTGGCCGTTCTCGGTGCAGGTGGCGGCGACGGCGGGAGTTTTCACAAAGACATGTCCGTCGGTGCACACAAACTCGTGGCAGACCTCGCATTTTCCGGTGGCGTCAGGGGAGTGGGGGAGCCGTGAGCCCTCCTTGGCGCGTGTATCCACGGTCCCACAGCCGTAATCGCAGGTGGCCTGCTCAATGGCCTCGGTGGCGCAGGTGGCCGGCGTCACGACCTTGTAGCTGCTGAATTTGTGATCCGGCGCCCCGGCGGTATCCAGCACGGTGGAGGTCACGTCGCAGTACTGGCACTTGGCTGTTTTCTCAAGGCCCCTGCACGTGGCGGCGCCGTTTACGTATTTTGTAAAGATATGGCCCAGAGCCGGCGTGGTCTCTCCGTCGGAGAGCTCCGCCTCGCACCTGGAGCAGTGGGACACGGCCCGATGGCCCTCCTCACCGCAGGTGGCGGCCTTCTCGGGCTCGTCGGTCACCGGCACGTGGCCCAGGGCGGGAACGACGTGTGCCTGGCTTACGACCTGCCCGCAGGTGTCGCAGACAAGAGCCTGGGCGTAGCCGTCCTCGGTGCAGGTGGCGGCCTTCTCGGCCTTGCCGGGGACCTTGCTCACACTGGCGTGAAGGCACGCGTCAGGCACCACGGTGGTCCGGCCGAGCTTCTGATCCTCGTCATGTACGGACTCCGGCACGAAGGTCACGTTCAGCACGTCGCTGTGCTCAAGGGCCTCGCCGCTGACGGTGAAGGTGTCGCCGTGCACCGCTATGGGCTCGCCGCCCAGTGACACCGTGTCCACCGCAAAGCCCGCGTCGGGCTTTACGGTAAATGTTTTCTTATCGCCGGAGGCGAGCTTCACGTTGCCGTATTCCCCCACGGCGTCGTGGCCGTCCACGCTCACACTGCCGTTGCCGTCGGACACGACAACCAGGGTGTTGTCCGCCTCGGCCTTTGAGGACGTCTTTTTCACGGCCACTATCTCAAAGGGCGAGAAGGCGTCGCACATTATTACCATGCCGTAGGGCGTGGGGACGATGGTGATCTCCTCCACGCTCAGTATGTGATCCCCGTCCCTGTGACCGGCCTCGCCGTAGTGCTCGCACTTGTTGTTGGCGTCACAGCGCGTGAAGTGGTATGCCTTCAGCTCCACGTCGCCTTTCCCCAGTGACTCGTATGTCACACCGGCGGGATAGCCCACCTGGACCCTCAGGGACTCGCCCTTGTTGGGCTTCAGCTTCACCATGGGGCAGATGCGGTTGAAGTTTATCTCGAACACGGAGGAGCCGATCACGTCGGACTCGTCGTAACCGTATTTCTTCTCCACCATGCCGTTCAGAGTCTCGTATTCCTCCCGATTGCCGGAGCCCTTGCTCTTATCCTCCACCACCAGCATCAGCCTTCCGTTGAGCTCGTCGCGCTTTATCTGCTCGTCCAGCTTCTTCAGGGTGTCGGAGTCCGTGCCTCCGGCCACCGCCAGCTCGTGGAGGTCCAGGTTCTCCGGCGCGTCAAGGAGCGTCGGCTGGCCCCAGAGGTTCCAGTCGATGCCCTGACTGCGGTAGCAGGCCGGGCAAAGGCCGGGCACCGTGCACACGAAGGCGAAGTTGTTGGGGAACTTCCCGGACCTGGAGCCCACCACGCCCTCGATGGCGAAGCTGTACTCCGTCACGTCGTCTATCCACTGGTCGGAGGCCCTGAAGTTGAACTCCACGCCAGTGATGATACAGCCCTTGTCCACATCGCACCCGCGATCGCCGTGGTTTGCGGCGTTGGGGCAGGCGGATGGGTCGTCGGCGTATTTGTATATCCACTTAAAATCGGTGTAGCCGCCGTCCATGTCGACTATGCCGTCCCGGCCGGTGTCAAAGGGCAGCTCCCCGGCTATCTGCACCACCTTGTCCCCGCCGGTGTGGAGGTCCTGCTGGATGGTGGTGTAGCGGACGCGCACTTCCTGGGCCGCGGCGATGGCCGTGTCGTTCTCAACTCCGCCGGGGGAGGAGTAGGCCGCCGCCGGGTGGCTCAGGTCGTCGTCAAAGGTGACCACCACCCTGTACTCACTGCCCGCCGTGTGGGAGGAGTTTGGCGCGGGAGTCTGTGTCAGCACATACGGCGGAGCCTCATAGGAGGAATTGACGTTATAGAGCAAACCAGAGCGGGCCACGATCTCGCTGTCGTCCCCGTGGAAAAATCCCGCCTCAGGGTGACTGGAAAGCCAGCTCGTGGCGGCGTTGGAGGTCCACTGGCTCCTGTGGTCCGGCTCCCGCGAGGTGACGGCGATCTCCACATACTCGCAGGTGGGCGTGTATATGCGCAGAGCCCCGCCGTAGTCGCCGAAATACGGGTTGTTCTTTGACACCAGGAACGTGGCGTCGGCGTAGTACCAGTCCTCCATCACATGGGCAGTGCCGTCCGGGTGATAGTCATACATCTTCACTATGAAATAGAAGCCCTTCTGCCTGGCGTGGGCGGCGTCCATGCCCTTGAAGGTGGCGGAGAACACGCCCGCGGGCACCCCCTCCATGGAGGCGCCGGAGGAGTAGTCCACCCTGAGGCCGTTGTCGTCCCCAAAGGCCGTGTCCCCGGAGTAGGAGGAGGTCTCAAGGGTCGGATACGAAAACTCGAAGTTGCCCGTGGAAACGAAGCCCGAGGGCACCCAGTGCTCGCCCACTACGTTCTGGCCCACGAGCAGATACGTGTTCGTCTCCTTCTCGTCGAGGCCGAAGTTGAAGGTCAGATCCCTCTTGCCCTGCCAGTCGGCGGTGAGGGGATCGTCCCAGGTGGCGTCCACCGCGTACCAGTGGTCCAGCCCCCTGGAGCTTATATTTACGGCGTTCCACATGTGGTCCTCAGGTGTCCCGTCCGTCTGAAGGCCGTGGACGAGCACACACTCTATCCCCAGCCTCGTAAGGCACACCTGCATTGTCCTGGCGTATGCCTCGCAGACGCCCTCGTGGGTAACTATGCCGTAAAGCGTCCTTATGTATTTGGCGTTGTCCGCGTCGTGGCACTCGATCTCGTACCTGTAATGTATCTTCCTGGTCACCTGGTCGTGGACCGAGGTCACCAGCGCCGCCATCCTGTCGGTCTCTGAATAGGAGCCGTCGGGGTCCGCGGAGTTCAGGCTCTTCAGGGCCTCCTCGCATATGGCGGTGACGGCCTCGTCCAGGGCCGCGTCCTTCTTCGCCACGTCGCTTATCGTCCGCCCGCCGAGGAGGTACGTCGCGCCCCTGCCGGGCCCCACCAGCACGTGATAGCCGTCGTTGCCGTGAGTCACGCGGAAGGACAGATACCCCGAGTCTATGTACCACAGCTCCGAGTGATCCAGATCCAGCGCGTCCTTGGCCGCGCAGAAGTCGTTGAATATGTCCTTGTTGCCCTTGGAGTACGCGACGGCGTCCTCATCGGTTATGAGCGGCTGTCCGCCGCCCTTGGCCGTAAGCCCCATGAGGTCGATGCTCCTGGTGCCCTCGTAGTAAAGCTCCCTGTCATCGCCCGTGAACTCCCCGAGCAGCTTATCGTAGATCGCCCTGGCCCTCGTTCCCAGCTGACTGTAAAAATAGTCCGAGTCCGCGGGAACAGGCTCATAGGCCGCCTTCGCCGGCGCGAAGGCCGTCACTGCGCCAAGCACCATCGCCAGCGCCAGAACAGTACCGATAATTCTTTTTCCCATAATGTTATCCCTCACTTTTCAGGGCGTGATCGGTCACACCAGGTTGTGCGGCGGCATTGCCCAATCGCAAAAAGCCACAACATGTTTGGTTGACGTAATTAAATTATAGGATACTTACAGGAGATTGTCAAGAAATAAACAATCAGGAAATCATTAATATTTTCGTAATATTTTCCCGCCCAACATCACCCATAAATCTCCCCAGCTTGTAAAAACAATTAGATATTTTTTCCGAGGACATGCGCCTCGGAAAAAATCCCTTTTGTTTTGCGGAGTGTGCGGCCCTTCGGGCCGTGCGCGGAGCAAAACAGCAGGACCCGGGATTTGAAATTCTAATTTCAAATCCCGGGTCCGCACGTATCCCCCCTGTCTGAAAAGGCCTTCAGGCCTTTTCAGACAATAGCGCCCATATATCCTTTATCTGCGGCCTCAGGGCCTCGTAGGTCCAGGTCCTGGCCGTATTTTTCGGGTCGTTGGGGTCCCGGATGACGTAGCCGCCGTTTTTCCGGCCGATAAGGAGGATGAAGTGGCCGGAGTCGGTGAAATCCCCGGGGCCCAGCACCAGCGCCACAAGGCCGCCCGTGTCAAGGGTCGAGTCTATAAGCGACTTCTCCAGCGGAAGCTCCCGGGAGCTCACCCCCAGCCCCCGGGCCCCGTCGGTAAAAAGGGCCCACGCGGTGCCCTTGCCGTCGTAGCAGTAGCCGTTCTCCTCGGCGTACCTGGCCACAAAAAGCGGGTTTAAGTCCCTGTTCCCGGTGAGGTACATCGCCGCCATGCTCATGCACGTGGGCCCACAGCCCGAAAGCCCGAAGAGGTTCCCGGCGTACCTGGCGTAGCCCCACCGTTCGTCCCACTGGTGAAGGTCCGGTACGGTGGACAGATCAAGCCCGGAGAGGTCTATGTCCTCCGGCTCCGGCTCGTCGTGGGGGTCGAGACACCCCAGGGCGAAGTCCCTGGCCTCGGGTATCCGGTCATATAGCTTCCTGGGCTGCTCAGGCAGCTCCTCCGGCGAGTGGCCGGAGCTCACAGGCGCGTCGCCGACCGGCCCGGCCTCGCCGCCCTCGTCCGCAGTCCCGGAGTCAGTGGCGGAAACGGCGGAGGAGTATATTATAGGCTCCCTCGGCTTATCGCCGGAGGAGGCCAGCGCCAGCAGCCACACCAGCGCGAATATACCCACCCCGCCGAATAAAACGGCGGGAACATTGCTCTTCCTTCTTCTCCCGTGCATGAAAAAACCTCCCCTGTGCTTTTGCGAGCATAATAGGGGAGGAATGTATAAAAACTGACAAGGGGATGTATCAAAACTGCATAGATCACATATTTACGCTTATGTGCAAAGCGTAGGTAAATCCCTCGTGCTCCACACTGCGTATGGACACCGGCATGGAGTAGTATGTGTTGTCGTAGGGGATTATGGCCGAGACGGACTGGGGCGAGGTGACTGAGACGTCGCTGTACTGTATATCCAGCGGGGAGAGGATCTGAGAGATCAGGCTCAGGTACCCCGCCATGAACTTTTCGTCGGTGACCTTGCCGTTCTCTTTGTCGGTCATCGGCCAGGAGCTCACCGAGCCCTCGCCGGAGCTCTGATCGTTGCCGGTGACGCCCGCCCCGGACAGCGCGGCCTTCCCGTGGGGATAGGAGATCTGCCTGAAGGCGAGACAGCTGCCGCCTTCGTCGTCGAATATGACCGTCACATCCCGGGAGTCCGAGGTGTACACGGCGGTCCAGGTCAGCAACGCGCTGTTGTCCGCGGCCACCCGCAGCTGCGGGGTCAGGCTCACCTCAAATTCCGATACGCTCTTATCCATAAGTGACATGCCCCTGACAAGGGCGCTCGCGTGTTCCCGGGCCTCCTCCTCCGTGAGGCTCCTGCCTGAGGCCAGATACACCTCCGTGGCCCCCGGGTCGCCGACGAGCGCCAGCCGTTGCGCCATGCTGAGATTTGATAGTAAGCTCAGCTGTACCTCGTCCGCCGGGAGGATGTCGTCGGAGCGGGCCAGGGTCCTGTCCCTGGCCGCCAGGACTATCCCGGGCAGGAAGAAGCTCGCCACGCACAAAAGCGCCGTGACGGTATAGACGATGATGGCTGTCCTGCTCCGGCGAAGGCCGGAGAAAATTCGCCCGACCGGCCCCGGGCCGGAGCGTTCCTTATCCCTCATCCGCTATCCCTCCGTTCAGTATTGCCGTTATGCTTGTGCCGCGGCCCTCCACGGACCGTATCTCGAGCTTCCCGGAGTGTAGCGCCGCTATCTCGTTGCAGAGCGCCAGCCCCAGCCCCGCGCCGCCCTGGGCCCTGGAGCGCGACTTGTCCACCCGGTAGAAGGCCTCGGTTATCTTCGCAAGCTCCGTCTCGGGTATGCCCCTTCCGTTGTCGGTGACGGATATGGCACAGCCCGTGTCCGTCATCTCGGAGGAGATGAATATGGCCCCGCCGGAGTCCATGGCCTTCCTTGCGTTGTCCACAAGGTTTATTATTAGTGATTTCACAAGATCCGGCTCCAAAAGGCACCGGCCGTCCGCCGCCCGGTAGCGCAGAGTAATGTCGTAGCCCTGGAGCTGAGGCCGCATCACCCGGACTATCCCCGCGACGATGGCGGCGGGGGAGGCAACCTTCAGCTCAAAGTCCCTCTTTTTCAGTATGAGCAGGTCAAGCAGCTTTATGGACAGGCTCTCGAGCCTCCTGCCCTCGGAGAATATGTAGTTCGCGGCCTCCTGCTCCTCCTCCTGGGTGAGCATCCGCCGCCTTATAAGGTCCGCGTAGCCTATTATGCTCGTCATCGGGGTTTTCAGCTCGTGGGCGAAGGAGCCCATGAACTCCGTCTGCCGCCGGACGGAGTCCTGGAGCTCCGCGATGTTCTCCTCCAGCTTGTCCGCCATGGCGTTGAACTCCCCCGCCAGCGTCTCGAGCTCGTCGCCGCTTGTCACGTTGGCGCGGCTGGAAAGGTCCCCCTGGGCTATCTTCCTTGAGGTCCTGGCAAGCCGCGTCAGGGGCCTGGTCAACAGCGCCGCCATGAGCCATGAGCCGGCGGCGCCGATCAATATCGTCAGCCCCAGCAGCCGCCGGTAGGTCGAAAGCTGAGACTCGCGAAGGGCGTATATGTCCGATATGTCCGTCAGTATATAGACCGACAGAGTCTGGCTGTTCACGTTCACCCGGCCGGACACCTGCAGGTACTGGCTCTCCTCCCCGGTCCAGTATGTCACCGAGCACTCCCCGGGCCTGGTGGCGACGGTATCCGGCTTTATGCCCTCCGGCACGTCGCCGGAGGCGTATACCGGCGAGCCGTCCGTGTACAGGAACACTCCGTCCCACAGCGCCCCGCCCCCCAGGGACCTGAGGGCCGAGACTATGTCATCCAGCCCTGACTGCGTGGATATGGAGTTTACGAGCTGAAGCGTGTTCTGCACCGTGTTATAAGAGCCCAGGGCCGACTGCCGCTCGCTCTGGAGCATTGCGTCAAAGGACGCCGAGACGAGCAAGCTCCCGCATATGCCGAAGATGATCGCCAGAAGCGCCACCGTCCCCAGGGTCAGCTTGACCCGGAGCTTCATGTCCCGGCCTCCAATCGGTAGCCCACCTTGTGGACTGACACCAGCTTGTCCTCCCAGCCCACCTTGCGCCGCAGTCTCTGGATGTGCAGGTCCACCGTGCGGCTCCCCACGTTGTAGTCCCCGCCCCAGACCCGCTCATATATGGTCTCCCGGTATAGGGCCGCCCCGGGGTTCCGGGCGAAGAGAAGGAGCAGGTTGTACTCCTTGTTCGTCAGCGGTATCTCCTCGCCGTCCCTGGTGACCCGCATGGACCTTGTGTCGATTGACAGCCCCGCGATCTCAATGACGCTGGCCAGCTTATTGTACCGGCGCAGGACCACCTCCACCCGGGCCAGGAGCTCCACTATCTCAAAGGGCTTAACTATGTAGTCCTCCGCGCCTATTTTAAGGCCGTGCACCCTGTCGGATATGTCCCCCTTGGCGGTGAGGAATATGACCGGCACCCCCAGGGGGCGGATGTAGTCCATCAGCTCAAAGCCCGTCGCCCCGGGCAGCATTATGTCCAGCAAAATGAGGTCAAAGGTCTCCTTCTCCAGTATATCCGCCGCCTCCAGCCCGTCGTAGGCGCACACGCAGTTGTAGCCGGCCTTTGTAAGGCTCATTTTTATAAGCGTGGCGATGGGCCGCTCGTCATCCACTATCAGTATCCGCACCATTTCAAGACACACTCCCTCACTTTAATGCCCATATATTACATCAAAGATGTATCAATTCTGCATCATCTTGTAATTTTATGAAAGATGTAATACAATAATAGCAGAATATCGGCAAATTTGAAAGCGGTGAATTTATGAAAAACGAAAAACCCACTGTGGCCCTGATGTACGACTTCGATAAGACCCTGTGTACCCGGGACATGCAGGAGTACAGCTTCATCCCCAACGTCAATATGACGCCCGAGGAATTTTGGCGGGAGTCCAACGACCTTGCCGCCAGGGAGAAGATGGACGGGATACTGGCCTATATGTACGTGATGCTGGAGCGGGCCCGGGCGGCCAGATGCTCCATCCGCCGCGACAGCTTCGTCAGCTTCGGCCGGGACCTTGAGTTTTTCCCCGGCGTGGAGGGGTGGTTTGAGCGCGTGACGGACTTCGGCCGCCGCCAGGGGGTGGAGATCCGGCACTACATAATCTCCTCGGGCCTCCGGGAGATAATCGAGGGCTCCCGGATATTCAGACATTTCGCCGAGGTGTTCGCCTGCGAATTTCTCTATAACGTGGACGGCGTGGCGGTGTGGCCCAAGAATGTGGTGAACTACACCACCAAGACCCAATTCCTCTTCCGCATAAATAAGGGCGTCACCGATCTCTCCGACGACAGGTCCCTAAATGAGTTTACCCCCGAGGACAAGCGGCCCGTGCCCTTCAGGAACATGATATACATAGGCGACGGCGTGACGGACGTGCCCTGCATGAAGCTCGTCAGGGTCAACGGCGGCTGCTCCGTGGCCGTGTACCCCGAGGGCAGTACCGCCACCGCCAGCGCGCTCCTGCGCGACGGCCGGGCCGACTTCATGCTCCCGGCGGACTACCGTGAGGGCGGCGAGCTCGACGAGACGGTCAAGACCGTCATCCGCGCCATCGCCTTGAATGACCGCCTTCGCCGCCAGAGCGCCGGCCAGATGGAGCTGTTGCGGTGAAATACGTCCTTATAGTTTACATCCTGGGCGTGAATATCTGTACCTACGCCCTATACGCCGTCGACAAGCGCCGCGCACGCCTCCGTATGTGGCGTGTGCCCGAGTGGGAGCTCCTGCTCTTCTCCGCCCTCGGCGGCTCCCTCGGCGCCCTCTTCGCCATCCACGGCCTGCACCATAAGACGAAAAAGGGGAAGTTTATTTTCCTGGTGCCGACCTTCTTTGTGCTGGATTGCGCGGTGTTCGCGTATATTTTTTGGAGAATTTTATAAAAACCACTTGACTGTAAAGCCGCTTTATGCCTTATCCTTATCGCGAAAGGGGGCAATAAAGATGACGATAAACGAGGTAGAGGCCCGCACGGGGCTCGACAGGGGTACCGTCAGGTACTATGAAAGCGAGGGCCTGATAGACCCTCAGCGTGAGGCCAACGGGTACAGAAATTATACGGCGGCCGACGTTGAAAAGCTGGAGAAGGTGAAGCTCCTCCGGACGCTCCGGTTCTCCCTCGACGACATCAGGGCCATGGACGCCGACGGCGGTGACTTCTCCGACAGGATAAGGGCCAGGATAAAGAGCCTTGACGCCGCCAAGGCCGACATCGCCGACGGGAAAAGGATCCTTGAGCGGATGCTCAGTGAAAACGCCCGCTATGAGACCCTGGACGCGAAGGCGTACCTTGTGGCGATGGAGGAGAAAAAGGAGCTCGCGGCCCCGGACGCGGAAAAAGCGCCGGACACGGAAGCCCCGGAGGCCTCGGCGGAGGAGGCCCCCACCGCCTCTCCCTGGAGGCGGTATTTCGCCAGAGGCTTTGACTACGGGCTCTATTATCTCATTATCACGACGCTTGTCTGCGACGTGTTCAACGCGTCCTATCCAAAGCTGCTCACTATGCCCCACCTTGGCGTATGGGCGGCCGGCCTTATGATCGCCGCCGCGCTTTTATTTGAGCCTCTGGCGCTCCACCTCTTCGGCACGACGCCCGGCAAGCTCATAATGGGTATACGCGTCACGGACCGGGAGGGGAAGAAGCTGTCCTGGAACGCCGCGCTTCTCAGGACCCTGGAGGTCCTGCTGGTGGGCGAGGGGCTTATGATCCCGGTGCTGAGCACCGTCCTGTGTATCAGATCCTTTGTGAAGTCAAGACGCGGCGAGAGGCTCTTCTGGGAGGACGAGAGCCGCCTTGAGCAAAGAGGCGAGTCCGGCGTCAGGGCGACGGTCCTTATCGCCGGCTGGATACTTGTATTTGCCCTCTGGCTGCTGGCCATATTCGCGCCGGTGTTTTTGCCCAACCTCGGGGAGCTCACGCCGGAGGAGCTGTCGGAAAACTATAATAGGACCGTGAAATTTTTTGAAATGAAGGAGGACTGGGCCCTTCAGCCCGACGGGAGCTGGACGTACACATCGCCGAGGCCCGCCTCCGGCGTCGAGACGCCGGATACCTCCGCCATAGCCCCGCCGGAGAGGGTGGAGTACACCCTGCGGGACGGCGTGATAGTCTCTCTTCGTTTCGTCCGCCAGGGAGGCGGAAGCGGGGACGAAAGCCGGTCCGTGAAGCCCGCCTGGTCGCAGGCGCGGCTCCTCACAATGAGCCTCGTAGGCGCCGACAACGGCCCCCTGGGCCACGTGAGCGTGGCGGAAGCCGTCTCGATGTGGAAGGAAACAGAATTTGACATCACCCTCGGCAACTGGCGCGCCCGTTTCAACGTCCATACCGACGGCCGGTTACTTCAAAACGATATGCTTACAGTCGGAAACGGGGACATATACTGGACCTCCGAGCTCGTGATTGAAAAGATAATGTGACCCCCAAAAAAATGTTGCGCCTCCGGCGCATATTGAATAGTGGAGGGTTTAGAACCCTCCACTACATCTATCACGGAAAATTTACCGTTACCCCCGTAGTGGCGGGTTCCCAAACCCGCCCGCTTTTCAATAAGCGCCGCAAGGCGCACCCTTATTCTCTTAAGCTCCCCTTCGTAAGGGGAGCTGTCGCCCGCAGGCGACTGAAGGGTCGAGGGTATAGCCGTGCGCAACCCCTCCTCCCTCACCCCTACCTCCCCCGCGTGGTCGCCTTCCCCGCCCGGGCGGGGAAGGGCAGGGATGAGGTGGGATCCGCGCCGCAGGCGCACCCTTGTTCCCTTAGGCTCCCCTTCGTAAGGGGAGCTGTCGCCCGCAGGCGACTGAGGGATCGAGGGTGTAGGCGTGCGCAAATGCTCCAGACTCCTCCCCCTACCCCCTCCTCAGAGAGGAGGGGCGGGTTCCCAAACCCGCCCGCGTGAGCGGCCCCGGTTTTGCTTAACTTAATCACATCGCCGGCGTGTAGGCTTTTTTCATATGGTGAGCGTTCCGGAGTCGGACTCTAAGAGAAGCAGGATCTGCTCCTCTCTTCCCGTCTCGGCGTTGAGATACACCAGGACGTGGCGGCCCTCCGGGGTCTTGCACAGGTACTCCTCGCACAGGACCTCGTTTTTCCCGGCGGTGGGGATAAGCGCCGGCCGGTGGGAGCTCACGGCCAGATACGGCGACAGTGCCACGTTTTCCGTATCAAAGGCAACATTGCCCAGCGTCCGCACCGTGTGGCAGGTGAGGTACCCCTCGGCCTCCATGCCCACCACCGCGCCGGTGTCCGAGGCCACAGTGACCTTCACAAGGTCCGGGTAGCATATGACCCCGTCCTGCTTACCCGCGAAATTTATGACTATCTCTCCGCCCTCCGCGGTGTGATATGTCGGCTCCATGTCCCCAAAGCCGTGGCGATCCAGGAACCTGGCGGCCGTCTTGACGGCGTCCTCCGGGGTGACGGTGCCCTCCCGGGGCTCACGTACAGTGCCGAAATATATGACTTTGCCGCCGGTTTTCGTCACCTCCAGCGTCTCTATCTCCCCGCCGTTCTGGCGGGTGAGGACATACACCGGTATCCGCCCCTCCCGGTAGGTGGCTGTGGTGAAGCTCGGCGACTTCAGACCAAGGAAATCCGCCGCCGCCTTCCTCGCGCCCTCCTCGTCCACCTCCGAAAGGCCCTCAAGGGCCCTGGGGCTCGCACTCTCTATATGCCCGGAGAAGGGCCCGTCGTATATGAGGCTCGGCATCTCCGGAAGCTCCTCCTCCATGTCCCTGAAGCTCCTTGAAAAGCCCACCAGGTCCTCCTCAGCGCCGGCTATCTGCCCCTCGGCCCTCTCCAGCTCCTCCACGCTCACCTCCCCGGTGAGCATCCTTGCCGTGAGCTCCCCCAGCGCCTCCGACACCTGGGTGGCGCTTTCCGACAGAGTCAGCAGATTTTTCCGCTCCTCCTCCGAAAGCTCGCTTCCCCGGGCGGCGCTCCGGGAGAGTGACAGCATATAGTCGCCGGTTTTCGCGAGAAACGCGGCAGTGTGCTCGAGCTCTATGTTCCCGTAGGGCAGTGACGCGATGGCCTGGCTGGCGGCTGAGGCGTGGGCGTAGCCCTGCGCGCACAGGTCGCTGACCATGGAGGGCGTGGCGGCGCAAAGGGTCTTTTTCAGTGACGCGTCCAGCCCCTCCACGCAGTCGCCCAGCTCCACGAAGGCGTTGTCATAGCCCACCTCCACGGCCCTCCGAAGGTCGTCCCTGTCGGAGTTTGCCCTGGACAGCATCACCGCCATCGTCAGGACGGCGGCGAGAGAGTATATTATGATAAGCCTCCCGGCCTTTTTTGTCATATACATAAAAAACACCCCTTTTGACCTTATAATAGGTCAAAAAGGGGTATTTTAATCTGAGAAAATTTATGAAAGCATGGAAATCGCGGCGCGGACGCGCTCGAGTGTACGGCCTTTACCCAATATCCGGGCGATCTCCACCGCCCCGCCGGGTGTCACGGCCTTGCCTGTTATGGCTATGCGCAGGGGCCACATAATTTTGGCGTTTTTCACGCCCTCCGCCTCCGCCATGTCCGTGAGTACCTTCAGGATAGTCTCATCGTCCCAGCTTTCAGCGGCCTCAAGGGCCGGCAGGAGCTTTTTCAGGGTGTCCAGAGAGCCCGGCACGTCGGTCTTTGATTTTTTGTGGACGTAGAGATCCGTGGAGTACTCCGGCACCGCGTCAAAGAAGTCCACCTTCTCCGGGATGTCCGAGAGCTTTTCCGTGCGCTGCTGTAAGAGGGCGGCGATTTGGGAAATATCAAGGTCGGAGCTCGTCACGGCCTTTTTTATCCAGGGCTCCGCCACACGCCCGAAGTCCTCAGCCGGCATGGCCCGCAGGTACTCGGCGTTAAAGTACGTGAGCTTATTTATGTCGAATACCGCCGGGGACTTGCTGACGCCGTGAATATCAAATATCTCCGCAAGCTCCGAAAGGGAGTATATCTCCCTCTCCCCGCCGGGTGACCAGCCCAGAAGCGCCACATAGTTCACCACGGCCGGGGTGAGGTAGCCCGCGGCGATAAGATCCTCATAGCTCGGGTCCCCGTGGCGCTTGGACATTTTCCGCGTATTGCCCGTCTCGCTGTCCGTGACCATAACGGAGGAGCAGTGGACATATGTCGGCACCGGCCAGCCGAAGGCGTCGTAGAGCAGGTTATATTTCGGCGCGGAGCTCAAATACTCAGCGCCCCTCACAACGTGCGTTATGCCCATCAGGTGGTCGTCGATGACGTTCGCGAAGTTATATGTTGGCAGTCCGTCGGATTTTATAAGGATCTGGTCCTCCAGCTCCTTGTTCTTCACGGTTATGTCCCCGTAAACCGCGTCGTGGAAGGTGGTGGAGCCGCTGTCCGGCATCTTCTGCCTTATGACATAGCTCTCCCCCGCGGCGGCGCGCCGGTCCGCCTCCTCCCGTGAAAGGCTCCTGCACGGGTCCGGGCCCCGGTCAAAATCCCCGGAGTCCTCCTCCGACTCGGTCTTTTCGCAAAAGCACCGGTAGGCGTGGCCGCTCTCGATGAGGAGCTCCGCGTACTCCTTATAGAAGCCCCGGCGCTCCGTCTGGATGTACGGCCCCACGGGGCCGCCCACGTCCGGGCCCTCGTCGTGGTCAAGGCCGCACTCGGCCAGGGTCCGGTATATGACGTCCACCGCCCCCTCCACCAGCCTGCCCTGGTCTGTGTCCTCAATGCGCAGGATGAATTTTCCCCCGGCGTGGCGGGCTATGAGCCATGTGTAGAGGGCCGTGCGCAGATTGCCCACATGCATGTACCCCGTGGGACTGGGGGCGAAGCGGGTGCGCACGCCGTCATGGGGTATGCGCGCCTCCATATCCGAAAGCCATTTTTTATCGGGCATGATGTACCTCCAAATTTCATTCTGGACATAATATAGCGTATTTTGATTGGAAATTCAAGACGAATGTGCTATAATAGCCGTAATTGTCGGCGAGGGCCTCCGGACCCTTGCCGACTCGTGGGGAACAAAAGGGATTTTTGATGAGTTTTAATGGAAAGGGGGTCCCGGCGTGGACTTTCTCAACAGCCTCTCCCTTGTCGGGGCCTCTGAGGAGATAACCGCGGTGTCCAGGCTCATATTGCCGGCCCTGGCGCTTGTCATCGTCATAAGGTGCGCCGTGTCCATGCTGACCGGCAGGGGAGAGAGCGAGATCTGGGGCTATATAGCCCTCCCCAACGGCGCAAAATGTGAGCTCGTGAATTGGGAGAACATCGTGGGCCGCGGAAGGTCCTCGGACGTGACTTTGGGCTACAAGTCCGTTTCCCGGACCCACGCGGCCCTGACGCGGGACGACATGGGCCATTGGAGCGTCATGGACCTGGGCTCAAAGGGCGGCACCAGGGTCCGCGGCCGGGAGATAGATGAGCCCACGGCCCTGCGCTCCGGGGACTCGGTGGAATTTGGCGGCGTGAGCTGTACCTTTGTGGCCTCCACGGCGAAGGACGAGCGGGACCGGGCGAAGCTCCGCCAGCGCCCCGGCGTGAGGATCCGCCCCGGCATAACGCTTATGATGCTCACCTTATTTACGCTCATCCTCGGCGTCCAGCACACCGCCGCGGCGGGGGAGGAGCTGAACGTCATGGTGCCCGTGACGTTCCTCGCCCTTGTGGCCGTGTTCTGGGGCTGTTATCTTATAACGAGGGCCCTGGACCGCACCGGCTTTGAGCTGGAGATACTTGCCTTTTTCCTGGTATCCGTGGGCTTTTCCGTGTGCGCCGGCTCCGACCCGGAGGCGCTTTTCAAGGAGCTGATGTGCCTTGCGGCGGGCCTCGTCCTATACTTCGTCATCGGCTGGTATCTCCGGGACCTTAATCGGGCCAGGCGCATGCGCACGCCCATGGCGGCGGTGGGACTGGGACTTCTTATCGTGAATTTACTTACGGCCAAGAGCATCTTCGGGGCGAAAAACTGGCTGAGCATCGCGGGTATATCCTTCCAGCCCTCGGAGTTTGTGAAGATATGCTTTATTTTCACCGGTGCCGCCACATTGGACAGGCTCTTTGCCAGGCGCAACCTCATCGCCTTCGTGGGCTTCGCCGCGGCCAGCGTCGGGTGCCTTGCGGCCATGAGCGACTTCGGCACGGCGGCGGTATTTTTCGTGACCTACATCATCATAGCCTTCATGCGCTCGGGCAGCTTCGCCACGGTGTTCCTGTCCGTGGCCGGCACGGGCCTGGGGGCCTTTATCGTAATGACCGCCCGGCCCTACGTCATGCGGCGCTTCGCCACCTGGGGCCACGCCTGGGACTTCCCCCAGGCCGGCGGCTTTCAGCAGACGCGGACAATGGCCGGGGCGGCCTCCGGCGGACTTTTCGGCCTGGGTGGCGGCCGGGGCTGGCTCCACCGGGTGTTCGCCGCGGACACCGACATGGTTTTCGGCGTCGTCTGTGAGGAGCTTGGGCTCATAATGGGCATCCTCACCGTGGCGGCGATACTCATAATCGCCGTTTTCGCCATCCGCTCCGCGGGCTCCGCCCGGAGCTCCTTTTACGCCATAGCCGCCTCGGCGGCGGTGACCGTCATGCTCACACAGCTCATCCTGAACGTATTCGGCTCTCTGGACATACTTCCCTTCACCGGGGTGACCTTCCCCTTAGTGTCAAAGGGCGGCTCGAGCCTCATCGCCACCTTCGGACTTCTGGCCTTTGTGAAGGCCGCGGATACCCGGCAAAACGCCAGCTTCGCCATAAGGGCCGGCAGGAAGCGCGAGCGCCGCAGACCGGATCGGGAGGAGGCGGAGCGGGAATGAAAAGAGTCCGCACCCGGGCTATGGCCGTGGCGCTTATCGTGGCGCTGGCCGTGGGCCTTCTGGGCTTTTACGTGGTCAGATACGCCCTCCACGGGGGCCAGTGGGTGGCCTTCACCTCCAACGGCGACGCCTACACAGGCGGAAAGCTGAAGGCCGGGAGGATAGTCGACAGGAACGGCGAGACGCTTTACAGCGTGGAAAACGGCGTCGGGAGCTACAGCCCCGACGAGATCACCCGCCGCTCCACCCTCCACTCACTGGGCGACCGGGCCGGGAACATCGGCACCGGGGCCATATATAAATACGCCGACAGGATCCTGGGCTACGACCCGGTGAACGGCCTGTACAGCCCCGGCGGAGGCACCTTCCATATGTCCCTGGACGCCGACGTGTGCAGGGCCGCCTATAAGGCCTTGGGCGACAGGAGCGGCGCCGTGACGGTCATAAACTACTTAACAGGCGAGGTGCTCTGCGCCGTGTCCACGCCCTCCTTCGACCCCGACGACCCGCCGAAGATCGCCCCGGACGACACCTCCGGCATCTACATGAACAGGGCCCTGTCCGCGGCCTACACCCCGGGCTCCGTGTTCAAGGTGGTGACGCTGGCGGCGGCGCTGGAGAACATAGAGGGGATAGAGGACAGGAGCTTCCACTGCGACGGGACCTACGACGTGGGCGGCGGCCAGGTGACCTGCCCCAGGGCCCACGGCGATATGAAGCTGGAGGACGCCCTGGCAAACTCCTGCAACTGCGCCTTCGGTGAGCTGGCCGTGGAGCTTGGCGGCGACACCCTTAACGGGTACGCCGAAAAATACGGCCTGACCTCAAGGCTCAGCGTGGACAGCATCCTCACCGCCTCCGGAAAATTCGACGTTGCCCCCGCGGAGTCCCTGAACCTGGCCTGGTCCGGCGTCGGCCAGTATAACGACCTGGTGACGCCCATCGCCATGGCACGGCTTATGGGGGCCATCGCCAACTCCGGCAAAGCCCCGGAGCTCACCGAGGTCCGGCGCGGCTCTAACCTCGGCGTGGACTACCGCCGCGTGATGATGTCCTCCACCGCCGGAAAGATCGACCCGATGCTCGACTACTGCGTCGCCCACACCTACGGCGACGAGAACTTCCCGGGCCTGGAGCTCCGCGCCAAATCCGGCACCGCCGAGACAGGCGGCGGGGACACCAACGCCTGGTTCGCCGGATACCTCAACGACCCGGAGCACCCCTACGCCTTCGCCGTTTGCGTCGAAAAGGGCGGCGGCGGAGCCTCCACCGCCGGCCCCATAGCCAACGCCGTCCTCCAGGCGGCAGTGAAATAAATGTCATTTACGATATAAGAATTTCCCCGTCGGCGTAATTGCTGACGGGGAAATTAGTTGAATTAACGCTTAAAAACCTTCTTCAAGCATTTACCGGCAAACGGAGCTCAATCTTCCTTTGTCAATACCTTCCTCTGCCAGGTCCGCTTTCCGCACTCAGGGCATCTCATGTATCGCGTCCTTCCGGCGTGGGGCGCCAGGTTGGTCTGCCAGTAGGTCGGCACATACCGGTGGCCGCAGCCTTGGCACTCATAGTATCCGGCCTTCTGCTCAATACCCACCGCGATAAAGGCGACTGTGAAGATCATCACAAGAGCAAACGCGAGCAGCACGACCCGCAGCCACACCGGCATTGCGACAAAGCAAGCCACAAACACCAGAACAAGCCCGGTGAGAACCGCCGGTTGATTTTCGCCCACTCCACCGCGGGTCGACCGCCTTACCTGTCCCGCGTTTCCTTATCCCGGTCTATGACCAGATTGCACAGGCACATGACAACGGCGAACAGTATCCCCGCTACCGGCCAGACTACCCATGTGATTTCCCAATCCTTCGTCAGAAAGCTCCACCCGAGATACACGGCGGTGGCGGTCAGCCAGTAGGCCGTAGAGACGGTCTCCTTGACGCGGGTCTTTCTCTGATCCCGCGGGGCGTAGTCCCCCTCCTTCAAAAGCTTCTGCATACTGGCCCAGCGCACACCGGCAAGGGTGAAGAGGGCCGCCCCGATCCCCGCCAGCAGTATCGTGACGGACAGCATCACCACAATAAAATATTCTTTTTTCACAAATAAACCGATAAAAAGCGGTATAGGTGAGAGAACGCACAGGCATGTGGCGATAATGTTGCTTTTTGCGTAAGCGGGCCTGTACGCCTTCTGCCGCTCCTTTACCATCCCGTCAACGCCGTATTCCGTTTCAAATGGCTCCTTGTCGATAA
Organism: uncultured Oscillospiraceae bacterium; assembly: GCA_947631395.1. Classification (GTDB taxonomy): domain Bacteria; phylum Bacillota; class Clostridia; order Oscillospirales; family Oscillospiraceae; genus RUG626. The sequence goes on from CANRLF010000012.1 coordinate 44,449, forward strand.
ACTCGAAAGGCGCGTTCTTAAAGCCGCATGAGACGAAGATCGCCACGGCGACAGCCACAAGAATGAGCAAAATGATGAGTCCCGCTCCCGCGACCAGATTTAGGGTGCCTTGGGAACCCGGCGCTTCTGCCGCGGCACTGAAAAGAAGAAGCGGGATCACGGCGACAATACACAGCAGGGTCGCCGCGGCAATACGTTTGGCCGCCCGTCGCCTCCACTCTAAAAACTCGTTGGCGAGGGCGAGCGAGACCCGCTTTACCGGTTCGCGGTCCATATCGTCCGTAAACTCCTCGCCCTCGATCTCGTCCTTGAGAAGGTAGTCCGTGGTGACGCCGAAGAGCCGGCTCAACGCCAGAATTTTCTCCAGATCCGGCACGGTCTGCGCGCCCTCCCACTTGGAAACCGCCTGCCGGGACACCTGCATCTTGTCCGCAAGCTCCTCCTGGGACCAGCCGTTCTTTTTTCTCAAATTCGTGATTTTGTCCGCTAAGATCATTTTTCGTCCCTCCGCATAGATTTGTCGGCGGCCATATCCGCCTGCCGCTGAAAAAATCATAGCGTTTTTCCCGGTTGCAGTCCACCAAACACCGGCTGGAAATCTGTCAACCGGGGGTTGCGTGTGCCTTTATTTATACTACACTATCAGCATCCATAACGATTTACTTTAAAGGTCAAGATAATACCTCGATTTTAATATCTCCGGTGGATGTTTTTAGCTCACATTTACCGCCCGTTATTGTTTTCGGTACGGAAACGCGGCCGGTGGAGGTCTCGGTCAGGAAAACCTTGTCGGAAAGCAAAGTACCCGTGACATCCCCTGTATCAGTATCAACGTAAATCTCAGCGGCATCGCTGCGGTCAAGCGTTATGTCGCCGGTGTCGCTCTCGATTGTAAAGCTTCCCGCCCCGATCACATTTTTCAATGTTATGGAGCCGGTATCGCTTTCCGCGTAAAGATCATTACAGGAGGTATCCGTAAGCTCCACCCTTCCGGTATCCGTTTCGATTTTGATACTATCGCCCACATCCGCTGTGTTTACCCGGATCCGGCCTGTGTCCGTTGTCAGCTTCAGCTGTTCCGTCACAATATCCTCCAATCGGATGTCACCGGTACTCAATTTTATCTCGATGCCTCGCGATGCGGACGCGAAACAATCCACATCGGAGGTATCTCCGTCAATTTTAAGCGTATCAAAGGAAAAATCCTTTGGGATCGCAATATCGCCCGTATCCGTCTCTATGGACAGAGAATCGTACTCATTCCGCGGTAGATATACGGTCATCTTCGGTCGGTCAAAGGAAATGGAAAAATGTTCATACCATTTGCGGGTGTCGACCGTATTGACCGTCAGCGTACCGTTTTGTACGGAAGCTGAATGTCTTACCTTTTCATCTTCAAAGCAAACGATCTTGCACCGTCCGTTGTCGGCGGGGACAAACTCGATCTCGGTCGTCTCGACGTCGATGGATATGTTTTTAAAATCACCGTCTACCTCATAAATGTTGGTTGTGTATGTAACAGTACCGAGCTTGTTAAGGTCCCAACCGTTTGCGATCATCGCGCCTGTAAAAAGAATTACGCCAAGCGCGACTAAAGCCAGCGCGACTGTCAGCCATATTTTTACCGCTTTGCTCATCATGCCGCCTCCTTTCCGACGAACAGAGATTTAAACCACAAAGCCGCCCTTTTTGTGAGCTTTAAGGTTCCTTTTGTCACGGCCTTGCACCCGAAGAAGAGAAAAATAGACAGGCCCGCGCAGCAAAGGCCGATTGAAAACATCGCGATCCCACTAAGCCCGTTGCCCTGAGCGGTGAAAGCCGAGATCACTCCGCCAAGGGCTCCGGCCCAAAGGGATACCTCTACTGCCCACAGCGAAATGACCACCGACCACACGACAATATAGACCGCGAGGATCACGGCAAAGGCGGCGATCAAAAGAGGAAGCCATACCGGAAACCCTAATACAAGAAGTACGATTTCCCACGGTCGCATGGATCTGCCCGGCTTGATTTTCTCTTTTACCAGCCTTGTGAGCGGTGTATCCGTCAATATTTGCGAAATAACATCGTCCACTGTCCCGATCGCTCCCACCGCTTCGGCCTCAGATAGCCCCTCCTCCATGCGGTCATCGATCATTTCACTGTAAAAAATCAGCCGTTCTTCTATATCCTCCCGCGGCATACCGGACAAGCCGTTGCGAAGCCGGTCAAGAAACTCCTGCTTATTCATTTCCGTCATCCTCCTTGGTTACGAACCGGTATATTGACAGTATTTCTCCCCATTCGTCCTTGAAATCCTCGATGCGCTTTAGCCCCGCGCCGGTAATATGATAATATTTTCTGAGTCGACCGCCGTGTTCGACAGAGCGAACGGTCAGCATATTTGCCGTTTCCAGGCGTTTCAGAATGGTATATAAGGTCGATTCGGAAAGATCAAGATATGGCTTCATATCTTTTATGATCTGGTAACCGTATGAATCCTTGCTTTTGATCGCCGCTAAAACGCACACATCCAGCAAACCGCGTTTCAACTGAATATCCATACAATACCTCCTGTCACGCTATACATCATATCACGAAGTATCCACTTTGTCAACACAAAAAGCGGCAGGACTCGAACCCGCCGCCTTTTTCAGCTTATATCAAATCGTTATCACGGGCGATAACGGGAAAAGGTTCGGATTTTTTACCGGTGGACCGTAACTGAAAATTATACCACGTATTACAAGGTCAACATTCATTTTGCAAGCCCTCACGCTCGAAGCCGGTTCATCCATCCCCGCCGCCTGAAAACGACGAGGGAAACGGCGAAACGGACACATTCTTCTAAGGACAGGGTGAGATAGACCAGGGGGACGGGCCAGTGGAAAACGAAGGCCGAGAGAAGCCCCAAGGGTACGCCGAAAAGCCAGGTACCCACAAGGTCGATGGCCATGACGTATGTCGTTTTCCCGCCACTGCGCAATATGCCGCTGCCCATGATCATGTTCATCACCTTGAAGGGCATGACCGCGGCGTAGGCGCTGAGTATCTGTACCGTCAGCTCCCGGACGCCCGCCTCCACCTTAAATATCCGCACATACCACGGGCTTACGTAGAAAATCATCGCGGAAAGTAAGAGCGAGCCCGCCAGGCCGTAGAGGAGGAGCTTTTTCGCCTCCCGGTAGGCCGCCTCCCTGTCCCCGTCCCCAAGGCGCTTGCCGGTGAGAATCGCCGCCGCCTGACTCAGGCCGCACAGTGCCCCGATCGCCAGGGACTGCACGGGGTTCGTCAGCGTCATTGCGGCGCTGGCACCTGTCCCCAGATGCCCGTAAATCCCCGCGTACACATTTTCACCCAGCACCCACATAAATTCGCTGACCAGTAGCGGTAGCAGCATGGAGAGATACTGTTTCCAATCAAAGGGCCCGGTTGCGGCGCTTTCCGTCCTCTCCCGGTATTTCAGATACATTACCAATATGACCGCGAAATAGACAAGCTGTGAGATCAGCGTGGCCAACGCCGCTCCCTTGACGCCGAGAGCCGGTGCGCCCAGCTTTCCGAAAATCAATATCCAGTTAAGACCCGTGTTGACCGCCGCCGACGCGATCCCGGCGTACAGCGGGAGAGAGGCCTTTTCCATACACCGCAGACAGGTGGACAGGATGGTGACCCCCGCCGCGGGGAGGAAGGTACCGGACACGATGGCGAGATACCGCCCCGCCGCCTCAACTGTGGCGCGGTCGTCGATGTAGAGGCCCATGATTTTCTCCGGCGCGGCGACGCCGACCAGCGTAAACAGCGCGGCGAGGATGAGGCATACCCGCAGATTGAGAACCATGCTCCGCCGGGTCTCGGCGGCATTTTTCTGTCCCATGTACTGGGAGATCATTATCCCCGCCACCGCGCCCACCGCGGAAACCACCACGTTGAATATCCCCGTAAATTTCCCGGCCAGCCCCACAGCGGCCACCTCCACGCCCCCGAGCTGGCCGATCATCACCTGATCTGCCACGCCGAAGGACGCCTGGAGCATGGATTGCAGTGCCACCGGCACAGCCAGGGCGCAGACGGAACGGAGGAAAGACTGATTTTTCATAAAAACACCTCCCGACAGGCCAATCATAACCCGTCAAGAGGTATGCTTTCAAATCTTAAATCCGTAAGTAGTGACAAAAATCGAGCTTGATTTTTGTACAAATTCACATCCGGCGCGTACTTCCGCGCACGACCAGCTCCGTAGGGAGCGTAACGGAGAGCTCAACATTCTCCCCGGCCCGCATTTTCGTAATGGCGTCTAAGGCATATTTAGCCCGCGCCGCCGTGTCCTGCCGGACCGTGGTAAGCGCGGGATACACGAGGGCGCACAGGGGCGTGTCGTCAAATCCGGCGACGGATATATCCCCCGGTATGTCCACGCCGCTGCTCTGAAGAAAATGGATAAGGTCCACGGCGTAGTAATCCGACACGGCAAATATGGCGGTGAAGCTCCTGATTTGCGAAAGACGCTCCCGGTAGAAGTCCATCCGCTCCGCGCGCTTTTTCGGTATCATCATAAACTCCGCCCCGCTCCCGAAGCCCTCGCGAAAGCCCTTCCATCGCGCAAGATCCATATCCACATCGTTGTCCGAGATGCACAGGGCCCGCTCGTGCCCGCAGAGGCGGAAATACTCGCCCACCTGAAAGCCCCCGTGCCGGTCGTCTATGTTCACGGCGCAGACGCGCCGGGCCGTGACGCCGCAGGCGTCATAGACCGCGAAGGGTACGCGGACATTCTCCCTGAGGCGCCCGTAATCCGCGCCGCAAAAGCCAATGAGCACCAGCCCCTCTAAGTTCCACATGGTGGCGAAGGGGACGATCTCGTCAAGCTCCTCCACTGTCCTCACCATCATCTGCAATCCCCGACGGGCCGTCTCAGCGCCCAGGGAGTTCAGCGCCGAGGCGATAAAGGCGTCCTCTAATATATGGGCCTCGTATTTCTCGTGGGCGTGGATCACCACCCCCAGGATCTTCGCCGGGTTCTCCGCCAACAGCACCTCCGCCGCCCGGGGCAGATACCCCCGCTCCTCCAGCGCCCTGCGCACCCTTGCCGCCGTCCGCTCCGACACCATCCCTGTCTTGCCGTGGAGCACATACGACACCGCCGCCGTACTGAGCCCCAGCTCCTCCGCAATATCCGAAAGCCGCACCTTTTCTTCCATGTCACACCCCTGTTACGCGTCCCGAAAATGGGCCTTTGTCTGCTCCTGTCGGGCTAACGCCTCGCAAGAATACCATATAATTCGGGCCGCCTGTTTCGCGGATTCTGCGCCTCCCGTTTTCTGTACTCTCTGAGCATGGCTATATCCAACCGGGCGAGAAAGACGCCCTCGGCTCCGTCTGCTTCCAACACGCACATATCCCGGGAGCCGGGCAGCTCACGCAGGTATGCCACACCGTCAAACAGCGTGGAATGGCCGTTGCAGTCCGGGTGAGGCGCGGGATAATTGCAGGTGGCGATGGCAAGCATATCTTCATACGCGCGGCCGCGCAACTGGGACAGGCGGTTTATCTCCATCGGGCAGGCATTGGGCACCAGCAAAAGCTCCGCGCCATGGAGCATGAGAATGCGGGCGCTCTCCGGGAACTCACGGTCATAGCAGATCATGGAGCCCACCGTAATATCTCCCTTTGCGGTGTCGAGGGCGGCGACGGGGAAGTCGTCCCCGGCACACAGGACGCTCTCGTCATCCGGCTGGCCGAAATCACAGATATGGACCTTGGAATACTTGTAGACCAGCCGCCCGAAACGGTCAAACAGGCAGATGCTGTTTTTCGGCCCGTCGTTGCTCTTCTCCAAAAAGGTAATGCCGATGGCCATTTCGAGCTCTTTGGCAAGCGTCGCAAAGCGCGTGACAAACTCTCCGCCCGCTGGAACGGCCAACCCGTCCAGCTTCTCCGCGTCATGCGGGATGGTATACCCGCTGCTCCACATCTCCGGGAACAAAGCAATGTCCGCGCCCCGCGCACTGGCCTCTTTGCAGCATCGAACACCTTTTTCCATGTTCTGCTCAATGCCCCCTGTGGGCATGATTTGAAGCAGAGCGATGTTTATCGAATTGGTCATTACAGTATCCTTTCTATTATTATCTGCTCCCCGAAAAACGGGAAGTTGCCTATTTCTTCTTTTTCAATTTTGGTGCCGGCAATTCCTCATACATGACGTTAAATAAACCTGTCAAAAACTCCCTGTTATCAACTTCGTCCACCGACAGCATCTCTTTTGCTCCCTCATAGGGTAATTCATAGGTCGCTGTTGGCATATAGCTGATTGCCGCTTTTATTGGTTTTACAAGCAACCTGTCATCATAGATACCGCCTACGATTTTGCCACGGTAATAGATGACAAATTCTCCCATCATAGCCCGATATGTAATTTCATCCAATTCGGATAACTGCTCTAAAATAAAGTCTAAATATTCTTTACTCGACGCCATTATTCCACCTCAAATCTCAATTTTTCGCACTGATTCACTCCCTGAAAAAAAGGAAGTTGCTATGGAAATTATCTTAAATACCATTGATCCGCTCACCTCAAATCCCAATGTGTCCCGTTCAACTCAAAAAGAATGTCCCTCACACACGACTTGCCAGCATATCAGCAAATCGAGCAATATCCCCCGCAAAGCCCGCGCCTGTAAGATATATTTCCCTGACCTCTCCCGGATAGCGGGTCACTTTCACCTTCAAATCCCTTCTTTCAGCCTCGTTCAGTAAGAATTATACCAGTTTCATTTCCTGCTGACAAGCAAAAAGGCGTGTATAAAGCCCGCCGTAAAACGCCAAATGTCATTAAGTTAAGGACCCTACTCCAAATTGGCATTTTGCCGAAAGGGCCAGGGGCTATGAGAGTTACAATATGATCATGTTGAAACCGAATGTAGACTTTCTCCTGCGCGTCAAAGACGGCGTTGGAGCGAAACGTAACAAGGAAATCAGCTCAATTTTTCTGCAAGTACCGAAAAAGAATTACAAACAAAGCCCAAAAACACGAACCGCGCAGACGCCCGAAATCTTTCCCCGGCTTCACCTATCGCGTGGCGGCTTGTTTTCGCGAAAGCCCGGAAAATCACCCACAAAAGTAGCCGCTTTGGGACCTTCCTGCTCAATTTCTTTCTTATTTAGAAAAAATTTCAACAAGAAAAGGTAAAGGGTAATACAGAATTTCTTAATGAAACGGCTGGAAATAAGAAGGGGAGTAGCGCCATAATATGCCAAATTTAACGGTGTCAACTGGAAATTAAATGCCCCACGCCATATGAGTATTTGCAAAGCGGTTATATTTGCAAAAAGGACGGTATTGCGTTTACAATACCGTCCTTTTTTGCACACGATAAATGGTCGCGAGAGTATGTATGGAAGTGCGGCCTTTTTTCCAAAAGGATTTTGAAACGTCCCGACAAACAGGAATTTATAGGCATATTAAATTTCGTCATTATAATATCGAGTGATAAGCTCCGCCATGCTTGCGGCTACCTGTTTCCAACAAAACTCTTCGTGCTCCCAAATATAGATAGCGGTTTCATCAATAATACCGTCAGAGTCAGCACGATAGCAATAGTAATCCCCGCAACCGTTTGTTGCAAAGAATATAAATTTATCCAGCTCTTTCGCAAATTCTTCATCGCTGTACATTTCTTGAGTTTCTCTGTTGAGTCTGGCTTGATCAACGATCTCTTTTGCAGACAAAAGAAGATATTTGTCGCCGTTTAATTCCCGAAGCAGTGCCCTTAGCTCTTTCGGAAAGGGATAGCCAACTGCTTTTTCGGCGCCGTCTATCTCGTATTCGGGGCAAGGCGGTTGTATTTTTACAAACTCGTTGTCTTGCGTTAATTCTATAATCAGTTCTCTGTACATACATGCCTCCTTGGCTCTGTAAATTCCCGTTTGTCGAACAGTCATCCATACGACATTTAAATATTACATCACGCAAATGTGAAGAAATCTGTAACGCGTTAAACAGCAAATAAAGCAGCTCAAAACCAATTAAGTGGATTTGAGAGCTCCAGAAGAAACGTGAAAAATATATCTTTGAATTTCTTCTTTGCTTCGTCTTTTCCCTTACTTCTCGCTTTCAAAGCACAGATGAAAGAAATCAGAATAACAATGGGGAAATAAATGAAGGCTATCAGAAGAATAACAAATATGAAATTGATTATATGCTCCACCAAATGTATACCTCCCCTATTCTTCTCTATCCAACTTGAATCTGTCGGCAATGATTTCAAGGGACACAAAATGAATGAGCCAAAGAACGTCAAAAAGGACGCCCCCCTCTGATAAAACCGCGCCTGTATATACACTTTCCGCTCTACGCATAATCACCATTCCCATTATTGAGGCGGAGTATTATTCTCTAATCTCCAAATACCAATTAGTCGAACATTTTCTCACTCGATATTTAACATTGAAAAGTGAATCCCTTTTACCATGTGGTTTTGCTTTCAGCCCATTCCTGTAATGCCTGCCTGCTGATGATGTAATTCTCCCCAACTTCATATGATGCCGAATCCAACTCTCCTGATTCCAAAAGCTGCGTAATGTCCTCGTTGGTAAGCCCCAGATACGCGGCCGCCTCTGATTCTGAGAGAAAGTCCCCGAAGTCCGCTTTTTTACCGTCGACGCTGACCCCAAAATGGTTAGGTACTTCAGCGGTATCCGGCAAATTGTGGGCGATAATGATACCGGAGGCCAAAATCGCGACCGCGATCACACAGCACCCAAAAAAATTACAAAGTCCACTGTTTTTCATAGGGAAAACCCCTCCTTTGAACCAATTTTATACTTCATGTCAGTTAAGATCAACCTTAAGGCTCTTAGGCGAGTCTGGCCCATCGAACCGCTAAAGCCTCCAAAATATCCGTCAGTCGCTCGGTACTGTATTCGCCGTCCAGATAATTAACGTACGCCATCATCTGGCCCTTAACCGCCACGGCCTCCATGCCACCCTCCACAAGCCACGCTCCATCTAAGCCCTCAATGTCTACAGGAGTGTACTCGTCCAAGCTCTTAGTAAATGTCATGTTCACCGTCAGGCAATCCGTCCAATCCATGGGATCAAGCCAGGGCGCCAGCTTGTACACATCCTGATAGATCGTGGCGGCCACGTGTCCGGGGTTTTTTACATATTCCCTGGTATCCCAGTATTCCGCCAAAAAGGAACAGGTGTGATCTCTCTCGCAGTCATTGCCCATAAATTCGGTCCGCTCCCCCGACCAACCTATGTCGCTGAGGACTATGTACGGACCGTCAGGCGATGCGGGGAGAACGCCGCGTTGCATTGTCGCCAGTTGCAACGCCGCCAGGATCAGGCACAGATACGACGCCCAGCGAACGCAGTGGACGAGCGCAAAACGGACACGCCCTTTGCTCTTCGGCGCATGATCCAGTGGGACGCCCTTTTTTAGCAGCCGGTAGGTCCGGCTGATCTGCCAATGGTTGAACGTATCCTCCGCAAAAGCGGAAATCAGCAATAGGCAGTATGCCGCAATCGCCACCGGCAGTATGAGCCACGCTCTCCGCAATCCGGGGACGACCTCAACGGTACTGCCGCTGAGAGAGAAAATAAGTGACGCAAACAGCATCATCAGCCCCAGGGCGATCAGTGTGCCGATCAGCATCCGACGATGAAGGCCCTTCATGGTCCCGGCTTGCTGACGGGGGTCCTGATAAAATTCCGGCGCGTCGTTCCCGTCCGGGGACCTGAAATAGTGGAGCATCCCGCGGCTGGTGACATACTCCCAGCCGCAGTCCTCAAAAACAGTCTTCTGTTCCTCCGGAATACCGTCCAAAGGCGATGTATCGGCCACCTCCACCCGGTATCTGGCCTTGCAGGGCTCCACGCGCTTAAACTTACTGCGGTACCCACCTCGGCGCACAAGCCGCCAGCCTCTGGATTCCATATCCTCGTAGAATTTTTCGTTCTCTCCCAGGGCATAATCGCTGGGATGAAGCTTATATTTATATTTCATTTTTTAGCCACCTTACTGCTCGTTGCTTTGTGCCATTTGGAGACATATACTCCATACTTTTTGTTGCCTCTACCCTGTCTGACAGATGCCATAATCAAATTTTGTCTCGAAGCTTTATTACGGACATCCGCCAATAATTTTTATTATACCACCCCAATGCGAAGAAAGCTACTGTCCGTTAAGACGTTTTTCTCAACATGTTAAGACGTTTTTCTCAACATGCCATTTGCTCTTTGAAATAAACGGCCATTTGCTCTTTGAAATAAACGGACTATGGACAAAAAAGGTTTTTTGATGTAAAATAACATTTTACAAGTCGTCAGAAACGGGCCCGGGAGCTTTACAAAGGATTTGGGGGGAGATTTGCCATGGTAATTTTGAGGATCGTCCTCGCCGGGATCGCCGGCTATCTTATAGGGTCCCTGTCCTCGGCGGTGATCGTATCCTACGCCGTCAACCACACCGACGTGAGGAATTACGGCAGCGGCAACGCCGGGGCCACAAACATGGCCAGGATATTCGGCATGGGCGTGGGCGTCGCCACACTGCTGCTCGACGGGCTCAAGACCGCCGGGGCCATGTCCCTCGGCCGGCTAATCGGCGGGGAGTACGGCTTTCTCCTCTCGGGCTTTACGTGCCTTATGGGCCACTGCTTCCCAGTGTACTTCCACTTCAAGGGCGGAAAGGGCGTGTCCGTGGGAGCGGCCATCGGCCTTATGCTCAGCTGGAAGGTCTTTGTCCTTCTCGTCGCCGTGTTTTTCATCACCTTCGCCCTGACCCAGAGGGTATCGCCGGCCTCCATGATGTGCGCTCTGACCTTCGTGCCCATCGAGTTCATCGTCGGCATCCGCGGCACCTGGACCACGGTGCTCGGGATCGCCGCGGGACTTACGGTGCTGATAATGCACCGTGAGAATTTCAAGCGCCTTTTGCGTGGCGAGGAGAAGAAATTCCGCCCCCGCAGGACCGGCGACAAGCCGGAAAAAAGGGAATGATCCCGAAAGGCCCGGCAAATTCCGAAAAAACTATGGCTTTTTTCAAAAAATTGTGATATAATAAATCCGTATACCCATATATTTTGGACAAATAAACATGGGGAGGTCAGGAAATTGAATATTTTTATGGCCGCTTTTTTGGGGCTTATCCAGGGACTTACCGAGTTCCTGCCCGTGTCCAGCTCGGGGCATCTGTCCATACTCCAGAACCTGTTCAAGCTGGATTACGCCGAGAGCGAGCACCTTCTTTTTGACGTGCTGCTGCATGTTGGGACGCTGGCGGCGGTGTTCGTGTTCTACTGGAAGGACATAAGGACCATGGTGAAGGACACCGTGGGCTTTATCGCCGGCAACACCAACGACTCCGGCGAGCAGGGGCGCTTCAAGCCCTCCGTCAGGATGGTGTTCCTCATAATCATCGCCACCCTGCCTCTCGTCGTCGTATTGCCCTTCATGGACTCCATCGAGAGACTGGCCGGCAACACGCCCTTTATCTCCTTCGCCCTTATCGTCACCGGCCTTTTGGTGTACATATCCGGAAAGCTCGCTGAGGGCCGCAAGACCGAAAAGACGTCCACCGTGCTTGACGCCGTCATCGTCGGCGCGGCCCAGGCCGTCGCCACGATACCGGGCCTCTCCCGCTCCGGGACCACCATCACCGTGGGACTCTCCCGCGGTTACAAGCGTGAGTTCGCCGTGCGCTTTTCCTTCCTCCTGTCCGTCCCGGCGATACTCGGCTCCACCGTCGTCACCCTCATAAAGGCCATCTCCGCCGGTATAAACTGGGCCAACGTTCCGGCGTATCTCGTCGGTATGCTCATCGCGGGGGTCGTGGGATATTTCGCCCTTGTGTTTTTGAAGAAGCTCGTCATGTCCGGCGATGCCTTCTCGAAATTCGCCTATTACTGCTGGGGTATCGGTATACTCTCACTGATAATTTCACTGTTCGTATAACAAATCCGGGCCGGCGTGAGACCGGCCCATCCACACGGATCGAGGTTTAGAATGGCTGAACAAAAGAAAAAAACTACTGCCGGGGGGACCTCCGGCAGTAAAGCGTCAAACAGCAAAAAACAGAGCGCGAAGAGCGCGCCCAAAAGGAGCTCCACCGGCGCCGCGGCCAAGGCCGCGGCCGCACAGAAGCGCCTGGAGGAGCGCCGCCGGCACAGACGCCGGGCCTTATGGGCCTTGGCGCTGGCGGCCCTGGGCCTTTTTACCCTTTTGGGGTATTTCACCACCGACGGTGTGGTGATAAGGCTCCTCCGCGGCCTCCTGACGGGCCTCTTCGGCGGCGGCTTTTACCTCCTGCCGCCCATGCTCATCATCGCCGCGGGTATCCTCGCCATATCCCGGGACGAGCACATCGGCGGCCGCGTCGTCAGCGCCGTGTCCGTCCCCGTGATCGTCGCGGCTTTCTGCCAGATATTCTCAAAGGCCGATTACTCCCTGAGCGGCAGTATGTTCAAGGCCCTGTGGACCGACGGCCAGAACGTGGTGGGCGGCGGAGCCCTGGGCGGGTGTCTTGCCATACTTTTCAAGACGCTCTTCGGCGTGGCCGGCGCGGCCATAGTGCTTGTGTGCCTCGGGACTCTGGCGGTGATGAGCATCACCGGCCTCACCCTCAGATCCCTCATCGACCTTGTCAGGGACAACAAAAACGCCAGGACCCAGCGTGAGCTGGAGGAGTACATGAATGAGCCCGAGCCCGAGCCGGAGCCTGTGAGACCGGCGCCGGTGAAGGGCACGACCCGCCGCAGGGCGATAGACATACCCATGGACGAGACCGACGCCCCGGCGCCGGAACCGACCCGGGAGGAGAAGAAGGGCGGCCTGTTCAACCGCAAGGGCGCCGCCCCGGCCCCGGACAGCGTATACGCGACCCGTGAGGAGCTGTCCACCGGCAAGACGGCCCAGGACGAGCCCCTCAGCGTCCGCCAGGCCCGTGAGCGCGGCCTCGGGATAAACGAGGCCATAGAGCGCACAAGGGAGCCCGCCCCCGCGCCGGTGCCCCTCAGCGTGGAGGTCGTGAGCCGTGAGGCCGTAAAGCCCGCGGCGTCAGCCGCCGCCGCTGTCACCGCCGCATCTGCCGCCGCGGCCGCCTCCGTCCAGCCGTCGTCCAGGGACGCCGTCCCCGCCCCGGAGCCGCCCAAGGCCGAGACCGTCGGCAGGGGCGAGGCCGAGAAGGAGGCCCAGGCCATCGGGAGCCTCATCGAGGAGGGGGCCAAGCGGGACCTCGCCGAGGCCATGCACGAGTACAAATTCCCGCCGGTGTCACTGCTCAGCGAGCCGGTGCGCCAGGGCAGCCGCGACAGCCAGGACGAGCTCATGGCCACCAAGGAGCGTCTGGAGCTGTGCCTTAGGTCCTTCGGCGTGAACGTCACCGTATCAAATATCGTCCACGGCCCCAGCATAACAAGGTACGAGATGGAGCTGGAGATCGGCGTAAAGCTCAATAAGCTGACGAACCTTGCCGACGACATAGCCCTGGCTCTGGGCGTGACGGGCGTGCGCATCGCCGCCATACCCAACCGCATATCCACCGTGGGCATCGAGGTGCCCAATAAGAACGTCAGCACCGTGTACCTCCGGGAGATAATCACCGCGCCGGAATTTAAAAACGCCAAATCGAAGCTCACTTTCGCCATAGGCAAGAACATCTCCGGCGACGTGATGGTGGGGAACATATCGAAGCTCCCGCACCTCTTGGTTGCCGGCACCACGGGATCGGGCAAGTCCGTGTGCTTAAACTCCCTCATCCTGAGCCTCATGTACAAGGCCACGCCCGAGGAAGTAAAATTCATAATGATCGACCCGAAGATGGTGGAATTTAAGATATACAACGGCATACCGCACCTGCTCATCCCCGTGGTGACGGAGGCCAAGAAGGCCGCCGGAGCCCTCCAGTGGGCGGTGGTGGAGATGATGAAGCGTTACCGCATATTCTCCGACGCCGGAGCCCGGGACATCGCCGGCTACAACGAGCAGCTCGCTCCAGGGGACGCCAAAATGCCCCAGATAGTGGTCATAATCGACGAGCTGGCGGACCTTATGATGATCGCCGCCAAGGAGGTGGAGGAGTCCATCTGCCGGGTTGCCCAGATGGGCCGCGCCGCCGGTGTGCACCTGGTCATCGCCACTCAGAGCCCCAGGGCCGACGTTATAACCGGCCTTATGAAGGCCAACATCCCCTCCCGCATAGCCCTGAAGGTCGCCTCCTCGTTGGAGTCCCGTATAATCCTGGACGCCGGCGGCGCGGCGGACAAGCTGGTGGGCAACGGCGATATGCTCTACGCCCCCATCGGAGCTTCCAAGCCCACCCGTATCCAGGGCACCTGGGTGTCGGACGAGGAGCGGGAGCAGGTGGTGGAGTATGTCAAAAACGCCTCCGGCGAGGCCAGCTACTCCGAGGACGTCATATACGAGATCGAGAAGGCCGTGCAGGATAAGGAGAACGGCGGCAAGGCCGCCCAGCCCTCCGGCGAGGACAAGTTCAAGGACTACGACGAGCTCCTGCCCCAGGCGGCGGACATCATTTTCGAGACAAATCAGGCCAGCGTCAGTATGCTCCAGCGCCGCCTGAAGCTGGGTTACGCCAGGGCGGCCAGGATCGTGGACCAGCTGGAGGAGGTGGGCGTCCTTGGGCCCTTCGAGGGCTCAAAGCCCAGGCAGATAGTCATCACCCGGGCCCAGTGGCAGGAGATGCAGTTCCTTAACGGCACCGCCCCCACCGAAGGCGCCCCGGCGCCGGAGCCCGTGGGCCCGGAGCAGACCGTGTTCACGGCGGACGATCTTTTTGACGAAGGGGAGTGACCTGAATGAAGCTGAACGCCTCGCGGATAAAGATCGGCGTCGCCAGGAAGATGGCCGTCTACGGCTTCTTGGCCCAGGCGGTGGCGGACCTGATGATCGGCCTTGCCATGCTCATGGGCTCCGGGGTCATCGCCGTCGTGGGCTCCATCGCCGGGATCGTCACGGTGGCGGGCTTCGTGGTGGCCTTCTGCGGCTTTCTGATGATGTACTTTATCCGCGGCCGGAAGCGCCATTTGACCATCGCCTTTTTGATGCTGGTGTACTTCCTCGTCAACTTCATGCTTCTTAATCCGGCCCTCATTCAGCTATTGCTGAGCCTCGCGTATACCGGCGTGATGCTCTGGTCGGCCATCTCGGACAGGAAGCCCCGTGTCGCCGCCGCCACCGGCGCGGCCATGGTCCTCTATGCCGTGTCGCCCTTCGCCCTTGGGGCGATGAAGCTCCCGGATACGGTGATGAGCCTGTTCACCGCCGTGATCTCCGCCTATTGCGCCGCCGCCGTGGCCTATTACGCCTATAACGAGTGACCCCGAAAAGGGCCCATAAAAAACACATATTTTTCCTTTATCCGCCGCGGGACGCCCCGTCCGGCGGATAAAGTATTTATATGACATAAAATACCTGAATTTACACTTTTTTGGTATTTATAAAAATAAAATAAAAAGATTGACAATAAAATAACGATATGTTACTATAGGTTCAAGAAGGGACCGTCGGGTCGTATTGCCCCCGTTAAGGGGATGGGGGCGCCCGCGCCGGCCCACCAGGAGGGAGACCTATGAAAAACACATTTAAAAAGCTCATATGCGCGGCGCTCTGCGTCGTGATGATCGCGGCGACAGCCGCCGTCCCGGTCCTGGCCGTGGACACCCACAGCCACAGCGAGGTGAAGGCCTTACCTGTGGTCCTCCTGGAGGACGCGGGCGGTGAAACTCCCGCCGATGACGGCCGCTGTGATCACAACTGGGTGAACAAGTCCTCCGCCGAGGGCTACAACTGCCAGCTCGGCACCTGCTGGATCCACTACAAGGAGTGTACCAAGTGCGGGGCCCAGCAGCAGATAGCCTTTAGGGAATTTGACGGCATGAATTTGGGACAGCACCAGTGGGTGGAGAGTACATACAGGTCCGACTGCCCTGACAATCCCACGGTGGAGAAGCGTTGCAGCATCTGCCACGACACCAAGATCACAGAGGGCGGCCACAAGTGGGTGAAGGACGGCCCGGAGATCCCCGGCGCCTACTGCACCGACAACGCCTCCCAGAAATACCGTTGCTCCTCCTGCGGAGCGACCAAGACCGAGAATAACGGCTCCAGGGGCAGTCACACCTTTGAGACGGTGGAGACGGAACCCACCTGCACCGAACCCGGTTACAGGCTCAGCCGTTGCAAGACCTGCGGCTATGAGACGAACCGCACCGTATATAAAAACCCCCTGGGCCACAAGTGGGTAAACGACAGCGGCGACCACACCGTGGGCCGCACCTGCTCCGTCTGCGGACTCACCACCAGCGGCACCTCCCACACCTGGTCCGACTGGAAGTCCGACGAGACGAGCCACTGGGTGGAGTGCACCCAGTGCAAGACCAAGTCCTCCCTGGGCTCCCACGTCTATGTGGGCGGCCGGTGCGACATCTGCGGCAAGACCAAATCAGGCGGAAGCTCGTGCCAGCACGAGTGGAAGATCACCGGAAGATTCGGAGTCCTCAACCACTATGAGCAGTGTGGCCTGTGCGGCGAGACCAGACAGATCAGCTGCCGTGAAGCCAACAAGACCAAGCCCAGGAGCTACTGCACCGATCCCCTTTACTGCCAGTGCGGCAACAAGATGCAGGACGGCCAGAAGAACCACAACTTCGGCACCTGGATCTGCCACGACGATACCCACGAGCACAAGTGCCTGAACATCGGTTGCGGCTACGGCACCGTCGAGCACCACAACATCGTCATCGTGGGCGGCGTCGCCAAGTGCTCCGTCTGCAGCTTCATAGATAAGACCGTATCCGTGCCCCACAGCCACTCCTACGGCGCGTGGACGGCCGCCAACGGCGGTTGCGTCAGGCGTTGCACCGACCCCACCTGCGGTGACGTGGTCGTCACCGCCCACACCCTCAGCGCCGCGGACTGCGCCGGGAACGCCACGTGCACAAGGTGCGGAGCCACCGTAAAGACAACCGCCAACTCCGCAAATCACGTGGGCGGCACCGAGATACGCAACGCCCGGGCGGCGGCGGTGGGCGTGGCCGGCTACACCGGCGACACCTGGTGCCTCACCTGCGGGAAGATGGTGTCCCAGGGCACGGCCATAGAGGCCCTGAAGTCCGACCACGTACACACCTATAACGTCACCAAGCACGACGCCACCGGCCACTGGCAGGAGTGCCAGTGCGGCGACAGGAAAGCCACCGCCAGGCACACCGGCGGCCAGGCCACCTGCGCCACCCAGGCCGTATGCTCCGTCTGCGGCGAGAGCTACGGCGAGCTGAACGCCTCCCGGCACGTGGGCGGCACCGAGATCCTCAACGCCCGGGCCGCCGAGGTCGGCGTTGCCGGCTACACCGGCGACACACACTGCCTCGGGTGCGGGGCCCTTATGACCCGCGGTCAGGAGATCCCGGCCCTGGCCGAGAGCCACCGGCACACCTACACCCTCCGCTTTGACTCCACCGCCCACTGGCAGGAGTGCCAGTGCGGCGATAAGAAGGACGTGGCGGAGCACACATACGAGGAGGGCTTCTGCTCCGTTTGCGGCGACGACGAGCCCGTCAAGGTGGAGGCCCACGTCCACACCTTCTCCGCCGGCTGGGACTGCGACTCCGTTTCCCACTGGCACACCTGCGCCACCTGCGGCAGTAAGGCCGACGTGGTTGGCCACGTGTTCACCGACGGCCGTTGCGGCGACTGCGGCATGACTTACAGCCGCTATGAGGGCCTCGCCCACGTGGAGCAGGACAGGAAGCTCGCCCGGGAACAGCTCACATCCGGCGACAGCGTCATCACGAAATTCGATGACGTCAAGAACGATTGGTACACCCTGGACGTCCAGCGCGTCAACAACTACGGCCTTATGAAGGGCACCGGCGACGGCTTCGGCGTGAACAAGACCACCAGCCGTATCGAGATAATGACCATCATCGCCAGGATAAACAACGTGGAGGGGGCCGACGGCTCCGACTGGACAGCGACTCAGCAGGCCGCCGAGGACTGGGCCGTGGGTAACGGCATCGCCGACGCGGGCTCCCGCGCCGCCGACGTCAGCCGCGAGGAGCTTGTCCTCATGCTGTGGCGCAATGCCGGCAAGGCCACCGTGGGTACGGACCTGAGCAGGTTCACCGACGCGTCCGCCCTGACGGGCGACTCCGTCGAGGCCATGAAATGGGCCGTCAGGGAGAACATCATCACCGGCCGCGAAAGCTCCGACGGCGTTCTCAGCATCGACCCCGCCGCCAGCGCCTCCCGCGCCGAGATCGCCGCCATCCTCACCCGCTACATCGACGCCACCGCCGGCGACACCATCGACATCGCCGCCATCGAGAAATAAAAAAGCAAAAAATATCCGCGGCAAGGGCCACCGGCCCTTGCCGCGAAGTTGTTTAGACCGTTATTTAAGCTCAGGGAAGGGGATAAACGGGGCAGGGGAGTCATTTGACTCGTGGAGGATCTTCTGCATCCAGACCACGTCCACCCAGCGCCCGAGCTTGAAGGCGCACTTTGAAAACCTTGCCACCCGCTCAAAATCGAGGCTCGAGTGGAACTTGATGCTCTCCCGGTTCGGGTGGGAGATACACGCCTGCATACTGGCAATGTTCTGACGGCGCAGGATCACCTCAAGCTCCGAATAGAGCATACGCCCGATCCCAAGGCGGTGGAAGCCGTCCCGGACGTAGACGCTGACCTCGGCGGACCATATGTACGCCACCCTGGAGCGGAAGGCCCCGGCGTAGGCGTAGCCCACTATCTGCCCGTCAAGCTCCGCCACCAGATACGGGTACCTCTCAAGAGTCCGGCTCACGCGGTCGGCAAACTCCTGGACTGTGGGCACG
Organism: uncultured Oscillospiraceae bacterium; assembly: GCA_947631395.1. Taxonomy (GTDB): domain Bacteria; phylum Bacillota; class Clostridia; order Oscillospirales; family Oscillospiraceae; genus RUG626. Next base: position 63,286 of record CANRLF010000012.1, read on the forward strand.
TCGTACTCAAAGGTCACCGTCGTGCCCGTGACATACGGCGCGTAGATCTCCAGGAGCTCCGGAGCGTCGGAGGGCTTGGCTATTCGTATGGTGGGAGTCCTCGTATCCATAAAAGACCTCTCCTACTGTATTTTTTTTAGTATAAAACAAAATCCCCCTGAACGGAATAGTAATTTTGCAAAAATGAGGCGGCCATGTTTTACGAAAAATTTGTTGACTTGCCGGGAAGCGGATATTAAAATAGGATAAGCAGATAAAAAGGGGGGACAGGTCCGTGAGGGTCATCAGGATATACGATGTGGCGCTTCAGTACATATTTATATTCCTGTTCGCCGGGAGCCTGGTGGCCGGGGTATTCAGCTGGCCCTGGTTCATCGTGGCCGCGGTGGCCCTGATCTTGTACTTCGTCTGGGGCTTTTGGCGGCTCAGGTGCCCCTGGTGCGGGGGACCGGTGGAGGTCAGCGACCTCATCCGGGCGAGGCGCCGCCAGTGCCACTGTCCCGCCTGCGGACATGAGATCATCGTGGTGACGAAGCTCGGACGCCTGCCCGAGGAGCCGGAGGAGCCAGCGCCCCCGGTGACCCCGGCGGAGCAGGAGCCGGGCTGGCCTGAGGACGCCGACAGCCGCCGGAGCTCCCCGACAAGGCGCGAGACCTTCTCGCCCGAGGTGATGGTCGACCCCGACGCCACCATCGAGGAGGCCGTAGCGGCCATACTGGGCCGTGACGCGAAGGCCGGAGCGGCGGCGAACGACAGTACAGCCCCCCGGGCGGGAGAAAATAACAACACTGAAACTGAAGGGAGCATCTCAAAATGAAGGATCAAAATTGCGGCTATTGTGTTGGCGGGGCCCCTCTGGCGGCCTTCGGCATCAAGATCTGTGACCTTAGCGTTTCCCAGCTCATCCTTTTCAAGGAGCAGTCCCACCCCGGCAGATGTATCGTGGCCTACAAGGACCACGTCAGCGAGATCGTGAACATATCTGACGCCGAGCGGGACGCCTTTTTCGCAGATGTGGACCGCGCGGCCAAGGCCATCCACGCCGTCTTCCACCCCGATAAGCTCAATTACGGTGCCTACGGCGACACCGGCTGCCACCTCCACATGCACCTTGTGCCGAAATACAAGGACGGCTACGAGTGGGGCGGCGTTTTCGCCATGAACCCCGGCGAGAAATTCCTGACCGATGAGGAGTACGCCGAGATGATCGAGAAGATCAAGTCACACCTCTAAAAACTTGAACGCCCCTGCCCCAATCCAAATCAATTTTCGCGGCGACATGCGCGTCGCGACAAAAGGAAACAGCCAGGATTAGGCCCGCAGGCCTTTTCCTGGCTGTTTCCGCACGTATCCCCTTTTCGGACAAAGGCCCCCGGGCCTTTGTCCGAAAGTCAGTCGGCTGTAAAAATATTGTCGGGTATGACGTTGCCCTCGGGGAGGACTATCATAGCCACGAAATTACCCGCCTCCTGTACCTGGGCGCGGGAGGCCCAGCCGACGGAGGACTCGGGATAGGCGGCGTTGTCGGAGCCCGTCTCGATCCGGGCATTGAATATGTCCTTGACCTTCTGTATGTCGTCGGAGTTCTTCACCTCCACCATCACAAGCTCACAGGGGTGGGTGACGATAGGGGGGAAGTAGGCGGCGATCTGGTCAAGGTCCAGGTCCAGAAGCCCGGGGTAGAAGTTGCCGATGAGGCCCGGGTCCTGCTCCGGGAACAGCACCACGGCATCGGCGTCGGCCGGTTGGGCGGCCATGACGGCGTCGTAGAAATTCGCGAGCGGCGTCCCCGGCTCAGGGCCCTCAGACCCCTCGTCCCCGCAGGCGACGCATGACATGGCCAGTACGGCGGCAAGCAACAAAAGCATAAACTTTTTCAAGTTTTCGACCTCCCTATATGATTTGTTACCAATATTATAAAATCGCCTCACCCGTTTGTCAATCAGGCGCGTAAAATATACGTATTTTTGCGCAAAAAATGATGTATGAGACGCAAAAAAATCCTTGAAAAGCGCGCCGGTGTGTGGTAGACTAAGTGTCGGTTACGGCATTGATGGGGAAAATTGCGGAGACTGCGCCGTCAGAGAGGGGACGCCGAAGGCTGAGAGCGCCCCGGTGAAAAGTCCGCACGGTTCGCCCCGGAGCTCCGGCCAATCACCGGCGTGAGCCCGCGTTAAGGGCACAAAAGCGCGCGTTTTACGCGAACTTGGGTGGTACCGCGGAAGAGCCTTCCGTCCCTTGGGGACGGGGGGATTTTTTATTTCACCGCCCGACGGCAGTCAATTATCACATTTTATATATAACGGAGTGATACCATGAGAGAACAACTTGCAAAGATCCGCGAGGAGGCCATAGCGAAGCTCTCCCAAGTCTCAAGCTCCGCGGAGCTTGAGGAGCTCAGAGTAAAATATCTGGGCAAAAAGGGCGAGATCACGGCCATCTTGAAGCAGATGGGCGGCCTGCCCGCCGAGGAGCGCCCCAAAATGGGCCAGCTTGCCAACGAGGTCCGCGCCGTCATCGAGGACAAGCTCACATCCGCCCGGCGCGAGCTGGACGAGAAGGCTCTGGAGCTCAGACTCCGGGCTGAGGCCCTGGACGTCACCGTCCCCGGCAAGGCCCCGAAGATGGGCCACCGGCACCCCATGTACATCGCCCTGGATGAGATGAAGGAGATCTTCATCGGCATGGGCTTCACCGTCCTCGACGGGCCGGAGGTGGAGCTTGCGGAGCTCAACTTCGACAGGCTCAACGCCGACGAGGGCCACCCCAGCCGGGACTGGTCCGACACCTTCTACTTTGACGAGCAGAGCCGCGTCATGCTCCGCTCCCAGACGAGCCCCATGCAGGTCCGCGCCATGGACTCCATGGAGCTCCCCATCCGCATCATCGCCCCGGGCCGCGTCTACCGCAAGGACGAGGTGGACGCCACCCACTCGCCCATGTTCCACCAGGTTGAGGGCATGGTCATCGACAAGGGCGTCACCATGGCCGACCTGAAGGGCACCCTGAACACCGCCGTCCAGCAGCTCTATGGCGAGGGGACAAAGACCCGCTTCCGCCCCCACCACTTCCCCTTTACCGAGCCCAGCTGTGAGATGGACGTCCAGTGCCACAAGTGCGGCGGCGTGGGCTGTCCCACCTGTAAGGGCGAGGGCTGGATCGAGCTTTTAGGCGCGGGGATGATCCACCCCCACGTTTTGGAGATGGCCGGCATCGACCCCAACGTCTGGTCCGGATGGGCCTTCGGCTTCGGCCTTGAAAGGCTGGCCATGCGCCGCTTCAGGATAGACGACCTTCGTCTCATCTTCGAAAACGACGTCAGATTTCTTGAGCAGTTCTGAGGAGGTGGAGAGAAATGTTACTTTCGCGCAAATGGCTTCGTGAGTTCACCGACACCGAAAAGGTGAACGATAAGGATTTCGCCGAGGCGATGACCCTCTCCGGCTCCAAGGTGGAGACCGTGGAGCGTCCCGGCGACGAAATATCAAACGTGGTCGTCGGCCGGATCGTCGAGATGGTCCGGCATGAAAACTCCGACCACATGTGGGTCTGTCAGGTCGACATCGGCCAAAATGAGCCCATCCAGATAGTCACCGGCGCCCAGAACCAGAAGGTGGGCGACCTTGTGCCCGTGGCCCTGCACCGCTCCACCCTTCCCGGCGGGAAGAAGATCGAGAAGGGCAAGCTCCGGGGCGTCATGTCCGACGGTATGCTCTGCTCCTATCAGGAGCTCGGCTTCACCGACAACGACTGGCCCCACTCCGTGGTGGACGGCCTCTTCATCCTGAACACCGACCCGGACCTCATGGCCCTGGACCCCAAACCCGGCGACGACATAAAGCCCCTTCTCGGCCTTGACGACACCGTCATCGACTTTGAGATAACCCCCAACCGGCCCGACTGCCTCTCCGTCATCGGCCTGGCCCGTGAGGCGGCCGTGACCTTCGGCTCCTCGCTCGCCCTCCACACCCCCGTGGTGAAGGGCTCCGGCGGCGCGGTCTCGGAGCTCGTCAGCATCGACATCGCCGACCCCGCCCTCTGCCCCCGGTACACCGCCCGGATGGTGAAGAACGTGAAGATCGCCCCCTCGCCCCTGTGGCTGAGACAGCGCCTTCGCGCCTCCGGCGTCCGGCCCATCTCAAATATCGTGGACATCACAAACTACGTTATGCTGGAGTACGGCCAGCCCATGCACGCCTTCGACTTTGGCTGTGTTGAGGGCAAGCACATCATCGTCCGTACCGCCAAAGAGGGCGAGACCATCACCACCCTTGACGGCAACCCCCGCGCCCTGACAACAAAGATGCTGTGCATCTGCGACGAGAACCGCCCCGTCTGCGTGGCGGGCGTCATGGGCGGAGCCAACTCCGAGATCGTCGGCGACACCGCCATGGTGCTCTTCGAGTCCGCCAACTTCAACGGCCCCAGCGTCCGCCGGACCGCCACCGCCCTCGGTATGCGCACCGACTCCTCCGGCCGCTTTGAAAAGGGCCTGGACGTGATGAACACCATCAACGCCGTAAATCGCGCCTGCGAGCTGGTGGAGCTTTTGGGTTGCGGTGAAGTCGTTGACGGCGTCATCGACGTGTTCCCCGAAAAGCCCGAGCCCGCCCGCCTGCCTCTGGAGCCGGAGAAGATTAACGCCCTCCTCGGCACCGACGTGGACGCCGAAGAGATGCGCCGGATACTCCGTGAGCTCGATTTTGACATCGACGGTAACGACACCGTCACCGTCCCGTCCTTCCGCGGCGACGTGCGCCGGATGAACGATCTGGCGGAGGAGGTCGCCCGGTTCTACGGCTACAACAACATCCCCGTGACCCTCATGCGCGGCCAGACCACCCGCGGCGGCTACTCGGCGGCCCAGAAGCTTGAAAACCGCCTGGGCGAGCTCGCCCGTGACTGCGGCTATGACGAGATAATCACCTACTCCTTCATTTCCCCCACGGCCTATGATAAGATCGGCTGGCCCGAGGACGAGCCACGGCGGAACTCCTTCCGTATCCTCAACCCCCTGGGTGAGGACACCTCGATCATGCGCACCACCACGCTCCCCTCGATGCTCGAGATACTTGCCCGCAACTGGAGCTTCCGCAATAAGGACGTGAAGCTCTATGAGCTGGGCCGCGTCTACTACATGGGCGGCGACCGGGGCCTGGCCATCGAGAAGAAGATCCTGACCCTTGGCGGCTTCGGCGCCGGGATGGATTTCTACGCCATAAAGGGCGCGGTGGAGGAGGTCCTTCGGGACATCCGCGCGGAGGACGTGGAATTTACCGCCTGCCAGGACGACCCCTCCTACCACCCGGGCCGTTGCGCGAAGGTCCTTATCGGCGGCAGTCCCGCCGGAGTTGTGGGCCAGATTCACCCCCTCATCGCCAAAAACTACGGCTTCGACTGCGACGTCTACACGGCGGAGCTTGATTTTGACGCCCTCAGTGAGGCGAAGGGCGCCGACCCCGTCTATGTCCCCCTGCCCCGTTATCCCTCCGTGAGCCGCGACCTGGCCATAATCGCCGACTGCTCCGTCACCGTGGCGTCCATCGAAAAATGTATCCGCCGCGCCGGCGGCAAGCTCCTTCGGAACGTGAGCCTCTTCGACATCTATGAGGGCCCCGGCATCCCCGAGGGCAAGCGATCCACCGCCTATTCCCTGGTGCTCCGCTCGGACGAGGGCACCCTCACCGACGACCACGCCGACAGCGCCGTCAAGTCCATCCTCGCGGCCCTTGAAAAGGACCTGGGCGCCTCCATCAGGTGAGTATCATATAATATATAATGTGATGTCGTGTTGGCCGTCCGGTTTTTTCGGGCGGCCAACCTGCTTGACCGGCCCCAAAACGGATAAAACATGAAAAAACCCCAAAAAATTTCAAAAAAACACTTGCAAAATCCGGAAAAGCGAGTAAAATGGCGTTATACTACTTCGTAAACCGAGGAATTATCGGGATAAAACGGCAAAAATCAGGAATATTACTGAAATATTTTGTAATAAAATTAGTTAAAATTTCCGTAATATTTTACGAACAAATCCCAAACCCCTTGCGGCTCTAAGAGTTTCAGCTTTTTCGGGTATAGTTACAACTTTGTAACTTCTTGACTTATAAATGTTGACAATGGACTAACTATGTGATAGAATGTGTTCAAATCCGAATGGTCGGTCCCGCCATTGGTGCGCCCATTCGGACAGGATCCCGGCGAATAAGCTTACAGGGTCGGACAGATCCGCTTCGGCAAGCACACGGGGCGGTGACAGTCTTCATTATGTAAGTGTACGGCGGAGGTTCACGGAACCGCCCAACCTGTTCCTTCGCCGTACTCCTCCTTTCGGAAAAATTTCTAAAATTTTTCTTGAATAACAGAGGAACAAATCCGGGACCCGCAAAGTCAAAAGGGCGTAACTCATAACGCGGTGTTAATGCCGACCGGTTGGTCCGGCGTTTACATAACAAAAAGTCCGGTTCATGTAACGGGCGAAAAATTCATCAATTATTTTTATTAAGGAGGAAACACTACATGAAGACTCTGAAGAAGACCCTGTGCATGGTCTTGGCGGTAGTCATGGTAGTGGGCGTT
>CANRLF010000013.1 GCA_947631395.1 uncultured Oscillospiraceae bacterium
CAGACAGACAGACAGACAGACAGACAGACAGACAGACAGACAGACAGACAGACAGACAGACAGACAGACAGACAGAAGATTACGCCTTACTTCAGAATCATTATCAGGCGCAAGGTGTAATGGAATCATGGGAGTGCCAATTACCTTCATTGACAAGTACAACCCAGAACAGTTCACCATTATTGGAGCAACAGAAAGCGAAGGAAAAGGATTCTCCACCGGATTGTGGGATTCCACGAGTGGAATTGCCCAGCCAGTTGTTGCAGGGGAAAGAAAGTACAAACGCTTGTTTATCAAGAGAAGGATGTAGCGGTATTATGGGTGTTCCGATTACTTTTTTGGATAAGTATAATCCAGAACAATTTGAAATTGTTGGAATTACACTAGGAAATACGGTAGAATATGCTATGACCGTAATTTATGAAAATGCTGTTCAGCACAATCAAGATGGAACAGAACAGGGCGGAGGAAAGGTCAATACAAGAGCAACAATTCGCTTTTTAGAGAAGCCGTCCAATAAAGTGTATTATACAGCTGACAATGTGGACGGATATTTGATTAGTGTATACCCGCGTATACTTATTAGGAGGAAGAAAAATAATGAAAATAGAGCCGAAGCTAATCAAGGTCAAAGATGTTTTTGAAAGCTATGTGGACAATGGAGATGACGGTGTTTTTGCTTACGGAGGAAAACTGGCAATTCGACCCGCTTATCAAAGAGAGTTTGTTTATAACTCGGAGCAGGCAGAAGCTGTTATTCATACAGTCTTGAGGGGATTTCCTCTGAATGTGATGTATTGGGTAAAGGTCGGAAGCGACAGATTTGAAGTGCTGGATGGACAGCAGAGAACGCTTTCCGTTATGCAGTATTTGAAACATCAATTTCCAATTACTCTGGATGGAAAAAAGTATTATTGGGATGCCCTACCTGATGATAAATATAATGCCATTATGAATTATGATTTTATGGTTTATATATGCGAGGGAGAGGAATCAGAAAAACTGGATTGGTTTAAGGTGGTCAATATTGCTGGAGAAAAATTGACTGATCAGGAATTGCGAAATTCTGTTTATACCGGTGAATGGCTCTCGGACGCAAAAATGCACTTCTCAAAAAGAAATTGCGCCGCGAAAGGGTTATCTGACAAATACATAACTGGTGATCCAAATAGACAGGAACTCCTTGAGAAAGCTCTTCGAGGAATTTGTGAATACCAAGGAATAAAAGATATCACGGAGTATATGGCGGCGCATAAATCAGATGCCGATGCTGACGAACTTTGGCAATATTTTCAGGATGTTATTCGATGGATAGATAAAATATTTCCTAAATATTATTCTGATATGAAAGGGGTAGATTGGTGCCACCTTTATAATGCATATCATTCCCGTGTGTATAATTCTGCTGTTATGAATGCCAAGGTAAAACAACTTCACGAGGATGAAGATGTCCAGAAAACTAAGGGAATCTATGAATTTCTCCTATGTAAGGATGTTGATCCGTATGCGGGTAGACTGCTGAATTTGAGGACGTTTGATAAGAGAGATAAACTGGCGGCTTATAGTAGGCAGGAAGGGATTTGCCCAATATGCGGTCACCATTTTGAATTTGAGGAAATGGAAGGTGACCATATTAAGCCGTGGAGCAAAGGAGGACATACCGTACCAGAAAACTGCCAAATGCTTTGCAGGGATTGTAATGGAAAGAAAACAAACAAATATTGAAAAAATGCGAAAATAATTAATAATGATGCAGAAGTATCAGTGACGCAGAAATAATAATTTTTGATCGATCAAAAGACAATAGAGATTTACTGAACGAAAGAAAAGCTATAATTCAGTACCTTATAGGACAAATGATAGTAGTCCCCGACAGCATTTTGATAGCAGAAAGTTGGATACCCCATAGGATATGGATAATACATATCAAATCGAACCAAATGGAGCAAGATATACTACTACTACGTAAGTAAGCTTAGAAGTAGCTTTCATTTGGCTCGTGGGGTGTAGGTAAAAAATGGTTAAGGTGGGGGAAATTTTGATTTGGGGTTGACAACGGCGGGCGGGATTTATATAATAGATGGGCACGTCGGGGTGTGGCGAAGCTTGGTATCGCGCTTGGTTCGGGACCAAGAGGCCGCGGGTTCGAATCCCGCCACTCCGACCAGCGCCGCGAAAGGCGGCGGCAGGTTTTAAAAAGCAGACGCTTTCGGCGTCTGCTTTTTTTGCGCGGGGATGGATAATTGACGGGGAGGGGAACTGATGATATAATATCCGCATACGCGGATACCATATTTTCATTGAAAAGCGCGGGTGGGATCTGCGGCGCGGGAGGAGGGAGAGCGTGTCTATCGCGTTGAAAACGCTGTGCTCGGAAAATGACAACGTATTTAGGCTGACGCTGAAGGCGGGGCACAGCGGTGTGAGAAATACGGTCAGCTGGGTATACATGCTGGAGGACGACTCCATCATACCGTACTTCCACGGGTCGGAGCTGGCTGTGACCTCGGGAATCAGGGCGGGCTCGGACCCGGATTGGCTGGGGCGGCTCGTGAGGCTCCTGTATGAGCGGGGAGCGGCGGGGCTTGTGGTGAACACGGGGAAATACGTGTTCCGAATCCCCGCGGACGTGGCGGAGCTCTGCGACGAGTTGGGCTTTCCGCTCCTCACCATGCCCTGGGAGATACACATGACGGAGATGATCCAGACATTCTGCACACGTATCATCCAGGACAGGCACGAGAGCGTTTTGCTGGATAAGGCCCTGGCGGACGCGTTGAAGAGGACGGGCGACCCGGAGCGCAACAGGCAGGTCCTTGGAAGCCATTACGACCCGGACGGGAGCTTTACCGTGATACTCATACATACGAACCGCACCAGCGAGGACATATGGAGGCCCGAAGGCAGGGAGTACGTATTCATAAACAGCCTGAGACGGTTCAAGACGATGAACTCCATGTCGGGCTCGAAGTTCGGCGTCATCGAGCTGGACGGGGACCAGGTGATGGTCGCGAACAACGTGGAGCGTAGCAAGATGCCGGAGCTTATCAGGATAATCCTGGATGTATACAGGGACGCGGTGGAAAACAAGGCGCTGTTCCTGGGCGTGGGCACGGAGGTCAGGGGCATTGAAAACATCGGCGGGAGCTTCCAGAGGGCCACGGTGGCCATGCGGATGGCGCTGTATAAAAACGTGCCATTTATACGGTTCGAGGAGATGGGCTTTTATAAGATCCTCTTCTCAGTCAGGGACGAGGAGGTGCTGTACAGCTATGCCGACGAGCTCCTGTCGCCGCTGGACACCGAGGGCGCGTCAAAAGGGGACTATGTGGAGTTTTTGCGGGAGTACATCAAAAACGACAGGAGCCTTGAGCACACGGCGGAGGCCCTGTACCTGCACCGGAACACGGTAAATTACAGGCTCCAGAAGCTGAGGGCGCTGCTGGACTCGCCGCTCAAGACGGCTGAGGACCTGTTCCCATTTGAGGTGGCGCTGATGATCCGGGATATTCGCGAGCACACAAAATAAAACCCGCTTGTCAAAAAAACAATTAGATTTTCGCGGCGACATGCGCGTCGCGAAAATTACCTTTTGTTTTGCAAGTGTGCCGCCTTCGGCGGCGCGCGCAGCAAAACAGCAGGACCCATGATTTGAAATTCTAATTTCAAATCATGGGTCCGCACGTTCCACTTGTCGGAAAAGGCCTTCAGGCCTTTTTCGACAATTTAAAAGGCTCCCTGTCGGGAGCCTTTTTAGGTTATTTGCCGAGGATGGCGCGCTTTATGCGGGAGATGACGGACTCGCCGGCGTCCTTCTGGGACAGGGAATAATAGGTGTTCTCCTCGCTGAACCTGAGGCCGTCAAGCAGGCTGGCCTCCCAGACGGGGAATTTACGGATAAAAGGATCATTATTGAACATTTTCATTTCCTCCTCAAAAAACCCATGGCCGCCTCGCGGAGGTGACCGGAAATATAATTTGTCTTGTGAGTATAATTATACACGGTTTTAGCCAATAGTAAATGGTTTTAAAGTCTAATTATTTTGGGAGTTTTTGTACTATGAGCACAAAAGCTCCCGGATAGGCGGCGCGGAGGTGGAGGAAATATGGTATGGACATATTTAATGATACGCGGTATAATCCCAGGTGGCGTGAGAGATCAGGAGATAATAGGTTTACATAAATTGTGGTTTACATAATTATTGGTTGACATAATGCAAACGGGGGCGGGAAAATGTATAAATGCGGGTGGTGCCGGGACGGGGGGCTCAATGAGAGCTACCACGACACGGAGTGGGGGGTCCCGGTATTCGACGACAGGAAGCAGTTTGAGTATCTGTCGCTGGAGGTCATGCAGTGCGGGCTCAGCTGGACGCTGATGTTGAAGAAAAGGGAGATTTTTCGAAAATGCTTCGCCGGCTTTGATTATGAGAAGGTGGCGGCCTTCGGCGAGGCGGACGTGGAGAGGATAATGTCCACCGAGGGGATGATCAGGTCGCCGAGAAAGATAAGGGCCATAATCGGCAACGCCGGGGCGTTTATGGACATCCGCAGGGAGTTCGGGAGCTTTTCCGATTATCTCTGGGGCTACACCGGGGGCCGGAGCGTGGTTTACATAAGACATCAAAAGGGCGAGTGGCGGGACCACAACGGCCTTTCGGATGAGATAAGCCGGGACCTGAGACGCAGGGGATTTAAATTTCTGGGCTCGGTGACGGTGTACTCGCACCTTCAGGCCAGCGGGATTATAAACGACCACGAGCCGGAGTGCTTCATGTATGAGAGGCTGTGCCGGATGGGCAACGCGAGGATAGAGGAGGATGAGATATGAGCAGGGCAGTTAAAAGGGCGCTTATCGCCGTCGCCGCGGTGATTTCGGCACTGTGTGTGCTGGCGCTGGCGGCGTATCTCGTGGTGACCCACGACTGGTCAGGCGCCGCGCCGGTGGACGTGTCGGGCTGTGATAATCCCTACATTTCCAAGACCGGCGCGCCGATGGTATCCGCCCACAGGTCGGGAGGGGGTATAGCGCCGGAGAACACGCTGATGGCCTTTCGGAACGTGGTGGAGTCGGGCATAGACGTGGAGATATTCGAGTTCGACCTGGCGCTTACGGCGGACGATGAGCTCATACTGCTGCACGACGAGACGCTGGACAGGACCTCGGACGCCGTGGAGGTATTCGGCCACGAGGGGGTCTATCCCGGGGACCACACGTACTCAGAGCTCCGGGAGCTTAACATGGGCGAGGGATTTGTGAACGACAGGGGCGAGGCGCCCTACAAGGGACTTCGGGGGGAGGAGATCCCCGACGAGCTCAGGGTGCTGAGGTTGGAGGAGCTTTTTGATTTCCTTGAAGGTCACGGGGAATACAGGTTCATCATGGAGATAAAGGACTCCGGCGAGCGCGGATTTCGCGCGGCGGACAGGATATACGAGGTCCTGAGCTCCAGGGACATGCTGTCCAGGGCCATAATCGGCACCTTCCACGGGGAGGTCACGGAGTATATGGACAAGACATACCCCGATATGCTCCGCTCCGCCGGGGTGATGGAGGTGGTCGCCCTCTATTTCTATTCGCTTCTCGGGATCGATCAGCCTGAGGGCTTCTATCACTTCGTGGCACTCCAGATCCCCGACGAGGACTACGTGGTGAAGCTGGGCACCACCAGGCTCATAAACTACGCCCACAGGCATAACATAGCGGTGCAGTACTGGACGATAAACGACCCGGACCTCGCCCGTGAGCTTGCCGGGAAGGGGGCGGACGCCATAATGAGCGATTACCCGGACATGATCTGCGATGTTTTTGCCGACCTGGAGCGGTAACGGACGCCTGTGTGGTCAAAAAAACGAAAATATTGTAATAATCACCCCAAAAAAGCTGAAATCCACTATTGAAAGTTTACCGAAGGAATGATATTCTATTAACAATAATAGCGTGCTACGGGCACGAGGTTATAAAAAGCCGGGTCCGGATGGAGAGAACCGGCCCCGATCAAAAAATGGAGGTTATTTCTATGGCTCGCTTAAGCGAAACAGCGGTTGCGAAGATCAACGAGATCTGCGATAGATACGTTGACGAGCCCACGCCGCTGATGATGATCCTCAGCGACATCCAGAACGAGTACGGCTACATACCCCTGGAGGTACAGGAGATCGTCTCGGAGAGGACCGGCATATCGGTGGCGGAGATCTACGGAGTGGTGACGTTCTACTCCTACTTCTCCTTAAAGCCCAAGGGAAAGTACGTGGTGGGCTGCTGTCTGGGCACCGCGTGTTACGTCAAGGGCGGCGGACAGGTCTTTGACAAGTTCTCCGAGGTCCTGGGCATAAAGGGCGGAGAGACCACGGCCGACGGCCTTTTCACTCTGGACGCCCTCAGGTGCCTTGGCGCCTGCGGCATCGCCCCGGCCGTCAGCATCAACGGCAAGGTCTATCCCAAGGTCAAGGTATCCGATGTCCCCGACATCGTTGCCTCCTATAAAAACGCGTAAGGAGGAAGGCTCATATGATAAAGACACCCGAACAACTTAACGAGAAGATCGCCGCCTGCTCGGCCTGCCTGGACGGCAAGTTCAAGGGCGAGGAGGGCAAGCGCGCCGTGGTGCTCTGCGGCGGTACCGGATGCCTATCCTCCAACTCCGCCGAGATCCGCGAGAAGTTCCAGAAGGTCATCGACGAGAAGGGCCTCCATGACAAGGTATCAGTTAACCAGGTGGGTTGCTTCGGCTTCTGCTCCCAGGGCCCCTTCTGCAAGATATTCCCCGAGGACACCCTTTACCGCATGGTGAAACTGGAGGACGTGGAGGAGATCGTTGAGAAGGATCTGATCGGCGGCGAGATCGTCGAGCGCCTTCTCTATGTGGATCCCGCCACCGGCGAGAAGGTCCAGCGCCAGGACGACATCAACTTCTACAAGAAACAGCACCGCATCGCCCTTCACGGCTGTGGCACCATCGACCCGGAGAATATCGACGAGGCCCTTGGCTTCGGCGGCTATCAGGGCCTTATGCGGGCGCTGACCATGACCCGCCAGGAGGTCATCGACGAGGTCCTGAAAGCCGGCCTTCGCGGACGCGGCGGCGGCGGCTTCCCCACGGGCAAGAAGTGGCAGTTCGCCTATAACGAGGCGGGGGACGAGAAGTACGTGGTCTGCAACGGCGACGAGGGCGACCCCGGCGCGTTCATGGACCGCTCCATCCTCGAGGGCAACCCCCTCGCGGTCATCGAGGGCATGGTCATCGCCGGTTACGCCATCGGCGCTCAGAACGGCTACTTCTACGTCAGGGCCGAGTATCCCGTGGCCGTGCGCAGACTGCGCATCGCCATCAAGGAGGCCCGCGAGATCGGGCTCCTGGGTGAGAATATACTGGGCTCCGGCTTCAGCTTCAACGTACATATCCGCCTCGGCGCGGGCGCTTTCGTCTGCGGCGAGGAGACGGCCCTTTTAAACTCCATCGAGGGCAAGCGCGGTATGCCCCGTCCCCGTCCGCCCTTCCCGGCGGTGAAGGGCCTGTGGCAGTGCCCCACCATCGTGAACAACGTGGAGACGCTGGCGTGTGTGCCGTATATCCTCAGGGAGGGCTGGGAGGCCTTCGCCAAGTACGGCACCGAGAGGAGCAAGGGCACCAAGGTCTTTGCCCTGGGCGGCAAGATCAACAACGTGGGTCTGGTGGAGGTCCCCATGGGCACCACCCTCAGGGAGCTCATCTACGACATCGGCGGCGGCATCCCGGGCGGCAAGGAGTTCAAGGCCATCCAGACCGGCGGCCCCTCCGGCGGCTGTCTGACGAAGGAATATCTGGACGAGCCCATAGATTTTGACAATCTGGTGGCGAAGGGGTCCATGATGGGCTCCGGCGGCGCGATCGTCATGGATGAGGACAACTGCATGGTGGACGTGGCGAAGTTCTACATGGAGTTCATCTGCGACGAGAGCTGCGGCAAGTGCACGCCCTGCCGCATCGGCACAAAGCGGATGCTGGAGATCCTCACGAAGATCACCGAGGGCAAGGGAGAGCCCGAGGACATCGACGCGTTGAAGGAGCTGGTCCATGTGACCCAGAACGGCTCCCTGTGCGCCCTTGGACAGACTGCCGCCAACCCGGTTAATTCAACTATGACCCACTTCATGGACGAGTACATGGCCCACATCAACGATAAGAAGTGCCCGGCCCATGTGTGCAAGAACCTGATGCAGTACAAGATAGTGAAGGACAGCTGCTTCGGATGCGGCATGTGCGCCAAGCAGTGCCCTGCCTCCGCCATCACCCGCACCGACTACGTGGCCCCGGGCAAGAAGCTCGCGGCCATGGAGATCGACCCCGCCAAGTGCGTAAAGTGCGGCGCCTGCATGTCCACCTGCAAGTTCAATGCCATCATCAAGGAATAATAGGGAGGGACCGATAAATGTCATTAGTGAATATAAAGATCGAGGGACATCCCTACAAGGTCGAGGCCGGCCTTACCATATTGGAGGCCGCCAAGATATGCGGCTATGAGATACCGTCCCTGTGCGCCTTCAACCACGGCGAGTGCAACCAGGGCTCCTGCCGGGTGTGCCTTGTTGAGGCCACCGGCGCAAGGGGGCTCGTGGCCTCATGCGTCTACCCCGTCAGTGAGGGCATGGAGATAACCATATCCTCCCCCAAGGCCGTCCAGGCCAGGCGCACAAGCGTGGAGCTGTTGCTGTCCAATCACTCCGCGTGGTGCCAGGAGTGCGGTAAGAACGGCTCCTGCGAGCTTCTGCGTGTCGCCCAGATGACCGGCGCCCGCGTTATTAACAAGGATGGCGCCCGCACACCCGTCACCGTGGACGAGGTGAGCCCCAGCATTGTGCGCGACACCTCAAAGTGCATCCTCTGCGGCCGTTGCATCGCCCGTTGCGGCAACGCCCACGGACTTAGCGTCCTGGGCTTTGAGAACCGGGGCTTCAACACCATCGTGGGCCCCGCTGAGAACAGGAGCTTTACCAATTCTCCCTGCATCCTCTGCGGACAGTGCGTCAGCGTCTGCCCCACCGGAGCTCTGATGGAGAAGAGCGAGATCGGCAGGATAGACGAGGCCAAGCGCCAGGGCAAGTTCATCGTCGTCCAGACGGCCCCCGCCGTCCGCGCGGCGCTGGGCGAGGAGTTCGGCATGAAGATCGGCACACCCGTCACCGGCAAGATGGTGGCGGCCCTGAAGAGGCTGGGCTTCGACAAGGTATACGACACCAACTTCGGCGCGGACCTCACCATCATGGAGGAGGCCAATGAGCTCATCGGGCGCATAAAGAACGGCGGCGTCCTGCCCATGATAACCTCCTGCTCGCCCGGATGGGTCAACTACGCTGAGTATTACTACGGAGATCAGCTGGATCACCTGAGCTCCTGCAAGTCGCCCCATGAGATGTTCGGGGCGATCGTGAAGAGCTACTACGCCGAGAAGAACGGCCTTGACCCAAAGAACATCTTCGTCGTGTCCGTCATGCCCTGTACCGCAAAGAAGTTCGAGAAGGAGCGGGACCAGCTCAAAAATAAGGACGGCCTTCCCGATGTGGACTGCGTCCTCACCACCCGTGAGCTTGGGGACCTCATCCGCCGGAGCGGCATAAACTTCGCAAAGCTCCCCGACGAGGAGTTCGACCAGGACCTCCTGGGCGAGTACACCGGCGCCGGCGTCATCTTCGGCGTCACCGGCGGAGTCATGGAGGCGGCCCTGCGCACGGCCTATCACGCCCTCACGGGCAAAGAGCACGAGCTTATCAAGTTCGAGCAGGTGAGGGGCTTTGACGGCATCAAGGAGGCCAGCATCGACATCGGCGGCCAGACCGTCAACGTGGCGGTGGCCCACGGCATGAAGAACGCCAAGGTCCTTATGGACGAGATCCGGGCCGGGAAGAGCAAGTACACCTTCATCGAGATCATGGGCTGCCCCGGCGGCTGTGTGGCCGGTGGCGGTCAGCCCTACGTCAAGCCCTGCTTCCTGCCCAATGAGGACATCGACATCCTTGATACCTACAAGCAAAAGAGGGCCGACGCCCTTTACACCGAGGACGAGCGCCAGGCCGTCCGGCAGTCCCACAACAACACCCAGATCCAGAAGCTTTACGCGGACTATCTGGGCGAGCCCTGCGGACACCGGGCCCACGAGCTTTTGCACACGACCTACGCCGCCAGGGAGCGTTTTGACTAAAACCGATTGGCCGCCGGAAAAACCGGCGGCCAATTTTAGTGAGGAGTAGGGTATGAGATTTGATCAGGTCCGCGGCCCCGAGGAGGTTTTGGAGCTTGTGGAGAGGGTGGGGTTCCTGCCCTTTTTCAAAAACAGGATACCGGGCTTTTCACTGGAGGAGTGCTGTCCGCGGGAGCTCTGGTTTTCAGACACCGTCGACGGGCCCTGGGAGTGGAAGGGGCCCATCGCCAGGACGGGCAGGTGCGTCTACGGGAAGCTCTTTTCCGGGAAGGCGGGGTTCGTAAGCCGCGAGTGGCTTCCGGACTTTGCCAATTTCCGTCGGGACGGGTACGACTTTGACGCGAGATTTGACGACGGCCTCGCGGCGATGAAGGATAAGACGGTATTTGAGACCGTGGAAAAATCGGGGGGCATACTCTCAAAGGACTTAAAGGAGCTCACCGGCTTTGGCCGGGGCGGGATAAAGGGCTTCGACACCGTGATAACACGGCTTCAGATGCAGACATACGTGATCATCCGCGACTTTGTGTACATGCGGGACAAATACGGCATGACCTACGGCTGGGGCGTGGCCCAGTACTCGACGCCCGAGGCGCTGTTCGGCTACGATTTCATAAGCTCCGCCTATGAGCGGGACCCCATGGAGTCAAAACAGCGCGTCCTCGACCACCTCCGCGCAGTCATCCCGGATGCCTCGCGGGGCGAGGTGGAGAAGCTGATAAAATAACGATCGGAAATCGCAAAGCGAGCATATAGAAGGCCATCGGTATTTTCCGGTGGCCTTTTTGCGTTATATCAGGGAAAGATTTTCCGCTATTTTTATTATTTCCTCTTCGGTGACGTTTCCGCCATCGTTGTAGACGGATACTAATCGCTCGTTTTGACCAAGCTGGAACATGACATTGACATTGTCGCCTGTCATCATACGCCCGTCGGAACCGTTTATTTTGACACTGCAAAGTTCCGTTTTGTCCGTGTCCACAAAGAAAGAGAGGGAGTGGAACACAAGGTACGATTGAACGGTTATGCTGTTGCCGTCAACGTCTTTATAAATATAATTTACGCAGTCCTCGCGCTCCTGGCTGTCAACGAGCTTGTAGCCCTCGGGAATCCAGCCGGCCTTGATGCCTAAAAAGCCGTTTTCGGACGGGGTATCGGCGCTTTTCTTGATTATATTTACCTCCGCCGTGTGGTCGTCAAGGGTGGAATTTACAAATTCCAGGGAGGTGTCATTGCCGGACCTGGAGGCGAGGAAAGCCATGGAGAGGAGAAGGGCCGCGATCAGGGCGGCGACGGCGACGATTTTGACGACGCGGTAGGCGTAATCGCGGGCTTTGACTGTTTTTTCCCGGCGGCAGGCACGGGTTATCGCGTCATTTATCCTGCCGTCAAGGGCGGGGGAGGGGGCGGATTTATCGTCGCTTCGAAGCCGCTCATTTTCCTCAAGGAGGCTCTCGCCCTGTTTCTCCGCCGCTTTTTCCATGAGGAGGGCGAAGAGGGCGTCCTTGTAATTTTCGGTAAGCTGTTCACGCCCCGTCACGTCTTAACACCTCGTCTCTCGCAATTATTTTCAGCGCCCTTCGCCTTGCCCGGGTGAGCTTCATGCGCACACTGGCGCTCTTACATCCAAGCTCCCGGGCCAGCTCCTCGTCTGAGTACTCGAGGATGTATTTCCCGATAAGGAGCGTCTGATCATCCTCGGAAAGCCCGCTCAACAGGCGGTCCAAGCGCACCTGACGCTCTCGGAGGGCCATCAGCTCATCGAGAGGTATCATATCGGCCTCCGGCTCCGTATCGCCGTCCGACTCTCCAAAATGGGCCCTCTCGACGGATCGTCTACGAAGATGGTTTTTCGCGGTGTTTCTCACGGTGTAGACAATATAGGCGGCCAGGGCGGGGCGCTCCTTTTCGCGCAGGAGGGCGGCCTTTTTTAGAAGCTTTATTACGCTCTCCTGGACTATGTCCTCCCGATCCTCGGGGCTGCTGACGTAGCTTTTCGCGGTGGAGAGCATTATATATTTAAACTCATCATAGAGCCGGGCGATAAATACCCCGTCGCTTTCCGATGAGCCTGAAGTAAATGAAGTCATTGCCTCAGCTCCTGACGCTTATATCTCTTTTTATATATAGACACTTAAATTTATAAAAACGCAACAGGGAATTTATATTTTTCAGAAAAAGTGATAGAAAGTCCGCCCCCGGCGGATTTTTGGCTTTTTGAAAATTTCGCGGGGTACTGTTGCGGATTTGGGGCGGTACGTGTCTTATGATTTGGGAGGAAAAAGTGATGGGTATGATAAAAATTTTTGTCCGCTCTCTCATAAGGCAGGCGCGAAAAAATCCGGGGGTGGTGTTTTTACTGCTTTTGGGGCTCACCGTGTCATGCTTCTGCCTCAGCGTGGCCCAGGGGGAGGCGATGCGGGAGTTTGACGTCATAAGCGGCTGGAACGACTACGCCACGCTGACGGTGGACATGGGCGGGGAGGCGCTTCGGGATATGCCAAAATTCGCAGAGTGGCTGGATGAGACATACGGGGAGAGATTGGCAAACGTCCTCTATCTCACGCGGGATCAATCCGATGTTATATATATCGGTTGGCAGGGGACACAGGTCAGCCGATGGTTCCCGGACGCCACGGGGCGATTTTTTACCGAGGAGGAGGCGTACGCGCCGGTCATATATCTTTCGGATAAGGATGGGGACCTTGACGCGCGGACCTTTGAGCTTGGGGGCCGGGAGCTTACCATCGTGGGCCGGGGGAGCGCGATGCCCTTTTATTTTCGGCGCGGCATATCCCAGAAATCTGACGTAGATATAATGCCTGAGGGGACGAAGGGCGTTGTTCGGATATTGCCGTACGGACTGTTTTTCCAATTCTTCCGCCCCGTGCAGATCCTTGTCCACTTTGACACTCTGGAAAGGCGGGAGGCAATGGAAATAAGAGAGAATATTGAGGCTGAGCTACCCTGGGCAAATGTGTACCTTCCAAATCACGATCCGGGACCAATGCTGGCCAGAAAGGCGTTGAAAGGGGCCCGGGAGGGCATGATACTCTGCCTTATCGCAATGGTGACGGTCGTAGAGCTCATGCTCCAGTGGTTAGGATTTTTGAAAAAGGAGCTTTTTACATATCATCTGTGCGGCATGACTTACGGCTGCTCGATGGTGATAGTCTACGGACAGTGGCTCTTGATGCTGACTTTCGCCGCCGTGTTGGGGGCTGGGATACACAGGCTGTGCCTTCCGGTCATGGATATTTTTAAGGCCGGCGTCATGCCGAGGCTGTGGGTATATATACTGCTCGTATTGACGCTATATCTGTTGCTGGCGCTGTGCTCTATGCCAAAGGTCCGGCGGACGATCAAGCTGAGTGAGAGGGGTGAGGGGACATGAACGGGCTTCGGATGATGAAAAAGCTCTGCTCAAAATATTTTCTCAGGGAGCTTTTTTTGGTAGCTACGCTGACACTGACGGTCATATTTACAAATATCATCGCAGAGCCACTGGACACCTACCTTGACGACAGGGCGGAAATACGGCGGGTACTGCCGCTTGTCAGGGACGGGACGCTACACTTTACGCCATCTGTGTTCCTCTCCTGGTCTGCTGTCACGGACGGTGACTACCTTAACGACGTACATGAGACTTTAAAACGTCAGGACGGGGTGGAGGCGGTTTTGGAGCTATTCACAACCGGCGGGGCCTTCTGTAAACGGGACGGCAAGACGGTCAATTTTGACCTTTTTGCCCTCTATTCTCAGGACTTCGCGAGCTACTGCCCACCATGGCCGGGAGCCGGGAGCGAAATTGGCGGGCATGACGGGAGGCTACCCGTAATGGTGAGTCGGATGGCGGCGGAGAGGTTCCCGGTGGGGAGCGAATTTGATCTTGGTATGTACATCACTGTATCCGTGGACCACGAGACGGGGATAGTCGAGGAGGAAACTCTGAGTTTCCCGTGCGTGGTGGCGGGGGTATTGGAGGACGGACGGGCGCTCCCTTGGGCAGGTTCCAGCCACCAGGTCCTTGACGGCATGGGCTACGTATCCCGGTATTTTCAAAAAACAATGCTTTTGTCCGCAGTGTATGATCCGGAGTTTATTGGAGATGTCCGCTGGGACTATTCCGCCTTCGTCGTTCCGAAAAAGGATGCCGATGTTGAGAACCTAAAAAAGTCACTTGCGGAGAAGCTTGGCACCTGGGGTGAGGTCTGTACTCTTACCGAGATAGAACACAGCTCCCTTGAGAATACGCTGTCAAAAAACCTGCCTGAACAGCTCAAGTTTATTTTGCTGGCGCCGGTGACTCTGTTCGGTTACGGGGCGTATCTATTTTTGTCCATACGCCGCAGGGAGAGGCAATTAGCGGTATTTTACATATCCGGCATGACAAGAGGGCGGATATTTACGCTGAATATGCTGGTAAATGTGCTCATATATGTCCTTTCTGCCGCTCTGGGGTGGTTTTTGACGCCACTTGTGGCGAAGAGTTTTGTACACGTCGAGGATTATGGCGGGGCGGGGGCCCTGGGGGTAATATGTTCCGGGACGCTTTTCCTGACGGCGCTCGGTATGAGCACCGCCGCCGGATACATACAGAACAGGAACGTGGCCGCTATAACGCTGTATCACAGGGGGGACTGACAGATATGATAAGCTTAAAGGGCGTAAGCAAGGTATATAATCCCGGAAAAGGGACCGAGGTACAGGCCCTCCGGGACGTATGCCTTCAGGTCCGAAAGGGGGACTTTATCTCCATAACCGGGCCCTCGGGCTCGGGAAAATCGACGCTTTTGCACATTATGGCAGGGCTCGACACGCCCACCGGGGGAGAGTATCTATTTGAGGACGTTGACGTGGCGAGGGCCTCGGACCGGGTGAGGTGCCGTCTTCGCAACCGTGAGATAGGAATTGTGTTGCAGGACTTCGGCCTTTTGGGGGACGATACGGCGTTGGAGAACGTGGCTCTTCCACTCATAATCGGCGGTGTACGGATGCGTGAGGCGAAATCACGATCAGAGAGGGTGCTGGAGGAGGTGGGCATCGCGGAGCTCGCCGCAAAAAGGGTAAACCAGCTCTCCGGCGGCCAGCGCCAGCGGGTGGCGGTGGCCCGGGCGCTTGCGCGGGACGCCAAGCTCCTACTTGCCGACGAGCCCACCGGGGCGCTGGATTCAGGTAACGCGAAGGCCCTAATGGACCTTTTCGAGAGGCTCAACGCCGGCGGCCTTACCATAATCACAGTGACCCACAACATGGCCGTGGCGGAAAGGACGCCGATTTCATATTCCATCGTGGACGGCATGATACACTCAGCGCGCGGCGGGCACTGACGGCGATGTTCGTGTTCATGGGAAAAGGGATGGGGTCATTGGATGGGGGAGGGGGTGTAGTATTGGGCTTGGGCGGTCCAGAGCTTGTGGTATTTACCGGTCTCGTCGGACAGAAGCTCCTGGTGGGAGCCGCGCTGGACGATGCGGCCTTCGTTGAATACGGCGATCTCGTCACAGAATTTACAGGATGACAGGCGGTGGGAGATATATATGGCGGTCTTGTCGCCGACGATGTCGTTGAATTTGGCGTATATCTCCGCCTCGGCCATGGGGTCCAGGGCGGCGGTGGGCTCGTCAAGGATGATAAAGGGCGCGTCCTTATATAGGGCCCGGGCGATGGCAATCTTCTGGGCCTCGCCGCCGGAGATCTCCACGCCGTTTTCCGTAAAGTCCTTATAAAGCTGGGTGTCCAGCCCCTCGGGCAGGGTTTTTAATCTCTCCTCAAACCCCGCGTCGATAAGTGCCGCGCGGACCCTGGAGGGGTCATAATCGGCCCTGCCGGCCACGTTGGCGCCCAAGGGCTGGGAGATGAGCTGGAAGTCCTGGAACACCACGGAGAAGATGTCCATGTAGTCCCGGTAATCGTACTTGCGTATATCTATGCCGTTGAGAAGTATCTCACCCTCCTGGGGGTCATAGAGGCGGCAGAGGAGCTTTATAAAGGTGGTCTTGCCGCTGCCGTTCTCGCCCACGATGGCAAGGCGGCTCCCGACCTTAAATTTTATACTGACGTTTTTAAGGGCCCAGGTGTCAGCGCCGGGGTATTTGAAGGACACGTTCCGAAACTCCACCTCGTAATTCCTGTCGGCGCGCTTTTCGGTGGTCAGGCTGCCCTGATACATGGCGTTGGGTATGTCCAGAAATTTAAAGGTAGTCTCCAGATACGCCCCGTTGGCCCTCAGCTTCCCGAAGGCGCTCATAAGCGCGAAGATGCTCCCCGCCATAGCCGTGGCCGCCCCCACGTACTGGGTGACACTGCCCACGTCGAAGGCCCCGGCCCAGGCCTTCAGGCAGGTGAAAACGTACACACAGCCCGTTATGACCACGGTGATGCCGGTGCCGAGGCCAGCAAGTATCCCCATGGGGCCTCTCGCCAGCCTCGCTAAAAGTCCCGACCCGCCGAAGGCGAAATTTTTCGCCCAGTAGGCGCTGACGAGCCGCTCCTGGGAGTATATCCGCACGTCCGCCCCACGGCCTTTCTCCAGGCCGAAAAACCCGAAAAAGCCGAAGAGCCGGTTGCCAAAGTTGGCCTCCTCCGAGGCGCTTGTATAGTATAACTCGCTCCTTGCGCTGCAGTATCCCGCCAGCACGCTGACCGCCGCCATCACGGCGGCTATGGCCAGGATAAAGAGTGGGCTGTTGAGGACCGTGAACCTCCCCGCCGAGGCCGGGACCGGGGAGGTGAAGAGACTCACCGTCAGGGCCGCTCCGCTGATTATGCCGATGATATTCTCCAAAAGCTCCCCCATCACTGTGGGGACCAGCATGAGCCCCAGGCCCGCCCAGCCCTCGTTTTGCCGTATCTGGTCCCGCAGGTCGTGTGTCTCCTGCCTGTCCATGTCGGCGTAATCGAGGGAGAACATCTTCCTTGCGAAAAGCATCTCCTTTCGCCCGTAGAGGTCGTCATACAGCGTCTCATGGCGCTCGTATAAAATGGCCTTCACCACGGCGAAAACACCGGTACAGGCGGCCCCGGCTATGACCCACCGCCACAGCATATCCGGACGGCGATAAGTGGCAAGCTCGCTCAATATACGGGCGGAGAAGAATACGGCCACATAGGGCGTCAGGGCGTTTACCACGCACATGGCCGCCAGCACGGGGAAGTATCTGCGGCTCACCTTGTTCAAAAGCTTTGCCGCCCTCAGGCAGTAGGAGATGGCCTTTGATAATTTAATTTTCCTTTCCATGCTCAAAACTCCCTCCCCTCCTGATAGTAGCGGCTCTGGACCTCATAGAGCTTCGCGTACTCACCGCCGAGAGCCAATAAGCTCTCGTGGGTGCCCTCCTCGGCGATCCGGCCGTCAGCTATGAATATTATCCTGTCGCAAAAGCGGGTGGAGGCAAGGCGGTGGGAGATGAACACGGAGGTTTTCCCCGCCGTCATGTCGTTATACTTCATGTAGATGTCGTTCTCCGCTATGGGGTCCAGCGCCGCCGTGGGCTCGTCGAGCATGAGTATGGGCGCGTCCTTATAAAGGGCCCGGGCCAGCATGAGCCGCTGGGTCTGTCCGCCGGAGAAGAGAACTCCGTCAAGGTATACCTCCCGGCCCACGTGGGTATCAAAGCCGTTCGGCAACTCGTCAACGGTTTTTGTGAGCCCCGCCTTCTCCACGCACTCCCGGAGCTTTTCGTAGTCTATGTTCTCCTTCGTCTGGGCGATATTTTCCGCCACCGTCACGTCCAGTATGGAAAACTCCTGAAATACGGCGCTGAAAAGCTTATAGTATTCGCGCCTATCTAAATCCCTTATATCCTTCCCGTTTAAAAGCACCCGACCCTCCGTGGGGTCGAATAGCCCGCAGAGAAGCCTGACCAGGGTCGTCTTCCCCGCGCCGTTGAGGCCCACCACGGCAAGCTTCTCACCCGCTCTCACAGTGAGGTCGAGCTCGTGTATTGTGTCCGTCTCCGCCCCGGGGTAGCGGAAGGAGACGCGCTCAAGCTTGAGCTCATAGCCCTCGGCACTCGGCACGGGCTCGCCCTCCTCAAATTTAAACGGCTCGGGGTATTCGAGAAACTCCCGGACCCGGGAGATATCCAGGCTCTGCTGGTGGAGCTTCACCGCCTGCTGGAGTATGCCCATGACCCATGTGGTGAAGGTGGTGACGGCGGTGAAATAGAGCAGAAATTCCGCCACGCTCAGTCCCTCCCGGAGGGCCATGTTGATAAGGTACACGTAGGCTATGATGTTCCGGGCCGCCGTCATCAATGCCTCGGTTATGTCCGTGAGCAGGCTCACCCGCTCCACCTTCAGGCGAAAGTCCAGATATACGTTGTGGACGCTCTCAAGTAGGTCATTGAGCCAGTTTTGCAGGCCGAAAACCCGTATGTCCTTGGCAAGCTCTACGGACTCCGCCTTGCCCCGGATATAGCGCTTTTTGGCGTAGTAGACGTCCTCCGCCTCCCGGTGGGTGAACATCCAGTTATTTGTGTACCGGGACACGAAAAATCCCACCACGCAGGTGGCGACCACCACCAGAAGAAGGGTAAGATCGAGCCTGGATAAGATGGTAAGATAGATAACGAAGCCGCCGATATTCTGAAGCAGGAGCGTCAGCGTCTGCCAGATGAGCTCCGTGGCCTCGCGGTTGCCGTCGCAGGCCCTATACGCACGCTCGCGAAGCTTTATAAAATCCGCGTCCAGGGTGTTGGGGTAGGAGGTGGTGTTGCATTTTCCCGTGAGCTTGCCGATTATGACCGACCGGACGTCCACCCGGGGGTACATGGTGTTCTCCTTTATATAGTCCTTTAAGACGAGCACAATGAATATGGACAGCGTGAAAAAGGCAATGGTCCACAAAAGGGAGCTTAAAGGCGCGTGGCTCTCCACCCTTTTTAAAATCTCCGGCGCTATGTAGAGCTGGGCCAGGTTATAAAGTATCTCCAGCGCGGCCGTGAGAAAGCAGAACACAAGGACCCGCTTTCGTGTGCTCCAGGCGATCTTCGCCATCCAAAGGACATTTTGGGCGATGCCGTATTTGGGCTTTGCTTTTTCGTTCATTTTATCTCACCTCGCGATCATATCGTATCACAAAAATTCGTCCCCGGCCCATTCCGGGGACGAAACGTCATTTTGCGGTGACGAATTGAAAAAATCACACCTGGGGGAGCAAGATCTCGGTGGTGAAGGCGCCGTCCTCGCTGTTACGGCTCAGGTATCCGCCAAGGCGCTCGACGATGGCGTCCACCCGCACAAGGCCAAGCCCGTGGCCCTCGCCCTTGGTACTGCGAAAGAGCTTACCGTCCCGTTTGAGCTTCTTCCCGGCGGTGAAATTCGTAAAGGAGATATAGAGCTGGGTGTTTTTCATGTCCATATAGACCCGGATGACACGCTTGTCCTCCGGGAGCTTCTCGCTTGCCTCGATGGCGTTATCGAAGAGATTGCCGATGACG
This sequence comes from uncultured Oscillospiraceae bacterium, assembly GCA_947631395.1. GTDB lineage: Bacteria > Bacillota > Clostridia > Oscillospirales > Oscillospiraceae > RUG626. The sequence continues at coordinate 19,623 of CANRLF010000013.1, forward strand.
CAACACAGGTCTATCTCCGAGGACTTGAGCCGGACGGGGATCTGGGCGTCAGCCACGACCGTGATGCCCTTGGATCTTGCCAGGGAGATCTTGGAGTTGAGTATAGCGTCGGCCATGGGATTGCCGGTCTTTATCACCGTATCCACCGTGGTAAGGTCCTGGTCCAGAAGGTCAAGGTAGTGCCTTATGGCCTCCCAGTCCTCCGCGGCGGCGTATGCCTTCATGGTCTGGATGTGGTTGCGGTAATCGTGCCGCCAGCCCCTTATCTGGCGGTACATGTTGTCCACCTCCCGGTAATGCGTCTCAATTAGCTCACGCTGGTAGGAGGCTATCCGCGCGTCGAGCTTTTTTGACATCAGTCCCATTTTCCTCACCCCATGTTTATTATCGCCCGGTTTACGCCCTCATAGGCCCCGCGGGGCAGGGGAAGGGCGGTGCCGTCGCGAAGGCGTATCTCGGCCCTTGTCACGCGGCTTATCTCAGTAAGATTTACAATGGCGGAGCGCCCCACCCGGTAAAATCGCTCGTCAAGCTGATCTATGAGCCGCCCAAGCGTCATTTTCACGGTGTAGTCGCGGCCGGCGTGGATAGTCACATAGTTGCCGAATACCTCGGCGCAGCGTATCTCATAGATCGGCACACGCGCCATCTCGCCGCCAAGCTCCAAATTAAGGACCCGCCCGTTTTTGGCAAGCTTTTCAGCCGCGCGGTCCAGCACGGAGCGGAGCTTTTCCTCCGCCACGGGCTTCATAAGGTAGTGGAGCGCCGCCACCTCGTAGCCCTCAGAGATGTAGTCGGAATAGCCGGTGACGAATATTATCTGGACCGTGTCGTTTTCCCGGCGAAGCCTTTTCGCCAACTCCACGCCGTCCATGGGGCCCATCTCAATATCCAGGAGCAAAATGTCATAGTCCTTCTCCTCGGCGTATTGGAAAAGGAAGCTCTCGGCGGACGCGAAGGCGTCTATCCTCACCGTGTGGCCCGCATCGGACGACCACCCAGTCACAAGGGAGGCGATATATTGCCGGTCGGCCTCCAGATCGTCGCAGATGGCTATCTTATAATCCATGTCCTCACCGCCATTTTATCCGGAATATTTACATCGCTTGTAAGCCGAAGGGCCTACACCGGGATTATAGCATATACGCGCGGATTTTTCCACTGTTCTTTAAGGGGGATCGGGAGCGGGGTTTGGCTTGACAGGGGGGAGGCGGGGGGATATAATCTTGGTAAAAGCTTCTCTTGTAAGGAGATAATGTTATGAAAATAAAGATAACAGCCGACAGCACCTGCGATCTGTCGCCGGAGCTTGTGGAGAAAAACGACATCACGATAACGCCCCTGACGGTCAGCTGTGCCGGGGAGAGCTTCAAGGACGGTGTGGACATCACACCGGATGAGCTATACGAAAAGATCGCCCGGTGCGGCGAGCTTGGCTCCACGGCGGCGGTGAACGTCCAGGACTACATAGACGTTTTCAGCGAGATACTGAAGGAGTACGACGCCATCGTACACTTCACCATAAGCTCGGAGATGTCCGCCTGCTATCAGAACGCCTGCATAGCCGGAGAGGAGCTGGGGAACGTATACGTGGTGGACAGCCGGAACCTGTCCACCGGCATCGGGCACCTGGTGCTGGACGCCCGGGAGATGGCGGATAGGGGCATGGAGGCCGGGGAGATAAAGAGGGTCCTCGACGAAAAGAAGGAGAAGCTTGATGTGAGCTTCGTGGTGGATACGCTGGACTATCTGCGCCGGGGCGGCAGATGCACGGCCCTGGCGGCGATGGGGGCGAATTTGCTGAAGCTGCACCCGTGCATATACGTGAAGGACGGCGAGATGGGCGTGGGGAAGAAGTACCGGGGAAAGCTGGCCGTCTGCATCGAAAATTATGTCCGGGACAGGCTGGCGGACACGTCAAATATCGACACAAGGCGCATATTCATAACCGACTCCGGCGTAAGCGACGAGTGCAGGGCCATAGCCGAGAGGGCGGTGAGGGAGACGGCGTCCTTTGATGAGATCGTCCACACCCGCGCCGGGTGTACCGTATCCTCACACTGCGGCCCCGGGACGCTTGGAGTGCTGTTTTACAGGAAATAAATACAGAAAACAAATATATAATAAGCGCGAAAAAGGAGGGGAACCTCCTTTTTTGTTTGTCCCAATTCAAAAGGGAATTGGGAGTTTTGTTTTACCTTGACAGGGGGAGGGGCGTCTGGTATACTGGATGGGCCCTGATGGGGCGAAATTTCCCGGAAAACAGAATACTTTCCAACAAGGGTCAGGCGTTTATTCAGGAAAGCCGGGTGAAAATCCCGCACGGTCCCGCCACTGTGATACGCCCGGGCGAAAGCCGGGGCGTTCAGCCAGAATGCTGAGTCTGTCCTGCGCAAGCTTACGATGAATGGGCTTGTGCTGTTTTTGTGCCGCCGCGGGGAGAACTCCCCGGGGACGGTTTCTGACGGCAAAAACACCCCTTCGTTTGGAGGGGTGTTCTCTTTTGCCGGGGGAAAGGTGTGAATATTATGAAGGTAAAAAGAAAAGTGATTTGCCTGGTCCTGGCGGCGGTGCTGGCCATGGGCCTCGTCGCCTGCGGGGAGGGGAGCGCGTCAGACTCCGAAGCCCGCAAGCTCACAGATCCCAGTGGGGCGGAGATCACGGTCCCGGGTAAGATCGAGACCGTGGCGGTGCTGGCCCCGTCCCTGGCGGAGACGGTGGTCGCCCTGGGCGAGGGCGACAAGATAGTGGCCTGCGACACCTCAAGCGTCGGGCTGGAGGGAGTACCTGAGGGCATCCCGGCGCTGGACCTGTCGGCCCCGAACATGGAGGAGCTGGTGGCACTGAAGCCCGATGTACTGCTGGTCACAAATATGTCTCTCTACGACCAGGAGGACCCGTACAGGCCCCTTATGGACCTGGGGGTGTGCGTGGCGTGTGTGCCCACCAGCGACAGCATCGCGGACATCGAAAGCGACATAGCCTTTGTGGCGTCAGTGCTCGGCAAGGATGACGAGGGGAAAAAGCTGGTGGACTCCATGCAGGAGGAGGTGGACAGGCTGTCCGCCATCGGCAAGACCGTGACGGAGAAGAAGTCGGTCTATTTTGAGATCTCCGCCGCGCCATATATGTACTCCTTCGGCAAGGGCGTGTTCCTTGACGAGATGCTGACGCTCCTTGGCGCGGAGAACATACTCTCCGGCGAGAGCGGCTGGCTGGGAGTCACCGAAGAGGCCGTGGTGGCGGCAGACCCGGACGTTATACTCACGAACGTAAACTACATCGACGACCCCACCGGCGAGATAATGTCACGGCCCGGCTGGAGCGCCGTCACCGCGGTGAAGGAGGGCCAGGTATATTACATAGACAACATGGCCTCGTCACTGCCGGATCACAACATCGTAAAGGCCATGGCCCAGATGGCCGCGGCCATTTACCCTGAGTACTACGGTGAGTAAGACCGGAGGAAAATTTGCCGCCCTGGGGCTTTTCGCCCTTGTGGCGCTTATGCTGGGCGTCGGCGTGGGGAGCGTATATATCTCCCCCGCCGGGGTCCTGGCGGCCATATTCGGCGGCGGCGACGAGAGTACGCGGACGCTCATAATGTCCCTGAGGCTCCCGAGGGTCACGCTGGCTTTTTTGACCGGCGCGGCCCTTTCCGTGGGGGGGACGGTCATGCAGTCCGCGCTTGAAAACCCGCTGGCCTCGCCCTTTGGGCTGGGCGTGTCCGCGGGGGCGGGACTTGGCGCCACAGCCGTGATGGTGACGGGCCTTGCCGGAGGGGTGATGGGGGCGTTTTTACTGCCTGTGGCGGGCTTTGCCGGGGGGCTTTTGACGGTGCTCCTCACCCTGGCCATGGCGAGGGCTTTCGACAGGCGCCTTACAAGCGTCACGGTAGTGCTGACGGGCATGGTCATATCACTGTTTTTCTCCGCTATAATGGACCTTCTGTCCGCGATGAACCCGGATTACGCCCAACGTATAGGGCTTTGGCAGATGGGGAGCTTCGCCGCCAGGGGCTGGCGGGGGGCGCTGGTGCTGGGACCGGTGCTGGCGGTGTGCCTGGCCATATTCATAGGATGCGCCAGGGAGCTTGACCTTCTCACCTTCGGGGACGAGCAGGCAAGGTCCATGGGCATGGAGCCGGACAGAGTGAAGCGGCGGCTCATCGCCCTCGTGGCGGTGCTCACCGGCACGGCGGTGGCCTTCTCCGGCATAATCGGGTTCGTGGACCTGGTGGCGCCCCATGTGGCCCGGAGGATATTCGGGGCAGAGCACCGCAGGTCCCTTCCGGCCGCCGCGGTATTGGGCGGGAGCTTCACCGTGCTCAGCGACCTTGTGGCGAGGACCGCGGCAGCGCCAAGGGAGATACCGGTGGGGGCGGTGACGGCACTTCTGGGCGCGCCGTTTTTCATGTATATCTTCCTTAAAAAAAGGGGGCGTTGAGGTGCTTGAGGTAAGAGACCTGACATGCGGCTATGGCAGGGAGCCGGTGGTAAAAAACGTGTCCTTCTCCCTGTCCGGCGGACAGAGGCTTGCGATAATCGGGCCAAACGGCTGTGGCAAGACGACGCTCCTGCGGGCGATCACCGGGGCGCTCCCGTCGGAGGGGACAATGGAGCTCGACGGCAGGGACTTAAGGTCCATGACGGCCCGGGAGCGCGGGCGGCGGATAGCGATGCTCCACCAGACGAGCCTTGCGGGCTTTTCCTACACGGTGTGGGAGACGGTGCTGATGGGGCGGTTCCCGCACCTGGGCAGGGGCCTTTTTTCCGCGCCGGGGGAGGAGGACAGGCGTATCGCCGAGGAGTGTCTGAGGAAGCTGGACCTGTGGCAGGAGCGAGACAGGCCGATAACGGAGCTTTCCGGCGGACAGCTCCAGCGGGTGATGCTCGCAAGGACCTTCGCCCAGACGCCGGAGATAATAATCCTGGACGAGCCCACGAACCACCTGGACCTTAAATATCAGGTGGAGCTGGTGGATGAGCTGAGGCTGTGGACCGGCGATAAGAAAAGGGCCGCCGCCGGGGTGTTCCACGACCTTGATCTGGCCTTCGACTTCGCGGACACGGTACTGCTCATGGCCGGCGGCGAGACAGTGAGCTTCGGACCGGCGGACAAGGTGAACGGCGGGGATTTAAGCCGTGTGTTCGGCATAGACGTGCCCGGGCACATGCGGGAGAGCCGGGAGAGATGGAGGGGATTTGGAGGATGAACACGGAAATTTACAGGAGCCCCTATGAGGCATACCCGTTCCTCAGCGACGGGCCGGAGGACTTAAGGTGTGACTTTGAGCTGATGACCGACGGGCTTTCGAGCCTCACGGGACTACTGCGCTCGAAGCTCGCGGATGATGAGCTCAGGGCGGAGCTTTTGTGGGTATGCGAGCTTATATACCACATGAACCCGGCCCTTCGCACGGCCCTCAAGGTCACGGAGGATGAGAGGGACAGGCTCATCGCCGCCTCGGAGCGCCTTCGGGACAGGTGCCGGGGACGGTGCCGGCGGTTCGTGCTGACTCAGGGCTGTGAGGCGGCGTGTGTAGCCCACGTCCTGCGGGTTGGGGCGAAGGACCTGACGCGCCTGCTCTACCGGCACATACACCAGGGCCACGAGGTGGACACGATGCTTGTGGATCTTGCGAATATACTGTCGGGGTACTTTTTCCACCTGGCGCTGTACCTGAACGCCGCGGAGGGCGTGGACGAGGTGGATTTCGTGAGCAGGAATTACTGATATACGGGGATTTACGCCCTTGCGCTGGCGGGGCGCCGGTGGTATCATAGAGGTGTACTTTGAGGGATTTGAAGGAGTTGACGGATATGATGTACATCGGCATTGACCTTGGCACGTCGGCGCTGAAGCTTCTCCTGGTGGACGACATGGGGAGAGTATTGAACGAGGTGTCGCGGGAGTACCCCATACGCTTCCCGCGGCCGGGCTGGAGCGAGCAGGACCCGGCGGACTGGTGGGGGGCGGTACTGTCGGGAGTGCCGGAGCTCGTCAAGGACGTGGACGCGTCGGGCATCAGGGCCGTGGGCCTTGGGGGCCAGATGCACGGCCTTGTGGCGCTGGACGGGGACGACAGGATAATCCGGCCGGCTATACTGTGGAACGACGGCAGGACCGCCGGGCAGGTGGAGTATCTGAACGGAACTGTTGGCCGCGGGGCACTGAGCGAGTACACGGCCAACATCGCCTTCGCGGGCTTCACCGCGCCAAAGCTTATGTGGATGCGGGAAAACGAGCCGGAGGATTTTAAGAGGATCGCGAAGATCATGCTCCCGAAGGACTATATCGTATATAAGCTGACGGGAGTACACGCCACAGACTACTCGGACGCCTCCGGGACGCTTCTGCTTGACGTAAAAAACAGGCGCTGGTCAAAGGAGATGCTGGATATATGCGGTGTCTCGGAGGAACAGCTTCCGACACTGTATGAGAGCTTCAGGAGCGTGGGGACATTAAAGCCGGACGTGGCGGCGGCCCTTGGCCTTCCGGCGGACGTGACCGTGTGCGCCGGGGCGGGGGACAACGCCGCGGCGGCGGTGGGCACCGGGACCGTTGGCGACGGCGGGTGCAATATAAGCCTGGGGACCTCGGGGACGGTGTTCATAGCGTCGGATAAATTCAGGGTGGACCCCATGAACGCCATTCACTCCTTCGCCCACGCCGACGGGGGATACCATCTCATGGGCTGTATGCTGTCGGCCGCCTCCTGCAACAGGTGGTGGATGGACATCCTGTCGGCGGGAGGGGATTTCGCCGGAGAGCAGGCCGGGATCTCAAAGCTTGGCCGCAACCACGTATTTTTCCTGCCGTATCTGATGGGCGAGCGCAGTCCCATAAACGACACGAACGCCAGGGGGACCTTCACGGGCCTTACGATGGACACCACCCGGGCGGACATGACCCAGGCGGTACTGGAGGGCGTGGCCTTCGCCATACGCGACAGCGTGGAGGTGGCAAAGAGCCTGGGCATCGCGGTGCCCAGGTCCCGACTGTGCGGCGGCGGAGCCAAATCGCCCCTGTGGCGGGAGATACTGGCAAACGTGCTGGGGATACCACTTGACATGGTGGCGACGGAGCAGGGCCCGGGCTACGGCGGGGCCATTTTGGCGATGGTGTCTGACGGGCGGTACCCCTCAGTGAGCCGGGCCTGCGAGGAGCTTGTCACAGTGAGCTCCACCACCTGGCCGGAGCCGGAGCTCACGGCGCTTTATGAGGAGAGGTACACGCGATTTCGGCGGATATACCCCGCCATGAGGGAGCTCTTTTCGGCGCTCGTATGATACGACAGGGCTTAAGGCGGCGTGGGTTCGACTCACGCCGCCTTACTTTTCACGATGTAATTTTCAGCCGCGGTGGGCATATACTTTATCACCGCGGGAGGTGCGTCGTGAAGGGTAAAAGGCTTCTTATAAATACTGTTCTTATGACTGCCGCGTCCGTATTCCTGCGCTCGCTGGGGCTGTGGTTCCAGGTGGGGCTCTCGCGGAGGATGGGCGCCGCGGGCATAGGACTATATGGGCTGGTGGCGTCCGTGGGGTCCCTGACGGCGACCTTTGCCATTTCGGGCATACGTTTCGCGACGACGCGGCTGGTGTCGGAGGAGACGGGAAGCGGCCGAAACCCGGCGGCGGTGGTGAGGCGGTGCCTTATGTACGCCGCCGTATTCGGGACACTGGCGGCGGTGATACTCTGGGGCTTTTCGGACATCATCGCCCTTCGGCTCCTTGGGGACATAAGGACCTCGGCGGCGCTGAGGGTGCTGAGCCTGGGGATGCCGTTCATATCCACCGGCGCCGTGCTGGGGGGATATTTTACCGGCATGTGCAAGGCCGGCCGGGCGCTGATGGGCACGGTGTCGGAGGAGCTGGCGCGGATGGCGGTGGCCCTTATGGCCCTGGCGGCCATACCCACCGCGAATGTGGAGCTCATGTGCGCCGGGGTGGCGGCGGGCTCCGCGGCGGGGGAGATATTCTCATTCCTCATACTTGTCGCGCTGTATCTTTTCGACCGGGACAGACGGCGCGGGGGACTGAGGACCGGCTCGCGCCTTACGGGGAGGATGCTGGGCATAGCTATGCCCCTGGCCGCGACGGCATACGCCAGGGTGGCGCTCAATACGGTGCAGAACCTGCTCATACCCTCGGGACTTCGGCGCTCCGGGGCCAGCGCCCAGGCGGCCCTGGCCGGTTACGGCATGATCCAGGGGATGGTATTCCCGGTGATAACCTTCCCCATGGTGCTGTTCGCGTCCCTTTCGGAGCTCATCGTCCCGGAGCTCACCGAGGAGCAGGTCCGGGGCAACGACGGGAGGATCGCCGCCTCGGCGAATATGCTGCTGAAAACGACCTTTACGTTCTCCGCCGCCGTGGCGGCGTACCTGGCGTGTTTTGCCGGGTGCCTCGGACAGACGCTTTATGAAAGCCGCCAGGTCGGACACTATATCGCCCTTTTGGCTATGCTAATGCCGGTGATGTACATGGACAACATAACGGACGGGATGCTCAGGGGCCTGGGGGAGCACCTTTATTCCATGAGGGTGAATATAATAGACTCCCTTCTCTCCACGGCCCTTATATGGCTCATATTGCCGCGCCTCGCGCTTTACGGGTATATACTGGTCCTGTACGCCTCGGAGATATTCAACTTCACGCTGAGCCTCAGGAGGCTTTCAAAGATAACGAGCATAAGGGCGTCCCTCACCGGGATGCTCCCGACGGCGGCGGGAGCCCTGGCCGCGGGGCTCATAACGTACCTTATCACGCGCATGACCGGAGGGGCCAACGGGACCGTCGGGCTTATATGCGGAGCGGTCATATTCGTGACGGTTTACATAATACTTATCAGGATGTCGGGGGCCTATGAAAAGGGGGAGCTCAAGCGGCTCATGGACCAGGTGAGATAAAAGTATGTAGGCGGGCCAGCGGCCCGCCCTTTACTCTTTTTTATGAATTTTCTCTTGATCCGATCCTGTCCCTGAAGAGGAGCGAGATGCACCAGAGGGCCGCCAGGGCCACAAGGGTGTAGACGACGCGGCTGACGCTGGCGGTCTGGCCGCCGAAGGCCCAGGCAACAAGGTCGAACTTGAAGATGCCCACGAGGCCCCAGTTGATGCCGCCGATTATCAAGAGGATAAGAGCAATCCTGTCCATGATCATAGCATGATCCTCCTTTTTTGCTTTCGCGATGTTAATATAACCGGGCGAGGGCACTTTTATGCGGAAAAGGCTTAAAAGGCAAATCAGATTATTGATTGCAATGGCGGCGGATTTGCTGTATACTGTTTATCGCCGGTTTTCTCAGGAGGGAAAAATATGAAAATAATTGACCTGCATTGCGATACGATAATGAGATTTTACGAGGGGGAGCACCTGGACGGGATGAAAAACTCCCACATAGATCTGGAGGGCCTGCGTAAAGGTGAGACGATGGCCCAGTGCTTCGCCATTTTCGTGCCGACCCACGACGCGGCGACACGCCACGGTATGCCGGACGACCCATTCGGGTACTTCGACAGGGCCTACGCGGCGTATCTGCGGGAGCTGGAGCTCAATAAGGAATACCTGGCCCCGGCGTACACCGTGGCGGACATAGTGAAAAATGACAGCGAGGGGAAGGTCAGCGCCGTACTCACCGTGGAGGACGGGGTGACTCTTGACGGGAAGATAGAGAATGTGGACGAGTATTTCAAAAAGGGAGTGCGGATGGTGGCCCTCACGTGGAACTATGAAAACTCCCTGGGCTATCCGCAAAACAGCGACCCGGAAAAGCACAGCCTGGGCCTTAAGCCCTTCGGCATAGAGTGCGTAAGGCGGATGAACGAGCTGGGGATAGCCGTGGACGTGTCGCACCTGTCCGAAGGGGGCTTCTGGGATGTGGCGAAATATTCCAAAAAGCCGTTTATCGCCTCCCACTCCTGCTGTGGGGCGCTTTGCGACATAAGCCGAAATCTGAAGGACCGGCAGATAAAGGCGCTGGCGGACGCAGGCGGGGTAATAGGGCTTAACTACTGCAACTATTTTCTCCATCCGACATCGGAGCTTTTCGAGGACAGCTTCACGGCCATATCGGAGCTCATACGCCATCTCAGGCACCTGGTGGCTGTGGGAGGCATAGAGTCCGTGGCCCTGGGCTCCGATTATGACGGAATAGGATCAAAGCTTGAGTGGGGCGGCGCGGGAGGACAGCAGAGGCTCGTGGAGGCCATAGTCAGCGCCTTCGGCGCGGAGGGGGCGGAAAAGATAACCCACAAAAACGCCCTAAGGGCATTCAGGGACATAATAGGGAAGTAGCTTAACGCAGGGACCTGTCGGCCATGCGGGCAAATACGCAGGCGGCCTCGGCCCTGGTGAGGGACGCGTCCGGCCGGAAAAGGCCGTCGCCGCCACGGATCACCCCGGTGCGGGCCAGGGAGTAGATGGGCCCGGCCCAGCCGGCGCTGACCGGCACATCGGGAAAGACCGGTACGGCCGAGACGGAGGTCCGGGCCCCGTCAGGCATGGCCCGGTCACAAAGGGCCGCGAGCTCCGCTCTCGTTATTGGTTCCCAGGGCTCGGCGAAGGACGTATCTATGCCCCAAAGGGCCAGGTATTTATAGGACGGCTCATACCAGGGACTGCCGCTGAGGTCGTATCTGTCGTCGTAATAAAAGGACAGGTACCGGGCGCAGACGGTCACGGCCTCCGCCGCGGTCACCTTCGCCTCCGGGGTGAATACCGCGTTACCGCGGCCCTCCATGAGCCCAAGGCCCAGGACGGTCCCAACGGTGTCGGCGTACCAGGCCCCGGAGGGCACGTCCCGGGGCGGCTGGAAGCCGGAGAGGGAGAAGTAACCCACAAGGTCCCTCTTCGCCGCGCCGGTGGTTGCTCCGGAGGAGGGCTGGACGATGAAGCTTATCCTGTACCCGCGGCCGGAGACGCAGACGGAGTTGAAGGTGTCCCAGTCCCGGGTCGTGACGCGAATGAGCCCGTCGCCGTCGCCGTTGCCCTCGAGGTATGTGATATTCGAGGGGCTGTATTTCAGGATTATCACCGAGTGGCCACGGGATGAGTTATACGAGCCGTCGGAGTTTGCCGTGGTGCGCAGAAGCGCCCCGCAGGTGACGTTGGCCGAGGAGAAGAGCTCGAAGCTCGCCCTGGCCGCGTTTTTAAGGGCCAGCCGGGAGCTGAGCCAGGTCCCGGGCTCCCCGTGATAGGGTATGTCCCCGAAGAGCGCGGAATATACGGCGTTGGCGTATATGTAGCAGGAGGTACCGGAGTACACGTTGCCAAGGCCGTCCCGGACGTAATATGCCCTTCCGGGTGGCACGGTCCTGGAGCCAATGGCGGCCTCCACGGGCTGTGAGCAGGCAATGTCTGAGTAAAGGGCCGGATGGCCGGAGAACACGGCGTCGAGCTTTGACGCCAGGGCCGGTACGCCGGTGTAGTCAGACCCGCGAAGATTAGAGCCGCTTTTTATGTAAGAGGTGGCGGCGCTGGCCGACGGGATGAGGGCGACAGTCAGGCACAGCGCCGCGATAATGGCTGTAAGCTTTCTTTTCATAATGCCTCCCGTGTTTGGATAAGTTGACATAATATTAACACGGAAAAGACGTCAAATCAACCCGTTGCGGTTGATTGGCTGAAATTACACAATATATTGTATTTTACTTCAAGGAGAGGAATTAGATGGAGCTACTGAAGATGTTTTTGACCTTCGCGAAGGTCGGCGTTATGACCTTCGGCGGGGGGATGGCGATGCTGCCGATACTTGAGCGGGAGATCGTGGAGAAAAACGGCTGGGCCACAAATGAGGAGCTGACGGACTACTTCGCCATAGGCCAGTGCACCCCGGGGATAATCGCGGTGAATACCGCCACCTTTATTGGCCACAAGAAGCACGGGGTCATCGGCGGGATCGTCACAACGCTGGGGATCGTGTTCCCGTCGCTTGTGATAATCTCGGTGCTCGCCGGGATAATCACGAACTTTTCACACCTTGCCTGGGTGTCCAACGCCTTCGCGGGGATAAGGGTCTGCGTGTGCGTACTTATCTTCAACTCCGTTGTGAAGCTGTGGAAGTCCGCGGTGAAGGACAGGTGGGGCTGTGTGATATTCGCGCTCGTGCTGATCTTAGCGGTATTCGTGGACGTGACGCCGGTCATATTCGTGGTGCTGGCGGCGGTCGCGGGCGTGGTGATAAAGAGTCTGGAGGCGCGGAAATGATATTTTTAAAGCTGTTTTACAAGTTTTTCTCCACCGGCCTTTTCTCCGTTGGCGGGGGACTTGCCACACTGCCGTTTTTGCAGAGGATGGCCGATGAGACGGGCTGGTTCACAAGGGCACAGCTGGCGGACATGCTGGCGGTCAGCGAGTCCACGCCCGGGCCCATCGGCGTAAACATGGCGACATACGTGGGCTTCACCACCGGCGGCACACAGTGGGGGATACCCGGAAGCATCCTTGGGGCGCTGACGGCGACGCTCGGACTTGTGGCACCGTCTATCATCGTCATACTCATCATCGCCGGGATGCTCAATAAATTCGGGGAGTCCAGGCTCGTGAAGTCCGCCTTTTACGGACTTCGGCCGGCCTCCGTGGCGCTCATCGCCTCGGCCGGGCTTTCAGTGGCGCTGGAGGTGTTCGTAAAGCCGGGGATACTCGAGGCGAAATGGGACATTGGTAAGCTGCTGGGATATTTCGACTACCGGGCGATCATCCTCGCGGTCATACTGCTGGTTCTGACAAGGTACGTGAAATTCACAAAAAAGCTACATCCGATATGCTTTATAGCCCTCTCGGCGGTGGTCGGAGTGGTGTTCAGATTTGCCGGCGCCTGAAAATGACGGAAAAATTTCATATTCACGCAAATCTGTCTTGCAATCAGAAGAAGAAAGGCGTATAATATAAAAGATGCGAATGGCAAGGACGACAGGAGGGCTTTTTTATGAGCATAGCGGTGCGCTACTTCACAAGGTCCGGCAACACAAAGAAGCTTGCCGACGCCATAGCCGGAAGGCTCGGGGTCGAGGCCAAGACCGTTGACAATGGCCTTTTGGAAAGGGCGGATATACTGTTCCTCGGGTGCTCCTACTATGCCTTTGACGTGGACGACGCGGTGAAGGAGTTTATAAGGGCCAACCGCTGGAACATCGGTACCATAGTACTCTTCGGCACCTCGGCCATGATGAAGTCCGTCTATAAGCCCGTCAAGAAGATCGCCGACGAGGCCGGCGTGAAGCTGGCGACGGAGGAGTTCCACTGCCGCGGGCAGTTCCACTTCGCCCACAAGGGGCGGCCGAATGAGGAGGACATTAAGATGGCCGCCGATTTCGCCGAAAGCGCGGCGAAGAAGCTCGGATAATATCCCTGGGACAGGGATCATATAAAAAAGAGAGAAACATTGGAGGAGAAAACATGAATGAGCAGAAGTACGAGGCGCTAAAGCTGAAAAAACAGCTTTGCTTCCCGCTTTACGCGTGCTCACGGGAGGTCATCAAGCAGTATAAGCCCTATTTGGACGAGCTGGATCTTACATACACCCAGTATATTGCTATGATGGTGCTGTGGGAGAGGAAACAGGCGAACGTCAAGGAGCTGGGCGAGTGCCTATACCTTGACTCCGGAACGCTGACGCCGCTCCTGAAAAAGATGGAGGCCAAGGGCCTGGTGACCAGGTCGCGCTCCGACAAGGACGAGCGGAATCTGATCGTGAGGATCACCGACAAGGGCATGGACCTGAGGGAAAAGGCCGTCGGCATCCCCAAGAAGATAGCCAAGCGCACAAATCTCACGCCGGAGGAAGCTAAGACGCTCTACGGGCTCCTCTACAAGGTCCTCCAGGTGTCCTGAGTTGTAATTGACGGCATTCCTATACACATAAACTAAAAGCCTCCGGGTGTACCGGAGGCTTTTTTTATAAAGATATTCTCGGGTATTCCGAAAAAGAGATACGCCGCGCCGCGTTAAAACAGGCCGAGGGAGGACATGGCGGCGGTGAAGAGGAAGATGGTCACGACGCTGAGGACGGTGGACAGGGCGACGATCTCGCCGGCGAGCCGTGCGTTGCCGCCGAGAGCCTGGGCCATTGGCGTGGAGGCCACGGCGGTGGGGGAACCGAACACGGCGAGTAAAGCCGCCATGGCGGCGCCGCGATAGCCGAGAAGCGCCATTATCCCGACGCATACCGCCGGTACGGCGACGATCCTGCAAAAGACAGCCGTCAAAAGGCGGCCCTTGTGGCTGACCATGCTCCTGAGGGACAGCATACCGCCCAGCACCACCAGCGCCAGGGGGGAGGCCATATCGCCCAGGACGTTCAGGGGCTTATCCAGGATTGGCGGGATCTTCAAACCGGTAAGGTTCACTATCGCCCCGAGGACGCAGGCGAGGACCAGCGGGTTTTTGGCTATCTGAAGGAGCGTCTTTTTCACGTCCACCTTCCCGCCGCGGGTGACCTCAAAGCCGATGACAGCCAGGATATTGAGAAGGGGCACCACGACGGCGAGCAGCGCCGCCATGACCGCCGAGCCGCTGTCGCCGGAGATGGAGCTGCTTATCACGGTGCCGAACAGCACGGTATTGGAGCGGAATATGCCCTGGGTGACAGTGGGCACGTCGGCCCGGTCGGGTATGAATTTGCCGCAGAAGAACAGCGCCACGAGGAACGAGGCCGTCACCAGGGCCAGGGTCCATATCATCAGAGGCCACTGGACGGCGGCGCCGAGGTCGGCGTTATAGATGTCGAAAAACAGGGAGATGGGGATGAACACCTTGAATATGACGGTGTTCATCTCCTTCAGCGTGTCCTCACTGAAAAGTCCCAGAAGCTTGATTATCACGCCGATGGCCATATACACGACCAGCGGCACTACCACATTGAAGGCCAGCTCAAAGCTCTGCATATGTACGCCTCCTCAGCAAAACCTTTTGAAAAAGGAGCACTCCGCGTCGTTGCATTTTCGCCCCTCTGGGTCACGGATATTGACGTGGAACACGTGGCCCGGGCCGTTGTCGGCGGCGTAATAGTGAAGCTCAAAGGGCACACCGGCCCTGACAAGGCTCCCGGCCATTAAGACAGCGTCCTCACGTAGGAAGTCGCCGGCGGCGGTCATCAGGAATACCGGCGGGAAGCCGGGCTTTACGTGCCTTATGGCGTCCACCGTGTCGAACTCCTCCGGTGTGCCGCCCATAGGCAGTACCTGGGGCATGAGGGAGGAGATCATGGGGTCCGTAGGGGGCTCGTGGTGGTACGCCCCGCAGTTGAGAGCCACGGCGGCGGGGACGAAGCCGTGGGGCGCGACGAAGTCGAACCGTCCGGCGAAATCGGCGTCCACGCACATGGAGCAGAAGAGGGACAGTATATGTCCGCCGGCGGAGTCGCCAACGGCGAATATATGTTCCCTGTCAAAGCCGTAGAGCTCTGAGTTGTCCAGGACCCACTTGAAAACGGCGCAGGTGTCCTCAAGGCTTGCGGGGAATTTGTGCTCCGGGGCGAGGCGGTAGGTGAAGTTCACCACGGCGAAGCCCCGGCGGGAGAGGTCCATACAGTAAAACTGGTATGTCTCTTTGGTGCCGTAGACCCAGCCGCCGCCGTGGACGCTGACTATGACGGGCAGGGGCCCAGAGTGGGCCCTGGGGCGGTAAACGTCAAGTATCTGCCATACGCCGTCGGGGCCGTAGGGGATGTCGTCAAATCGCTCCACGTCCTCCGGGGTGGTGAGCCCCGCGTCGCGCCTATCGTCGCTTATTTTGAAGCTTTCGCGTATTTGAGTGTATGTCATGGGCCACCTCAGACGAGAAGGGACCTGAAGGCCCCGTATATTCCGGCATCGTTGGAGAGGGTGGCAAGGCCGATGGGGGTGCTCCTGCAGGCGGGGAAGGCGTATTTTACAAAGCTCCGCCTCACCCGGTCAAGAAGCGCGTCCCCGGCGCGGGACACGCCACCGCCAAGAAGGATTATCTCCGGGTCCACGATATTCGCCACCGCCGCGAGGCCCCGGGCCAAATAATCGCAGAAAATATCGGCTATCTCCATGGCCAGCCCGTCCCCGGCGGCCACCGCGTCCCAGCAGGCCCGGGCGTCGAGCTTTGGGGCGGAGCGCAGGGTGGAGGGCCGGTCGGTGGAGGCCAGGAGCTCCGCGGCGATGCGGGCGTTGCCGGTGGCGGAGGCGTATTGCTCCAGGCACCCGGTGGAGCCGCAGGAGCAACGGCGGGTCTCGGAGGGCTCCACGGGGATGTGGCCGATCTCGCCGCCCGCCCCGTGGGCGCCGTCGAGGCATCTGCCGTCCACGATTATGCCGCCGCCGACGCCTGTGCCGAGGGTGACAAGCACCAGACTGCCGTAGCCCTTGCCGCCGCCCATCCAGTATTCGCCCAGGGCCGCCATGTTGGCGTCGTTCCCGCCCTTTGCCGGAAGGCCCGTCAGGGCCGTGAGCTCGCTTAGCAGGGGGGTGTGGTCCCAGCCGAGGTTCACGGCGCTGGCCGAGCCGTCGGCGTGTACCTGCCCCGGGACGCCTATGCCGATGCCTATGTAGTCCGAGGCCGGGAAGGAGTATTTTTTCATGTCGGCCAATATGGACCTGGCTATGTCGCCGGGGATGTTCCTGCCGCCGTTTGAAGTGTCGGTGTCGATGAACCATTTTTCAATTAGCTCGCCGTCGGTGCCGAAAAGGCTCATCTTGACGGTGGTGCCGCCAAGGTCCACGCCGAAGCCGTATTTTGCCATAGCTATCCTCTCCAGTTATTAGATTTCAATTATCGAGCCTATGTCAGTGAGCTCCCGCCCGGGGAAGTACCTGAGTCCGACGCCACGGGAGGCGACGAAGTCGGAGATGGCGGAAAAATCCGGGTGGAGGCTCAGATCGCCGTTGAACACCAGCTCATCGCCGACGCGGCCGGCCGTCCCGCCCAGAAATCCGCCGGCAAAGCCGGGAAGCGATACGAAGCCCTCGCGGATCTCAAGGACCCGGAGCTCCTCCACACCGGCCAGCGCCCGGAGGATGCCCCTGTCGGAGGTGATGAGGCTCCGACCGTCCACCGGAAGGCAGGAGCACCTGGTGTAGCCCTGACGGACGTTTATCTCCCGATAGCCTCTGTCACGGCAATATTTTAAGATATTACCGTCGGTGATGTCAAGACGGTGAATGAGAAAGCCCTCCAGAACTACGGCGCACATACGGGCGTTATATGGGTACGAGGGCTTTTCCGGCGGACTTGGGGCCACCGCCGCCGTGCTTGGCGCGAGTTTGCACAGCCTGAGATCGGCGTGGGAGGACACTCCTGCGCCGTATCGCGGGTCCGGGGCGGTGTAGCACAGTGTGTGCCCGGCGGAGGCCAGCAGGGCCGTAAGCTCCGGCCAGGCCCCGGGGGACAGATACACCCGGCTCACGCCCGGGCCTCCTTCAGATAATACGCCACAAGAAGCTCCACGCAGGCGTCATAGGAGCGTATGCCCAAGGGCTGGCCCTGGGCCTTCAGGTAGCCGTCATACACGGCGGAGCTGACGTCCTCGATGGGGCCGTTGAAGCGTGACCAGTACTCGCTGTTATCTATCCAGTCCGTCAGCATGGGACCGGTGATAAGAGCCGAAAGCTCCCTCCAGGCGTCGGGGTCTGTGTCGTACAGGGCGTTTGACAGGTGTATGGCGCCGGACAGGTAACCGGAATATGTATAGACCGGCTGGCCGGAGCTTATGGCCGCGGCGATGCCCACGAAGTTCGCCTCGGTCTCGGAGTAGACGCCCTTCTGGTGGGCCAGCTCATGGGCGACGGTGGAGGGGATGAGGCACCCGGGCGCGTCGATGTTTATATTCGACTCCCCGGAGAATGGGAAATACACCCCCGTAAAGCCCATGCGGGAGGAGAGGCGGGAGAAGAGATACATTTTCTTGGGCTGTCTGGAGGAGCCGGGGAGGAAGGGAAACTCCCGGCTCAGATTTTCATAGACGGTCTTTGATGCCGGAAGGTAGCCGTCAAGCTCCTCGGCCCAGTGGCCGTTCGCGTCACGGCTGACGGTACCGGCGTGACCGGCGGCGTTTTCAAGGAAATATCTCGTCACGTCGTAGAGGTCCTTTTCGGATATTTCCCCGACGGACATGCCGCTTTTGTCGATGAAGGAGTCGGAGCGGTAGTCGATGGCGAAGCACCAGAGGAAAAAGGTGAACACGCAGACCACCGCCATGAGATACGCCCCGGCGCGCCTTGCGAAGGTCCGAAGGCGCGTCTCTGACCGGACGGTGAGTATGACGGTCCTGACGGCGTGCCATATCGTGAGGACCGCGGCGAGTATGTACTCAAGCTCCATCACCGAGAAGGGGAGAACGGAGAAAACCGTCCCCATCGCCGCCTTCACGGGCCGGGAGAAATATTTTGTTACGAAGTTTGCGAAGGCCCGGTGACCGGAGAGGACGAGGAAAAGGAGGATAAGTATAAAGGGCAGGGAGGCGGCAATGGCCTTAAGATGTGACTTCCCTTTCTGTTTTTCGACGGTCTCCACTAAGATCCCTCCTTTTAATATAAGTAAAAACAGTATATCACAGTTGGCGTAAAATTTACACTGTAAAATTAAGGCGAAAAAAGTTAAAATTGCTCTTTAAACCTGGGACACGTTGTGCTATAATCTAATAGCGACAATTTCCGACAAAATTTTCAGAGGGCAGATGCAAATGAAAAAAGCAGTTTTAACAGTAATCGCGATAGTGTTGGCGGTGCTCTTGACGTCGGCATTCACCATATTGGCGGTGCGGTCGCCATCAGAAAAACAGCCGGAGGACACGTCAGACCCCACGGAGCCCACGGAGCAAATCGAGCCCGGGGACACCGACGAGCCGGTGGAGGACGGTGGGGACGCAAAGGACCCCGAGGACACCGAGAACCCCGAGGACATGCCAACGGAGGATGAGATCGCCGCGGCGCGGCTCCGGGCCGCCAGAGCCCTGGAGGAGCTTGGCATTATGAAGGGCGTCGGCACACTTGAGGACGGAAGTCCCGACTATGCCCTTGACAAGACCCTCACCAGGGCCGAGGCCATGACCTTCATCGCCAGGGCCATGGGCTATGTCCGGGACGGCGAGAACGGGGACTACCCCCATGACTTTGTGGACGTGGCGGCGTGGGCGTCGGGCAGTGTGGGCTTTTCCTACCGCAACGGCATAACGACCGGCGACAGCGACACCACCTTCTCCCCGAACCGGGAGGTCACCGGCATGGAGCTCGTGACATTTGCCCTGAGGGGCCTGGGTCACGGTGAGGACTTTGACTGGCAGGACGCCTGCGCCTACTCCGACGAGATGGGCCTCACGGGGGGCCAGTTCGGCGACGGCACCGAGGCGGTGACCCGCGGCCAGACGGCGGAGCTCATTTTCAGTATGCTGAAGCTGGAGCCCAAGGGAAGCGATAGGACGCTTCTCGGGCGCCTTGTCGAGGCGGGACTTGTGGACCGTGAGACGGTGGAGAGCCTGGAGCTTACGGATGACCTTGGCGATGTGAGTGAGGGAACCTACACCGCCGCCCAGGCGCTTGCCGACTATACCGGCGCCGCGGTTAACGTCCTGCCCCGGGATATAATGCAAAAGAGCATGAGGTCCGTCCACGGCTTTATCATCGCCGAGAACACCGTGGCCGTGCCCATCAGCGCCATCAATGGCGCAAGCTACATAAGTATCACCGACCTTAACGGCAGGGATATGGGCTACAAGGGAGTAATAGGCTGTGACGAGGCGCTTGGTATAGCGTATCTCTCCTGCACGGCCCAGGTCCCCCAGTGGCTCGCGGACATATTGGGCGACGACGCCGAGGAGCCCGCCCAGGGCGAGACAGGCGACACCCCGGCCCAGGGCGAGACGGGCGATACACCCGCCGAGGGCGAGAATGAGGACGATACCGCCGGTGACACCTCCGAGCCCGACACACCGGACACCGGCGACGACACCTGGGACGTGGTACTGCCTGAACCCGAGGATACGGTCTACATCGTCTCAGACATGGCGGTGGCAAACATATACGGCTCCGACGCGTGGAACCAGGCCCTGGCCGTTGTAAGCGACAGCGGTGAGTTCCTCGGCGTTTCCACCCTCAAGGGGCCGACCCTCCCGACGGTACCCACGGGGGAGGCCAGGGAGCTTTACGACGTGGGACTTGAGCTCTGGCCGGAGCTTTGCCCGCCGGTGAGGCCCCGTGGCATCGACCCCACAAAGCCCATGACGGCCATAACCTACGATGACGGCCCCAGCAAGGCGTACACGCCGAAGCTGTTGGACCTCCTTGAGAAGTACAACACCGTCGCCACCTTCTTTGAGGTGGGCACCATGGTGAAGTCTAATCCCCAGTTCCTCACGAGGATGGAGGCCCTGGGGTGCGAGATCGGCAACCACTCCTGGGATCACTCGAACCTGAAAAAGCTGAGCGCACAGGGCGTCAGGAGCCAGATCGAGCGCACTGAGGAGCTTATAAAGAGCTACACCGGCCACGACGTGGCGCTGGTCCGTTGCCCCGGCGGCAACTCCAACGCGACGGTGGCGGCGAACGTGGGCCACCCCATGATCTACTGGACCATCGACACACGTGACTGGGAGCACCGCAACACCGCCAAGGTCATCGCCGCCGTCCAGAACGACAAGAACCTCGACGGCGACATCATCCTGATGCACTCCCTCTACAAATCCACCTATGACGCCTCCGTCACCCTGATACCCTGGATAATCAATAAGGGCTATCAGCCGGTGACCGTCTCGGAGCTTGCGTTCTTCAGGGGCGTGGAGCTTCAAAACGGCGTCGTGTACTATAAGTTCCCCCCGCAGTGACAATATGACTATGGGCCGGACGCCAAAGCGTCCGGCCCAGGAGCGGAAAAATGCAGTTTAACAGCGTAAACTTTATATTTTACTTCCTGCCCGCGTTTCTGGCGGTATATCACCTGGCCCCAGGGAGGGCCAGATGGGGGCTGCTCGCGGCGGGGAGCTTTATTTTTTACGGCTTTGCCACGGGCTGGAGCGTAATTGCCCTTGCCGCCCTTGCCCTGTGTCTTGCGTGGACGGTTGGCGCGGGGCTAATACTTGAAAAGAAAAAAAGTCCCTGGCTTCTGGCGTTGGCGGTAGCAGTGCCCGCCGGGGCACTTGTGTTTTTCAAGCTCTACCGCGGAGGGGAGCTGTTGCCGGCGGGGATGAGCTTTTACGTATTCGGCGTCATCGCCGCGCTTGTGGAGATCAAAAAGGGCAGACTGGCGGTGAGGGGATACGTCAGGGGACTTACGACCGAGGTCACCATGTTCCCGAAGCTCATGTCCGGGCCAATCGCGGACCCGGTGGAGCTTAGGCGGCAGACGGAGAGGCCCCACAGGACCCTCTACACCTTCCACCTGGGGCTCCAGCAGTTCATAATCGGCCTGGGACTTAAGACGCTCCTGGCCGACAGGCTTGGCGGGGTGTGGTCACGGGCGAATATCGTGGGACTGGACAGCATATCGACGCCCTTCGCGTGGCTGGCCCTCATATCCTTCTCCATGAGGCTCTATTTTGACTTCTACGGCTATTCGATGATGGCCGTGGGGCTGGGACATATGCTGGGCTATCACCTGCCCATGAACTTTTTAGAGCCTTACAGCTCAAAGAGCGTAAGCGAGTTTTACCGCCGCTGGCACGCCACATTGGGCCGGTGGTTCAGGGAGTATATATACATACCTATGGGCGGCAACAGGAAGGGACGGCTCAGGACGGCGCTGAACCTTTTCGCGGTGTGGCTCCTCACGGGGCTGTGGCACGGCGTGGGCGCGGGGTACCTCATCTGGGCCGGGGCGCTTTTCCTGCTCATACTGAACGAGAGGCTGTGGCTCAGGAAATATCTTGAGAGGACCCGGGTCCTGCCACATGTGTATACGGTGGTCGTGATACTCCTGACCTGGGCGGCCTTCGCCGCCGGGACAGGGGAGAGGGCGATAATGTTCTACGGGAGGCTCTTCGGCGTTGGCGGGATATTTGACGCCGCCGATTTTGTCACCTGGGGGCGGCAGTACTGGGCGATACTCCTTGCCGGGGCGGTATTCGCAAGCCCACTGCCTAAGCTTGTCTGGGAGAAAATCGAGCGCCGATGGTACGCGGACGTACTGCTGTTCGCCGTGTTCTGGGCGGCGGTGTACTTCATAGCCACGGCGGGGCAGGACCCGTTCATGTATTTTAATTTTTAGGTGTGACGCTATGAAAAAGAGATATTTGGCGCTGGGATGCGCGCTTATACTCTGCATGGCCGCGGTGCTGGCGGCCGGAGCCTATGGCAAGTACGCCGTTCTGCGGCCCCTGGGCCTTGACGGGGGGTACAGCCTTCCGGAGATACCCTTCGCCCTATTGGGGGACGACGGGCTGAAAACCCGCATGGAGCTGGCAAGGGAGTCGCAAAACAGCGAGCCGGACCCGGAGCCAACGCCGACTCCTGAGCCCGCGCCTGAGCCTGAGCCGGATCCTGAACCTGAACCTGAGCCGGAGCCTGCACCCGATCCGGAACCGGAACCCACGCCCGAGCCCGAACCGACTCCCGAGCCTGAGCCAGAACCGGAGCCGGAACCCGAACCGACTCCCGAGCCCGATCCGGGGGATAAGCCGGCGGTGGGGCCGCCGGAGCACCGGCCTGTGCCAAATCCGGACGTGACGCCACTTGATGACGAGTGGTTCAGCGACGCTCTGTTCATCGGCGACTCCCGCACCGAGGGACTTCGCGACTACGCCAGGGTCAGCGGGGCGGACTACTTCTGCGACGTGGGCATGAGCGTATTCAACATTTACGGCAAGAGCATTTCCGACTGGAGCTTTTCCGGTATGTCAATTAAGGAGCTGTTGTCCTCAGTAAGCTACGGGAAGGTTTTTATCAACCTCGGCGTAAACGAGAGCGGCTACGGACTGGAGGAGCTTATCCGGGCATACAGGAAGCTGGTGGACCTCATAAGGGAGAAACAGCCCGACGCCATCGTGATCATCCAGGCGATTATGACCGTGGGACAGCGGGAGGCGGCCATAAGGCCCTACTCCGCGCCGGAGAAGCTTTTTGCCACAAATAAGCGCCTGGAGGAGCTGGCGGACGGTGTGAACATCTTCTACATAGATGTGAACGAGCTGGTGGCGGGGGAGGACGGGTACCTTATGGACGGCCTTTCCGGCGACGGTTGTCACCTGTATGCCAAAAAATGCCCCATGTGGATGGACTGGATAAGGGCCGCCTCCGCCGACGTGTGGGAACGTTACCTTCAAGCCCACGCCTCCAATACCCCAACGGAGCCCGCGGAACCAACGGAGCCCGCGGAACCAACGGAGCCGACAGAACCAATAGAAACAACGGAGCCGATAGAGCCCACTGAACCCTCGAATGGTATCGAAAACGGGACCGGTGATGAAAAGGTGATTTAATTGAGGTATCCGAAAATGGTCGGGCGATGCTTTGTCAGAGCGTCTAAACAGACTGTTGCCGATGAATGAATTTGAATTTGTTATGACTTCCAGTGATTATATTATGCGAAAGCCTGATCGCATTTTATTTGATATTGCTTTACGGAAAGCCGGGCTGTGTGCCGGCGAAGTATGGTATTGCGGGGATAATCCGCAAGCAGATATTGAGAGCGCGGCGCAGGTCGGAATATATCCCATTTGGTACGATAATGAAACAGATAGGGAGTACAAAGACCGCTCCAAAGAATCTGAACCAAAATGTAAACATCTACATATCCACGAGTGGCGTGAAATGATGGATATATCCGCTTGGTAGATCGGAATTTATGGAGGAGAACACTATGATACGAGAAATTACAGAAAATGATTTTGACGGACTTTTGCGGCTTTATATGCAACTGCACAATAATCCTTTTCCTGAAAAGAATGATAAAGTAATTGGGATCTGGAAAAGCATACTAAGTGATAAAAATCATCATATCATCGTTGCGGAAGAAAACGGTATATTAATATCCTCCTGCGTATGCGTTATTATTCCGAATCTGACACATGGACAGCGCCCATATGCTCTGATCGAAAATGTGATCACCGACAGAAATTACAGAAAAAAGGGTCACGCAACAGCCTGCTTGAATTTTGCTAAGGGAATTGCTCAACGTGAGAATTGCTACAAGATGATGCTGTTGACCGGTTCGAAAAGTAAAGATACGCTCAATTTTTATGAGCAAGCGGGATATAACAAGAAGGATAAGACGGCGTTTATACAATGGCTGTAAATTCCCGTTTATCGAAAAAAACAAACAAAAAGCTCCTCACCTCCGATGTGGAAGTGAGGAGTTGCATGCTTGTATCAAAATCTTAAAGAACATAGAGCCCGCCTGAAACTGAGGCGGGCTTTTGATGTGATCTGTTCGTAATTTATTATTCGGGTTTTGAGTCGATGTAGAATACGCCTAAGGTACCGGGGCCGCAGTGGATGGTGACTACACTGCCGGCCCTTGTGACGTGGACGTTTTTAAAATGTCCGAGGGAGCGGACTCTGCCGGCGATCTCGTCGATGATCTCCTGGGGCAGGCGGCCGGTGTGGGACACGAACACGTTGTCGGGATCGGCGTTTTTCAAAAGGGGCTCCAAGTCCTCATAGTACTTGCGTATGACATCGGTCTGCTTTCCCCGGTATTTTTTCGCGACGCCCAGCTTGCCGTCTATGACGGTTATTTTGGGCTTTATCTTGAGGGCGCTGCCGATGAGGGTCGTGGCGGCACTGCAACGGCCTCCGCGGTGGATATAGGTTAGCGTCTCTATTACCGAGGTGGTGCGCACGTAGGGGACGAAGGAGTTTACGTATTCCTCGACCCTCCGCAGGTCAGTCTCACCGGACTTAATCATTTCCGCGGCCTTAAGGATGAGAAGGCCGATGCCGGTACACAGATTTAGTGAGTCTATGACCGCCACATGGTCAGAGTAATCCAGATTCTCCGCGGCCATGCGGAAGATATTGCAGGAGGCCGAAAGATGCGAGGAGATGCCGAAGAAAATGACGTCGTCCCCGGAGCTTACCGCCTTGCGCAGGGCGTTTTCCGCGTCACCGACGGAGAAAGCGGCAGTTATGGGGGTGGTGTTGTGCTCATCGGACCACCGGTAGAGCTCGTCGGGCTCGATGTCCACCCAGTCAGTGTATGTCCTGTCGCCCATATTTACATAGAGGGGGATGATGGTGATGTCGTGCTTTGCTATGAGCTCAGGGCCCAGGTCGTTTGTGCTGTCAGCGTAGATCCTGATCATTTTTTCTCCTTTTCAAAACCACTCCCGGGGGATATTTATTGCGCGATCCTCGCCGTCCAGGGTGTAGGTCACCTTGAACTCGTCAGGGTGGAAGCGGACGTTCTCGGCGTTTTCGGATAGGCTCCTTATATAGGCGTAGGCGTCGCGCTGGGCATCGGTGTAGGCGTTCACGTCGTCGGACATGAGCAGTACCCCGCCGAAAAGGGCGTTGAGCTCAGCTAAAAGCCGCTTCTGCTCCGGCAGGAGGTCGATGTTGTCGTCCCTCAGGAAGAACACGTCCGGGTCGTTGAGATGTGCCCGGCCATTGAGCTCCCGGCGATAGAGGGTGTTGAGGATGGCATGCTTTGTGCTGACGCGCTCCCGGTGGCACAGGCGCATAAAGGGCTTGTCGTCCCAGTCGAGGGACACGTCGCAGGACACGCGGCAGTACTCGAACCGCCCGAAGGAGGGGAATACCGGGACGCCGCAACCGAGTATCGCCCTGTCACCGCACAGTCGGCGGAGAAGGTCCGCGGCCCTTGTCATCCTGGCGGCCCGGGTCTCGGAGTCAGTGCCGAAGGGGGCGGCGGCGTAGAGGAAGTCGAGCTTCAGAAGGTCAAAGCCCCACTCGCGGATCACCCGGTCAAATACACGCTCCAGGTGCTCCGTGACCTGTGGGACGTCGATGTCCAGGGCATAAAAGCCGCCCCAGTTCGACCCGAGGCTCCAGGGCTTGCCGCCGTGGGTCAACAGCCACTCCGGGTGCTCACGGGCCGTCTTTGAGTCCTTCCTAACGGCGAGGGGGGCAAGCCACAGGCCGGCCTTAAAGCCGGAGGCGTGTATGTCCTCAACGATTGGGGAAAGGCCATTGGGGAATTTCGTCCCGTCCGCCTCCAGCCAGTCGCCGACGGCGGGCTCCCAGCCGTCGTCTATCTGGAACAGATCGCCCGGTGAGAGGAGGGTCTTACAGCCGTCAAGGTCATTTCGTATGGCGGCCTCGTCGATGTCCTCATAGCGGTTATACCAGCTGGTGTAGCCCTTGAGCTTAGGTGCGGGCAGGGGAGCGATACCGGCGGCGGAAAACCAGGCGTCAAAGACCCGGTCCTCGTCGCCGATGGCGGTGCAGAGGTCAAAGAGGTGATACTCGCCGCCGCATTTTACGCCGGAGCAGTCCCGGCGGACGGTGAGGCTGGCGACGGCGGCATCGTACTCAAACAGCGTGTACCCAGGCGTCTCGTCCAGGGTGCCGATGAGCCTGTATGTGCCACCCCGGCGGAAATAGCAGTAGGAGTGGCCGTGGGTTATGCCGTGAGTGCGGGGGTAGCGGACAAAGTGGTAATCCCCGTACCTGTCAAAGTCGTATTTGCGAAGCGTGGCCGGGGGAACGCGGCTCAGGTCCCATATCCTGTCCCCGACGCCGTACTCAGGGCAGGAGGTCCAGGTCTGATAGCCATTCATAAATATCCTGTCGCTGTCGAGGACGGCGACGGGTATACGAGCCGTGACGTCCCGGATTACGCCGACGGGAAGGTCCGCCGTTACGCGCAGAGTGTCGCCCCAGTCAAAGGTCTCGCGGCCATGAAGGGTCTCGGGGCCGGCCTTTGTGTCGACTGTAACGCGCCAGGTCATCAGCATTATTTAGCCTCCCTTTTGGCCTTCAGCGTTTCGGTTATCTCCTCCACGCGCCTGTCGGTGAGGTTGAACTTTTTCACAAAGAAGAAGAACGCCACCACAAGGCCGATGATGGGCAAAACGGTCATCAAAAGCCGAAGGCCCGTGATGGTGGAGGCGGACTGGGCGATGATCTCGCCTGTGTCCTCGGTATCGCCCACAAGGCCGATAAGCTTGATGCCGATGCCGGTGATAAACACGGCAAGGCCCGAGGCGGCCTTCACCACGAAGGTCTGCATGGAGAATATGACGGACTCCTCACGGCGGCCTGATTTAGCTCACCGTAGTCCACGGAGTTTGAGAGAAAAACGGTGGTCAGCACCGTCAGTATGCCGTTGGCGGCGAACACAAGGGCCCCGCACACGCATATAAGGACCATATTTGAGGAAAAGCCCGCGAAGCACACGGCCAATATGAGCGCGTAGCCCAGCATGGCGGTGTCGAGAGCGCCCTTGAATATCTGGGTGTTGCCGAACTTTTTGCGAAGGAGGGGATAGGCCACCATCATGCCCAGTATCTGGAATACGCCGCCGACCATGGTGAAGAGGGTGTAGCTGCCCTTCCAGCCGGTGCCGCCGAAGTCATATTTGAAAAAGTAGATCACAAGGTTGCTGGTGAGATAGAGGGCGCTGTTTATCATAAGGATAGCCAGCACCGTTATCATGGCCTGATCGTTGCGGAAAAGGGCCTTGAACATCTGGGGGATGGTGGAGGTCTCCATGCGGCCTATGTCGTGCTCACGGACCTTAAGAGTGCAGAACACCTCGGCAACGACGAATATGACAGCCACGATGAGGGCGAAGAGGGCGAAGCCCCGGCGCTCGCTGTCACCGCCGAGAAAGCCCACGGCCATGACGGTGCCCACCTGGATAAGGGCGGAGCCCACGCCGGCGCAGGTGCGGCCGATGACGGAGAGATTTTCACGGTCGGCGCTGGTGGAGGTTATGGCGGGGATCATGGACCAGTAGGGTATGTCCATCATGGTGTAGGTGGTGCCCCAGAGTATGTAAATGACGGTGAAGTAGACCATAAGGCTCGTGCCGCTGATATTCGGCGCGGCGAAGAGGGCGTAGAGGGTGAAGGCGTTTAGTACCGAGCCCGATATGAGCCAGGGGCGGAAGCGGCCCCACTTCGTCTTGGTCTTGGCCACCAGAATGCCCATGAAGGGGTCGTTGAGGGCGTCGAAGATACGGGCGATCATAAGGATCGTGCCCACAAAGACGGAGGACAGGTGCAAGATCTCCTGATAGTAGTACATCACATAGGTGGCGGACAGAGCGTAGACCATGTCCTTGCCAACGGCGCCGATGCCGAAGGCGATTTTTTGTAAACGTGTGAGCTTCAAAATGATCTCTCCTCTCATTTTTCCTTTCCCGGCGGCGGTACGCGTCTCCCGCGCGGCCCCGCCTCCTGACTTCCTCTATTATGCAATAAATGAATGTTTATCGCAAGAAAAGAATAACTTTTTGGAATATTATACAAGAAACGTCGCCAAATTTTGTGCAAAAAATCAACTTCCCCCTCCCGGATGGGGGAGGGGGAGGAAATACGCGTATGTGTTATTATTCGCCGTATATCACGTGGGCGGCGGTGACGATGACCTTGGCCAGCTGTGCCCGGGTGATGTCCTGGCGGGGCTGGAGAAGTCCGGTGTCGGTGCCCTGGAATATGTCGTGCTCAACGCACCAGGCCATCCCGTCAAGGGCCCAGCTGTGGACCTCGGAGGCGTCGTGGAAATCGAGGGCGGTGGAGGCCACGGAGGTGTCGAGGCCGCAATATTTGGCGTAGTTATATATCATTACGGCCATCTGCTCACGGGTCACGTTCTCATTACCGGCGAAGGTGCCGTCGCCGTAGCCGTTGATGACCTTGGACTCACCGGCCCAGAGGGCGGCGGAGAGATACCAATCGGTTTCATTGACGTCGGGGAAGGAGGTGGCGGTCGTGCTCTCGGTGTTGCCGTCGAGGTTCCACAGGACCATGGCGGCCATAGCCCTGGAGGAGGTGCCGTCCGGGTCGAACTCGCCGTTGCCGATGCCGCTCATAAGGCCGAGCTCCGTGGCCTCGCACACGTTCTCAAAGAACCAGTCGTCGGCGGACACGTCGTCGTAGAGCTCCTCCTTGACGGCGAGGTCAAGGCGCTCGTCGATGTCGAGGGAGGCGCGCAGGGCCTCGGCCAGGTCCCTGATATACTCGGGGGACAGGGGGTTTTCCATGCCGGCGCTCTCAAACTGCTCAAGGAACGGGGAGTAGACGGACTGGGACACGAACCGGAGGTAGTGGTCCACCGCCGCGTCATAGCCGTCGGTTTTCGCCTCAAGCCAGAAGGTGAAGGCCCCGGCGGCGGAGGTGGCGTAGCTTATATAATACATGGGGCTGACGGTGAGATGGGGTGTCTCGATCCAGTCATAGAGCTCCGTGGCGGGGTCGTCGGGCTCGGTAAAGCCGTACTCCTCGGAAAGCTCACGGTACTTGCGGTTTACCATCTCCAGCGTCACGTCGGGGGTGGAGGAGGCGTAGAGCTCCAGCTCGCCGCACATGGCGCCGTAGACGATGGCGTCGCCCAGGAGCCTGCCCATCAGCAGATCCTGGACAAGGTCGGCGTTCTTGCCGAAGAGGTTCTTATAATACTTTGAGAAAAGGAGCTCCATGCCCTGGGAGTGGACCTCGGACACGTCGTAGCTGGCGCGTCCGTCGTTCCAGCCGGAGGGGTGATAGTAGAAATTGTTGTAGTGTCCGAACTCGTGGAGCACGGTGAGGAAGTCGACGAGGAACTCCGAGGGCCTGTTGAAGAAGAAGGGCGCGCCGTAGGAGGGGATGATGGTGGTGAAGCCGGAGTCCTCCTTGGTGTCCCTGGCGGTTATATCGTAAAGGCCGTGGTTTACCATGTAGTCCCAGGACTCTAAAAGCTCGCTGGACATGTTCCCGATATAGGGGCGGATGGCGTCAAGGGTGCCGCGACCGGTGTAGTCGCCAAGGTACACGTTCATGTAGCCGTATTCGTCGAGCTCGTAAATATCGTGGATGTAGAGGCTGTAAATATCGTCGCTCAGGGGGACGATGTACTGCTTCACGGCGTCGGCGAAGGCGAGGATGTCGGAGGCGCTGTAATCGCGCGCGTACTCCACCTCGTAGGCGTACTCGGCGTAGTTTGAGTAGCCCTGGGCCTTGGCGAGCTTCGTGTTGAGGTCAAGGACCTGCATAAAGACCTCACCCATGGCGGCGTTCCTGTCGCGCTCGATGGAGGTCATTATGACGGCGTAGTCATCGGCGGGGATGAGGCCGTAGCTATAATACTGCTGGGCCTCCTCGGCGGTGAGCTCAACGTCCTTGTAGGTATATGTATAGTCGTCGTAATAGGCGTCCCAGTATAGCTCGCCTAAGGACTCCCGCTCTAAAGAGAGGGCCTTTGCCTCCTCGGAGGTGCCGGTGTAGGCCAGGTAATAGTCTTTGTCGTCCTGGGTGAGGCCGTCGTCGTCAAGTATGGAGGCGCAGGGGGACTTTAAAATGTCGCGGACAAGGAAGATGAAGGGGTCATATATGTCATAGTAGAGCGCCGCCTGGGCCATGTAGAGGTCCTGGGACTCGTCGTCGTCGATGTTCTGGGAGGTGCGCAGTGTGAGGAGCGTCAAATTCGTCCTGACGGTCATAAAAAGCTCCACGGTGTAGTCAAAGGCCTCCTCGGTGGCCTCAGCGTTGGCGGCGTCCGAGATAAGCGCCCGGGTGGCGTCGATGGCGGCGGTGAACTCCGCCTCGGTCACGGGGGTATACTCCATATCGGAGTAGTTTACGTCGGAATGGGGCTGATCTGTGAGGATGTCCGTCTCGCGTCCCTCGGCAAAGGCCACGGGGGCCAGGGAGAGGGTGAGGCAGATGATGAGAGCCAGCGCGATGAGCTTCTTTTTCATGGTTATCCCTCCGTATTTATATTTTTTGGATACCGGTAAAAATATAACATGCTAAAGTAAAAATATCAAGGGTCAATCCTCATGGGAGCGTATGAGCCTTAAAAATTCCGGCCCGAACCGCCGGGCCTTCACGGACCCGACGCCGGGGACGGCAAGAAATTCCTCCATGGTCCGGGGCCTCATGCGCGCCATCTGGGTGAGGGTCGCGTTGGAGAATATGACATAGAGCGGCACCCCCTCGGACCTGGCGAAGCTGAGCCTCAGGGCCTTAAGCGCCGCGAGGAGCTCGTTGAAGCTGTCGTCCATCTCTTCCGGGTCCATGGGAGGGGGTGTTGGCTTTCCGGCCTTTTTCGCGGTGACGGCGACGGACGGGTCACGTGTCAAAAGCTCCACCCTTTGGCCGCGAAAGAGCACGTCCCGGGCCTGAGCCGTGGGCCGAAGCTGGCCGTGCTCAGGGTCCTTCACTACGTATCCGAGCTCCTGGAGCCTTGAGAAAAGAAGGCGCATGAAGGCCCTGTCCGTCCCGCGCATGAGCCCGTAGGTGGACAGATCGTCAAGGCCAAGATCCGCGATCCTCCTGGCGCGGCTGCCGAGCAATATATTGCTTATCAGGGACTGGCCTACGTAATAGTGCAGTCGCTCGTAGACCCTGGCGATACAGGAAAGGGCCATCTGGGCCTCCCGGGTGACGTCGCGCCGGGAGAAGGGCACAAGGCAGTTTCCGCAATTATCGCAGGTATCGCTGTGTGGCTGGCCGAAATAATCAAGTATGTACCCCCGGTAACAGCCCCTCGTCTCGCAGTAGCCTATCATACGCTCAAGCCTTTGCGTGTCGCGGGCAAAAAGCTCATTGCGCTCCTTTTCCGTAAGCTCCGGGTTGTCGCCGTTTGAGGAGATGAGGATACGCGCCGTGCGGATGTCGCTCTGGTTATATAGAAGTATGCAGTCCGCGCTCTCGCCGTCACGCCCGGCCCTGCCGGCCTCCTGGTAGTATTCCTCCAGGGACTTGGGCATGTTGTAGTGGATGACGTAGCTCACGTTGGACTTGTCAATCCCCATGCCGAAGGCGTTGGTGGCGACCATCACGCGCTTTCGGTCGTAGATGAAGTCGTCCTGATTTTCCCGGCGCTCGACGTCCTCCAGCCCCGCGTGATAGCGTGTGGCGGGGAAGCCCTCCGCCACCAGCGCGTCACAGAGCCTTTCCACGGTCCTGCGGGTGGAGCAGTAGATTATGCCGCTCCTGTCCGCGCTCTTTCTGAGGATGGGGAGCAGAGCCGACAGCTTTTTTGAGGGGGCGACCACCTCAAAGCGCAGATTTGGCCTGTCAAAGCCGGTGGTGACGCGGACAGGGGAGCGAAGTCCCAGCAGGCACTCCACGTCCGAGCGGACCTCGGGCGTGGCCGTGGCGGTGAAGGCCGCCACCGGCGGGCGGCGGCGAAGCCGGGAGATGAAGTCCGGTATCCGTAGATAGCTGGGCCGGAAGTCCTGGCCCCACTGGGATATGCAGTGGGCCTCGTCCACGGCCACGAGGGACACGTCAAGGTCGGAGATAACGGCCAAAAACCTCTCCAGCCCCAGCCGCTCCGGCGCCACATACAGGAGCTTATACTCTCCGCCCCTGAGCCCGGCGTACACCCGGCGGGACTGCTCGTAGGATATGGAGCTATTGATGAAGGCGGCCCTCACGCCCAGGGCCGTCAGAGCCATGACCTGGTCCTTCATAAGGGATATGAGGGGCGAGACGACGACCGTGAGCCCCGGGAGCATCAGCGCCGGGAGCTGAAAGCACAGGCTCTTCCCGCCGCCGGTGGGCATAATGGCAAAGGCGTCGCGGCCCTCCATAATGGCGTCCACGATCTGCTCCTGGCCCTCCCTGAAGGAGGAGTAGCCGAAGTACTGCCGCAGGAGCGTGTGCTTGCGGTCCATCCGTTTCACCCCGTTTCTTGTTTCTTACAGATACATTATATCCGCCAGCCGGCGGAAAAGCAAGACGGGGAAATATCAAAATGTACTTGGCGCGGGGAAATTAATGGTGTATAATAGTAAAAAAGTCCAGCAACGGAGGATGGGTATGGAAAAAATATATGTGACCGGCCACAAGAACCCCGATACGGACTCCATCGTCGCGGCACTGGGGTACGCGTCGCTGATGAACGCCACGGGAAAGAGGGAATTTGTCGCCGCCAGGCTCGGGCACCTGTCTGACGAGACCCACAAGATCCTTGAGAGGTTCGACTGCGAGCCGCCTGTGTACGTAAAGGACATGAGGACCCAGGTGAGGGATCTTGACTTTGACGTGCCGCCAATACTCAGCGAGGCCGTGACGGTGAACCGCGTCTGGTCGGCCATGGAGGACGACAAGCACATCTCCGCCATACCCATAACCGACGACGACGGGCACCTTCGCGGGATGATGACCGCCGGTGTGATAGCGGCCTATGACATGGCCACCATCGAGGACCCGACGCTGAGGGAGGTGCCGCTTTTCAACGTGCTCTCGGTCCTGGAGGGGCAGATGCTAAATGAGTGCGGCGCGAATACCATAATAGGCGAGGTGGTACCGGCCTTGCCCCACGGGGCGGATATGCCGCTTTTCAGATCCCCCGACACCGTGCTTATCTGCGGCGACCAGCCGGAGATAATAAAAAGCGCCGTGGAGGCCGGCGTCAAGTGCGTCGTACTTTGCAGGGCGGAGCTGCCGGAGGGCATCGCGAGAGACCGCACCATGTTCATTTCCACCCCCTATGACAGCCTTCGGGCAATGCGGCGCATATTCCAGGCCATACCCGCGGGGAGGCTTACGGGGGATGAGAAGATAGTGGCCTTCCATCTGACGGACTACATAGACGACGTGCGTGAGGTGGTGCTCGAAAGCCGCTACCGCAGTTACCCCATACTTGACGAGGAGGACAGGGTAGTGGGGACATTATCCAGGTTCCACCTCCTGCGGCCACGGCGCAAAAAGGTGGTCTTAGTTGACCACAACGAGCTTGCCCAATCCGTGCCGGGCCTTGACGAGACGGAGATACTCGCCATAATCGACCACCACCGCCTGGCGGACATACAGACACAAAATCCCGTGTACGTGCGCAACGAGCCCGTGGGCTCTACCTGCACCATCGTTGCCGGAATGTACCAGGAGCGGGGGCTCATGCCCTCAAAAAAGCTGGCGGGGCTCATGGCGGCGGCCATAATATCCGACACCGTAATGTTCAAATCCCCCACCTGCACCGACCGTGACCGTCGGATAGCAGAGAGGCTGGCGGACATCGGGGGAGTGGACCTTACGGAGCTGGGACAGTTCATCTTCTCCGCCTCCGCGCCGGAGGATAAGCCCATACATGACCTTTTCTTCGCCGACTTTAAGGAGTTCCACATCGCCGGACACACCTTTGGCATAAGCCAGATAACGTGCCTCGACTCCGCCCGACAGCTCAGCCGGAAGCGGGAATTTCTCGACCTTATGGAAGAGACGAGGAAGAAAAACGGCTACTCCATGATAATCCTCATGCTGACCGACGTGCTCATCGAGGGCAGCCGCATACTCTGCCTTGGCGGGGAGGACACCTTCAATCAGGCATTCAACGTGGAGCTTCGCGACAGCGAGGCGCTGCTACCGGGCGTGATGTCCAGGAAGAAACAGGTAGTCCCGATGCTCTCCGCCCTCTGGGGATAAAAAAAGACCGGAGCCCTCCGATTTGGGAAGGCTCCGGTGATTTTTATTTGCTTCAGTCAACGCTTATGAGCTCATAATCGGTGGTGCCGAAGCCCAGGGCGTTGGCGGCCTCGATGGTGTGGGCGCCGTGGCGGGACTCCACGCGCTCCAAAAAGTGCTTCTGTCCCGGGTCGTCCTTGGCCGCGTAGATGAGGTCCAGACATGCCCTGTCCAGCGCCACGGGGTCCAGGGAGGCGAGGGCGCCGATGTCGGCCATGCAGGGATCCTCCGCCACGGCACAGCAGTCGCAGTCCACTGAGAGGTTGCAGACCATGGAGATATACGCCACCTTGCCACTGAAGTGCTCATGGACGGACATCGCCGCGTCGGCCATGGCCTCACAGAAGGTGTCCTGATCGGCGCAGTTGTCCCAGAGGATGTTCTGGTCCACGCACTTGCCGCCGGAGTGGATGAGGCACTTGCCCACGCTGGAGGCACAGCCGATGGAAAGCTGCTTCAGGGCCCCGCCGTAGCCGCCCATGGGGTGGCCCTTGAAGTGGGAGAGGACGAGAAGGGAATCGTAATCCATAAGGTCCCGGCCCACAAGGTTCACGTTGAGGACCTTGCCCTTGGGTATGACCAGGGCCACGTCGGGGCCGACCTCGTCTAAAAGGTCCACGTCAAAATATTCGCTCCAGCCGTGGGACTTTAGGAGCTTTATGTGCTTATCCGAGCTGTTGCGCTCGCCGTCGTAGGCGGTGTTGCACTCGACTATCGTGCCATTCACACGCTCCACCATGGGCCGCATAAACTCCGGGTGGAGATAGTTCTGGTTGCCCTCCTCGCCGGAGTGGACCTTAACCGCCACCTTCCCGGGAAGCGTGACCCCCAGCCGCTCATACATCTCGACCACCGTCTCAGGGGAGAGCTTTTTCGTAAAATATACCTTTGACTTTGCCATTCTTTCCGCCTCCTTGGTATGATAAGAATATTGTAGCACAAAAACAAGGCGCGTGTAAACAGGAATATCAAATAAAATATAATTCATCATATGAAGAGTAAAAAAAGAGCGCCGCACAGGCGCTCTTTTGCGTTGGTATCTCGTATGTTTTAATCAAGTTTGACCTTTCTCACCACGCTGAAGCCAAGGGGGTAGGGGCCGGTGTGGACGGAGATGGCGGCGCCGATGTGGAAGATTGGCATCTCGGGGGTGTGGCCGACCTCGGATAAGTGGCGGGCTATCACGTCACGGAATACAAGGCCCTCGTCGTAATCGTAGCCGTAGCCGATGGAGGCCACGTACTCGTCTGTGGAGCGGAAGGTCTCGGTCACGTATTTGGCGGCCAGCTTGCCAACCATCTCCATGGATTTTTTCCGGGAGCGGGTGATGCCGGAGGGGAATATCTCGCCCTCCTTCAATGTGATAAGTGGCCTTATGCCCAAAAGCGCACCGGCAACTCCGGCCAGCTTCCCGATGCGGCCGCCGGCCCTGAGATAGTCAAGGTTCCCCACGGTGAAGAATATCCGCCCGGAGGGGAGGATGTCGGATATGCGCTTTACCGACGTCTCAAAATCAACGCCGGCGTCACGGAGCTTCACGAGCTCCAGCGTGACGATGGCCTGGAGCACCGTATCGACGGTGGAGTCGATGACCGCCACCTTGCGCTCGGGGTAGTCGGCCAGGAGCAGGTCCCTCGCGGCCATGGCCACCTCAAGGCAGGAGGAGAACTTGCGGGTTATGGTGAGGCAAATGATGTCCTCACCGTTTTTCGCCGCCTTCTCGAACTCCTCCAGGAAGTCCGCGGTGTTGGGCATCGAGCTTTTCGGGAACTTGCCCTGATGCTCCACCATCCATTTATAAAATTCCGCCTTGGAGATGTCCACGTTCTCCTTTATGTATGTCTTTTCGTCCGTTGTGACATAGAAGGGCACAACGCGGATGTCCTTTTCCCTGGCGAGCTCCTCCGGGAGATCGCATGAGCCGTCTGAAATTATGGCGTATCTGGACATATAGATCCCTGCCTTAAAGTTATTTTGACATGTTAAATTATAATATAAACACGCGATCTTAACAATATGCAATATTTGTACGTTGTGTACTGTTAAAATGAACATTAGTCGGAGAAGGTGTTTATAAAAAGGGCCGACGCTTCAGGTCACTCCGGTATAAAGCCCTCAAAAATGGGGACGACGCCCTCTGACTCCAGCGCCCTCAGGAGCTCCGGGTCACGGACGGTCCAGCTGACCTCGTGGACGCCATAGAGGCGCTTCATGGCGCGAAGGCTCAGGTTTGACCTGTCAACGCAGTTATAGGCGATGAAGTCCGGCTTTGTAAGGAAAGTGGACAGAAGCTCAGACATTATCACCCTGGCGGGGACGCTCAGGTCCCCGGGGGCGGAGCGCAGGAAGTTTTCGCTGAGCTGTCCGCGGATGACCTGGGGATAGGCGTCGCGCAGGTACCTCACAGCGTGGGGGTCGAAGGACTCCACGCTGTATAGCCCGTCGTAGGAGCCGAGCCTTTCCATTACGGCGTCGGTGAGCTCCGCGAAGTTGCCGCGGTGGGTCTTGAGCTCCACGATGAGCGGAGCCCTGCCGCGGAAGATCTCAAGCACCTCATCAAAAAGCGGCACTGTCTCATCGGAGCCCGACAGGGGATAGGCGGCCAGCTCCGCCGCCGTGAGCTCCTCCACGGTGGCGGACTTACCCGTGACACGTTTAAGGTCGGAGTCGTGGACTACGGCGAGAGCCCCATCAAGCGTGAGGTGCACGTCCAGCTCCGCCCCGAAGCCGTGCTCCACGGCGGCTCGGAAGGCGGAGAGGGAGTTCTCCGGTCGGCCCTCTGAAATATTATGTAAACCTCTATGGGCGTAGCGCCACCGGGCCAGCGCCTCCCACCCGGGGTGGCCCCGGCGGGGGCAGATGGCGGCGGCGTAAAGTCCTGCGGCGGCGGTGGCAGTCAGAGCGGTTTTAGTGAGAAGCTTCATAGTATTTTCCTTTCAGGTGAGATGAAAACAGAGCCGGTCAATCGTCCATGTCCTCGAAGGCGTCTATCCCGCGCTTGGCCTCCGCCTTCACGTCGCCGTGGCGGACGAAGAGCATGGTCACGAAGCTCAAGGCCGCGAAGAGGGCGGCGTAGGGGAAGAGGACCCGGTAGCTTATGTGCTTCATCAGCGTCCCGGCCAGCACAGGCGTCACGACCTGGGCCAGCATGGAGGCGGTGTAGTAGTAGCCCGTGAATTTCCCCACGTCCGAGCCACGGCACATCTCGACGACCATGGGAAGGGAATTTACGTTTATGGCCGCCCAGGCCAGGCCCACCAGGGCGAAGGTTATGAACATTATGAGGTTTATGGACTTATAGTGGGTCGTCAGGAAAAATCCCGCCAGGAAGCAGACCGTCAGCAGGATTATACCGCCCATGATGGTCTTTTTCCGGCCGATTTTCGAGGCCACGATGCCGATGGGGATGTAGCTGACGATGGCCCCGCCGGTGGCAACCATGAGGCATGTGGCGGAGCCGCCGATGCCCTTGCCCATGACCTCGGAAATGTAGGTGCTGAACCATGTGGTCACGCCGTTGTAGCCGATGAACCAGAGGGCTATGGAGGCCAGCAGGAACATGAGGGAACGCTTCACCGGGGCGGGGAGGGTCTCATGGCCGGAGCCGTCGTCCTTCGCCAAATTCCACTCCGGGTGCTTTTTCTCAAGCTCCTGATTTTCCCTGGAGAGCTTGGGCTCGCGGATGGTGGCAAGAAGTATGCCGAGGGCCGCCAGCATGATGAGGGATACGATGATAAAAAGGGGCTGGTAGTCCACGTGGGCCACGCCGTCGGTCTTGGCGGCGGGGTAGAGGACCGCCGTGATGCCAAGGTAAATGATGCCGCCCACCGCGCCCATGAGGTTTATGATGGCGTTGGCGCGGCTTCTGAGGGGCTTTGGCGTCACGTCGGGCATGAGCGCCACGGCGGGGGAGCGGTAGACGCCCATTGCCACCAGTAGGAGCCCCAGGGTGATGACGAAGGAGATGAACTTCCACTGTGACGCGGCGGCGGAGTAGGAGTTATCCAGCACAGGAAGCGCGTTCATCAGCACCACCGCGAGGACGGTGCCGACGATTATAAAGGGCGTCCGGCGGCCAAGGCGCGTCTCGGTCCTGTCGGAGATGCCCCCGAAGAGCGGCAGAAGGAAGAGGGCCAGCACGTTGTCCGCGGCCATTATGACGCCCGTCAGGCTCTCGTCCAGGTCAAAGGTCTCTCTGAGTATAAGGGGCACCACGTTATCGTACATCTGCCAGAAGGCGCAGATGCTGAGGAACGCGAGGCCCACGAGGAAGGTGCGCTTATTGTTGAGCTTCAGCTTTTCCATTTTTCGACCTCTTTTCCGAAATTTTGCTAAATATGATTTTATCAGAAAAAAGGCGGTTATTCAATCCAATTTTTGAAAAAA
The DNA here is from genome assembly GCA_947631395.1 of uncultured Oscillospiraceae bacterium. GTDB lineage: Bacteria > Bacillota > Clostridia > Oscillospirales > Oscillospiraceae > RUG626. The sequence goes on from CANRLF010000013.1 coordinate 58,482, forward strand.
GTAAAAAATCCTCCCCGCTTTTCGGCGGGGAGGAGGGGAAATTTTATAAAGTGGGAATTTACTTGTTGAGGGCCTCGTTGACGGCAACGGCAACGGCCACGGTGGCGCCCACCATGGGGTTGTTGCCCATGCCCAGGAAGCCCATCATCTCAACGTGGGCGGGGACGGAGCTGGAGCCGGCGAACTGGGCGTCGGAGTGCATACGTCCCATGGTGTCGGTCATGCCGTAGCTGGCGGGGCCGGCGGCCATGTTGTCCGGGTGAAGGGTGCGGCCCGTGCCGCCGCCGGAGGCCACGGAGAAGTACTTCTTGCCCTGCTCCACGCACTCCTTCTTATATGTGCCGGCCACGGGGTGCTGGAAGCGGGTGGGGTTGGTGGAGTTACCGGTGATGGATACGTCCACGCCCTCCTTGTGCATGATGGCAACGCCCTCACGGACGTCGTCGGCGCCGTAGCAACGGACGGCCGCCCGCTCGCCCTTGGAGTAGGGGATCTCACGGACGATCTTCAGTTCGCCGGTGAAATAGTCGAACTGGGTCTGGACATAGGTGAAGCCGTTGATGCGGGAGATGATCTGGGCGGCGTCCTTGCCAAGACCGTTGAGGATGACCCTGAGGGGGGTCTTACGGGCCTTGTTGGCGTTGCGGGCGATACCGATGGCGCCCTCGGCGGCGGCGAAGGACTCGTGGCCGGCAAGGAATGCGAAGCACTTGGTGTCGTCCCGGAGGAGCATGGCGCCCAGGTTCCCGTGACCAAGACCGACCTTGCGGTCGTCGGCCACGGAGCCCTTGATGCAGAAGGACTGAAGGCCGATGCCGATGACCTCGGCGGCCTCGGCGGCGGACTTCACGCCGCGCTTTAAGGCGATGGCCGCGCCTACGGTGTAGGCCCAGCAGGCGTTCTCAAAGCAGATGGGCTGGATGCCGCGGACGATGTTGTAGGCGTCAA
>CANRLF010000014.1 GCA_947631395.1 uncultured Oscillospiraceae bacterium
AGGCATCTTACAAGGGCTTCAAGGTCAATACATTTGTGTCAGCAGTGGTGACACAAATTCGATTCCTGCTCCCCCTCACCAAAATTGTGGGGTTTCCCCTGCAAGTATTGATGGCCAGTGGCCAGTATCTCCATCATCAATCTTGCCCCCAAGATGAACGCCTCCCGGAAGCGTTTTTCCTCGATGATACAGGTGACATCAAGGCGATCATTCTGGATGGTGTGAAGCAGCTCCTTTTCCTGCTCACTGAGGCTCACTTCAAGCCTGTCCTCGTTCTCGTGCACTCGCTTCATGATAGCCGTCGCCTCTGGAGTGAGGCCGCCCATCTGTTCGACGGGGCGTATATTGCCATAGTAGAGCTCGTTGATAAGATTGTCCATCTTCATCCCTCCTTGGCAACACACAATACCGCAGAGGGCGCGGAAAGTCGAGAATAATTTTGTCGGCAAAAGGGAGAAAATCCCTTGACTTCCCCGCCCCAGCAAGGTAACATGGGCTTATTCGCCGAAAGGCTCCTTTTAGATAAGGATAGGTAACTTTTGCAGGGCATTGTGCGGAGGGAATATGGAGCAGAGGAATAATGATATGTTCATCACTGCGTGCGATATTGCGGATATGAGAAAAACCGCAGAAAGGATCAATGGGATTCTCTCTGCGGAGATTTTTGATATGCAGTCGGCCAGAGACGTGATTTGTGATGTCAATTTAAAGCACCCAAAGAATGTTTGGCTATATAACTTGATTTCATTTGGCTCCACGCCGAGTCAACCGCATAGCAGTGGGGTCAGTATTGACAGCGCATCCGCAAGCAATCTGAAGCAGGACTTGATATGGAAACGGTTTTACCTTTTTGCCAAAGCCGCCGGAAAAGGTGTTGAAGCAATCGAGAAGGAATGGCGGGAGAGACAAGGCTGAATCCCCCAGACCACATTTCCGACCATAACCTCTTTCGGAGCACGTGGAAACAGTGGAGAAAAGATTGCCGGAGAGTAACTGTATCGTAGCGGAAATGGCTGAAAAGTGCTGTTTCGCAAGCAAACAATTATTATTTACGTCTTCGTAATCATGAGGTCGCGAGTTCGAATCTCGCATCCAGCTCCACAAGAAAAGACCGCCGCAAGGCGGTCTTTTCTTGTGGAGCTAAGATTTAAATTCGAGGGGGACCCTGACGGTCCCCCTCGAGCTCCTCTCCCTCCGATAGCTTTCGGCCTGTCCCCTGACCCACTTCTGACCCCAACGGGATTTCGGAGCGGAAAGGACGGGAGAGCACGAGGCCGTGGAACGCGCTGTTCCACGGCCTTTTTTAGTTATGGCGGGGTAGTTTTTGCTCACACATTCGCCCCTATCAGTTTGCCCATCGTCGCCGCGGCTTCTTCTTGCATTTTCGTTGTGACGTGAGTGTAGGTTCTCAACGTGAAGCCTGCGTCGTAGTGGCCGAGGATGCTGGAGACGGTTTTGACGTCTACACCGTTTTGGAGAGCCAGGGTGACGAAGGTGTGGCGGAGATCGTGCAGGCGGATGTGGGGGAGTCCAGCGGATTTGAGGATTTTGTTGTGAATGGCGGTAACGGAGCCGGGGTAGTACATGCCGAGCGTGACAGGGGAGGGGAACATGTACTCGATATCCGGGTGCTTCTCATGTTCCGCTTTGAGGACGTCGATGGCTTCCTGTGACAGCGAAATCCTGCGAATGGAGGTTTCGGTTTTGGGGCGGGTAACTTTTACCCCTCCGCCTTTTACCCTAACAGCTTGCTTGCAAATGTTCAGGGTCATTGACTGCTCGTCGAAGTCGCTCCATAGCAGAGCGATCAGTTCTCCTTTTCGCAGTCCGGTAGTCAATTCGAGGAAGAATATCGCCAGAACACTCCTCCGATCCGCTTCTTTGAGGTAGGCGCTGATGTCCTCTGGGTGCAGTATGTGCATCTCCTTTTTCTACAGCTTCGGCACGATGCAGTCCTCGGTTGGATTGCGGAGGATCAATCTCTCTTTTGCTGCCCTGCCCAGGCAGTTGTGTAGCATCATGTGGAGGCCGCGAACGTAGCTTGCGCTCATGCTGGTGTTGCCGTACTTGGATACCCTAATCCGTCCGCTTTCTTCTTGCCCATTTTTAATACATGATCGTAAGTAATTGAGTGATTATCCCTGAATTTATTGAATACTTCCGTCAAAACTACGGTTATTAATTTTACTCCGAGTAAAAACATTACTGAAGGCATTTTTATGGTTAGCTATTACCGCAGAGACTAATATCATCGAACTTTAAATTGCTATTAAATTGGCCTAAATATATGTGGAGTACGAATATTGAGGGCAACAAAAAACAAATTTACGTGTAACAAATTTGGTTTCTAAAAACATAAGTATATAAGATGGCTGTTGATTAATGGAGCTTTTACAAAAATACAAAAGGTATAGGAGATGAAGAGAATGATGCCCGAGGCCTTATAATGAAATCCTTTCCATAATATATGAGCTCGATTAATAGTGACAAAAATGATAGAGATGATAGAGCGGAAAGCCTGAATAGACTATTGATTCTGGGACCAAGGAATCAAAATCCCTTAGTAATACATGTGGAAATAGTATGAATATGTTTTGATATTATGTATTTTATTAGATTACTAAAGAAAGAGAGAATATATAAGATGCAAGAGATTTTGACATCCATTACAGCCAACCTTTCGCCTGAAGTAATTGCCGGTAACGCCGCATTGGCGTTAATGCTTGTACCGACACAGTGCCTTGTAGATGCCGCTAAGGAGAGAATTAACGAATTTATTAACAAAGTTCTGCCTTTTTGCCCGGAGAAATTATTTTGTACTTCATTAATTAAGTCATTGCGGGAATATAGTGAAACGCATGATGGAACTTCAGCGAGGTTGACGGCTGATTTACTCCGCAAGATTAAAGCAGATAAGGAAAGGCTCTATGAATGTATAAAAACTATAAAGTTTTCCATTCCAACGACGGTAATATCTGAGCCATTTCCGGCACGTATTTTTGCCGACGCGCTTGTTACGGAATACGGACTTGATCTATCGCGGGCTGAACAGGAGTTGGTTTCTTCCATAATAATGAGTTGCATAAACGATTATAAGCAAGTAATTCTTAAGAACATGGATGAAAAAAGCATCTTGCTTCAAGTGTTGGAAACGTTAATTTCCCTCAAAGACCGTGAAATGCTATTTGAGTCTCTTATGGCTGATACTGTAACAAAGTCAGACGTATTATCTCTAAAAAATGCCCTTTTAGGAGCCATGCGTCGGCAGGATAATTCAACCTGTTTAACAAGGGACCTTGAGGAATATGACAGGATGATAGAAGGCCAGTACCGTTATATTGAATTCGCGGCGGGTTTTTCTCCGCGAATTAGCGCGCGTGATGTTCGCATGAAGATGTCAGATGTTTTTATTAATTTGGAGTGTAGACAACAGGGAAAGGAGCGCTATAACAGATTTGATTTTGACTTATCAGACATAGTTTTACGGAGTAGATTCAATGTATTACTGGGAGATCCAGGTTGCGGGAAAACAACCCTTTTAAAAAAGATCGCTTTTGATCTTTCATCACCCAAAAATCGCACGAATGGTATAATGTCCAATTTTATTCCTCTGTATTTTCGCCTCTCAGACTACTCAAAATTTTATAAAACTACTCAGAAAAGCCTCTCAGAATATCTCCAACAGATGGTATTTCAGTTTAAGGAGGCTCTTTTTGGAACGGCCCAGCTTGAGCGGTCGTTGGTGTTCTTAATGGATGGCCTTGACGAGATAGCCGATACTCCGTTGAGAATAAATGTTGTAGAGCAGGTAAATTCCTTCGTGTTTGCTAACCCTCAATATATCTATTTTATCACATCCAGAATTGTCGGTTATCGCGATGCGGCACTCAATGGCATATTCCAAACTTATCGATTGGAACCGTTGAATGACGAAAAAATAGAAAAGTTTATTTTCCAGTGGCATATGGCTGTCGAAGAGAACACAGACAACGATAAGACTCAGCATGAAAAAGAATCATGGTCAAAAGAGAAAACTAGCAGCTTGATATCTGCCATAAATAAGAACGATTCAGTAAAACGTCTGTCAACCAATCCGTTATTACTTACAATAATTACCCTTATTCATTTTCAAGGAGGACGTTTGCCAAATAAACGTGTAGAGCTATATGATATCTGCGCTGAAACATTTCTTCAACATTGGATCAATCGAAGAGTAGAAAGCGCTGATGCGATTCTTGACCGCGATTTATTAATTGACCTTCTTTCTCGAATTGCTTTCTATATCCATGAAAATTATGATGACGGACTAATTCCGGAGAACGATTTTCAGAAACATTTTTTGGAGTTTTTTCAAGAATTATCAGATAATGAGTCGCGCCCTTTGATGGAAATAAAGATGGAATGTCATCGTTTTATTGATTTTATCCGCACAGAAACAGGTATTTTCTTCGAAAAAGGTCAGGATGAAAGCGGCACGAACCTTTTTGGATTCCTTCACTTGACTTTTGAAGAATACTTTGCCGCAATTGAGTTTAAACGTCGTGTGGCAATAAGAAAAATACAACTGAAAAAATATATAATATTACCACGCTGGAGAGAGATTATTTTGCTCTGTGCAGCGCTCTTCGGCGGCCAGGCGGGCAATGGGCGCATGGAGGCGAGCTGCTTTGTTAAAGATATTCTGAGAGCAAAAGAGCTTTTCCCTCCAATGTATTCGAACCTTCGTTTGGCAATGGGTATTATGTCTGATGATGTGCGCATCGAGGAAGCCGTGGAAAGGCAAATTTGGCAGGTTTTAAAGAATGCGCTTGAAACAGATCAATACTTGGACTTTAGTGAAGAAATGAAATCATTAAGTACGAGCGTTTTATACAGAGATAAACTCAGAACCAGAATTGGAGAATGGTCGCACTGCAGGGGGATCCTGTACCTGAATTCGGCAAAAATTCTTCTTCACATGGGCGATCAGCCCGAATGTACTAAAGATATTCTTGATATTCCGGATAATCCAGATTTTCCATGGCTCATTGAACAGGGTGGTTTTTTTTACTTCCCATATTACCCCTTGTCTCGAAACGAAGTTGTCCTGAAAATGTGTGTGGATAAGCTAATTCAGTACATAAACAGCTATCCTAATTGGGACAATATGAGGTTTCGACTTCTTAACTTCTTGGATAACAGCTATATTGATCATGCGCCCATTAATTTTGTTGACAGGCTCGTGTCGGTTAAAGATAAAATCATCCTGTCGAAATATTTATTTTGTGACCTGTATTTGCGCAGTTACAAAGGGTACCTTGAGGAATCATTATCAAATTTCTTTTTAGCTTACAATATTGACTTTATGCCAAAGCCCAATATTATAGTCCATAATAAAATAATGGGTTGTGATGGCACCTTTACCGTATCATCACTTTGGCATCCAACTGTGATAACCACTTCCGGCCAATATTCATACAGTATTATCTTCAGACATAATTCAGGCAGTAAAAGGAACGAAGAGGCTTATCAATATATTTTGATTGATTCGTTTTTTGCTGAGATTCAAATTGCAACATATCCTAATAGGCTGACATCAGATGAGTTCATGGAGATATTCGGCTTAAACAAGCGAGAGATACAAAGTGGCTTTTCTGGTCTCGAAAGCTTCCTTCAGGAAACAGGGAAAAATGGTTCTGCTGATCTTTTGAAACATTGGGGAAAATGTTGCCTCTCCTGCTGGAAAGAATTGTATTCGCCTAAATTCAACTCAAAAGACGAAGAGAAGGTCTTCATTGATGGAATTCGCTCTTGGATGCGTTCATATAATCATGCTTCCCCTATACAATTCCTTCTGGGGCAAATGATTCTTGAGCGTTATGAGCATAATAAAAAGATTGTGACTCAAAAGGCGATTCGAGAAGCCATTGCGTTTTACATGGCAGAATTAGTGCCAGATAAAAATAGAAAGGACGCTCGTGAAATAATCACAATGGCAATACAGGCGGGGTATTCCTCACAAAAGGAGAAATCAAAGCATTGCGTAGTTCCCAATGGTTGATTAATAACGCAGGTTTTATTGTTGAAACAATCTGAAATAGTAGCGACTTTTCCACTTCTTCGTTTGATAATCTTCACTTATTCCGCTGCATAGGGTGGCGTTGGAGCAGGTGGAGACAATGGAACGGAGAGAGCTGTGTAGCCTCTGACTCCGGGTTAAAATCGATTAGAAACAGCCCGAATGAAGTGGTCGGAACATTTTACTGTAGCCTCATAACACGGAAGTTGCAGGTTCAAGCTCTCCTTCTGCCGTTTAAAAGTGCCGGATTTTTCACAAAATCCGGCACTTTTTTGCGAGAAGCAAAGTAAACCCCCGGCTATGCCGGGGGAAGGAAAAAGCTTTAGCGGTGAAAGGAGTAGACAAGAAAAAAGCTCCCTGTTAAAGTAGGTGTGGTTTGCTGACCGCACAACTACAAAAACAGGGAGGTCTTATCGTGAAAGATAAAGACATAAATAGTTTAGAACATATGACATGGAGATGTCAATACCACATTGTGTTTGCACCGAAGTTTCGTAGGCAGGTAATATACAGAGAAATAAAGGTGGACATAGGAAAAATTCTTAGACAACTGTGCCAGCAAAAGGGGATAGAGATCATTGAGGCTGAGCTGTGTCCGGACCACATCCACATGCTTGTGAGTATCCCTCCAAAGTACAGCGTATCCCAGGTGATGGGGTATCTGAAGGGAAAGAGCAGTCTGATGATCTTCGACAGGCACGCGAATTTGAAGTACAAGTATGGGAACCGACACTTCTGGGCGAGAGGGTACTACGTGGACACGGTAGGAAGGAACAAAAAGCAAATCCAGGAGCACATCAGGAACCAATTAAGAGAGGACGAGCTGGCGGATCAGATGAGCATTAAGGAGTACGTGGACCCGTTTACGGGTCGCGAGAACAAGAGGGCGTAAGACAAGCCCCTTGAGGGGCAGCCGGAAAAAGAAATGCGGTCGGCGATGCTTTCGGCGCCCTTTTAGGGGCTTTGCCTGTATTATGCCCTTTTAGGGCTATTCAAGCCTCCGGCTTAGCCGGAGGTTTTGACTATACATATATATTTTTGCTGTGGCCGTGTGCCTCGGCTTTTATTCTTTTATGAAAGGATCTGACCAAAATGCGAACAGATGTTGAAATACCCGCACAGATTGATAACAACCAAGCTGATAATACGCTTCGCGTCGCCGCATACTGTCGAGTGAGTTCTGACCATGAGGAACAGGAGACAAGTTTGGAGGCGCAGATCTTGTATTATTCTCAGAAGATAACAAGCATACCCGGTTGGGTCAATGCCGGAATCTTTGCTGAGAGAGGGAGCGGATTGAGTCTTTGACAGAGGGCGGAGTTTGTACGGATGATGGAGCTTGCACGCGACAGCGAAATTGACTTGATCCTCACAAAATCCATAAGCCGGTTTGGACGTAACACAGTTGACATGCTCCAGGCATCACTGGAGCTGTGCGGGTGCGGGGGTTGACGTATTCTTTGAGAAAGAGAACATCTGGCTTTACGACCGTCAGATGCAGATACTGTTGACTGCATATATGTCCTACGATCAGGCGGAAAGCGAGAGCATGAGCCGGAACATTAAATGGGGCATTCGTAAGGGATTTCAAAACGGGACCGACTATACGGATTTTATCTGTTTCGGTTACAGGCGAAGCAGCGATGGCAACTTGGTAATCAACGAGCCGGAGGCGAATGTAGTGCGAAAAATCTTTGAACTTCGAGCTTCAGGCAGGAGCTTGAATGAAATATCTAATTGGCTTTATTCCGAACATATTCCATCCCCAACCGGCAAAGAACGGTGGAGCCGGGAGACGATCAGCAAGATTTTGAAAAACGAGAAATACACTGGCGATGTGATTTTACAGAAGACATTTGTGAGCGATATCTTCTCCGACAAACAAAGCAGGAACGTGGGGCAGTTGAACAGGTACATTGTACATGAACACCATCCGGCGATTGTGAGCAGGGAGGTGTTTGAGGCTGTAAACAAATAAATAAAAAATTCCATTTTTCGTGCCAATCTGCTATAATACCCTTCTATCTTATTTGAGGAGGTATTTTGCATGACAAAATACGACATCAGTACATTCACCTGGTACGACCCGGGACCCAAGAGGCGGGAGATGGCAATCAGCGTGTCCGAGTCCAGCGGACTCACGTTCAACCCCGAGCTTCAAAAGAGGCTGCCTGAGCGGTTTCGGCTCTGCGTCTCCCCGGACAAGCGGGTGATGTGCATCGTGGAGTCGGCGGAGGGCACCATCACCCTGACGAAAAGCGGCAGCAGGAAGCTCCCGAAGCTCCAGCGGGACATAGAGGATGCCGGCGTGATCCTTCCGGCACGGTATGTTTTCTACGCCGAGGACGGGATGCTGTTCGGGGAGCTGAGGGTGCCGAAGCCTCCGAAGCCCGGGACCTCCAAGCGCAAGGCGGCGCAGAAGTCCCGGAGGATCAGCAATTCCCAGGAAAATCATATTCTGGAGGGCCTGAACCATGGGAAGCTTTGCTGACACTGCCGAGGCCCGCATTATGGAGGCCGCCATTCCATCCATTCAGAAGCTTTGCGAGGGAAGATGGGACAAGCTGGAGTATCAGGACAGGGTCTCAGAGGCCTGCCGGATCTTCTTAGAGGACCTGCGGACCATGCCGCTGAACACCGGGCATTTTTTGGAGGAGTTCAGGGCTGATTTGGAGGTGAAAATGGGAGAGCTCAACCGGCGTGCGCCATCTCCCCGGTTTGACCACTGCTCCCTGGACGCCGTCTTTTCCAACAAGACCGGCGAAACTTTTGAGGGCTACTGCCTTATCCCATCGACGTTGACGGATTTTACCAGGAGTGAAGTAGACGACTTCCTGTTGAACATTTCCCCTCTGGCCAGAAGGATCCTTACGCTCAGCATGAGAGGCCATGAGGCGACCGAGATGGCAGAGATGTTCGGCATCAGCATCTCGCAGATCGACCAAGAGATGGAGAAAATACGCCGACTTTACAGCCTCTGGAATGAGAAATAGAGGACAATGATCGTCCGAACATTCGTTTCTGCATTCGTTGTGAAATAGTGTTTTTAACCGCTTATTAAACAAGAAAGTACCAGTCCGCGGACTGGTACTTTCTTTTTGGAGCTTAGATTTAAATTCGAGGGGGAACATGACGGGTCTAATCGAGATACTGTCCATACGGTGGATTTCGGACTTGGTGCTACGATGGGGATTGGGGGTTATTGGGGGGTGATGTCGTATTTTTCGACGTTTATGACGGTTTTGCCTTGGGACTGGAAGCTGATGCCGTCGGCGGAGAGGGGGGTGGTGAAGGTTAGGGTGACGGCTTGCTCGCCGTCGTTGACGAAGATCTCGGCGGAGAAGCGGTCGAGGACGACGCGGAGCTTGATCTCGCCGCCGCGGTCACGGACGAAGCACTCACGGACGTGGACGAAGTCCCTGTTGGTGCCGGAGTGGTCGCGGCTGACCCTCAGTGTGCTTGTGAGGGGCGTATATGTGATCGAGGTGTAGTGCTGGCTCCCGGCGGCAACCTTCATGCGGAAATTGGTGTAGCCGCACTCGCTCCGGGGCCGGACGGTGACGGTCATGTCTATTGTCCGGCCGTAGACGCCCCGGAGCGTCAGCTCCTCCTGCACGGGTATGTCCGAATAGCTCACCCGCCGGCCGTGGAGGGCGTCCAGCTCCCGGACGGGGTTCTGGATAACGCGCCCGTCCCGGTAGCTCAGCTCCCTTGGCAGGCTCATCTGGCCGAACCACTTATCCTCCGGCCCGGACACGCAGGTGTCCCAATTTTGCATCCAGCCCACCACCACCCGGCGGCCGTCGGGTGTCAAAAGCGTCTGGGGCGCGTAAAAATCAAGGCCGTAATCCACCGCCTGGACGTTCTGCCGGTCAAAGGTGTGGGCCGTCTCGTCATATTCGCCGATGAGGAACATGGTGCAGTTGCCGTTGTGGAACTCCAGCCCCACGGCGCTCATGTCCTGGGGGCTCACCGCGAGTATCTGCTTATCACCCAATGTGAAAAAGTCCGGGCACTCCCACATCTTGCCGTACTCGTTATAGCACCTGTCGAGGACGGTGACGAAATGCCAGTCAAAGCCGTCGTCGCTTTCAAAGAGCAGTACCGAGCCGCTCTTGTCCTCGGTGCGGCACCCCACCACGCACCCGAAGGTCCCGTCGGGTTTGCGAAAGAGCTTGGGGTCCCGGAAATCCTGCCTGCTGAAGCCCTCCGGCAGGTCCTTGCCGTCCAGGACAGGATTGGCACCGTATTTTTCATACTCCAGCCCGTCGCCAACCGCCAGGCACTGGGTCTGAAGGTCACGGCGCACGCCGTCGTGGCTCAGGTGCTCCTGCACACCGGTGTACATTATGAGCTGCCGGCCGTCGTCCAGCTCCAGGGCGGAGCCTGAGAAGCATCCGGCGTTGTCATACGCCTCGTCCGGCGCCAGGGCGGCGGGCAGGTAGCGCCAGCGCAGAAGGTCCCGGCTCACCGCGTGGCCCCAGTGCATGGGGCCCCACTTGGTGGAATAGGGGTGATACTGGTAAAAAAGGTGGTACTCCCCCTTATAGAAGGAAAACCCGTTGGGGTCGTTCATCCAGCCAACCCGGGGGCTTAAATGGAAGGCGGGACGTTCCGCGTCCATTATGTAGGCGCTGACGCGCTCCTCGTATTCACGGGCCTTTTTAAGCGTGTCGCTTGTCATGGGATACCTCCGTATCAAGAATCGGAAAAAGGGGCGGGCGCGTCGCGTCCGCCCCTTAAGGATATGAGCTTATTTCGACGCGTTGACGTATCTTGTGTACGCGTCCTGATAGACGGTGAGGAGCTTATCCATGCCGCAGCTGTCGCGAAGCATGGTCAGGTACTCGTCCCACTCGGCGTCGGTGGGGCCGCCGTTCTTGAGCCAGTTGCCTTCCTTCTCGGCGACCAGCTTTACGAAGGACTCCTTGTACCTGTCGATGATGTCCAGCTCGTCCTGGGTGAAGGTTACGTCGTTGGGGTAGTAGTTCTTATTCTGGGCCAGGGGGATCCAGTCGTCAACTAAAAGCTGGAGCCTCTCCTTGGCGCGGTCTTCAAGCGCAAATACGGTGTCGTAGTACTCCGGGAGCACGAGCCGGGGTCCGTAGACCTCGTACTGGGCCTTCAGTGAGCCGGCGGTCTTGCCGTATTTGGCCTGGGCCTCCTCGTCGGTTATGGACTTCCACATGCCGTTCTCGTCCTGCTCGGTAAAGTAGATGCCGATGGGGCCGTACTGGAGCTGCATGACTATCTCGGGGTCGTACCACTGGTCGAAGTACTTGCACAGGAGCTCCGGGTTGCCGCAGGCGGAGGTGATGTTCAGCTTGCCGGCGGTGACGGCGGGAGCGCCGCGGAGGTTGAGGCCCATAACGCCCTCATACTCCGTGCCCACGGGGCCGGACATGGGAGGCAGGTAGACGTACTGGTCGGACTTGTCGCCCATTATCTGCTCGATGTACCACCAGGTGGCCACGCCCACGCGGCCCTGGGTGCACTTGGCGATGAGCTGGCTGTCGGACTGGGAGAACATCTCCAGGTCCATCAGCTCCTCCTTGTACCAGTCGGAGAAGTAGCTGACGGCGTCACGGTATTTCTGGGTGGCGGAGACGAACTCCACGTTGCCGTCGGCGTCCACAAGAAGGTCGTTGCACACGTCGGAGGTGAAGTTTGTAAAGCCGAAGCCGGAGTAGAATATCTCCTGGCCCCAGCACCACTGGTCATAGCCGGTGGACATGGGGATGGTCTGGCCGGCGGAGTTGCCGTTGCGGGTGGCCATGTCGTTCTCCTTGAATGCCTTGAGGGCGTCGTGGAGCTCGGTGAGGTTGGTGGGTACGGGCAGGCCCAGCTCGTCAAGCCAGGTCTTGTTTATCATGGAAAACTCAGGCACGGAGTGGATGGCGTAGTTGTCCTCCATGCCCAGGGCCGCCGTGCCCATGAGCTCGCCCTCGGGAAGGCCGTATATCTTCCCGTCGGCGGCGGTGATGGCGGAGCGGATCTCCGGGTGCTTTTCAAGTATCCCGGAGAGATTGGGCATTATCTCGGGGGTTATGTAGGGGGTCAGGTCGATGAAGGTCTCATCCTCGCCGTACTCGGCGATGTCGCCCTGGCTGAAGCCCACGGCGATAAAGGCGTCGGGAAGGTCGCCGCCGCCGATGGTGACGCCCACGCGCTCAGCGAGGGAGTCGGCCATCAGGTCCCACTCGATCTCCACTCCGGCGTCCTCGGCCATCTGCTGGAGGACGGGGTTGGAGTCGTAGCCGGAGCTTAGGGAGGACATACCGCCCATTATGGAGAAGTAGGTCTGATTTTCGTCCCCGTTCTTCCCGGAGCCGCCGCCGCACCCGGCAAGGCATACCGCCACAAGGCAAGCCGCCAGCGCCAGGCACATTATCCTTTTAACGTTGGATCTTTTCATTTCAAATCTCCTTTAACCTTTTTGATATTCAAATCAATTTTCGCGGCGACATGCGCGTCGCGAAAATTACCTTTTGTTTTGCGGAGTGTGCGGCCCTCCGGGCCGTGCGCGGAGCAAAACGGCAGGAAACAAAATTTTAAATTCTAATTTAAAATTCTGTTTCCGCACGTACTCCTTTGGCCTTGAAAGGCCCCGGCCTTTCGAGGCCAGATGTTATCCCTTTACCGCTCCCGTCATAAAGCCCTTTTCGAAGTACTTCTGAACGAAGGGGTAGATGACCAGCATCGGCACCGCCGCCACGATCATGGAGGCGAATTTTATGAGCTCAGCCGTGCGGTTGGCCTCGGAGTAGTCAAGGCCGCCGGTCATGTTGGTCATCTGGGAGGCGTTGATGAGTATGCCCCTCAGCACCAGGGGGAAGGGGTCCATGGTGTGGTCCTGGAAGTAGATGAGGGCCGTGAACCAGTCGTTCCAGAAGGCCACCATGGCGAATACCACCATAACGGCCATTATGGGGCGGCTCAGGGGGACCACCACCCGGAAGAACACCGTAAAGTCGTCGGCACCGTCGATCTGGGCGGCCTCCATGAGCTCACGGGGGATGTTGTTCTCAAAGAAGTTCCGCACGATTATGACGTTGCCCACCGCCACGCCGCCGGGGAGGAACAGGGCCCACATGTTATCTAAAAGACCGGTGTTCTTGGCCACTAAGTACGTGGGGATGAGCCCGCCGCCGAAGTACATGGTGATTATAAAGAAGATGGAGATCCACTTGCGGCCCGGAAGCTCGCGCCTTGAGAGGGGGAAGGCCACAAGGTAAACCATCACCACCGAGAAGATGGTGCCTATCACCGTGTACTTTACGGAGTTTACAAAGCCGTTCAACAGGTTTTTGTTGGCGAACACCGCCGTGTAGCCCTCAAGGGTGAATTTGCTGGGGGCGAAGAAGGTCTTGCCGGAGTATACGTCGTAGGGGTCCGACACCGAGGCCACCAGCACGTAATAGAGCGGATAGGCCACGATGAGCAGGATAACGACGCAGACGGTCACGAGGATGATGTCGCTTGCCTTATCGGACAGACCGTGTTTTTTAGTCATTTTTCACGCCTCCTTAAACAAAGCTGACATCCGCGGCCTTTTTGGCTATCTTGTTGACCACGACGAGAAGTATGATGTTTATGACCGTGTTGAAAAGTCCCACGGCGGTGGACAGGCTGTACTCCTGCTTTCCGATACCCTGTTCGTAGACGTACACCGCGATGACGTCGGATGTGGCCTTGTTGAGCTCAGTTTGGAGCAGGAATACCTTCTCAAAGCCAACGCTCATTATGCCGCCGGCGCTCATTATGAGCTGAAGGACTATCATGGGCGTAAGCTCCGGGATGTCGATGTGGAGTATGCGCTGGAACATGGAGGCGCCGTCGATCTTCGCCGCCTCGTAGAGCCCCGGGTCCACGGCGGACAGGGTGGCCAGGTAGATTATGGTGCCCCAGCCCGCGTCCTGCCATATGCCGGAGGCGATGTAGATGGTCCTGAAGGCGCTGGCCTCGGTCATAAAGTCGATGTGCTTGCCGCCCATGAGCAGGTTTATAAGTCCGCCGTAGGGGGACAGGAAGATGCGGAGCATACCGCAGACGACCATGATGGAGATGAAGTGGGGGGCGTAAAGCACCGTCTGCACCACTCTCTTAAAGCGCCTGAACCGGAGCTGGTTTATGGCAAGGGACAGTATGATGGGCACCGGGAAGCTCCACAGAAGTCCGTAGAGGCTGAGCTTAATGGTGTTCACTATCATCCGCTTGAAGTTCCAGGCGGTGAAGAATTGCTCGAACCACTGAAGCCCCACCCATTTGCTCCCGAAGAAGCCCTTGCTGGCCTTGTAGTCCCGGAAGGCTATCTGGATGCCGTACATGGGTATGTACTTATAAATGATGGTGATTATGACCGGGATGAGCAGCATGGCGTAGAGCTGCCAGGATTGGAGTATACGCCTGCCAAGGGATTTTTTTGGCACCGCCACGGCCACGGGGCCGCCGGTTTCAGGACCGGTACCTTTAGCGTGCCGGGTTTTTACCGCTTGTTTGCTCACGCTTAAGTTTCCCTCCTTATTAATTATTCAGTTGGGTGCTGGTGAAACAGTTTTTCGCGGGAATGAGTTTTTTTCACCGACAGTCCTGTCTCGGTTGCCGGCCGACGTCGGAAAATCGGAGAAACAATGCGTGAAACGATATTTCATTAACGACTTAACAATAGCACAGCGCACCGGTCACAGTCAATAATTTTTTATAAAAAATTGGCCAAAAATTCACAATTTGTCAGTACTCCACAAAAGCGCGAGGTAAATTTTGTACATATTGACCGCCTAAAAAACGTAAAATCGTTTCATAAATTTTGCGTTGCCCCCTTTACAACCCCCTGGGGATATGATATACTTGTTCCATGAAATTCACCGCGCGTTTCACGATTTTCACGGAGCGCGGGATAAAATGAGGTGAAAGCATGTCAGAAACAACTTCCGCCCCCACGATGAAGGACGTGGCCCGGGAGGCCGGAGTGGCCCTGGGGACCGTGTCGAAGGTCATAAACGGCATACCTGTCGGCGAAAGCTACCGCAAGCGTGTGGAGGAGGCCGTGGCGAAGCTCAACTATCGGGTGAACTCCTACGCCAAGGGCCTTAAGACCAACAAGACATATACCGTCGCCGTCATGGTGCCGAATTTGGTGAGTCCCTTCTTCTCAAGGCTCGTAAACTCCATAAACCGGGCGCTGGCCTCCAGGAAGCACCGGATGCTCCTGTACGCCACGGACTACGACCCGGCCCAGGAGCAGGAGTATGTGATCTTAGCCGAACAGCAGAAGGTGGACGGCATAATCTGCTTAAGCTACAACCCGGAGCTGAAGGTATCCGACAACGTGCCCTTGGTGTCCATCGACCGATACTTCGGGGCGCAGATACCCTGCGTGGCCTCGGATAACTACGGCGGAGGCCGTATGGCGGCGGAGAAGCTATATGAGAACGGATGTCGGAAGCTGGCGTTCATGCGCATAGGCTCCAGGCTCACCAACGAGCCAAACAAGCGCAAGGACGGCTTTATCTCCGCCTGTGAGGACCTTGGCGTGGAGTACACGCTGAAGATAGTGGATGACTTTACGCCCTACTCGGCCTTTGAGGATTTTCTCCGGGAGCATCTGAGGGGCGGAAAGCTGGACTTTGACGGTATCTTTTGCGTCACGGACTCCCTGGCCTATCAGACGGTCCGCTCCCTGCGGTCCATGGGCGTAAGGGTGCCTGAGGACGTACAGATCATCGGCTTTGACGGGGTGAGATATTTCGGGGATCAGGACCTCTTCTGCTCAACCATCGTCCAGCCGGTGGACCAGATCGCCGAGACATGCGTTGAGATGGTCCTTGAAAAGGACCGGTCAAAGGCCCCGTCCCTTGTGTGCCTGCCTGTGGAGTTTGCCTGGGGCGGCACGACTCTTAAATAATATGGCGAGCGAGTATCTTAAGTGGAAATACCGGGACGTGAAGCCCGACGAGCCGCCGCCTCCGTTGACAGGCTGGCCGAAAATAAAAAACTGGCTGAATTATAACTGGTACTGGATAGTTATCCCCGCTGTGGTGGCCGCCGTGGCCGCGGGCATGATCTTAAACGCCCTTGGCGTGGGGAAGGTGAGGCCAGACTACATTTTCGCCTATGTGGCGAAGCGTGAGCTCTCACAATCGGACGAGGACGCCCTTATCTCCGCCGTGGAGGGCCTCGGCGAGGACGTAAACGGCGACGGGCGGGTGTACGTGGAGCTTCGCTCCTACGTGACGCCGGACATGTCGGACGCCGAGGCGTATCAGTACGGCCTTGCCGTGAACGTGCGGCTGATGGGGGACATAAGCTCCGGGGAGAGCGTATTTTTCCTGACCGACGACCCGGAGGGCTTACAGCTTGAGTATCAGATCTTAGCCATGCCCGACGGCTCCGCCCCGGCGGAGGAGGATTACAGCTGGGAGGGCAAGGCCCTTCCGGTGGGCGAATGCCGGCTGGGACTGGACGGCGATACCGGACTTTACATCGGCAGGCGGTACTTTTTGGACAGACCCTCCGACGGGGCCGACGAGGCCCTCTGGCGGGCCATAACGACAGGAGCTGAGGCAAAATGAAAAAAACACTTCGGATCTTGGCCCTGGGGCTCATAATGGCCGCCGCCCTTACAGGCTGCGCCGAGCCCCCGGAGTTGGATCTCGAGGCCCTGGGCTGGGACGAGAGTTGGCAGACCGTTGGCACGGTGGCGGCGGTGGAGGTGCCTGAGGGCTTCACGGCCGCGAAAAATCTGGACATAATGTCCGGCGAGGGGCTTTGGTATGCCGACTGGACACACGGCGAGGGCGTGAGCATAAAAAATGACGTGGGCGAGGACGCCACGCTCTATGAGGCGCACATCTATCTACTAATCGAGCGTTGCGCGAACCCCGCAAAGGCCCAGGCCGAGACGAAGCTCTGGGCGGAGAAGCAGGAGGGGAGCTACACCTGTTCCGAGTCCAAAACGGCGACCTACGGCGGCGTTGATTACGCTGTCCGTACCCTCACCGCCCGGGAGGACAACCCCTTTGACGGCGGCATCTCCGCCGCCGCGACTTGTGGCAGCTACGCCGTCAGCGTGGAGCTAATGTATCAGGACAGCTTCACCGGCGCTGATGACACCATGGACGAATTTTTGTCAGGACTTCACCTTAATCTTGAGGAGGCGTAAAAATGGGACTGTTTTTCCCCATGGAGGGGGAGCGGTATGAAAACGACAGCCGCCGCCGGGGCTTTGCGCGGTACCGACAGGTGCTGGAGCGGGACTGGAAACAGCTCATACTCATTGACCTGGCCGCTCTCGCCACCTTCCTTCCGGCTATCTTCGGTATCTCCCTGGCCGTTATGAACAGGAGCGTACCGCTGCTACTGATCTCCGGCGTTGTCGGCGGGGCCATAGCGTCCGTGGGAATCACCGCCATGTACGATTTTATCCTCCGCAGGCTCCGGGACGACCTTGCCTGGTGTATGCTGACCTTCAAAAAATCCACCCGGCAAAATTTCAAGGCGGGGCTTCTCCCCGGAACGGTGGAGGGGGTATATATCGGGTTCCTCGTCTTTTCGGCGTACATAATGTATCGCTCCGGGACGCTCACCTTCATCGAGATCGGTATCTTCGCTTTGGCGTCGATTTTATTCACAATAATATACCGAATATGGTGGATTCAGGTGGTTTTATTTACCCAAAAGCACCTGATAATGCTCAAAAACTGTCTGTTTTTTATCATAAAATACCCCAAAAAAATCCTTATAAGCGCCCTTATTGAGGTCCTCTGGTGGATCGCCGGCGCGCTTTTGCTTCCATATTCCGCCTTTCTTGTGCCATTTTTAGGTATCTGGTACATACTTTTGGCGGGGATAATGACAGTCTATACCCCCTTAAACGCCGCCTTCCGTATTGAGGAGCAAATATCCGCGAAAAATGCCGAAACCACCCCAAAAGGTGAGGAAATCACCCCCAAAAGTGAGGAAAACTGACATGGAAACGGTAGCTGAGAACGAATACACCCTGACAAAAAAGCTATTTTTTGAGGCCATGAGGCGCATGGACGGGGAGAACTACACGCCCGCGGTGAAAAAGTCCCTCATAGTTATCGCGCTCCTTTGGGCGGCTCTTGCGTTTGTGACATTCCGGGCCGGGGGCCATGTGGCCATCATAGTGCTGGAGCTTCTTGTGGTGCTGGCTCTTGCCTGGACGCTTTTAAGGTCCATTCCGGGGAAGAGGTCAAAAAGGGCGTGGGACACGCTGTGCGAGCGCAGTGGCGGGGACCTTACGCGGCACATACGGTTCGTGGAGGACCGGATGGAGGTGGCGCCGGGGGATCTCATAATAAACTACGAGGACGTGGAGAAGGTGCTGGAGACTCAGCATATGCTCATAATCGTGACAGACGGGAAAAAGGGCGTCATGGTTTTAAAGGACGGCTTTACAAAGGGCGACGGCGACGCCGTGAAGGCCCTTATCAACGAATGGAGGAAATGAGATGACCGATATATTGGCCGTGGGCGAGATACTTATTGACCTTACGCAAAACGGCGTAAACGAGCAGGGCATACCGAAATTTGACGCGAACCCCGGCGGAGCTCCCGCCAATTTGGCCGTGGCCGCCGCCAGGCTTGGGGCTAAAACGGCATTCATCGGCAAGGTGGGCCGGGACAGCTTCGGGGATTTTCTGAGGTCAACCCTTGAGGAGAACGGCGTTGACGCCTCGGGCCTTGTGACCGACAGCGTCCAGCACACAACTCTTGCTGTGGTGACAGTGGATAAGTCCGGGGAGCGGAGCTTCAGCTTCTACCGGGATCCAAGCGCCGACGTGGACCTTGAGGCAGCGGACATCGACGAGGAGATGCTCAAAAACACACGCTTTCTCCACTTCGGGAGCGTGAGCCTCACGGCGGACCCATCCAAAACAGCCACCCTCCACGCCGCATCCCGGGCAAGGGAGCTGGGGGCCGTGATAAGCTACGACCCCAACTACCGGGCATCCCTGTGGAAAAGCGAGGCCGAGGCCGTGAAGGGTATGCTGGAGCCCATGGATCTGGTGGACATACTGAAGGTATCCGACGAGGAGATGCCGCTCCTCACCGGCACGGAGGACCCGGAAAAGGGTACGGCCATATTGGCAGAGCGCGGGATAAAGCTAATCCTCGTCACCTTAGGCCCGAAGGGGGCATTTTACCGCTTCGGCGATAAGACCGGCACGGTCCCCGGCGTGCCCTGCGTGGTGGGCGACACCAACGGGGCGGGGGATACCTTCTTCGGGGCGTTCCTCTCGCGGCTTGCCCGCAGGGGAGGACTTGAGGACGTGGACGTGAGCGACCTTGAGGACATGATAGCCTTCGCCAATCTGGCGGCATCCATAACCACCAGCCGCCACGGGGCCATACCGGCTATGCCGACCCTCTCGGAGATGGGGAAGTAAAAAAGACTTAAGCTCAAACCGCCCGGAGGCGTGGACTCCGGGCGGTTTTGTACATTTTTATATATAAAATATTGATTAAAAACGTTTCAGCATCTTTTGACACGCAAATTGCACAAAATTGAACGGTGAAAGTTATTCAAAAATCCAAATTTATTATTAATTTCAAATCTTGCTTGACAAACAAATCTGACAAACTTATAATCAAACTATCATAAAGCGTGAAACGTTATTTTAGACTCAGCGACCTCCGGCCGGCCCGCCAAGCCGCCGGAAAAAATCTTTTATTCAGAGGTATTTAAAATGAAAAATAAACTGAGAAGCCTCACCGCCCTGTTTCTGGCTCTGACCATGGTATTTGCCCTGGCCGCCTGCGGGGAGGGCAAGACCGCCGCGGCTGACGACATCGTCAACGGCGACTTTGAGGACACCTCGGGCAAGTGGGTGGGCTGGACCAAGGAGGACGCCGCCTTTAACGTCCGCGGCGTGATCTCCGACGAAAAGCTCAACGGTGTGCCTATGGAGAAGTCCGGAAACCAGTACTTTTCAGGCGCCAAGGGCGGCAACCCTGTTATGAAGGGTACGCTGACCTCCGATCCCTTCAAGCTGGGCGGCAACGGCTTTATAACCTTCAAGATCGGCGCCGGCCAGGACCCTGAGAAGTGCTACGTGGAGTTCATCGAGGAGGGCTCCGACACTGTCCTTGCCAAGGTGGGCAACACCGACTGCGACGGCATGTACATAAAGGACCACCTCCTCACGAAGGTCGTGGACCTGTCCGCTTCCGTGGGCAAGACTATTTACATCAGGATCACCGATAACGACGACGGCGACGGACTTGCGTACATAAACGTGGACGCCTTTAAGGTCTGCAAGGACGACGCCGAGGTTGAGGCCGCAAAAGCCGAGTACGCGGCCCAGATAGAGAAGTACGGCGAGAAGCCCTTCGAGGAGGACGAGACCGCCACCACCATCGTGAACGGCGGCTTTGAGGAGTGCGACCTGGAGTCCGGAGTGCTCACCGGCTGGAAGCTCCTTGACGGCTCCGCCCTTACCATCGCCAACGTAGTACCCACCAGCCAGTATTACTGGGACGACAGGAGCGTCTACGGCTGGGGCGACTACTATCTTGACGGCTCCAACAACGGCGCGACGCCTGAAAACCTGACCGGCGCTATACGCTCCCAGAAGTTCACCCTTGCCGGTGACGGCTTTATAAGCTTTATGATAGGCTGCGGCAACGGCGGCTCCTACGTGGCCCTCTGCGACGGCAACACCGACGAGGAGCTCATAAAGGTCACAAACGACTACTTCAACGATCCCGCTCTGGCGCTGACGCTCCTTCGCGTGTACATGGACGCCAGCGAGTACATCGGCAAGGTCGTGTATCTCAAGGTCGTTGACGCCAACGACGGCTCCGCCGGGGGCTTTGCCTTCATAAACGTGGACGACTTCCGTGTATCCATGACCCGCGACGAGGTGGCCGCCCTTGAGGTGGAGCAGATGGAGAAGGTAAACGCCGAGACCTACACCTCCTCCGCCTACGACGATCTGACCACACTGCGCAACTACTACTCAAGCTATCCCTATCCCGTGCCCCTCCAGTCCCTGACCTTCAATACCTACGCCGAGAACAAGGTCGTGGACTGCGGCGCCGTTGACGTGACGACAGTTATCTCCGGCGTTACCGCCTCCTTCGGCGAGGATGCCGTCACAGACATAGCCGTGACAAAGGTGACCGCCCCCGACGGCACCGAGATCGCCTCCGGCTTTGAGGCGGTGGACATGACCGCCCCCGGGGCCTACACCGTGACATATGCCGCAAATTATGACGGCAAGAGCGTGGAGGCCTCCGCCACCGTTATCGCCATGGCCGACCGTAACAGCGTGGCCAACGGCGGCTTTGAGTCCGGGAACCTTGCCGGGTGGACGGTCCTCACCGAGGGCTGGGCCTCCGCCGAGGGCCAGTACAGCGGCGTTATCGCCGGTGACAAGTGGTGGGGCGAGGAGCTCCCCTATAACCAGGCCGGCACATATCACCTTGACGGCTGGAGCAACGGCTTTGCCGAGGCCGACGGCTGGCAGCTCAAGTCCACCAACTTCACCCTGGCCGGTTCCGGCTTCATCAGCGTGCGCATGGGCGGCGCGGCCGCGGCGGTACATGTATATAAAGCCGACGGCACCGAGATCGGATACTATAAGCAGACCCGCTTCTCCGACACAAGCTTCCCCCACATCGGTCAGGGCGGCTCCTGGGCCGACATGGGCACCTACGTTATCGACCTCACGGCGCATGTGGGCGAGGAGCTCTACATCGTCCTTGCCGACGAGGTCATAGACGGCGGCTGGGCCCAGGCGTTCTTTGACGAGGTCGTGACCTATTACGAGACGGCCCCGGATTACGCCAATATGGCCGACACGGTCATGGACGGCCACACCGCCGACGAGGCCCCGGCCGAGATCCAGATCCCCTGGCAGCTGGCCACGAACCTGCTGTAATATACGAGTATTCCCCTCTTTCCTCCCCTTCTTATGGCTTACCGGCGATCCGTCAGATCGCCGGTAAGCCGGTAATATTCCTGTTTATTTAAGTCGACTCCCGTCGCCTTAGGAAGGAGCTAATATGAAAAAGACTGTTTTGACGGCCGTGTGCCTTATATGTCTCGCCCTGATCCTCACAGCCTGCGGGAACAGCGGACACGACAAGGAGCTTTTGATGCACTTAAGCTTCGACGAGGGCTCCGGCACCACGGTAAAGGACGCCTCCGGCAAGCTCCCGGACGCGGAGCTCAACTATAACTTCGCCCACGCCACATATATGGACGACCAGGACCCCCAGTGGCGCAAGGAGGGTATCAGCGGCGGGTGCGTGCTCCTTGACGGCACCAGCACATACGTAAGCTACAAGCGAAGCGACATAACCGTTGAGGGGCCCACCCTCACCGTCCAGGCCTGGATAGCCCCCAGGACATTTGAGTGGGACGACCCACACGCGGCGGAAAACGGCACGGATTCACTCACCGGTATCGTCTGCCAGTTCGACAAGGACGCGAAAAAGGGCTTTATTTTAGGTTACGAACGCTTTGGCAGGCTGAGCTTCCAGGTGGGCACGGGCTATGAGTGGCTCTCCGTCTGGTCGGAGGACGCTGATCTTGAAAAATACGCCTGGAACCTGGTGACAGCCACCTACGACGAGAATGAGGGCCAGATGTGCCTTTACTTAAACGGGGAGCTCGTGGGCTCCGGCTTCACCGGCGGCGACATCGCCGGGGCATCCAACAAATCCCTGACCGTGGGCCGCAACCAGAACCCGGCGGAAAATCTGGTTGCCGGCAGTGTAAACTCCGCCAGCGGCTACATCGACGAGGTGAAGCTCTGGTCCACAGCGTTGACCGAGGAGGAGATCGCCAGCTATTATTCCTCCGTGACCGTGCCGGAGATAGCCTTTGAGGACATATGGCTCCAGAACATCCTGACCGGCGATTACACACGGCCACAGTTCCACGGCGGGCCTTATCAGTTCTGGATGAACGAGCCCCACGCGCCGGTATATTATAACGGCGTCTACCACCTTTTCTATCAGGCCAACATGACGGGCTCTTACTGGCGCAACATCTGCTGGGGACACCTGGTGAGCTCAGACATGGTCAACTGGAAGCCCGTAAAGGAGGCCATCACACCAACCGAGGGCTCCGTTGTCCCTGACGGTGTCTGGTCCGGCGGGGCGGCCCTTGACAAAAACGGCGTGCCGCTTCTCTTTTTCACCGCCGGTAACGACGGCTTCCGGGACTACGAGGGGCTTATATCCAACCAAAATATCGGCGTTGCTTACCCTGCGGACCTAACCGACACTGAGCTCACCGACTGGGTAATATGCGATGAGCTTGCCGTCATACAGCAAAAGGGCCAGGGGCGGACAGGAGAATTTCGCGATCCCTCCGTCTGGAAGGAGGGGGATACTTGGTATATGCTCGTATGCTCCGGCTCGGCGACCACCAGCGGCGGCTCGGCCCTGCTCTACACCACCGACACCTTGGAGCTCCTGCCCGACGGGACCGTGGACCAGGATTGGGTCTACAAGGGGCCGGTATATGAGATGCCCAACCAGACGGCACTCTACGGCACGAGCTGGGAGCTCCCCATACTCCTGCCCGTGAGCAACGAGGCCGGCACCGTAACAAAGTACTTCCTCTCCATCTCTCCCGCCCCCGCGTCCATCGCCGACAACAAGGTCTATTACTGGCTGGGCGACTTCGACCGGGAGACCGGCAAATTCACCCCGGACCCGGAGTTTGAGGGCGAACCACACCTTCTGGACTACGGCGCCAACGTGTTCACCGGCCCATCCTGCATAGTGGACCCGGTGAGCGGCGACATCTACATGTTTTCAATCATGCAGGACCAGCGCGGCGCGGCGGAGCAGGGCGCCTCCGGCTGGGCACACACTGTGGGACTTGCGAGAAGGATCTGGCTTGCGGACGACGGCTCCGACCTTATGATGGCCCCCATTGAGGCCCTACACGAGCTGGAGGAGGAGACGCTGGTGGACCTTAAAAACGTGAGCGTAGACGAGGTCAACAAGGCCCTTGCTCAGGTGGACGAGGATATGCTCTATATCCGCCTCACGGCCAGCGTTGCGGACGGCGCGCGGCTTGACCTCAACTTAAAGCAGGGCGGCAAGTGGGACTGCACTACCCTCACCTATGACAGCGCCGCCGGGACCATAAGCGGACACACGGAAAATAAGGGCGAGGGCTGTAAGCTGGCCACCGTAAACGGCCCCTTCACCGCCGATGACGGCAAGCTCACCGTGGAGGTGTACATCGACCGCTCGTTGGTGGAAGGCTTCTTCAACGACTATAAATCCATCAGCATCCGCGCCTACACCGACGACCCCGCCTCCCACGGCATAGACATCGCAACCACCGGAGCAGTGAGCGTTGACGAGCTTTATGTAGCACGAATGGGGTCTATATTTGATTAAATTGGGAGATTTAGACTGTCGAAAAAGGCCTGACGGTCTTTTTCGACAAGAGGGAAGGTAATTTTCGCGACGTACATGCCTGCCACGAAAATCATCTAATTGTTTTTTGACAAACATAAGCGGCGTGAAGTTGTTGCTTCACGCCGCTTATATTTTATTGTTATGAAAAGGGCTTATACCTTATTTAATATGACTCTTGAGATGAAGGTTTGATTTTGGGGGTCGAATTTGAATGTGGCGGAGCCGGAGTAGAGTTTGGCGAGGTCGGCGACGGACGACATGCCGTGGCCGCCGCCGTCACGGGTGCTCTGGAAGGCACTGGCGGGCAGGAAGCCCTCCGGGTCGGGATCAAAGCCCCTGATGACACGGACACCGGGGCAGGAGTTGGTGACCTCCAGCGTGAAGGAGCCGTGGAATTGGCCAACGGCCACGTCGATGGCTCTACGGCCCGAGACCTTCATGCAGGCGCTGAGGGCGTTTTCCATCACGTTGCCGATTATGACGGTCAGGTCCTGGAGCTTTACATTCAGCGCGGAACAGCTGGCCGCCACGGTATATTCCACGCCGTCGTCCTTGGCCCGTTCGGCGTAATAGCGCAAAAGGGCGTTGACGGCGGGGTCCTGGCAAAAGACCTCGTTTTCCAGGTGTCCCGTCTGCTGGGCAAGGGAGGCCAAATACTCCCGCAGCTTGTCCGTGTCGCCCTCCTCGGCCAGGGAATAAAGATAATTCCAATGGTGGCGCATGTCGTGGCGAAGGCGGGCGGCGCGCTCCATGTCGGTGCTGATCCGGTCGTACTGGAGCTTCTGGGCCTGAAGGGCGCGGAGGGCGTTCTCCTCACGGGAGCGGTTCACGGCGCTGATGACTATCATCCAGTACATAATGGCCTGATTCAGCACGAGGAAGAGAAGCAAGGAATTTAACAGGAAGTTGTACTCGTACACGTTGAAAAGCATGTGGGCGGTCATCATAAGGATGAGAAAGGCGACGGTGGAAACCGTGGCGTAGCGAAATTCGCGTCTCATGCGCTCGGACTCGATCTCGCGCAAAAAGGAGGACACATAGCGGCGGAGGAAGATCACGAACACCGGCAAAATAGTCACAAAGGACAGGAGGTAAAACGCAAGATGTTTGGGGAGGTAGACCGTCAAGGTGCCGTCGGGAAAGCGGGGGAAGAGCGGGTCCACGATCGTCCCGACGAGGTTCGTCAGCCAGAATATAAGGGCCGCGTAGAAGATGACTATGTAGATAACAAGGAGCTTTTTCATATAATTTTCCCGAACGAGGACACCGTAGGCCACGACGGAGAGGATGACGGTAAGGAGCATGTAGGCGTCGGCGATGTGTATTACGATATTGAGGGCCGTGGCGAGATGGACCGCCAGGGGGAAAAGGGCGGAGACGGCGAGGACGCAGAGAGTCAGTAAAAAGAACAGGGTGCGCTTGCGTATTTTCAGCTTGTCGCCGTCGAAGGGGACGAAGCACATGACGGCGCAGGGGAAGAACTGGAGGAAAAACCCAACGGCGTCCACAAGGTATACCCAACAGGTCATTTCCGCTCCCTCCTTTTCGACACGGCCATAAGGTGGAGCTCGTTGAACAGGAAGTCGTCATATCGCTTCCTTATCGCCGCCCGGTCCCGCTGTTTCACCGGCAGGGCCGTTCCGTCGGACATGGCGCAGGTCTCAGGGTCCATGGAGCTTATCTCGTTCATGTTCACCACAACGCCGCGGTTCAGCTTAAGGAAATTTTTGTCAAGAAGCGCCTCGATCTCGGAGATGGGCTGCCACACCCGAAGGCACCGGCCGTCCTTCAGCTTCACCTCCACCAGGTGGCGCGCCGACTGGATGAACACGATGCTGTCAAGGTACACCCGGTGGCGCTCACGGTTGACGTTCAGCGTTATTGACCGGCGGGACGCGCCGCGGGCCTCCTTTCGCCGGATAGCCTCCGCCACGTCGTCACGGGACACGGGTTTTACGAGATAGTGCAGGGCGCCGAGGGAGAACGCCTCCACCGCGTGTTCCTGGCTGGTGGTGATAAAGGCAAAGTCCGTATCGGGGTTTATCTCCCGCAACGCCTCGGCGGCCTCTATCCCTGTGCCGTCCTGAAGGTACACGTCCAGGAACGCCATGTCGAAGGGCGGCTCACTCCGGGCCGCCCGGATCAGCGCCGCCTTATCGGAAAAATACTCCGCGCCGGTCTCGCCCAGGGCGTCAAGGGCCCCGCGCACACGGTCGAGCTCCGCCTGATCGTCATCCAGGACGGCTATCCTAAGCTCCCCGGCCATATCCGGCACCTCCTTTAAAAAATCGGTTTTTGTCGCGTGTTACCCTAAATGTAGCACAATTTAAACGGAATGTCCACAACCAATTCCGCCTGTATGTTCGGTGATTTCCCGAAACGCGTCATATCAACGCACAAATCAAAACCCAAAAATTATAAATTAATGATATAATACGGTTGTGAAAAATTCATTGTATCCCCGGGCGAAAATCCCATTAAATCCCCAGGCGGGACGTCCCGCCTCATCTGTGCCCCCGGCACAGATGAAAAACCCATAAGGACTGAAAAAAGGGGTGAAATTCCCCGGCTTTTTTCTATCAGGAGGTATTTCTATGAAGAGAACATCTGGACGGATACTTGCCCTGGCGCTGGCGTTTGCCATGATGGCGGCAATGGTGCCGGGAGTGCCGGCAGGGGCGGATGATGGAGTTGAATATATAGATGTAGATGGCGAGGAGAAAACGCAAGACGGCGTTACACCGGTAGCCAGTGAAACCACCTCATGGGCTAACGGGTGGTACGTGGTGAACGGCACTGTCACCGTTGCTGACCGTATAACCGTCACGGGTGAAGTGTACCTTATTTTGGCGGACAACTGCACGCTGACGGCATCACAGGGCATTTCGGTGAACGAGGGCAACAGCCTGACCATTTACGCGCAGTCTAACGGAAGTTCAATGGGCAAGCTGGAGGCACATGAAAAAGCTGAAACAACTTTTAATTATCAATATGCGCCAATTGGCGGAGACAGGGATTCTTCGTCAGGCGACATCACCATCAATGGCGGCAATATAACAGCAACGGCGTCACAAACTGGCAGCTATGGTGCTACCGGGATTGGTTGCGGAAATGGCGGATCGAACGGAACGATTACAATAAACGGCGGTGCAGTTACTGCGACCGGCGGGGATAATCACGAAGCCATCGGAGGTAAAGGAAGTAATATTACCATAAACGGCGGTACTGTCAAGGCAACAGCCCACTCAGTAAATTCTCGTGGCTGCGCAGCTATCGGTGGTAGAGGCAGTACTATTACCATCACAGGCGGTAATATCACCGCAAGCACCGATTCAGATAATATGCGTTCTTCAGTCGGGGCCGCGATAGGCGCGAACGCTACCAGTGAAGGTGAAACTCTTACCATCACGATTTCCGGCGGTCTGATATATGCGCAGCAAAATATTGGCGTTGGCTATGCCATAGGACAAGCTGCTAGTTCCGATAATGGTAAGGGAACTGTTGTTTTCTCCACCGGGGAGAATGGGAGCGCGGTTATCTACGGATACAATAGCCTTCCTACGGAGGAGAATTTGAGTTGCGTGTACTTTAATACACGAAGCAGTACGCATTCTGTATACGGCAGTCCGGCACCTACTGTGGATTTTGAGGTGCCGAGTGGCAGAACTCTGACCGTGCCGGAGGGCGCGGCGCTGATTATTCCTAATGGGGTCACTATGACCGTTAACGGGAATATCACAAACAACGGGCATGTAATTAAAGAAGCAGGCGGCACAATTGTATACGAAGGAAACATAAGCCCCAAGGCGGCGGAAGATGGCCCGGCGTATGGGGTGAGCGTTGACAAGATCGCGTTCGACAGCATAACCTACGGCGGCGAGACGCCTGCTGCTCAGAATATCACAATTAAAAATACCGGCGTGCTGGCGACGACGATTTCAAACGTTGCGCTGTCGGGGACTAACGCGGAGAGCTTTGTGCTTTCCGACGGCGAGACAGGCGAATTGGCAGAAAGGGACGATACCAATACAAGCTGGACGATAAAGCCCAATGATAATCTGGACGCCGGTACATACAACGCGACGGTGACGGTGACGTACACCGGGCGGAACGGCGCGCCGCAAACGGAGGAGGCGGAGGTATCGCTTACTGTTGACCAGGTGGACGCGACGGTGACAGCGCCGAAGGCGATACCGGACCTTAAATACACCGGCAAGGATCAGGCGCTGGTTGAGACTGGAAGCGTTACGCCCGGTGCTGGTACGATGCAGTACAGCCTTGATGATGAGAGCCATTATGGTGCCGAAATTCCACAGGGTAGGGAAGCAAAGACGTATACTGTCTACTGGAAGATAGACGGGGCGGACGAGGAGAATTATAACTATGGCGAGGCCGGGACGAGCGGACAGGTCGAGGTGCAAATCACGCAAGGCGAGGCCGACGTTAAGCCGACGAATAATTCAATCGAATATACATACGGCAACGAGAGCGGGATAACGCTTGAGGTCACAGTCGCGCCGAAAACTACGGGGGGCATTGCGCTTACAAACGCGGGGACAAATCAGGTCGAGTTTGATTTTCCCAAGGGCGATAATAAAATTGTGCCTGTGGACGCCGAGAGCAATAAAGCCTCTGTCAAAATCGAGGCGAATGAGGTCAAGGACTACTTCAACGCCGGTTCGGAGAACACTGTAACCGTCAACTATGGCGGGAGCGGGAACCTGAACGAGGGGAGCACCACGATCAAGGTCACGGTGAATCCTAAGACGCTGGATTTCACGTTTACGGCGACTCCTAAAACGTATGACGGGACGAACCGTGTCGACGGTAATCTTGCAGATTTCCAAAGTCAGATTTTGGAAGGAGATACCGTGACGGCAACTGCCACGGCGACGGTTGAAGATTTTACCGTGGGCGACGGTAAGACCGTCAACGTCACTGTCACGCTTGGCGGGGCCGATAAGGATTATTACGAGGCCAAGGCAATTACAGGCGTGACGGTGGACATCAGCAAGGCGACTTTGACTGAGGGTGATGTCACCGCGCCTACGGGGAAGGGTAGCGTCGATTACACCGGAAGTGCGGTTGTGCTTTTGAGCACAGAGGGCAAAGCGCCTGAAGGGTGCACGGTGAAATACGCCGTGAAAGAGGGCGCACCCGGCGAGCCGGGCAATGAGGACTGGAAAGACTACGCTGAAGTTACCGGGCAGGATGTTGGGACGTACTATGTCTATTGGAAGGTAGACGGCGGGACAAACTACAACGAGTATGAACCTGAAAGCGGCAACCCGATAACCGTTTCTATCGAAAAGACCGCGCCCACGTTGCAGACCGCGCCGGAGCTGGTTGATGGGCCACTTGCGTATACCAGCGCGGAGCAGGGGCTTATCCAGACAGCCGCTGAGTATAATGGCGGCACGGCGTCGTATTTTGTGAAGAAGGGCGACAGCAATAAGCCCAGTGCCAGTGAGGGCGGGTGGAAAGAGACTTCCAGCGCGATCACCGGAACGGACGCGGGGACGTACTATGTGTGGTACAAGATCACCGGCGACGCTAACCACGCTGATGTGGAGCCGACACAAATTGGGTCAGTCGAAATCAGCAAGGCGGACTCAACGGTGACAGTGAATACGGTGGCGTCGGCGACCTACGGCAGCGAGATTACACTGACGGCGACGGTAAGCTCCGGTGCGATCGAGGCCGATAAGCTTGACGGCACATTGACCTTCAAGGTCGGAGAAGCATCCCTCGGAACGGGTATAAAAGGCGGAAATAAGTGGACGCTGACGATTGGAGCTGCTGATACTGAGAAGCAGCATACGCTGTTTGGCACCGGTAGCGAGACTCAAGTCACGGCGGTGTATGAGGGGAATAGCAATATTGCCGGAAAAACCAGCGCGGCAACCGGTGTGACGGTAAAGCCCAAGGAGCTGTCATTCAGCTTTACAGCGAATGAAAAGACCTACAACGGGGATAAGACTGTCTCCGGGACGCTGAGCCCGACAGGCGAGAACGGTGCTGTGACAGAGGGACTGTTGAGCGGCGACACTGTGACGGCTACCTACAAAGCTGAAGCCGATAGCGCGGAAGTGTCCGCTTCTCCCGTGAATGTCACGGTAACTGTCACGCTGGCTGGGAAGGACGCGCAGTATTACAAGGCAATAAATCCCGCTGGTGTGACGGTGAATATCGTCAAGGCAGAGAATACCTCAGTCACCGCACCGGTAGGAAAAACTGGTCTGATATATAGCGGCACGGATCAGGAGCTTATTCAGACTGCGGGAAGCTCTGACAATGGTACGATGAAGTACTTCGTGGGCAGCAAAGCTCCGGAAATCGGCACTGACGATTGGAAAGACGCCGCCGATATTAAAGGTAAGGACGCCGGGACGTACACGATCTGGTACTATGTCGTGGGCGACGATAACCACAACGACACGACGCCCACCAGCATCACCGTTGAGATTGCGCAGAAGGAAGTTGAGCTGACGTGGAAGCTCGACGATGGTGATACATTTAGTGTAACATACACCGGCACACCCCACAATGTCACCGCCACGGCTAATACCAGCGTGTCTGGCGAGAGCGTCAATGTGACGGTCGAAGGTGGAACGCAGACGGACGTAGGAAGCAGTTATACCGCCACCGCTACTGGGCTTACCGATGTTGATGGGGCTGACGTGGCGAAGAACTACAAGCTGCCAACTGATGCGTCGAAATCTTATTCCATCACCCAGGCTGAGCCGACAGTGGCGGTTAGCGCGAGCACCGAGGATGAAGAAATTACCTACGGCGATAAAATCACCTTGACGGCCACGGTGACGTCGGGTTCCATTGCTGACGACAAATTCGGCAACGCAACGGTGCAGTTTAAGATTGGCGGCGAAAACTTCGGCGATCCAGTAAGTGTGGATACGTCCACCGGCACGGCGACGCTGACAATTGGCGCTGATGAGACCGAGAAGCAGCATACGCTGTTTGGCACCGGTAGTAATACTCAAGTCACGGCTGAGTATACCGGGAATGACAATATCAGCGGCGGTAGCGGTGACACAACGGTAAATGTGGCGCAGAGGGCGCTGACATACGACGTTACCGCGACGGGCAAGGTTTACGACGGTAAAACGGACGTTACAGTGTCGCTTAGTCCCACAAACCTTGTGGGGATCGACAGCGTGACCCTCACAGCTACCGGCAACCTGGAGAGTGCGGACGCCAAGACGTATGATAAGGTCAATTTGAGTAGCATCTCCAAAAGCGGTGCTGATGAGGAGTATTACAGCGTTGCGGAAAGCGAAAGTGGCAAGTCGCTTTCGGGGAGCGTTACCATCAGCCCGCGGGAGGTTACGCTTGATTGGAAGCTGGACGGCGATACGACGTTTACCATCGACTACGACGGAAGTCCGCACACCGTCACGGCTGAGGTAAACAACAAGGCGCGTGCGGAAGATATTGTAAATGTGACAGTGGAGGTTAAGCCCACCAGCGGCGGCGAAGGGACAGGTGCCACCGCGACGAACGCCGGGACGTACACAGCTACGGCTACGGAGCTTACAGGCGGTGCCGCCAGCAACTACAAGTTGCCGGATGAGAAGTCCACAAAGGCTATCACAATCAACAAGATAAATGCTACAGTTACTGCGCCGACGACAAATAGTCTCACCTACACGGGAAATCCGCAGGGGCTTATCAGCGCGGCCACTAATGTGGTTGGCGGCATGGTGAAGTATGCGCTGGGTGAAAACGGAACCAGTGCGCCGGGGGACGTGGAGTTTGGCGAATCCATCCCGCAGGAGACCGACGCCGGGACGTACTATGTGTGGTACTATGTCGATGCTGACGGGAACCACACGAACAGCGAGAAGGCTTATGTGACTGTTACCATCAAAAAGGCGGAAGTGACGTTCACTGTTTCCAACAATAGCCACCCCTACGACGGGACGGAGAAGAAGGTCACGCTGGGGAACAGCAACACCAGCGGCGCGCCGAACCTTGATGAAACCTCCGGCTACACCGTGACCTACGGTGACGACAACACCGCAAGCAAGACTGACGTGGCCGAGTATGAGATACATATAAAGCTGACAGACGCCGCCGCGAAGAATTACAAGTTTGCGGGTAAGGGCGACAGTGAGACGGAGCTGACGGTTGCAGATCAGAAGCTCAGTATCACCAAGGCCACGTCTACCGTGAGCAATGTCACCATCACCAGCGAGGGCGAAGAGCTCACCTACGGCGATGAGTTTACAATCAGCGCCAAGGTCAACGCGCTGGGCACAGTGACCGGGACGGTGACGTTCAAGGCCGGCGAGACGGAGCTTGGCGAGGCCACTTCCCACGACGCGGACGGTGTGTGGAAAATTACCGTGGGCGCGAACGAGAAAGAGAAGCAGCACGCGATTTTTGACAATAAAACAATCAGCGTTGAGTACAGCGGCGACGATAACATTAACAAGAGCAGCGGCTCCAAGGCTGACTTCACCGTGGCGAAGAAGCCCCTCACGTACACCGTCACGGCCACGGGCCGGGTGTGGAACGGCGAGACGGGTGTTACTGTCGCGCTTGAGGCGACGAATACCGTCACCGGCGATGAGGTCACGCTGACGGCGACGGGTAACCTTGACAACGGGGGCAAGGCCGGGACATATAGCAAGGTCAATCTCTCCGAGGTTCAGATCGGCGGTGCGGACAAGGACTATTACACCACGGACAGTGCGAGGGATAATGTCGCGTTGACGGCGGATATTGAGATCAGCAAGGCTGCGTCCAGCGTGACGGCTCCTGCCGGGAAGTCCGGCCTCACCTACACGGGTAATCCGCTGGAGCTTATCGATGAGGCCACTGATGTGGTTGGCGGCACGGTGAAATACTGCGTGGGAGAAGAA
This sequence comes from uncultured Oscillospiraceae bacterium, assembly GCA_947631395.1. Taxonomy (GTDB): domain Bacteria; phylum Bacillota; class Clostridia; order Oscillospirales; family Oscillospiraceae; genus RUG626. The sequence continues at coordinate 33,358 of CANRLF010000014.1, forward strand.
GCTCCGGTTGATGGGTCGGATGAGTGGCAAACGGAAGTCGCCCAGATCACGGGCACCAACGCCGGGACGTACAAAGTCTGGTACTACGTGGACGGCGACGAAAACCACAACGACAGCGCCTTTGCCAGCGTGGATGTCACGATCTCCCCCGCCGAGGTGAGCTTTACAATCGGCAAGGAGAATAAGGTTGCTTGGTCCACGAGGGACGAGACTAATGGGGATCCCAACTTGGATGGTTACAAGCTCAGCGGCTCCGACACAAATTACGCGCTCAAAATGACCTACGACAGCTATACCCATACCGCCAATGTGTCGCAGACAGAGAGTGAGACGGTAAAGATCGGGGCCGGGGCCGCCAACGGCTACAAAGTGACCTACCGCAAGGATGGTGCCGCGGATGACCTTACCGAGGTACGCAACGTCGGGAAATATGACATCGTGGTGACCTTTACTCCAACGGCTGACAGCATCTACAACTATGCCTTTAAAGGCCAGTCTGAGAGCACTCACGAGCTGAAGATCGGTACGATCGAGATAACGCCCTATGAGGTCACGGTGATTTGGACGCACTTGAGCTATGTCTACCACGCACACACCATGCACCCTGACATTCGGGTGCAGAACCCCTTTAAGAGCGATAACAAACAGTTACTTCCGGGGCAGGGGCTGCCTGAGGGGTTTGAAACAAGTAGTCCCGAAAGCTACACCGGGGAGTACCTGGTGGCCTTTGGCGCGACCGAGGGCTCCGATGTGAAGGAGTACACCGTGACGGCGGGGCTCTACGGCCAGAAAGCCGCGAACTACACCGTGAAGAATCCCACGGCGACGGTGACTATCGTCCCCGCGCCGGTGACATTCACCGTGAGTGATAACGTGTGGGATCTCACGGGAGCACACCCCTCCACTGTTACGCTGAGCTCCGTCTGGGGCGTGGTGTCCACGACGCCGGATAAGGACGAGGGCACCGACCACCAGTATCCAAAGCCGGGGACGGCGATCGAAGAGAGCCTTAATACGAAGATCGTCTACAAGAAGGACGGCGAGGAGATAACCGCCCCCGACGTGCCCACCAAGGCCGGAACATATGAGGTCTGGGTGGAGATCGTCAACACGAACTTCCGCCACTCCGCCACCTCCGACGGCGCGTCCCACAAGGTGGGCGAGCTGGTCCTCACCAACGATCTCGCCAGCGTCAAGACCTACAAAGTCACCTTTGAGACCGGTTATGAGGGAGGCACGGCCCCCGCGGCCATGGAAAATCTCCTTGAGGGACAGATGGTGATCCTCCCCGCGGGGCTGACCCGCGATGATTACCTCTTCCAGGGCTGGAGCCGCGGCGGCATTACATACAGGCCTAATGAGGAGTTTCCCATGCCGGCCTCCGACGTGACCTTTAAGGCCGAGTGGTTGGCTATGGATGAGACTCGCTCGGTCGGCGGCACGGTAGTGCAGGAGGTGGAGGGCAGCGACCCCAAGCCGCTGCTCGGCGCCACCGTGACCCTGAAGCAGGGCGATAACGAGGCCGGCGAGGCGATCACCAACGCCGACGGTAAGTTCTCGTTTGAACACCTGACGCCAGGTATCTACAACATGGAGATTCGGTACTTTAACGGGAGCTCCACGGTGGTCAAGACCTTCCGGGTGGACGTGGAAAAGGACAGCTTAGATGGTGAGACCTATATCATGCCCGACGGGGCGCTGAATACCGTGGTGGAGGCAGATGTCACCGCCGTGGTGGATATGCAGGACATTGTGACAGAGGCCAGTGACGACGGGATATACACTAAAACTGACGCCGAGACCGTCGAGGACGGCGGCACGGTGGAGTTCAAAATGAGCATCAGCGAGGCGACACTTACAGGGGCGCAGGAGGAGGAGCTCCCCGTGTCGGAGGAGCAAATCAGCATGGTGCTGGATCTGGAGCTTAAAAAGACGGTGACAAGTGGCGGCCGCAGCGAGACCGAAAACATCACCGACTCCAAGGTTCCCATCACTACTGTGATTCACCTGCCCGCGGAGATACAGGGCAAGAGCGGATACACGGTGTATCGCTTCCACAATGTTGGGGGCGAGGAGGAAATGCAGACAATCACTACCTCCAGAAACGCAAACGGGGAGTATCTTCAGGTCATCAGGGATGGCACGGCGATTGAGCTACACGCGGAGTTTTATTCCACTTATGTGCTGACCTGGTATCAACGCTCCGGCGGTGGCGGTGTGGTCGCCTATCCTGTGACGCTTCCGGAGAGCGTGGAGCATGGCGACGTGAGTGTGAATTACCCCAACGCCGTCCCGGGCGTCAACGTGACGCTGACGGTGACGCCCGACGAAGGCTATGAGCTTGACGAGCTCACGGTCACCGACGGGAACGGCAACATCATCCCTGTCACCGACAACGGCGACGGGACATACAGCTTCACAATGCCGAGCAGCGGAGTGGTCGTAAACGTCGAATTTAAGCTCACCGTCTGCGACGGCGGCGATAACTGCCCCAGCAGAGCCTTCCCGGATCTTGACGTGACGGCATGGTATCACGAGTACACAGACTACGTCATCGAAACAAAGCTGATGCAGGGCAGCGGCGGGCTCTTCAAGCCCAACGGCACGCTGACCCGCGCCGAGATGGTCACCGTCCTGTGGAACATGAACGGCAGGGGCGTTGTGAATTATCTTATGACCTACGGTGACGTCAGCGAGGAGGACTGGTACGCTGAGGCCATCCGGTGGGCCACCAGCGAGGGCGTGGTTGACGGCTATGACAACGGCAACTTCGGCCCCAACGACAGGATAACCCGCGAGCAGATGGCGAAGATGCTGTACAATTACGAGAAGAAGTACGGCGACAGCGGCTTTACGGGCGCGTGGATGTTCCCGCTTCCCTTTGCCGACACCGCCAAGATAAACGACTGGGCCTACGAGGCGGTAGCGTGGTGCTACATGAACGGCGTGATAAACGGCAAAGACGGCAACGTCTTTGACCCCGCCGGAAACGCCCTCCGCTGTGAGCTGGCGAAGGTCCTGACCGTGTACAACCAGATCGACGACTAACTCCCCACACCTAACTAAAAAAACAACGTCCCGTACCGTCAAGGCTGACGGTACGGGACGTTGCGGTCTATAAGCTTTTTGGGGAAATTAAGAATCACGAGTCCCGCCGCGGCGGTTTGCTATGGTGGGGTGCTTGGCGGACCTGGGGAACGTATCGGGAAACGTGGGGTTATGATCGGGTGGATTTTATTCTGAGTCTGACATAGTCGGCATACCATTTTCCGTTTATGAACAGCTCTTTTTTTAATTCTTCCACTGTCTGGCTTATGATTTCGTCCTTCTTTTGCGTTGACGGTACGGTGGCGAATGGGGTTTTTATGAACATTCGGATCCAGTTCTCCATACCGTTTTCGCCCTTGAGCTCGGTGGGGCGGGGAAAAAGTGTCGCGTACTTTACCTGGAAGCCGTTATTTTCTAAGAGTGAGGCGTATTCTCCGATGGAGGGGAAATAGAAGGGCATTCGGTAACTGAAACCGTGTTCCGCAAAGCTTTCAGCCAGCGCGCTGTTGATGACGCGGTTGTTGCCGTATCCGCCGAACTCAAAGACGAATTGGCCGCCCTCCTTAAGCGCGTTATATACGCAGTTTATCATATCGGGCTGCTTTTCTTTTTCGATCCAATGGAACACCGCGTTGGAGAACACAACATCAACGGGCTCGGAGAGGACAAAATTCGTGGCGTCGCCTTGGAAAAAATTGATGGTCGGGTAGCTTTTTCTCGCGACAGACAGGAGCTCCTCGGAGGCGTCCATCCCCGTAACATTGTAACCCTTATCAAGCAGGGCCTTCGTCAGAGCGCCGTTTCCACAGCCCAGATCGAGCACGAGACTGCCCGCGGGCGCGTCGATCAATTCCGCGACGCTGTTCCCGTACCGGTGAACATAGGAAAAATCCGATGTATATTTTTCGGCGTCCCACTTGATATTCATGCTCTGCGCCCTCCGAGGTTCTGATGTCTGATACACGGGATTATACCATCCTGGGCTCAAAAAATCTACTGTCTGATAAAAGCTTCGCTGTATATATGGTGGCGGCAGGGATAAGGGGGTTCGCGGGGGGTGGGTGGCTTGACTTTTTTGGGGGTTGGGGGTAGTATGGTATTCTGAATTTATCGCTTGGTACGTTCGCGCGGACTGGGCCGGGGCGGTTATTTGATGAAGAGGAGGCGGCGGAGACGAAGGATAATGAATTTTTGGGCACGGAGCCCGTGGGGAGGCTCCTTTTGCGCCTGTCGGTGCCAACGATAGCGGCACAGCTTATCAACATGCTATATAACATTGTGGACAGGATATATCTCGGCCACATGGGAGAGGACGGGGATTTGGCTCTCACGGGAGTGGGAGTCTGTATGCCGGTGATACTGTTCGTATCGGCCTTCGCGGCACTCATATCCTCCGGCGGCGCGCCAAGGGCCTCCATATTCATGGGCCAGGGGGACAAACGATCCGCCGAGAGGACCATGGGCGGGTGCTTCTCACTTCAGGTCATTGTGTCCGTAATCCTCACGGCGGTACTGCTCATCTGGAACCGGGAGCTTCTGCTTACCTTCGGGGCCAGTGACAACACCATCGGCTACGCCACGGACTATATGAATATTTACGCGTTGGGGACGCTGTTTGTGGAGCTCACACTGGGGATGAACGCATACATAACCGCCCAGGGCTTTGCGAAAACGGGCATGTACACGGTGCTCATCGGGGCGGTGTGCAATATAGCTCTGGATCCGGTGTTCATCTTCGGCCTCCACATGGGCGTCCGGGGAGCGGCGCTGGCTACGGTGCTGTCCCAGGGGGTGTCCGCCGTATGGGTAATATGCTTCCTTTCCGGGTCTAAATCCATACTGCGATTAAACCGCGACTCCCTTCGCGTCCGCCCGGCCCTCGTACTGCCATGCGTGGCGCTGGGCGTGGCGCCCTTTGTGATGCAGGCAAGCGAGAGCGTCATAACCGTGTGCTTTAACTCGTCGCTTTTAAAGTACGGCGGGGATCTGGCGGTGGGGAGCATGACAATACTCTACTCCGTCATGCAGTTTGCCATGATGCCACTTCAGGGCCTTGCCCAGGGGGCACAGCCCATAACGAGCTACAACTTCGGCGCGGGCAACGCAAAGAGGGTGCGGGAGGTATTCAGGTTGCTTCTCATATCAAGCCTTATCTACTCCTGCTCGCTCTGGGCGCTTATAATGCTGTTCCCGGGGATGTTCGCCGGGATGTTCACGGATAAGCCGGCGCTGGCGGAATACACCGTGGGCACGTTGCGGGTCTACTGCGGGGCTACGTTCCTCTTCGGCATACAGATAGCCTGCCAGATGACATTCGTGGCGCTGGGGAAGGCGAAGATAAGCGCGATAGTGGCAATAATGCGAAAATTCGTACTGCTTTTGCCGCTTATCTACATCATGCCCACTGTCTTTACCGCTGATAAGACCATGGCCGTATTCACCGCAGAGCCTGTGGCCGACACACTGGCCGTCACCTTTACCGCTGTGTCATTTTTCATCGTGTTCAGGAAGGCCATGCGGGGGCTTGAGGGAGGGGAATGAGTATGAGTGTTTTCATTCGGCCGGTTCGTGTGGGAGATGAGGATGCGCTGGCGTATATTCAGACGGAGAGCTGGAGGGCGGCGTTTGGGGGCATACTGGATTAAGACACGTTGGACAGATGTACCGATATGGAACGGGCGAGGGCTCCCCTTACGAAGGGGAGCTTAAGAGAACAAGGTTGCGCCGGAGGTGCGGATTTTATCGCCTGCGGGCGGGACGGAGGCGGGCGGGTTTAGAACCCTCCCCTACGGCGATTTTGGAAAATTTACCATTCAACCTGCCCATTTCACTTCATAAAAAATTGAGGCACCATTCGGCGCCTCATTTTTTATTGGTAAGGGTATCTAAAAGAGCGCGGCAGCCGAGGGTGACGTCGTGCCAGGTGGTGGAGAAGTCGCCGGTGTACCATGGGTCGGCTACGTCTCGGGGGATATTGGCGTAGTCCAGGAGGAGCTTTATTTTGTTGTCCTTATCGGGACCTGTGACGCGCTGGGTGTTGCGGACGTTGGCGCGGTCCATGCAGATAAGAAGGTCAAAGCGACCATAGTCCTCCGGCGTCACCTGCCGGGCAAACTTGCCGGAGCAGGAGATGCCGTGGGCTTCAAGCTCCCGGCGGGCGGGAGGGTACACGGGATTTCCCAGCTCCTCGCGGCTGGTGGCGGCGGACTCTATGTAAAATTCCTTCTCAAGGCCGGCGTCGCGGACGTATTTTTTCATCACAAATTCCGCCATGGGGGAGCGGCAGATGTTGCCGTGGCAGATAAAGAGTATACTTTTCATACCTTATCCAGGTGCTCTTCGTAGAATTTTTCGTAATTTTTGAGGTTATATTCGATAAGCGCCGGGGTGTCGAGGCCGTAGGGGCACCGGGAGGCGCAGGCGCGGCAGTGGATACAGTCGGCCATCCTCATGGCCTTTTCGTGAAATTCGTCGGTCATGTACTGCTTCCACGGGGAGCGCAGAAGGAGCATGTCAAGGCGGGCCATGGTGAAGATCTCGATGTTCGCGGGGCAGGGAAGGCAGTAGCCGCAACCCCGGCAGAAGGACCCGGCCAGGGCCTTTTTCTCGCGCTCCAGCTCCGCCTGAAGCTCCGGGGTCATGGTGGGCTCGGCGTTCTCGGCCTCCACCCACGCGCGAAGCTGGTCCTCAAACTGTATGCCCCAGATGGGCACCACGTTGTCGAACTGGTTCATAAAGGCCCGGCAGAGGGTGACGTTGGTCAAAAGCCCGCCGGCGAGGCCCTTCATGGCGATGAAGCCCATATCGTGGTCGCGGCATTTTTTCACGAGCTCCAGCTCCTGCTCACCGGCGAGGTAGCTGAAGGGGAACTGAAGTGTCTCGAAATTGCCGGACTCGATGGCCGCGTGGGCCACGGACAGGCGGTGGTTGGTTATGCCGATGTGGCGGATGTAGCCCTTTTTCTTCGCATCTAACGCGGCGGCGTAGGGGCCGTCGGGGCCATTGGGGTCGGGGAGAGCGGCGGGGTTGTGGAACTGGAAGAGGTCGATGTAGTCGGTTTTCATCCGCTCAAGGCTCAGCTCGATGTGGGCCTTTACGGTCTTATAGTCGCTACCGCCGCTTTTTGTGGCGATGATTATATTTTCCCGCACGTCGGAAAGGCCCATGCCGATCTTCTCCTCGCTGTCGGTATAGGCGTTGGCGGTGTCGAAGAAGTTTATGCCGGACTCATAGGCCATGCGCAAAAGCCTGGCTCCGTCCTCCTTGGAGCGGCGCTGTACGGGGAGCGCCCCGAAGGCCGTGCGGGTGACCATGAGCTCCGTTTTTCCAAGCCGTATTTTCTTCATTTAAGGCCCTCCTTATATTTTTTCGCGGCGTCAAGCTGCTCCGCGGCGGACATGAGAGTTATCTCCGTCACGTTGTCCCCGCCGGTGAGGCGGGCGATCTCGCGACGGCGGCCTGAGATGTCGAGAGGCGTCACGCTGGTGTATGTCCGGCCGGACTGGACACGCTTTTCAATCGAGAACTGCGTGTCCGCCATGGCGGCGATCTGGGGGAGGTGGGTGACGCATATGACCTGCTTATTTTTGCCGATGGCCGCCAGCTTCTCCGCCACGCGCTGGGCGGCGACGCCGGAGACGCCGGTGTCTATCTCGTCAAAGACCATGGCTCCCACGGTGTCGGCCCGGGACAGCACGGTCTTCATTGCCAGCATGATCCGGGAAAGCTCGCCGCCGGAGGCAACCTTCACGATGCGCCCCGGGGCCTCGCCGGTGTTGGCGGCCATGAGGAAGCGGACCTCGTCCGCGCCGTCGGGGCCGAGCTCCCGGGGCGAAAGCTCCACGGTGAAAGCGGCTCCCGGCATGGAGAGGTCACGGAGCTCACGCTCAATGGCATCAGAGAGGGCCTTCGCCGCCGTCTGGCGTTTTTTGGTCAGCGCCGCGGCCAGGGTTTTTGCCCGGGCCTCGGCGGAGGCGAGCTTTGCCTCCAGCTTTTTTATCCGTTCGTCGGAAAACTCCATCTCGTCAAGCTCACGCCTGGCCTGCTCCAGGGTCTCAATGGCGGCCTCCTCACTGCCGCCGTATTTGCGCGTGACGCGTTTTAAAACGTCGAGGCGGCTGTCAAGCTCGTCCAGCTCCTCGGGGGAGAACTCCAGCCTCTCGCGGATGTCCCGGAGCTCCTCCGCCGCGTCCTCGGCGGCGTATTTAAGGTCGGTGAGCTTCCGGGAGAGGCCCTCAAGCTCCTCGCTCCAGCGAAGGGCGTAGGCGATGCTCCCGGCGGCGGACTCGATGAGGGACACGGCCCCGTCGCTTCGCTCCGAGCCGTACATGCAGGCCGAGGCGTCCCGGACGGCGTCGGAGAGCTTCCCGGCGCTTCTGAGAAATTCCCGGCGCTTTTGCTTCTCGTCATACTCGCCGGGCCTTAAATTCGCCCGCTCGAGCTCCTTTATCTGGTAATTCAGCATATCCACCCGGCGCTCGCGCTCGCCCTCGTCCATGGTGAGGGAGTCGAGCTCCTCCCGGAGGGCACGGAGCTCGGAATAGGCGATTTTATATTCGTCGAGCTCCGCGCCGACGCCGCCAAAGCCGTCGAGATAAGCGAGATGCCAACGCTCGTTCGTGAGGCGCTGGCCGTCGCCCTGGCCGTGTATGTCGATGAGCCGCAGGCCCAGCTCCCGGAGCTGTACGGCGGACACGGGGGTACCGTTTACACGGCAGGAGCTCTTGCCGTCGTCGGAGATGCGCCGGGTGAGCACGAGCTCGTCCTCAAACTCCACGCCGTTTTCCTCGCACCAGTCTTTGGCGTCCACGCCGGTGAAGGTGGCGGTGACAAGGGCGGATCTTTCGCCGGTGCGGACGAGCTCGCGGCTGGTCCGCCAGCCAAGGGACGCCTCTAAGGAGTCGATGACTATGGATTTGCCCGCGCCGGTCTCGCCGGTCAGGACGTTGAGCCCGTCGTTGAACTCGATGTCCGCCCGGTCGATGACGGCGATATTTTCGATGTGAAGGAGCGAAAGCATTAAATCACCTCCGGTTTTACGACTGGATCGCCATCCCTCCGGGAGGGGGAGACTGTCGAAAAAGCCCTGACGGGCTTTTTCCGACAAGGGGAACGGGCGAATCTTATAATATTTTTCTCATCCTCCGGCATATCTCCTCCGCCGCGTCGTCGTCGCGCATGGCGAGGAAGGCGGTGTCGTCGCCGGCGATAGTGCCAACTAAGGAGCGGAGGGACATTTTATCTATGGCGGCGCAGGCCGCGGGGGCAAGGCCAGGGAGAGTTTTTATCACGACTATGTTCTGGGCCCGGTCGATGCTGGTGACGCACTCACGGAAGATGGTGCGAAGGCGCTCCTCCACGTCCACGACTTTCGTCCGGGGCATGACATAGCGGTAGCGGCCCTGGGGGGTGCGCTCGCGCTCCAGGCCGAGGGCGCGTATGTCCCTTGACACGGTGGCCTGGGCGGCGGTGAAGCCCTCCCGTGAAAGGGCGCGGACCAGCTCGGCCTGGGTGCCGATGATATTTTTGGAGATAAGCTCGACTATCTTCTCCTGTCGGGTGGTGCTCATGGACGATCCCCCAATTTACTGTTGACCTTCTCATAAAAGCTTCTGCCGGTTATCCTCACAAGGCCGGTGACCAGGGAGGATCTGCGTATTTCAACTCTGTCGGAGTCGGACAGGGCTACGCTCTCGCCGCCGTCCACGGACAAATAGGCCGTTTTGCCGGACAGGGGGCGGAGCTCAAGGGTGACGGCGCGCTCCGGCGCAAGGACGTAGCTCCTGGCGGAGAGGATGTGGGGACATACGGGCGTGACTATAAGGCTCTGGGCCGTGGGCTCCACTATGGGGCCGCCGGCGGAGAGGGAATAGGCGGTGGAGCCGGTGGGGGTGGAGACGATGACGCCGTCGCCGTCAAAGCTCATAATCCTGCGGCCGTCGCCGTAGACGTTGATGCCGATTACGCGGGACATGCCGCGGACAACGGCCTCGTTGAGGGCGAAATCGCGGAGGATCGGGCGGCCGTCGCGAAATACGGTGACATCGGCCATCATGCGGTTTTCAACGGTGTATTTGCCCTGAAAGGCTTGGGCCACAAGGCTTGTCTCGCCGGGCTCGAGCTCGGCCATGAAGCCTTTGTGGCCGAGATTAAGGCCGAGGATGGGGGTGGGGAGGGAGCAGAGGGCGCGGGCGGCGCGGAGAATGGCGCCGTCGCCGCCGAAGGTGACGGCCATATCGGCACCGGTCTCAAGGGCTCCGGAATGGCAGGATATGTCAATCACGCCGTAAGAGACGCCGCATTGGTCGGCTATTTTTTTCACACTTTCAAGGCAGGAAAGTCCAATATCCCGGGTGGGATTTGCGAAAAGCAGTACTTTTTCCATAGGTTCGTCACCCCCGCAAAAGCTCGTGAGAGTCGCTCACGACCTGGTCGATTTGGGCCTCACACTCACAGGGACAGCTCACGAGATGGCCCAGAAATTCGATGTTTCCCTCGGGTCCTTTGATGGGAGACCAGGTAATATTTTTTACAAAAAAGCCGGAATTTTCGGAATTTTTGATAAAGTCGAGGAGTACTTTACGGTGTGTCAAGGGGTCATGTACGACCCCTTTCTTACCTATTTTGTCCCTTCCGGCCTCGAACTGGGGCTTTATCAGGCAAAAGACCTGACCGTCATCGGTAAGGACGGCACGGATGGCGGGGAGGATGAGGGAGAGGGAGATGAAGCTCACGTCGACGGTGGCAAGGCAGGGGCGCTCCGGGAACATGTCGGCTGTCAGGTAACGGGCGTTGGTGCGCTCCATTACGACGACCCGGGGGTCCTGGCGCAGAGACCAGGCAAGCTGGCCGTAGCCCACGTCCACGGCGTAAACGAGCCTCGCGCCCCTTTGGAGCATCAGATCGGTAAAGCCGCCGGTGGAGGCCCCGCAGTCAAGGCAGACGAGGTCCTTTGGGTCGCCGCCGAAGAAGTCAAGGGCCCGCTCGAGCTTCAGGCCGCCGCGGGACACGTACTTGGGGGCGGAGGCACGGACACGGATGTCCACGTCGTCGGCATAGGCGGCGCCGGGTTTATCGGAACGCTGGCCGTTGACGAACACGTCGCCGGCCATTATGACGGCCCGGGCACGCTCCCGGGAGTCACAGAGGCCCCGGGTGACAAGAAGCACGTCAAGCCTTGTTTTTGCCATTGCCGGTACCTCCAATGAGCTCAAGTATCGACGCCTCCACGCCGGTGGCGTCTATCCCGCACAGGGCCCGCTGTTCCTCCACGCTGCCGTGGGGGATGAACCTGTCGCCAAGGTTCAGAAGGACGGCGGATCTTATGGGGACGTTCATACGGGTGAGGCCGGAGATGAGCTGCTGGCCGAGGCACCCCACGGCCACGGACTCCTCCAGCACGGCTATACGGCCGGTCCTGGCCACGGAGGCGGCCACGGCCTCGAGGTCCAGGGGCTTTACCCGGCCGAGCTTGATGAGGTCCACGGCGACGCCCTTTTCCGCAAGGCGGTCCTTCACATCCATGGCGGTGTTGACGCTGACGCCGTAGGTCACGAGGGTGACGTCATCCCCGGGGGAGCCCACGCGCTTTACGGGGGCCACGCCGCCCTCGGTATAGCGGCCCTCGCAACCCTTGGGGTAGCGGACGGCCACGGGGCCGGTCTCGCGGTGGATGGCGAAGCGAAGCATGTCGCGAAGCTCCGCGAAGCTTGCGGGGGACCAGACGGTCATGTTGGGCACGGAGGTAAGGTAGCTTATGTCCATACTGCCCTGGTGGGTCTCGCCGTCCTCGCCGGAAAGGCCGGCTCTGTCAACCGCCAGCACGGCGTGCTCACGGCCCAGCGCCAGGTCCTGCAATATCATATCGTAGCTTCGCTGGAGGAAGGTGGAGTACACGGCGAATACGGGGATGGCACCCTGGTGGGCGGCGCCGCCGATCATGCTGACGGCGTGGCCCTCGCATATGCCCACGTCAAAAAATCTGTCGGGGAACCGGCGGGAGAACTCCGTAAGGCCGGTGCCGTGGATCATGGCGGCGGTGACGGCGATGAGGCGCTTGTCCTCGGCGGCCACGGCGCAAAGCTCCTGACCGAACACGTCGGAGAAGCTCTCGGGGGAGCGGGGGATGAGGCCGGTGGCGGGGTCGAAGCGCCGGACGCCGTGGAAGGCGTCGGGGTTGACCTCGGCGTACTGACAGCCCTTGCCCTTTTTCGTTATGACGTGGACGAGGGTTGGGCCGTCGGTGTCCCTGGCGATCCGGAGGGCGGCCTCAAGGGATCTGAGGTTGTGGCCGTCCACGGGGCCCAGATAGGAAAAGCCCATGTCCTCGAACATGGAGCAGTGGAAGATGGCTTCCTTTATGGCCTGCTTCACGGCGTGGAGCTTGCTGTAGAGCCAATTTCCGCCGGGGATACGGCGCATGAGCCGCCGGTAGCCGTTTTTGAAGGCCACATAGCCGTGCTTCAGCCGCTGGCGGGCCAGGTGGCGGGCCATGGCGCCCACGTTTTTGTCGATGCTCATGCCGTTGTCGTTGAGGATGACTATCATCTTCTCACGGCTGGCGCCGGCGTCACAGAGGCCCTCATAGGCAAGCCCCCCCGTGAGGGCACCGTCGCCCACCAGGGCTATGACGTCATAGTCCTGGCCCATGAGGGTACGGGCCCTGGCCATGCCCAGCGCCGTGGAGATGGCGGAGGAGGCGTGGCCGGCCACGAAGGCGTCATGGACGGACTCCTCGGGCTTGGGAAAGCCGGATATGCCGCCAAAGGAGCGAAGGGTGGTAAACTCCCGCCGGCGGCCGGTAAGTATCTTGTGTATGTAGCTCTGGTGGCCCACGTCGAAAAGGAGCCTGTCGCGGCGGGTGTCGAACACCCGGTGGATGGCGACGGTGAGCTCCACAACGCCGAGGTTGGAGCTCAGATGGCCGCCGTTTTCGGCGGTGGTGTCCACCACAAATCGGCGAAGCTCCTCGCACAGCGCGGCAAGCTTCGCCTCGTCCAATGTCTTTATGTCCTCATAGGAGTTTAAGCTCTCAAGTATACTCAAAAAAATGACCTCGGGTTATTATTTTTTCTTTTTCTGGGGGAAAAGGGCCATGAGCTTGCCCACCATGAAAACTATCTGGGTGTCGTTGTTTATGGCGACGGATTTGCCGACGGCCTTGCCGCCGATGGTGAGGCCAGAGACCAGGCCCGTGACGAGAAGGGAGGTGACGATGCCGTTAAGGCCCATGTCCCTGGTGAGGTTGCCGGCGATGGTGGCGGCGGTGGCGCCGGAGATTATGCCGGATATGTCGCCCACCACGTCGTTGCAGATGGAGCTCACCCGCTCGGCCCGACGGAGGAGCTTCAGGGCCTCCCTGGCGCCGCGCTCCTTGTGGGCGGCCATGGCGTGAAAGGGCGTCTCGACGGCGCATGTCACGGCCACGCCGATGATGTCAAAGACGACGCCCAGGGCGATGAAGGCGGCCAGCAGTACGAAGGCCACGATGTAACCGGCGCCGTCAAGTATCTCGGAGCTTGTAAGGGAGAACACCACCGACATGGTGACGGAGATAAGGATTATTTCGATTATCCACTTGATGTTGGTTTTCTTTTTCATAGTCCTCGCAAAATCGTGAAAAAATGGCGGCGGCGGGCAGGATAAATCTTGCGGCTTAGGTCGGGTAGGATTTCCCCCGGCGCTGCCCTCCGTTGCCGTGAGGGTGGTTTCCCATTAAAGCGCCGTCCCGGCAGTCGCCTTGCCGGTCACCCGATCGCCACTGAGACCGCACTGCAATCCCCTGTCCGCCCGATGGACAGCCTAGATGTTTTCCATGGCGAAGCGAAACGTCTCTTTAGCCTCTTTTGCAGGAAATATTTCAAGGGGATAT
>CANRLF010000015.1 GCA_947631395.1 uncultured Oscillospiraceae bacterium
TGTGAGGGGCAGTAGGCAATCCCTTCACAGCAAGAAATATTGTGAAAGGAGTGTCGAGACTGTCTACTCGACAGGCGGGCATATGGACAACGAGGAGCTGATGCGGGCGGCGCTGGAGCTGGCCCGTGAGGCCGGAGCCGCCGGGGAGACGCCGGTGGGGGCGGTGATAGTCGACGCCGAGGGCCACATCATCGGCCGGGGGCGCAACCGCACCGAGGAGCTGGACGCCACGGCCCACGCCGAGGTGGAGGCCATCCGTGACGCCTCCCGGGAGCTTGGGAGCTGGCGGCTGGACGGTTGCGCACTTTTCGTCACCATGGAGCCCTGCCCCATGTGCGCCGGGGCGGCATATAACGCGAGGCTTGAAAAAATCGTCTACGGCGCGAAGGACCCCCGGGCCGGAGCCTGCGGGGGGCTTTTCAACCTCTTCATGGAGCCCCTGGACCGGAAAATAAAGATATACGGCGGCATTATGGAGCAGGAGTGCCGGGAGGTTTTGAGAGATTTTTTTGAGAAGAGGAGATAACGGCTAAATGAACCGTATCCGCCGCGAAATACAAAAGCCCGCGTCCAAAAGAACGCGGGCTTTAACTTTGCTGTTTTTACTTTATCGCCTTTGTATCCACCTCGTCGCGGAGCATCGCGGCGAAGTCGTCGAAGCTCATCGCGCCCAGGTCCGTGCCGGAGCGGTGGCGGGGGGAGACGGTGGAGTTTTCCATGTCCCGGTCGCCCACAACCAGCATGTAGGGGATCTTCTCCATCTGGGCGTCACGGATCTTGCGGCCGATCTTCTCGCCGCGGGAGTCGGTGGTCACGCGGAAGCCCAGCTTCGCGAGCTTCGCCTCTATGCCCTTGGCGTAATCCAGCGCCCTGTCAGTGACGGGCAGTACGCGGACCTGCTCCGGGCACATCCAGCAGGGGAGGGCCCCGGCGTATTTCTCGATGAGGTACGCCAGCGTCCGCTCGTAGCAGCCCATGGAGGTGCGGTGGATTATATACGGCAGGGCCTTCTCGCCGTTTTCGTCTATATAGTACATGCCGAAGCGTTGGGCCAGGAGCATGTCTATCTGGATGGTGACAAGAGTGTCCTCCTTGCCAAAGACGTTGTGGTACTGTATATCGAGCTTAGGCCCGTAGAAGGCGGCCTCGTCGATGCCGACGGTGTACTCCACGCCCAGGTCGTCAAGTATCTGGCCCATGACACGCTGGGCCTCGTCCCACTGCTCCGCCGTGCCCTCGTACTTGTTGTTGGGGTTGGCCGGATCCCACTGTGAGAAACGGAAGGTGCAGTCCTCCAGAAGCCCCAGTGTGCCCAGGCAGTATTTGGCAAGCTCCAGACAGCCCTTGAACTCCTCCTCCAGCTGGTCCGGGCGGAGTATGAGGTGGCCCTCGGAGATGGTGAACTGGCGCACACGGATAAGGCCGTGCATCTCGCCGGAGTCCTCATTGCGGAAGAGGGTGGAGGTCTCGCCAAGGCGCATGGGCAGATCGCGGTAGGAGCGTTGGCGGTTCAAAAAGACCTGGTACTGGAAGGGGCAGGTCATGGGCCTCAGGGCGAAGCACTCCTTCGTCTCGTCCGTCGGGTCGCCCAGGACGAACATGCCATCCAGGTAGTGATCCCAGTGGCCGGAGATCTTGTAAAGGTCGCTCTTGGCCATGAGGGGGGTCTTGGTGAGGAGATAGCCCTTGCTCTGCTCCAGGTCCTCGATCCACCGCTGCATCAGCTGGACCACCCGGGCGCCCTTGGGCAGCAGCACGGGGAGGCCCTGGCCAATCACGTCCACGGTGGTGAAGTACTCAAGCTCCCGGCCCAGCTTGTTGTGGTCCCGCTTCAGGGCCTCGGCCCGCTTGGCAAGGTACTCGTCCAGATCCTCCTTTTTGGGGAAGGCCACGCCGTAGATGCGCTGGAGGGTCTCGCGGCTGGAGTCGCCACGCCAATAGGCGGCGTTGCAGGCGGTGAGCTTTAAGGCGTTGCCCTTTACACGGCCGGTGGAGTCAAGGTGCGGCCCGGCGCAGAGGTCCGTGAACTCGCCCTGCTTATAAAAGCTTATGGTCTCGCCCTCGGGAAGGTCGTTTATGAGCTCGACCTTAAACGGCTCGTCGGCCATGAGCTTCAGGGCCTCGTCCCTCGGAAGCTCAAAGCGTTCGATCTTCAGCTTCTCCTTGCATATCTTGCGCATCTCCGCCTCGATCTGGTCAAGGTGCTCCGGGGTGAAGGCGAAGGGCGCGTAGAGGTCATAGTACCAGCCCTCGTCGATGGCGGGGCCGATGGCCAGCTTAACCTCAGGCCAGAGCCTTTTCACGGCCTGGGCCATGATGTGGGAGCAGGAGTGCCAGTAGGTGTGCCGGTACTCGGGGTTTTCAAAGGTGTACAGATTTTCTTCGGACATAAAAACGCTCCTTTCTTAAGATGACGGGAGTCGAACCGCACCGGTTTCTGGCGGCGGATTTGCGCCCGTGCGGCGTCAAAGCCCTTGACAATACGGAAGTATTCCCTGCGGGCTTTTCCTGGCCCGGACACAAATCCGCTCGCCAGAAACTGCTTCGTACTCCACGCGGTGCAATTTTCGAGGGATTTTCGGCGAGGCGGAGGAAGCCTTGCTGACGCAAGGCGACGACAACGAGGCGAAAAGCGCCGAAAAGGGCCCGCGTGGAGCGGCGCGGTTCGACTCCCGTCATCTTAGGGGCAAATAAAAATTCACCCCTGAATTTATCAGGGGTGAAGTAAATCAACTCCACGGTTCCACCCTGCTTACGGATAGTATGCCCATCCGTCGCTTTGTGTACGCTGTAACGGGCTTGCCCGTCCCGGTCCTCCCGGGCGGCTCGGGAGCGGTGTCCCCGGTCTTTCCCCAGGGCGCTCACACCACCCGCGCCCCTCTCTGTGAGTTCCAACCGGTTCGTTCTCCGTCATAGCCTATTTCTATGGGGAGTTTATCACCTTATAATATTGTTGTCAAGGAGTTATTTTATTTTTCCGTAAACTCCCCTTCGGTAGGGGGGAGGGGGCGGCCGGCGAGGTCGGCGATGATCATGCGGCGGGTGATTATGCCGCACAGGCAGCCCCGGTCGTCCACCACCGGCACGAAGTTTTGGCATATGGCGGCGTCGATGATCTGGTCCTCGGTGGCGGTGATGGGCACAGGCATATAGTGGTCCCGGCGCATGATGTCGCCCACCGACGTGCGCTCGTGCTCGCCGGGGTCGGCGTGGCCCTGGGTGACGATGTACCGGAGGAAGTCCCGGTCATTCACGCAGCCGATGTACTTCCCGGCGCTGTCCAGCACGGGTATGGCCGTGTAGCCGTGGCGGCGCATGACGTCCACGGCCTTGCGTATGGATGCCGACTCCTCAAGGCACACGGTCATGGCCTTCGGCACCATGATTTTTGCTATGTTCATAGAGGACCCCCCAAGTATTGGCCGCGCTTCGCGCCTCCTGCGGGCGAACCGGCCGTGGATCGGCGAATTGGATCGCCTTAATGATACGTTCTTAACATATATTAAATCATAAATTTATTAAAATGGCGTTAATATTTGTCTTAATTTACAATTTGTTCAAAAGCTTGATTTAACTGCCTTATTATATTACAATGGAGCCACGAAAGAAGGTGTATCCATGGAGTACGAGGCCGGTTTTTGTGACGTGGCGGTCATCGGCGCGGGCCACGCCGGGATAGAGGCGGCCCTGGCCGCGGCCAGGCTCGGGTGTGAGACAGTGTGCTTCGCCATAAATCTCGACAGCGTTGGGAACATGCCCTGCAACCCGGCCATCGGCGGCACGGCAAAGGGCCACCTGGTCCGGGAGCTTTCGTGCCTGGGCGGGGAGATGCCCGCGGCGGCGGACAGGGCGTGTATACAGTACAGGATGCTGAATTTAGGCAAGGGCCCCGCGGTCTGGTCCCTCCGGGCCCAGGCCGACAGGCGGGAGTATCAGCGGATAATGAAGGGGACGCTGGAGGGGCAGGAGCGACTTCGGCTCGTCCAGGCGGAGATAACCGACATACGCCTTGAAAACGGCGCCGTGGCCGGGGTGGTCACGGCCTCCGGGGCGGTGTGGAGGTGCCGCGCGGCCGTAATATGTACCGGCACGTACCTCATGGGCAGGACCGTTGTGGGGGACGTGACCCAGGAGAGCGGCCCCGACGGGATGCACGCCTCCGGGCCGCTGGCCGGTTCGCTGAGATCCCTGGGCCTCAGCCTCCGCCGGTTCAAGACGGGCACCCCGCCGCGGGTAAACGCCCGGAGCGTGGACTTTTCAAAGATGGAGCTCCAGCCAGGGGACGCGGAGCCCGAGCCGTTTACCTTTGACAGCGACGTTGTCCCGGAGAACCGGGCCGCGTGCTGGCTAACATATACCACACAGCGCACCCACGAGATAATAAGGGCAAATCTCCACCGCTCGCCTCTCTACTCCGGCGTGATAGACGGGGTGGGGCCCAGGTACTGCCCGTCCATCGAGACAAAGATCGTCACCTTCCCGGACAAAAAGCGCCACCAGCTGTTTGTGGAGCCCATGGGCCTGGGGACGGAGGAGCTGTACCTTCAGGGGTTGTCATCCTCGCTCCCCGAGGACGTGCAGGCGGAGGTGGTACACTCCGTACCGGGGCTTGAAAACGCCGTCATACAGCGGTACGCCTACGCCATCGAGTATGACTGCGTGGACCCCACGGAGCTCAGGCTGACACTTGAGACGAAAAAGGTCCCGGGCCTTTACGGCGCGGGGCAGTTCAACGGAAGCTCCGGCTATGAGGAGGCGGCGGTACAGGGCTTCGTGGCCGGCGTCAACGCGGCCCTGAAGCTCCGGGGCCAGGAGCCCCTTATACTGGACAGGGCCGGAAGCTACATCGGTACGCTGATAGACGACCTGGTGACCCGCGGGACAAACGAGCCATACCGGATGATGACCTCACGGTCGGAGTACCGGCTGTGCCTCCGGCAGGACAACGCCGACATAAGGCTCTGCCACGTGGGACACGGCCTGGGGCTCATCTCCGACGAGCGGTACAGCCGGGTCCTGGAGAAATATGACCTTGTGAAAAGGGAGTCCTCACGGCTGGAGGGCACCTACGCCCCGCCTACCCCGGAGCTCAACGGCTTTCTGGTATCCCACGGCCAGCCGCCGGTGACCACAGGAGTGAGCCTCGCAAATCTGGTCAGGCGGCCCGGACTCGATTACGCCTGCGTGGCGCCCTTCGACCCGTCCCGGCCGGAGCTGCCGAGGGCGGTGACGCGGGAGGTGGAGATAGAGCTTAAATACGCCGGATATATCGAAAAGCAGGAGCGGCAGATAAAGGAGTTTCGGCGGCTCGAGGCAAAAAAGCTCCCGCCGGACATGGACTATAACGCCATACAGGGCCTGCGGCTGGAGGCCCGCCAGAAACTCTCGGAGCTCCGCCCGGAAAATCTGGGCCAGGCCAGTCGCATCTCCGGCGTATCCCCCGCCGACGCCGCCGCTCTGATGATATACCTGGACCGCTGACCGGAGATGTCACGTCCCCGATACAACCAACTCGCCCCGCGCCGGGAATGGCGCGGGGCGGGTTTTTGGTTGGGACGCTGTTTGCTTATCTCTTTGGCAGGTATTTTCCGGGGTCGACGCTCTGGCCGTTGAGGGCCATGGAGAAGTGCAGGTGGGACTCGTCGCCGGTCTCATAAAGGGCGGTGGCGCCCACGGAGCCGATGACCGCGCCCATGGCGACCCGGTCGCCCACGTTTACCGTGGGCTTGCCGGCAAGATTGGCGTAGGTGCTGGTCACGCCGGCGCCGTGGTCTATCTCCACGGTGGTGCCCATGTCGTCGGTGGACTCGACCCTCGTCACCGTGCCAGCGGCGGCGCTCAGGACCTTAGTGCCAAGCTTCGCCGTAAGGTCGATGCCGTCGTGGACGCGCCAGTCGCCCATGGTGTTGCTGTAAATAAGGGCGTCGGGGGAGTAGGCCACCGTCACCGTGCCGCCCAGGGGCCAGATGAAGCTCAGATCCTCGGGCTTCATCGTCTCGGCGCTGTCGCCGTCCTTTTTGCCGTCGTCATTGGCCGTGTCCTCAGCCGGGGGCGTACCGGTGGGCTTTGACGGGGTGTTGGGCTCCTGAGTGAGCTTCCCCGTGTCAGGCGGCGGCACCTGGTGCTCCGGCTGGTCGTCGGGTATTTCGGAGGGCCCGGCGGGGTCCCCGGAAATGTCCGAATTATCAATATCTCCCATGGCATCCAAATAGTCCCCGGGGTCGCCGGGCGCCAGGGGCGAGTACTGCGAGAAAAGGAGCAGCCACGCCGAAACGCCAATGACGGCGACGCACACGAAAAGGACTATGTAGAAGCCCTTTCCGCCCAGAAACTCCTCGGCCCGCTGGCCGAAGCTTTTCTTCTGTCGCATTTCAAACCTCCGTTTTATCCCGCGGGCGGACCCGCAAAATGGTTTTCGCCCATATTCTCCCCGGCCGGTTTGAAAAATATACACATTTTCCGAATTTTTCCCAACAAAAAGGGCCCTCCCACAGGGGAGGGCCTGTATATACAGGTATCAGGCCCGTCAGCCGATGGTCACGGTGATGGAAACGTAGTTTATCAGCATGTGGAGGAACACCGACGCCCAGACAGATCCGCTGTGCTCATAGCACCAGCCAAGCACGAGCCCGGCGGGGATATACTGGAGCAGGTACAGCAGATCCCAAAGGGAGCCGCCGTCCAGGAAATAGCTCCACAGGTGGTAGACGGAGAAGAGCAGTGAGGACACGACATAGGCCAGGATGGCGTTTTTCCGACGGAGCGTCCCGAACACCACGCCGCGAAACAGCGTCTCCTCCACCACCGGCGCCAGGAGCACCCCGATGACCACCATCTTCTTCGGGTTTATCCTGATGATACTGTTGATGGCCGCGGAGTTGGGATTGACGGTGCTTGGCACGAAGAAGCCGATCATAAGGTTCACCGCGGCGGAGAGGAAGATATACGCCACGTACCCGATGAGCACCGACACCACCGTGGCCATGAAGTTATTCCACATGTTCCCGAAGGACTCCCGCAGGAAGTGGAACAAAAAGCCCATGAGGAACACAAAGCCGATGGCGTAATACAGGAAGTTGAGCCAGGTGGAGTTCAGCTGGAAGCCGAGCTTCGGGAAAACGAAGGCGTTGAGCGCCGACACGATATACGGCATCGCGAATATGTGCACGAACACGTATACCCAGCCGACGATGGCCTCTACCTTCGTCATGGGGTGTTGGAATTTAGCTTTTTTCATTGCGTGACCCTTCTTTTGAAATCGAATAGCATACTCAGCGCCTCAAGCGGCGTCATGGTGTTGAGGTCCAGCCCCCGCAGTATGGCGCATATCTCCTCCCCGGCCAGGCCCTCAAGGGACATCTGACCGCTGTCGCCGCCGGAGGGGGCCGCCGGGGCCCCGGCGGAGGGGCGGTCCTCAGTGAGCTCCGCCAGTATCACCCGGGCCCGCTTTATGACCGGGTCCGGCACCCCGGCCAGCTTCGCCACCTCGATGCCGTAGCTGTCGTCGGTGCCGCCGGGGACTATCTTACGCAGGAAGATTATATCGTCACCCCGCTTTTTCGCGGAGATGTTGTAATTTTTGACGCCCTCGATCTGCCCCTCCAGGGCCGTGAGCTCGTGGTAGTGGGTGGCGAACATGGTCTTGGCCCCCAATTTCCGGCGGTTCGCGCAGTACTCCACCACGGCCCTGGCCACGGCCATGCCGTCATAGGTGGAGGTCCCCCGGCCCACCTCGTCCAGGATTATAAGACTGCGGGACGTGGCGGATCGGAGTATGGCCGCCACCTCGCTCATCTCCACCATGAAGGTGGACATGCCGCCGGACAGGTCGTCGGACGCGCCGATCCTTGTGAATACCCGGTCGACGATGGACATGTCAGCGGACCTGGCCGGGACGAAGGAGCCCATCTGGGCCATCAGCGCGATAAGGGCCGTCTGCCGCATATATGTGGATTTTCCGGCCATATTCGGGCCGGTTATCACCGCTATCTGCGCGTCACGGCAATTAAGATGTGTGTCGTTCGGCACGAACAGCGTGTCCTTCTGGGTCAGCTCCACCACCGGATGGCGTCCGTCCGTTATATCTATGGCGTCGCCGGGGACCATATTCGGCCTGCACCAGTTGTAGTCCGCGGCGCACTGGGCGAAGGCGCACAGCACGTCGAGCCTCGCCACCGACGCGGCGGTGGCCTGGACCCGGGTCACATTGGCGGCCAGGAACTCCCGGAGCTGTGTATAGATGCGGTACTCCAGGTCGCACAGCTTCTCCCCGGCGCCGGTGAGCTCCACCTCCAGCTCCTTGAGCTCCTGGGTGACGAACCGCTCGCAGTTTACAAGGGTCTGCTTTCTTATGTAGTCCTCCGGCACGTCGGAGGACTGGGACCTGGGTATCTCGATATAGTAGCCGAACACCTTGTTGTAACCGACCTTCAGCTTCTTGCCGGTGCGCTGTTTCTCGCGGACCTCGATGTCCGTCAGGGCCGCCTCGCTCCCGTGGAGGAGCGCCCGCAGGCGGTCCACCTCCGGGTCGAAGCCGTCCCTTATCATCCCGCCGTCCCTGACGGAGATGGGCGGCTCGTCGCAGACGGTGGCGTCGACCCTGGCCTTCAGGTCGTCCAGGGTGTCCATGTCACGTATCTTAGAAAGCACGGCGCAGCCGGCGCCGTCAAGAAGGCCAACGATTGCCGGAAGCTTCCCTATGGACGAGGCCAGGAACGCCATGTCCCTGCAGTTTGCAGTGCCGTAGACGGCCTTGCCGATTATCCTCTCCATGTCCCCGACGGACCTGAGGGCCAGGATGAGCTCCGGCCTTTTTACGCCGTCCCGCCACAGCTCCTCCACCGCCGACTGGCGCTGGACGATCTCGGTGTAATTGAGGAGCGGCCTTGTGACCCAGGACCTGAGGAGCCGGGAGCCCATGGGGGTTTTCGTCTTGTCCAGGACCCACAAAAGACTGCCGCGCTTTTCGCCGGTGCGGGCGTTGGCCAGGAGCTCCAGATTTCGGATGGTCTGGATGTCCAGCTCCATGTACCGGCCGTCGTTATATACCTCCAGCCTGTTTATGTGCTCCAGGGGGCGCTTCTGGGTCTCGGCGATGTATCCGAGCAGGGCCCCGGAGGCCCGCAGGAGACGCTCGTCCCGGCCGAGCTTCAGCTCGTCCGTACTGCGGACCTTGAACTGCCCCAGAATAAGCTCCACACAGCGGTCCTTTTCGAAAAGGTCCTCCCGGGACTCGACCATGCACTTGAAAAGCCGCTCCACGGACTCCATGAGCCGCTTGTTCTCCGCGGCGCCGCGGTCGATGACTATCTCCGCCGGGGAAAATCTCCCCAGCTCCCCGATGACGCCGTCCTCCTCACCGGGGCCGAAGGGCCGGACGCACATCTCGCCGGTGGAAATATCCGCGAAGCACACACCGAAGCCCATGCCGTCGGCGCATATGGCGGATAAGTAGTTGGAGGAGCCGGAGTCGAGGATGTTGCTCTCCGTCACCGTCCCCGGGGTGACTATGCGTATCACGTCCCGGTCCACAAGACCCTTGGCCAGGGCCGGGTCCTCCATCTGCTCGCAGATGGCGACCTTGTAGCCGCGGGCGATGAGCCTGCCAAGGTACGCGTCCACGGAGTGGTACGGCACACCGCACATGGGCACCTGGTCCTCCTGGGCCTTGCCCCGGTCCCTGGTGGTCAGGGTCAGGTCCAGCTCCCGGGAGGCCGTGCGGGCGTCCTCGTCGAACATCTCATAAAAATCGCCCAGACGGAAAAATAGCAGGCAGTCCCGGTGGTGCTCCTTAATGAGCCTGTACTGCTTCATCATGGGCGTGTCTTCCGCCATCTGAAAACCTTCTTTCTCTGATCGCCGCCCCGGCGGACGTCTGCCGGGGCGATATGCTTATCAAACCGCGGGCCTGACTTTCAGACCTCCGGCCCTGTGAGCTCCCCGTTGAGGGCCCAGGTACTGCTACCCGTTATCCTCACGTCGCGAAAGCTCCCGATGAGCGCCGGGTCCCCGGGGAACCTGACGAGCCGCCCGCCGGAGGTGCGGGAGGTAAGCAGTTCCCCCTCCCGGCCGTCAACAAGCACCCGCGCCGTCTTACCCACGTACTCCCGGTGCTTTTCCTCGGATATGGCGTTCTGGGCCTCCACGAGCCTGTCAAAGCGGCGCTGTTTCTCCTCCCTTGTGAAGGGGTCGGGCATCCCGGCCGCGGGAGTGCCCACCCGGGGGGAGAAAATAAAGGTGAAGAGGGCGTCGAAACGGACCTCCTCTATGAGGCTCAGGGTGTCCTCAAATTCCTCCTCCGTCTCACCGGGGAAGCCGACTATCACGTCGCTGGTCAGGACCACGTTCGGCATATAGCGCCTGGCCATGCCCACGAGCTCAAGGTAGCCCTTGCGGGTGTAGCGCCTGTTCATGGCCTCCAGCACCCTGTCGGAGCCGGACTGGAAGGGCAGGTGTATGTGCCGGGCGCATTTCTCGCACCGGGCCATGGTGGAGAAGAGCTTCTCACCGGCGTCCTTTGGGTGGCTGGTCATAAAGCGTATGAGAAATTCCCCGGGGATGGCGTTTATCATCTCGATGAGGTCCGAGAAATCCACGCCGCCGTCCAGGTCCTTGCCGTAGGAGTTTACGTTCTGCCCCAGAAGCGTTATGTCCTTATAGCCCATATCCACCAGCTCCCGGGCCTCCCGCAGGACGTCCTCGGGGGTCCTGGACCGCTCCCGGCCCCGGACGTAGGGGACGATGCAGTAGGAGCAGAAGTTGTTGCACCCGTACATTATGGGAAGCCACGCCTTCACTAAGCTGTCCCGGGCGCTGGGAAGGCCCTCGGCTATCACGCCGTCGGACTCCTCCGCGGCGTAAATGCGCTTGCGCCCCCGCAAAAGGGCCAGCAGGTACTCCGGGAACCTCCACAGCACGTGGGGGCCGAATACAAGGCGCACGTGGGGGTAGGAGGTCCTTATCCTATCCGCCATGCCGGGCTCCTGCATCATGCACCCGCAAAGGCATATTATCTGGCTGGGTTTGGCCTTTTTCGTGTGGGTCAGCGCCCCCACGTTGCCCAGGACCCGCTGTTCGGCGTGCTCCCTGACGGCGCAGGTGTTGATGACGATGATGTCCGCCTCGGCCTCGCTGTCCGTCATGGTGTAGCCCATTTTTATGAGCATCCCACGTATTTTCTCGCTGTCCGCCTCGTTTTGCTGACAGCCGTAGGTGTCCACCAGCGCCAGCGCCGGCGCGTTTCTGGCGGCGTTGAGCTCCGCCACCTGATCCATAAGCTCCTCCTGACGTTTCAGGTCGTCAGGGGATACCTCGCGTCTTACATATTTCACGGTACTCTCTCCGATTTTTATATTTGTAATCGTATTTTAGCAAATTTCTGTGGAATTTACAACCTGTTTGTTGTATAATATCCATATCATACCGCTTCGTTTTTTCCGGCGGGCCGCCGGGGACGGGGCGGACGGGCTGAAAATAAGAGAGCGTATCCGTCCGGCGCCATATCCGAAGGGAAGGGAGCATCCGAATGAAATACCTGGTAATAGACAAGAAAGCCATAAAAGCGAACATAACCGCGGTAAAGGTCCGGGCCCGGGGGGCCAGGATATGGGCGGACCTCAGCGGGGACGCCTTCGGCCTTGGTCTCGTCACCACGGCCAAGCTCCTGCGGGAGGAGGGCATACGGGATTTCGCCGTGGCGGAGCCCCGGGACGCCGAGGCCCTCAGGTCCGCCGGATTTACGGAGGAGACGATAATGATGCTCCGCTCCACCGCCGACGAGAAGGAGGTGGCGGCCCTGGTGGACCTGGGCGTCATCTGCACCGTGGGCTCATATGAGGCCGCCGTGGTGGTGAACGCCATAGCAGAGGACCGTAAGACCGTCTGCGAGGTGCAGATAAAGATCGACACCGGCCTTGGCCGATACGGCTTTATCGCCAGCGAGGTGGACAAGATAGCCTCCATATACCGCTACATGCCGAACCTGGCCGTGGTGGGGGCCTTTTCGACCTACTCACAGTCCTGGAAGAGCAAGAAGGTCACCCTGCAACAGCTTGAGACCTTCAAGGGCGTCCTGTCTGCCCTCCACGGCATGGGCTTTGAGACGGGCGCCGCCAGCATTTGCGACTCCGCGGCACTCTTCGCCTACGACTTTGACCTGATGGACGCCGTAAGAGTGGGCACGGCCTTCTCCGGCCGGGTGGCCGGAGGCGCGGCACAGGGCCTTACTAAGGTCGGGTACATAGAGGCGGGTATAGAGGAGATCGGCTGGTTCCCGAAGGGCCACCGGGTGGGCAGTGTGGTGCTGAAAAAGCCCACGAAGCTGGCGGTGGTGTCAGTGGGCTATTACCACGGCTTCAGCCTCACACGGCACGAGCAGGGCCAGAGCCTCCTTGACCGCTTCCGCCTGTACCGCCGCAGGCCCACAGTCAGGATCGGCGGCCAGCGGGTAAGGATAGTGGGCGAGGTCGGCATGAGACACACCGTCCTTGACGTCACCGACATGCAGTGCAAGGTCGGCGACCCGGTCATAATGGACGTGGACCCCGTGAACGTGAAGGGCCTTGCCAGAACATACAGGTAACCGGAAAGGAGCCGTCCCAATGGCGAAGATACGGGAGATGCCCCCGCACCTGGCCGACCTTATCGCCGCCGGAGAGGTGGTGGAGAGGCCCGCCAGCGTCGTGAAGGAGCTGTGCGAAAACAGCATAGACGCCGGGGCGAGGAGCGTCACGGTGGAAATAAAAAACGGCGGCATGACCGAGATACGCGTCACCGACGACGGCTGCGGTATCGCCTCCGATGAGGTGGAGACGGCCTTTTTGCGCCACGCCACCTCAAAGCTTTATACCCAGCGGGACCTTGAGGCCATCGGCACACTGGGCTTCAGGGGCGAGGCGCTGGCCGCCATAGCCAGCGTGTCCCGGGTGGAGCTGTTGACAAGGGAGCGGGACGCCGCCGAGGGCACGAGGCTCGTTTTGGAGGCCGGAGTCAAAAAGGACAAGTCCCCCGCCGGGGCACCGGTGGGGACCACGGTGTACGTCCGGGACCTCTTTTTCAACACACCAGCCAGGCAGAAATTTATGAAAAACGACAGGGCCGAAAGCTCCGCCGTGGGCGTGGCCGTGGTGAGACTTGCCCTGTCACACCCGGAGGTGTCCATACGCTATCTGAGGGACGGCCGGGAGGAGTACCACACCCCCGGGGACGGTATGCTCCAGTCCGCGGCCTACTGCACACTGGGGCGGGAGTTCGCCATGGGGCTTTTGGAGGTGTCGAACAAGACCGACACCCTGGAGGCCACAGGCTACACCTCGACCCCCGGGGCCGCCCGGGGCAACCGCTCCTGGCAGTTTTTCTTCGTCAACGGCCGGGCCGTGAAGTCAAAGCTCCTTCAGGCCGCCGTGGAGCAGGCGTATAAAAACAGCCTGTTCACGGGCCGCTTCCCGGTCTGCGTCATAAATATAACCATGAACCTGTCCGCCGTGGACGTGAACGTCCACCCCACGAAAATGGAGGTCCGCTTTTCCGACGAGCGGGCCGTGTTCGACGTGGTCTACTGGGCGGTGCGGGGGGCACTGGACCGGGAGGAGGGCCCAGGCGAGCTGAAGCTCTCGGCGGGGACGCTGAAGGTCACCGGCGCGAAGGCCCCCGACACCGGCGCCGCCGCCCCCGGGCCCCGCAAGGACTTTTTCAGATCCCTCCCGGCTGAGGAATACCGCGCCGGAAAGCTCTCCCAGGCCCCGGCCGCCCGGCAAAGGCCGGGTGGGGACAGGGTGGAGTTTCGGGATGTTTTAAGATCCGGCTATCAGACGAGGCTGGACCTGCCAGCCTCCCGGCCGGTGGCCGTGGCGGCGGAGGGGGAGGTAAAATATCCCGCTCCCCGCGGCGAGGTCCCGGCGGGCGGGGCAGACGAGACGGCCGGGGCGGCGGAGGAAGT
This sequence comes from uncultured Oscillospiraceae bacterium, assembly GCA_947631395.1. Lineage (GTDB taxonomy): Bacteria > Bacillota > Clostridia > Oscillospirales > Oscillospiraceae > RUG626. The sequence goes on from CANRLF010000015.1 coordinate 13,937, forward strand.
TCCGGACTGGCGGCTCGTGGGGGAGGCGCTCAACACCTACATCATCGTGGAGCGTGGCGACAGCATCTTCCTCATAGACAAGCACGCCGCCCACGAGCGGATACTTTTTGACAAGCTGAAGGCCGGAAAGCGCGCCCCGTCGGCACAGCTTCTGATGACGCCCGTAATTTGCTCCCTCTCCGAGGAGGACATACGGACGCTCACGGACAACGGGGGATTTCTGAGGGACCTGGGCTTTGAGCTGGACGAGTTCGGCGCGGGCTCCGTGGCGTTGAGGCAGGTGCCAATGGACATGGACCTTTCCGACCCACGGGGGACTTTGGAGGAGATAGCCGGAAAGCTGCGACTGGGCGGCAGGCGGGACGTGGAGGCCATGGCCGACGATGTGCTCCACACCGTGGCCTGCAAGGCCGCCATAAAGGCCGGGAGCCGGTCAGAGCCCGCGGAGCTTGCGGAGCTCATAGAGAAGGTCCTCTCAGGCGCGGTGCGCTACTGCCCCCACGGCAGGCCCGTCAGCATGGAGCTTACGAAATATCAGCTCGACAGGAGCTTTAAAAGGACATGAGCGGTGAGGTTTTGGTGGTCACGGGCCCCACGGCCACGGGAAAAACGAAGCTCGGAGTCATGCTGGCCAAAGCCCTCGGCGGCGAGGTGGTGTCGGCCGACTCCATGCAGATATATAAGTACATGGACATCGGCACCGCCAAGCCCACACCGGAGGAGACGGAGGGCGTACCCCACCACCTCATCGGCACGGTGAGCCCCTTTGAAAACTACTCCGTGTCCAGATACGTGGAGGACGCGTCGCGGGCCTGCGACGGTATCCTCTCCCGGGGCGGCACACCGGTCATCGTGGGCGGAACGGGTTTGTATATTGAGTCGCTTATCTCCGGCCGGGATTTTTCCGCCCGCCAGGAGGACGGGGCTCTCCGGGCGGAGCTGGAGGCCCAATACGACGACCTGGGCGGCGAGGCGATGCTGAAGCTCCTCGCCAGATACGACGGCCCCAGGGCAATGAAGCTCCACCCCAATGACAAAAAACGTATCGTCAGGGCCCTGGAGATAGCGCGCCTGGGCGACACCATATCCAGACATGACGAGCGCACCCTCTCGGCGCCTCCGAGATACAGCGCCAAATATATAGTCTTAAATTACCTTGACAGGTCCGATCTATATACAAAAATAGACCTGAGAGTAGATAAAATGGTCCAAAAAGGGCTCCTTGATGAGGTAAAATTTCTGATAAAAATGGGCCTTACGCCGGACATGACGGCCATGCAGGCCATAGGCTACAAGGAGATCTGCGCCGCGACCACCGGGGAGATGACAGTTGAGGAGGCCATAGATACCGTAAAACGCCAGTCCCGCCGCTACGCGAAACGCCAGATAAGCTGGTGCAACCGCTACCCCGCCGCGCTTCGTATAAACTGGCCCCACGACACTGAGCCGGATTTTGAATACGCCCTACGGGTTTCGACGGAATTTTTCACACAGCGGGTATAATATGTAAGTCGTAATAAACATATGCGGGCAGAAAACCCGCGGAAAGGCGGCTTACATATGATAAAAGCAATAAATCTTCAGGACTCGTTTTTGAATGAGGCGCGGCGGCGTCACGCCCCGCTGACGGTGTTTCTGGTCAACGGATTTCAGATGCGCGGCACGGTGCTGGGCTTTGACAGCTTCACCGTGATGCTTGAGAGCGACGGACGCCAGCAGTTAGTGTACAAGCACGCCATATCAACCATCGCCCCGGCCAGGAGCCTCAACATCCCGGAGCTGGAGGAGGAAAACCAGGAGGACGAGGAGCGGGAGCTGGCCCTGAGATAGGACCGAAACGGCCACGAGCCGACCGAGGCGTCACACGCGTTTACATGATGAAAAATTTCCGGCAGGCCCTTGCCCGCCGGAAATTTTTTGCCCATTTTCGGCAAAAAATTTAAAATCCGGTTACAATTTAGCTCAATTACGGTTACAATTATGTTGGACAAAGAGATATAAACGTGTTATAATAAATTGATTTAGTGTAGACGAAGGGGGGACAGGCTGGTGGAGAGAAGCGACGCGCTCATAAAATTGGTGTCCGTCATCGTGTTTATCGCCGTGATGATATACCTCGGTGTGTCCTTCATATCCAGCTACCGGGATCCTCTTCGGACAGTCACCGTGACGGGCATGGAGCTCCACGACGGCGTGGACACCACAGGCTTCATCGTCCGCTCGGAGCAGGTGCTGACGGCACCTGACGGCAACGTGGCGGTGACGGCCCAGGAGGGGGCGAAGCTGGCCGCCGGCGAGGTCCTGGCCTACCGCTATGTGGGCGCCACCGCGATGGAGCGGGCCCAGCGGATAGGGGAGCTCCGCCAGCGCATACGGCAGCTGACGGCCCTGAAAAACGGCCGGAACAGCGAGACCCTGGCGAAAGAGACCATGCTGCGGCTCTCGAGCCTGGTGTCCTCCGGGGATCTCACCGGGGTATACGATCTGGAGCCGGACGTGGACGCCTACATAATCTCCGGCACGACCCTGGCAACGGGTGACGAGGACAGCGAGATCGCCGCCCTTCAGGCGGAGCTTGACGGACTGCTGTCCGCGTCCTCATCGGATACCGAGCGGATCACCGCCCCATGGGCGGGGACATTCTCCTCGATAGTCGACGGCTACGAGGACATAGACCCGGAAAATCTGGAGGACATGAGCCCGGACTATGTGGACAGGCTATTCTCAACCCCGGCGGCGGTGCCGGAAAACGCCATCGGGCATCTGGCCCGGGGGACGCGCTGGTACTACGTCACCACCGTGGACGAGAGCGCCGCGAAGAAGCTCCGGGTGGGCGGCACGGCTGACCTTATCTTTTCCCGGACGTACTCGGCGGAGCTTGAAATGACCGTCGACAGCGTGGGCGTTTCCGAGGAGGGCCGGTGCGCTGTGGTATTCCGGTGCGATAAGTATCTTCAGGACGTGGTGGGCCTTCGGGACGCCTCGGCACAGATAGTGTTCGGCACGATGAGCGGCGTAAGCGTTCCCCGGGAGGCCGTGCACCTTAGCGAGACGGGCGAGAGCATAGTGTATATACTCGAGGGCGTCACCGCCCACAAGACGGCGATAAACATCATCGCGGAAAGCGGCGACTATTACATGGTGGAGGCCACCCGCACGGGCCTTCGGGAGGGGGACACGGCCATAGTCCGGTGCAACAACCTCTACGACGGCGCGGTGGTGGAGCGATAGTATGGAAAACATCTCTGAAAACGCCAGACGGATCCTTGACAGGGCCCGGGCGGCCGCCGAGCGGGCCGGGACCCGGGTCACCGTGGTGGCGGCGTCAAAGATGAACGACACCGCCGCGGTGCGGCTCGCCTATGAGGGCGGCATCAGGTGCTTCGGTGAGAACCGGGTCCAGGAGCTGGAGACAAAGCTCCGGGAGGGCGCCTATGACGGGGCGAAGCTCCACTTCATCGGCCACCTCCAGCGCAACAAGGTGAGGGCTCTGGTGGGACGGGTGGACCTTATCGAGTCGGTGGACTCAGCGGAGCTCATGGATATGATCTCGGCCCGGGCCACGGCGCTGGGCACGGTACAGCCCATACTTATCGAGGTGAACATCGGCGGCGAGGCCGCCAAATCCGGTGTGGAGCCGGAAAGGCTGGAGGAGCTGCTGGAACACGCCGGTGGCGCGCCGGGCGTATCGGTCCGGGGACTTATGACTATCCCGCCGAGGGACCCGGAAAAGGAAAAAACTGTCCGATATTTTGAACAAATGAGAAAGCTTTTTGTTGACATGAGCGGGAAAAAATACGATAATGTTACCATGACCGTTCTGTCCATGGGCATGAGCGGAGATTTTGAGGAGGCCATCGCCTGCGGGGCGAACACCGTCCGGGTGGGCTCGGCCATATTCGGCCAGAGACGCTGACCTCAAAGGTCCGCCGACAGGCGGACAGAAAAGACAGACAACCTATAAATTCCACATATCAAATATAATTACCAGGAGGCAACACAAATGGGACTTTTGAACGAGCTTAAAAAACTGACCAGGCCCTACGATGACGAGGACGACGAATTTGAGGACTTTACCCCGCGGGCACCGGAGAAGATCCCCGTGACCCCCCGCACCGCCGCCCCCACCCGGGTACCTACGGGCAATGTTTTCGAGGAGCGCCGGGATTCCAATAAGGTGGTGAACATCCACGCCACCACACAGCTCCAGGTCGTCCTTGTAAAGCCCGAGCGTTTTGAGAACGCCGCGGAGATCGCCGACCACCTGAGGGAGAAGAGGACCGTGGTCCTGAACCTTGAGCAGACGAACAAGGACATCTCCCGCAGGCTTCTGGACTTCCTCTCCGGCGTGGCCTACGCCCAGGACGGGAAGATCAAGAAGGTGGCCGTCAACACCTACCTCATCACACCCTACAACGTGGATCTGATGGGCGATCTCATCGACGAGCTGGAAAACAACGGGTTATACTTCTAATAATAAAAAACAAACGGTCGCGAGCCCGGCAAAGCGGGTCGCGGTCGCAGAGGAGGAGCGAACCTGGCGCCTGGGCCCGACCGACAGGGAGGGCGAGGTAAAGCCGGTTTCGCGACGACGAGAGAAAGGATAGGATACAGATATGATGACACCTCAGGATATTCAGAGCATGGAATTTGCCAAGGCCGTGTTCGGCGGCTATGACATGGCGGCCGTGGACGATTTTCTGGAGCAGGTCACGACCGACTACACGGCGCTTTACAAGGACAACATGATCCTGAAGGGCAAGCTCAAGGTGCTGGTGGAGAAGGTGGAGGAGTACCGCTCCACCGAGGACGCCATGCGTATGGCGCTGATGTCCGCCCAGAAGATGAGCGACGACATGCTCAGCGAGACCCGCGCCAAGTGCGACGAGATGCTGGCCGCCGCGGCCAGGGACTCCGACGCGTCCCGGGCAAAGGTCGCGGAGAATATCACCCAGGAGGACATGAAGCTGGAGGCCGCGAAGCTAAAGACCACAGCCTTCGTCAACGCCTCCCGCCAGATAATCGACCAGTATCAGGCCTTCCTCAACAAGCTTGAGACCGTCACCGCCGAGTACGGCGGCGACGCCCCCGCTGAGTCGGCCGCGGAGCCCGCGATCTCACCGGAGCCCGAGCGCCCCGCGATAGCCCAGGTGTCCCAGGACACCGTGAAATATGAGCCTGTGCCCGAGACGCCCGCGACGCCAGCCGCCCCGGCTGTTCCGGTCGCCCCGGCTGCTCCCGCCGCTCCGGCGGCTGTTGAGCCCGCGCCGGCTGAAGCTCCCGCGGCGCCCACACCCGACGTACAGGCCATAATCGACGAGCTTCTCGCTCCCGCCGCCCCGGCGGCGCCGGCGGAGCCCGAGGAGCCGGCCCCCGCGGCCCCGGCGGAGCCCGAGGTGGACAGGGCCGCCACACGCCGCATAGACATCGACGCCGTCCGCCGCTTCTATTCCGGCGACGGCGACGCAAAACGCGCCTGGGACGAGGAGGACGAGCTCACCACGCCCAGACCGAAGTTCGACTTCTCGGACCTCAAATTCGGCGCGAATTACGCCGACGAGCAGCCCGAGACCAGGAAGAACAGGAAAGACAAGTAATAAGTGAGGGACACCCCAAATGCCACAGGATTACAACCAGACAGTCAACCTTCCGAAAACAGACTTTCCCATGCGCGCATCCCTGCCGGCCAGGGAGCCGGCGATGCTGGCGCGGTGGAATGAGATAGATCTCTATCACGAGATGCTGAAGCGCAATGAGGGCAAGCCCCTCTTTGTGCTCCACGACGGCCCTCCGTTCTCCAACGGGCATCTGCACATGGGCCACGCCCTGAATAAGGCAATAAAGGACTTCATCGTCCGATATAAGTCCATGACGGGCTACAAGACACCCTTCACCCCCGGCTGGGACAACCACGGTATGCCCATCGAGTCGGCCATAATAAAGCAGCAGAAGCTGAACCGCAAGGCCATGTCCGTGCCTGAGTTTCGCTCCGCCTGCCAGGAGTTTGCCCAAAATTTCGTGAACATCCAGCGGGATGAGTTCAAGCGCCTGGGCTACGTGGCCGATTGGGACCGCCCGTACCTGACCATGGACCCGAAGTTCGAGGCCGAGGAGGTCAAGGTGTTCGGCGAGATGTACCGCAAGGGGTATATCTATAAGGGGAAGAAGCCCGTATACTGGTGCCCCCACGACGAGACGGCCCTTGCCGAGGCGGAGATAGAGTACTCCGAGGACCCGGTCACCACCATCTTCGTGAAATTCCGGGTGAAGGACGATCTGGGGAAGCTCTCCGCTTACGGGCCCCTTGACAATATATACTTCGTCATATGGACCACCACCACCTGGACCATCCCGGGGAACCTGGCCATATGCTTAAATCCCGGCTATGACTATACCCTGACCCGCGCCAGCAACGGCGAGGTCTATATAATGGCAAAGGAGCTTGCCGACGACGTCCTTAAAAAGGCGGGGCTGGAGGCCACAGAGGTCCTTGCAACCTTCAAGGGCGCGGAGCTGGAGCTTATGACCGCCCAGCACCCCTTATTCGACCAGACGAGCCTTGTTATAGTGGGCGACCACGTGACGCTGGACGCCGGTACCGGATGCGTACACACCGCACCGGCCTACGGCGCGGACGACTTCTTCGTCTGCCAGAAATATCCCCAGATCCCGTCGGGCCGCGACCTGGTGGTCAACGTGGACGACTCCGGCAGGTTCACGGCGGACGCCGGGAAATACGAGGGACTTGACGTGCTGAAGGCCCACGAGCCCATATATAATGACCTTGTGGCCTGCGGGGCCCTTTTGGCAAGCGAGAACATCACACACTCCTACCCCCACTGCTGGCGGTGCAAGCACCCCATCATCTTCCGGGCTACGGACCAGTGGTTCTGCTCCGTGGACGCCTTCAAGGAGGACGCGGTACGTGCCGCCGAGGCCGTGACGTGGCTTCCCGACTGGGGCCGCGACAGGATAAGCTCCATGATCCGGGAGCGGGCGGACTGGTGCATTTCACGTCAGCGCCACTGGGGACTTCCCATCCCGGTGCTCTACTGCAAAAAGTGCGGCAAGCCCATATGCACCGAAGAGACAATTGAGAAAATATCGAAGCTCTTCCGTGAGCGCGGCTCCAACGCCTGGTTCGAGCTGGACGCCGACGAGATAGCCCCGGAGGGCTTTGTGTGCCCCGAGTGCGGCTGTGAGCACTTTGAGAAGGAGACGGACACCCTGGACGGCTGGTTCGACTCCGGCTCCACACACATTGCCAGTATGGAGCTTGACGCCCCGAAATGCTGGCCGGCGGATCTGTATATGGAGGGCGGCGACCAGTATCGCGGCTGGTTCCAGTCAAGCCTCCTCACCGCCGTGGCGGTGAAGGGCGCGGCCCCCTATAAGGCCGTCCTGACCCACGGCTGGACCGTGGACGGCGAGGGCCGCCAGATGCACAAGTCATTGGGCAACGGCATCTCCCCGGAGGACGTCATCAAAAAGTACGGGGCCGATCTTGTGAGGCTCTGGGCCGCCAGCGCCGACTACCGCAACGATATGCGCTGCTCGGAGAACATCTTCAAGCAGCTTTCGGATAAGTACCTGAAGATAAGGAACACCGCAAGGTACATCCTGGGGAATTTGGAGGGCTTTGACCCCGACGACCGGGTTGGATTTGCCGACATGCTGCCCCTGGACAAGTGGGCTCTTGTGGAGCTCAATGGCCTTGTGGAGAAGTGCCTCGCGGCCTATGAGAGATATGAGTTCCACGGCGTCACCTACGCCATCCACAACTTCTGCGTGGTGGAGATGTCCAGCTTCTATCTGGACATCATCAAGGACAGGCTATACTGCGACGGGCCGGAGAGCCTGTCCCGCCGGAGCGCCCAGAGCGCCATCTATGAGATATTAGACGCCATGGTGCGGCTCCTCGCGCCGATACTGGCCTTCACCTCCGACGAGATTTGGCAGTCCATGCCCCACCACAAGGGGGCCAACGGCCTTCACGTTATGCTGAACGACATGCCCGCCGTCCACCCGGAGTACCGGTTCGACGACGACGAGGCCGCCCGTTGGGATAAGCTCATAGCCCTGAGGGCCGACGTGCTGAAGGCACTGGAGCTCAAGCGGGCCGACAAGTCCATCGGCAAGCCCCTGGACGCCCAGGTGACCCTTTACGTATCACCGGAGGCCCGGGAGGAGCTGGATAAGCTGGCCGGTATGGACCTTGCCCAGATGTTCATTGTGTCCCGTGTAGCCATCGTCTACGGCGACGGGGCGGGTGTCCCCGGGGAGAGCTTCCCCGGCGTGACCGTGGACGTCCGGCCCTGCGAGGACGAAAAATGCGCCCGTTGCTGGACCAGGAGCGAGTCCGTGGGACACGACCACGACCATCCGGAGCTCTGTGAGCGTTGCGCGCGGGTGGTAAGGGGCCTGTAAAATAAGACGGTAAATTTAAGTGGGCGGGTTTGGTACCCGCCCACGCCAATGTAAGGGTGTATTTATGCTTTACCTTCTCATTGCCGCGGTGTGCTGTGCCGCGGACCAGCTTTTCAAGAAGTGGATAGTGGCCAATATCGCCCTGGGGGGCGTAAGGGAGTTCATCCCCGGGGTGATGAGCCTTACGAACCTGCGCAATACGGGCATGGCCTTCTCGATGCTCTCGGAGCACACCTGGATACTTTCCGTCATATCGGTGGTGGTATCCGTCGGCCTGGTCGTCCTCATACTGAGGGGGAAATTCACCCGCTGGGAGAAGGTCAGCCTGGGCCTTATCCTGGGCGGCGCGGTGGGAAATCTGATCGACCGGGTGTTTTTGGGCTACGTGGTGGACATGTTCAAGACGGAGTTTGTGGACTTCGCGGTGTTCAACCTGGCCGACGCATTCATCGACGTGGGGGCCGTGCTGTTCTGCGTGCTGTACCTGGTCCGCGTGCTCCGGGAGGACAGGAAGAAATCAAAGGAGAAGCCCCATGACGGCGACGCTGACAGTAACTGAGTCCGGCAGGGCGGACGCCGTCATCGCCAGGGCCATGCCGGAGCTCAGCCGCTCCTTCGTCCAGAAGCTTTTGGAGGAGGGCCGGGTGACCTGCCGGGGAAGGCCGGTAAAAAAGAGCCTGCGCCTGTCCGCCGGGGAGGAGCTCACGCTGCTTATCCCGGAGCCGGAGGAGCTAAGCATCGCGGCGGAGGACATACCACTCGACATAGTATACGAGGACAGCGACGTCATCGTGGTGAACAAGCCGAAGGGTATGGTGGTCCACCCCGCCCCCGGCCACGCTGACGGTACGCTGGTGAACGCCCTGATGGCCCACTGCGGACAGTCGCTAAGCGGCATAAACGGGGTGCTCCGCCCGGGCATAGTCCACCGGATCGACAAGGACACCTCGGGGCTCATTATCGCCGCCAAAAACGACCAGGCCCACAAGTGCCTCGCCGAACAGCTGAAAAGCCACACGCTGTCAAGGACATATGAGTGCGTCGTCATCGGGAACATGCGTGAGGATTCCGGCACCGTGGACGCGCCCATAGGCCGCCACCCCACGGACAGGAAAAAGCAGTGCGTCACGGAGAAAAACTCCCGCCCCGCCGTGACGCACTGGCGGGTGTTGGAGCGGTTCCCCGGCTACACGCACCTTGAGTGTAAGCTGGAGACCGGCCGCACCCACCAGATAAGGGTCCACATGGCGAGCATCGGCCACCCCATACTGGGCGACACCGTCTACGGGCAAAAAAAGCCCGTCCCGGGCCTCCAGGGCCAGTGCCTCCACGCAAGACGTCTGAGGTTTGTACACCCCGGGACAGGGGAGGAGATAGAGCTTGAAAGCGAGATACCCGAGTATTTTGCGGATATATTGAAAAAGTTGCAAAAATAATCAAATAGGCGCTCCCCGGGCCGGCGGCTACCGGCCCGGGGAGCTGATCATTTGCGCCACAAAAAGAACCTGTTCCCCGCGCTGTAATTATGAGACCAATATAGGACGGCAATTAAACTAATCAAATATCGAGTTCAAAAATAGTGGATGCAATTCTGCACGCAGTTGTCCCTGACATATCCGCCTTGCCACAAGTATAATTCGCAAAATATGCGGCGGCGGGCCACTTGACGGTACTATACACGCTGACAGACGCGCCGGGCACAACAGTTACCATACTGCCAGATACAACGGAGCCCGTGGGACTGTCCTTTGTAATGGTAAACTGAATATTGGCGGGGCCCTGATTAGAGATCCACACTTTCGCATAAGGATACTGTGAGGTCACGGGGATGGACCTGCTCATGCTGTCGCGTGACAGAGGCGCTGTCCACATCTTCATGCTCGCCCTGCTTTTGTCAAAGGAAGAGAGCACAGCGTCCATCTCCTCTGGGGAGATGATCTCAAAAATCAGGTCGCCGGAAACGAAAAGATCACCGGGGTTCCCCTCAATGACAAGCTCCTCCGTCTCGGCGGCTGTCGCCGCGTCGACGGTTGTAATGTACTCGTGACCGTTGTCGACCTTGATAGCGGCCAACGGCACAGTATCCGCGCTGTCATCCTCAACGGGACCGGGCAGATCGTTTTCGGCTTGAGCCGGGGAAACAGAGGCTGAATACTGTTCGCCCGTGTCCTCCCGGGGTGTAGTCGCGTACGCCGCGGAGCAGGAAAGACCTACCAAACAGCTGACCGCTAAAATACCGCATAATACCTTGTTCACTGCCGATCACACCTCCTTTCATAAATAATGGGAACAGGTTCCGATTTCAGTATACTCGCTATGATTAGTCTGTCAACATGAATACTCTAAAATTAATAATATATTAAAAATCAGACTCATTGACACTCTTATAGTCTGTGATTTATAATATTATTACTCTTGACTGAGCGATGTCAGCTACGTCCAGAGGCGGGTTAAAAATAAAGATTTGGTGGTCGATCATAAAATGGAATATTCCGACAGCCTCAGCGCAAACACGTTTGTAGAAATACTCGTGCTGTTCTTGCTGAGCAAAAAACCGATGTATACGTACGACCTGGCAAAAGAAATAAAGGCGATAGGCGGCGATATATTACCTGTCCCGAGGCTATACAATACAACGGCGAAGCTGAGAGTCGCGGGGATGATAACGGAAGCTATCAGAGAGGTGGCCGGTAATCGGGCGAGGGTCTACTATAAGATAACGGACAGAGGCGAAGAGCACCTGCGGAGGATGACCGGGATACTGGCCCTTGTAAATGACGTTATCGGATCGCGCCGCTCCGAGTTTACGGAGGGTTACAATGACAGCAGCAGATAAATATTTAAAGGCCGTTCGTAAAAAGCTGATTTGCCCGCGAAAAAGCAGGGACGAATTATTGAATGAGATCACGCCTGTGGTCCGGGAGTTCTCCGATAACTACCCCGATGCCGCGGCTCCTGATTACGTCGCCGAGTTCGGGACGCCGGAGGCCTTCGCGAAGCGCCTTTTGGATATGCTGGAGCAAAGTGAATTGGCGGACTACCGAAGAAAAAGGGTGAGGAGCAGGGTGGCGGTAATTTTTGCCGCCGTCGCCGTGGCGGCCGTGTGCCTCTTTATTTACATGGCTTTGTACAAAAACGGCGACCCGCGAGCCGCGGTCAAGTACTATGTGGCCGTTCTGAACATACATGATACCGCTTTTAAATAATACACGTTTCGCGAAAACGCCGAAATGTCGCCTCATACAAAAAGCCTGCTGATAAGTGCGTTGCACCTTTCAGCAGGCTTTTGTTTTTTATAAGGGGATCAGACGATGATCTGTTGCATCCATGTTCCGCGTTTTATCATAATAAATCCCAGGACGCATTTTATGAGTTCGGTGCCTTGGACGATGATGAATTTGGTGGCGAGCTGACGGACCTGATCGGTGGTGGCGTGGAGGAGCGGGAACAGTCCGGAGAGGCCCGCAAGGGCCACGCCCATCAGCACGTTGAGGGCCACGGAGAAGGCCGTGAGCTTGCGAAACTCGTCCATGACCCGGTCGTTGGCGGCCCTGGATGAGCGGAATGGCGCAAAAATGCGGATTGTTTTTTGCGGTTAGTCGTGGTAAAAATATTTCGAAAGCTGTGTGCAAATTTGCGCCACTATTTTGTTATATAAGCGAGGCATCAAAAGGAAGCGAAAGGGGGTGCGCCGATGGAGCAAAAAACTGTGCTGGAGCTTTTTGACCGTTATGCGGATATGGTGTATCGCATTGCTCTCAGCTATCTCCGTTCCCCACAGGAAGCTGAGGACGTTGTGCAGACTGTATTTCTCAGACTGCTGGAGGGTGGCATTACAGTTTACCCCGGTAAAGAACGTGCGTTTTTAACGAAGGTTACGATCAATCACTGCAAAAACCTCCTCAGCACAGCAAGGAGGCATGAAACTATCGCACTGGATGAAACAGTTTTGTTGACACAGCCAGAGGATCAGGACATATTTCTCGCAATCATGGAGTTGCCCGAAAAGTACAGAACCGTCGTGAGCTTACACTGTATTGAGGGCTACTCATTTCGGGAAATTTCAGAATTTTTACACATCGGCATCTCCGCCGTTTCCATGCGGCTGCACAGAGCAAAAGGTATCCTAAAACAACAAATTGGGAGGGTTTGATATGGAACGAAACTTCAAACGCATTTCCGATGAACTGAAACTGCCACAGGAAAGCCGGGAGCGTATTCGTTCCCATCTTGCCTCCTACCAAAAACAATCGGAGGACATTCCTATAAAAAAATCAATCTTAAAATCTCGCATGCCGCTGATTGCTGTTGCTGTTATTATGGTAATGGCATTGACGCTGGCCGTTGCCGCCGCAGCGGTACATCTGTTCAGAAATGACATCATTGTGCCCAGCTTGGACGACATTCCCCTGCTTTCAAGTGAAAACGGCGAACCCGGTGCTTTTGGTGTCAGCGGTCCCGGAGGGAACTCGCCCGCCGCTTTGGAAGAGATGATAGCATCTAATAGGGTCAAATCGGACGATTGGGATTTGGGTGAAAGTATTAACGGCGGAGTCGTATCTGAATACCTTCGGTGGGACTCTGTCGAGGTACTGAGCAGTGATCCCTCTCTTCGCAGCCGCCGCATTGGACGGGAGGATGGCGCGAAAAAGATGGAGTATACTGCCGAAAATCCCGCAAATTTGGTGGACACGCTAACGGGCCGCGTTATGTTTGATCCGGGATGGTTAGGTGAGCATTATACCTACGCGCCGGACGCCAATCTGTCTTTCGTTGTGACAGACGCGGACGGCAACTATGTCAGCGAGTATTTCAGCGCCCTCTACGCAAAGAAAGACGGCAAAGGTTATGTTCATGTAGAAATGTATAATACAGCACAGGAAGACTATTTCACACGGACTTATATCATCGACGGTAGTTTTGAAACCGCCTATTATTACACATCCGCCGATGGCCATGAGTTCCTGATCGAAACGGACAACGGAAGCGTTTGGGTGGAGTGCCGCACCAGCCACGCCAACGTCAGCCTGCATGGTGCGTATCTGACCACAGACGAGGTGGAGGATATTCTTGATAATCTCTCCCTGACAATCAACGAGTAAAACGTATTACCGAAAAAGCAGGGGGCACCCCCTTGTACGCTCGCGTAGCTATTCCCGGTGTACTTGCTGAACAGATGAACCAGCTTGCGTTTTTACCTGTTAAGCAAGTCTGAAAATCGAAAAAAGACCGTTGACACACCGGATTTGCGGTGAAAAGTCAACGGTCTTTTTGATGCTGTTTTATGAGCGGAGGCTGTTTGGGAGGGATATTTTTTAGGATTTGAGATTTTAAATGATCTTTTCCATCCACGCGCCTTTTTTGATCATTATGTAGCCCAGGACGCATTTTATGAGTTCGGTGCCTTGGACGAGGAGGAACATGGGGACTACGGGGATGGAGGTGAAGCGGCTGAGGATGAAGGCCAGGGGGACGCAGACGCACCAGACGAATACGCTGTCGAAGAGGAAGGTTATGACCGTCTTTCCGCCGGAGCGCATGGCGAAGTAGGCGCAGTTGGTGAAGGCGTTGAAGGGCATGATGGCCGCGGAGACGATGATGAATCTGGTGGCGAGCTGACGGACCTGATCGGTGGTGGCGTAGAGGAGCGGGAACAGTCCGGAGAGGCCCGCCAGGGCCCCGCCCATCAGCACGTTGAGGGCCACGGAGAAGGCCGTGAGCTTGCGAAACTCGTCCATGACCCGGTCGTTGTCCAGGCCCTCGCCGAGCTTCTGGCCGATGATTATCCCCACCGCGTTTCCGGTGGCCATGAAGGCCACGCTCATGGCGTTCCAGACGGTGGACTCGATGTTTATGGCCGCCACCACGTCCAGGCTCCGCACGGAGTAGCACTGGTTCATAACGGCCATACCCGAGGCCCAGAGGCCCTCGTTTATCAAAAGCGGCAGGCCCTTGCGGAAAATTTGCCCTGACAGCCTCGCCGGGACCCGAAGGGTCTTATATAGCCCCGCGGCGAAGGGGACGCGGCCCCCGGCGTGGAGGTGTGTCCAGCCGGCGGACAGCAGGAGCTCCACGTACCTTGACAGTACGGTGGCCAGGGCCGCGCCACGGACGCCCATGGCGGGGGCGCCGAAGTGGCCGAATATGAGCACGTAGTTGAAGAAGAGATTTACCAGCACCGCCGCGACGCCGGACACCATGGGCACGACAGTCTCGCCGGTCTCACGCAGGGTGGAGCAGTAGGCGTTGGCCGCCGCGAAGGCCGGGAGCCCCCAGAGCATCACGCGCAGATATTCCATGCCGTATCGGAGATACAGCTCCGCGTCCCGCGGGTCGCCCTCGCCCCTCAGCCACAGCCGCACCAGGTCCTCACCGAACGCCACAAGGGCCCCGGCGCCCACGGCAACAAGCGCGAGCACGGATATGAGCTTGAACCGGAAGGTGCCGCGTATGCCCTCCTGGTCGCCGCTCCCGGCGTACTGGGCGGTGAATATACCGGCGCCGGATATGGCGCCGAAGATGCACAGATTTATGACGAAAAGGACCTGGTTGACGATGGCGACGCCGCTCATCTGGGCCGTGCCAACCCGGCCGACCATGATGTTGTCCAGCATGGACACGAAGTTCGTTATCAGGTTCTGCACCATTATGGGCAGAGCCACAGCCATGGTGGACCGGTAGAATTTCCGGTCCCCCACAAATTTAGAAAGCATATCCTCACCTCAGATACGCCCGGGGCGTACCTAAAAAAACGGCGGGAAAAATTCCGGATCCCGGGAGATCCGGAAAAGCTTTCCCGCCCGTCCTCCGCCTGCCAAAAGGGCCGCCGGGGCCCTTGAGGCGGCCTTACCTGTAAAACCCGTCGTCCGGGATGAACCCGCCGATGAGGGCCGGATCGAGGTTGTAGAGCGCCGAGAGATACTGGGCGAGTTCCTCACGCAGGACGTCGGCGCCCTCCGCCCAGATGAGCTTGCACCCCTCAAGGGCCGCCCAGGCCTCCTCCTGATTTGACGCCAGTCCCAGGGCCACCGCCGCCTCCAGGTGGTCGGATACCTCCTCCTGAGAGCGTTTGAGGTCGGCAAGGAGCGTGCTCAGGGTCTCGTCATCCGTCCCGGAGCTGACGGCGAGACACGCCGCCGGCAGGAAGGACTCGTCAGTGAGATACGTCCACTGCTCCTGAAGGTCCAGAGCTATCCTGGCCCCGGCGTCCCGGACGATGGTCCGGCCGGCCAGCATGGAGGGCATCAGCGCCAGATCGGCCTCGGCAAGGGTGTCCGCGTCCACGTACCTTACGTCCAGGGTGTCGCCCACTATGTAGCCGTACTCGCCGGTGACGTGCTCGAATATCCTGGCCGCGGCGTCGTAGCCGGTGGGCAGGTAAACGGTCCTGTTCACAAGGCCGAAGATGTCCTTGACGCTGTCGCCACGCTCCACCAGCACCCATCCGCCGGAGGCGGTTATGGCGGCTATCTGTATTTTCCCGTCGGTCTCGTTATACGCCTTGACAGCGGAGCTCACCGGGACTATGGCCCCGTCAAGGGCACCGCCGGCCAGGTCCGCAAGCAGTTGCTCATCGCCGACGCGCACGTCGTAGCGGCCGCTCTCGGCAAGGCCCGCCGCGCCAAGCGCCGCGGAGTCCATAAGCACGCCGAGCTTTACGCGGGGGGCCTCGACGGGGCCGTCGTCGGGCGTGGTATCGGGGCCGTCGTCGGGCTTGGTGTCCGGGCCGTCATCCTCCGTGTCCGGCACGGAGGGGCCGGACGGCGACGGGCCGACGGGCTCGTCGTTACCGTTGTTGTTACCCTCAGCCTTATCCTTACAGCCCACCAGGGAAAGGCACATGGCCAGCGCCAAAAGTAAGGCAAAATATCTTTTCATACTCATGCCCTCCTCTTTTATACCTGTCTATAATATGAGTTTAAGATTACGCGCAAATTTTGTCAAGTGGCAAGATGACTACGAATATTAACATTTCGGTAACTTTCGACATGGTAAAACCCATGAAAATGCCCTCTCTCAATAAAAAATCTCCGTCTTTTCGGCGATTATTTCACCGAAGGCGGAAAAAAGGCTTGCAAAGCGCGCGGATACGTGCTATAATACCGGCAGTTAGTAAGGATCGACTTGAGTGGGCTTATTTCCCACTCTTTTTTTCAGCGAAAAATACCGTGGTAAAATTTTTCCGGAGGGAGGCGCCCCGTGAGTAAGATAACCGATCTGGTGGCGGAAATGGCCCGGCCGATCGTGGCCGCCCAGGGCTGTGAGCTCTGGGATGTGGAATTTGTCAGGGAGGCCGGAGAGTGGTTCCTGCGGGTGTACATCGACAGGGAGGGCGGCGTGTCCATCGACGACTGCGAGGCCGTGTCCCGTGCCCTGGACCCGCTGCTTGACGAGGCCGACCCCATCGAGCAGAGCTACAATTTCGAGGTGTCCTCCGCCGGGGTGGAGAGACAGCTCAAAAGGCCCTCGGATTTTGAGCGGTTCATGGGCTCATATATCGCCGTGAAGCTGTATAAGGCGGTGGACGGGGCGAAGGAGTATTTGGGATACCTTCGCGGATATGATAACGGCAACGTGACGGTGGAAACTAAGGCCGGGGACATGAGGACCTTCGAGTCCGCGGCTGTGGCCAGCGTACACCTGAGAATGGAATGATCTTCTCCCCGGTGAGTGGGGAGGCAAAAAGGTAGAAAGACCCCTCTGGCCCTGCGGGCCACCTCCCCATTAAAATGGGGAGGCAAAGATGTAGAAAGACCCCTTCGGCCCTTCGGGCCACCTCCCCATTAAAATGGGGAGGCAAAGCGGAAGAAAGGATTTGAGATATTATGAACGCTGAGTTTTTTGAGGCAATTTCTGACATTGAAAAGGAAAAGGGTATTCCCAAGGAATACATGCTGGACAAGATCCGTCAGGCGCTGCTGGCGGCCCTCCGCAAGGACAACCCCGACGCGGAGGAGAATGTGGTAGTGGACGTGGACGAGAGCAAGAAAAAGATAGAGATGTACATCCAGAAGGCCGTGGTGGAGGAGATCACGAACCCCGCCATCGAGCTTCTGCCCGAGGAGGCCAGGCGCTATTCCAAGCGGGCCGAGGTGGGCGACACGGTGAACGTCCCCGTGGACACAAAGAAGTTCGGACGCATCGCCGCCCAGGCCGCCAAGCAGGTAATAATCCAGGGCATCCGTGAGGCCGAGCGCAACATGGTCTATGAGGAGCTGACAGGCAAGGAGCACGAGATACTCACCGGCACCGTCAGCCGCATCGACCCCGTCCGGGGCTCCGTCACCGTGAATTTGGCCTCGGGCTCCGAGTACACCGAGGCGGTCATACCCTCCGGCGAGCGCGTCGCCAGCGAGGAGCTCCGGGAGGGGGACCTCATAAAGGTATACGTGGTGGAGGTCCACAAGGTGGGCTCCGGCCCGCAGGTCATAGCCTCCCGCACACACCCGGGACTTGTGAAGCGCCTTTTCGAGCTGGAGGTACCGGAGATATACGACGGCTCCGTGGAGATAAAGAGCGTCGCCCGGGAGGCCGGAAGCCGCACGAAGATGGCCGTCTGGTCCTCCGAGCCGGAGGTCGAGCCCATCGGCGCCTGCGTCGGGCCCAAGGGCGGCCGCGTGGGCGCGGTGGTGAAGGAGCTCAGGGGCGAGAAGATAGACATCATCAGGTACTCCGAGGACCCCGCCGAGTATGTGGCCGCGGCCCTGTCGCCCTCAGACGTTATAAAGGTGGATTTCCTTGACGATCCCAAGACCTGCCGGGTCATAGTCCCGGACAGCCAGCTGAGCCTCGCCATAGGCAAGGAGGGCCAGAACGTCCGCCTGGCCGCGCGGCTCACGGGATTTAAGATAGACATAAAGCCCGAGAGCTTCGAGGGGTAATATGACTACGCCGAGGAAGATACCCATGCGCCAGTGCGTGGGATGCCGCCAGATGAAGCCGAAGCGGGAGCTCACCCGCGTCGTCCGGTCGCCGGAGGGGGAGATCTCCATCGACGGCCGCGGCAAAAAGCCGGGCCGCGGGGCGTATGTCTGCCCGGACCCGGAGTGCTTGAAAAAGGCCATAAGGTCAAAGGCCCTGGCCAGGGCCCTTGACACCCCGGTGCCGGAGGAGATATATGATACGCTCCGGGCACAGCTGGAGGCGGAGCAATGAGCGCCGTGACATTTCTGGGCCTCGCGAAAAAGGCCGGGAAGATAGAGTCCGGCGACGAGTCCGTGGCGATAGCCGCCCGGGCCGGAAAGGCAAAGCTGATACTGACCGCCAGCGACGCCGGCAGGAGCACCGTGGCCCGGGCCGCCAGCTCCGGCGAGACGGCCGGATGCCCGGTGGTGGCGACAGCGTACACCAAGGGCGAATTGGGCGGGGCCCTGGGCCGGGACACCGTGGGAGTCGCCGCGGTGACTGACATCGGCTTTGCAAGCGCGTTTATTGACAAGCTATCAAACGAGATGCCGGGGCTTGAGGAGGCGAAGGCCGCCCTTGATGACCTCAACGCCCGGGCCGAGCAGAGAAAACGCGAGACGCGCCGCCACGAGCGGAAGCTCAGGCGCGGCGGAAAGAAGAACTGAACCGTAATCGGGCACAGGAAGGATGATTTTTAATGGCAGGATTAGTAAAATACAGGGTGCATGAGGTGGCGAAGGACTTCAAGATGACCTCGAAGGTCGTGACGGAGGTCCTTACGAAGTACGCCACCACCCCGAAAAATCATATGCAGGTGCTCGAGGAAGCGGAGCTGAATATAATTTTCGACTACCTGACCCAGCACCACCAGATGGAGACGCTGGCGGACGTGTTCGACGTCCCGACAAAGCCGGCCCAGGAGCAGAAGGCCCCGGAGCCCGCGGCCGCTGAGCCCCAGCGTGAGGAGAGCAAGCCCGAGGAGAAGGCCCAGCCCGCCGCCGAGCAGCCCGCCGCCCAGCCCCGGCCGAAGCAGGAGAAGCAGTTCACCCCCAGGCCCGAGAAGCAAAAGCGTGTCATCGACACCTCGGGCGTCACCATAAATATCGAAAAATACGACGAGCGTTTTGACATGATGGCCGGTGAGCGGGCCAACAACATGAAGCGCGGCAAGGAGCAGATAAAGAAGAAGGGCGGACAGCAGAAAACCACGCCCGCCCAGGACAAATCCGCCAAGCGCCGTCAGGAGGAGCGGGACCGTTTGAGGCGCCTCCAGTTCGAGGTGGCGAAGAAGGCCCCGGTGAAGGTCCAGATACCCGACGAGATAAACGTGGGCGAGCTGGCCTCACGGATGAAAAAGACAGGCGCAGAGGTGGTAAAGGCCCTTATAAAGATGGGCGTCATGGCCTCGGTGAGCGACACCATAGATTATGACACCGCCGCCCTCGTGGCGATGGAGCTCGGCTGTAAGGTCGAGCGCGAGGTGGTGGTAACCATCGAGGAGCGCCTTATCGACGACTCCGAGGACCGGGCGGAGGACCTCAAGCCCCGGGCGCCCGTGGTGGTGGTCATGGGCCACGTGGACCACGGCAAGACGTCGCTCCTTGACAAGATACGCTCCACCCACGTGGCCTCCGGCGAGGCCGGCGGCATAACCCAGCACATCGGCGCTTACAGCGTCATGGTCAACGGCTCGCCCGTGACATTCCTCGACACCCCGGGCCATGAGGCATTCACCTCCATGCGCGCCCGCGGCGCTATGGCCACGGATATAGCGATACTTGTTGTGGCCGCCGACGACGGCATCATGCCCCAGACAGTGGAGTCCATCAACCACGCCAAGGCCGCGAAGATACCCATCGTCGTTGCCATAAACAAGATGGACGTCCACGGGGCCAACCCCGACAGGATAAAGCAGCAGCTCACCGAATACGACATCGTCCCCGAGGAGTGGGGCGGCGACACCATAGTCTGCCCCATCTCCGCCAAGACCGGCGAGGGCATACAGGAGCTTTTGGAGAACCTGGTGGTCCTGGCCGAGGTCCAGGAGCTCCGGGCCAATCCCCAGAGAGCCGCCAAGGGCGTCGTCATCGAGGCGAGGCTCGACAAGGGCCGGGGGCCCATTATGACCGTCCTCGTCCAGAACGGCACCTTAAAGCAGGGCGACATCATCATAGCCGGTACCGCCGTGGGCCGTGTGCGCACGATGATGAACGACAAGGGCGAGCGCGTCACCGAGGCCGGCCCCTCAGTCCCCGTGGAGATCGCGGGCATGAGCGAGGTCCCCGCCGCCGGCGACACCTTCAACGCCGTGGCCGATGAGCGCATGGCCAGGGAGCTCGCCGAGGAGAGGAAGATAAACCAGAAAACCGCCGGCGACACCGGCAAGAAGGTGTCACTGGAAGATCTTTTCGCCCAGATAAAGGAGGGCGAGCTCAAGGAATTGGCCATAATAGTAAAGGCCGACGTCCAGGGCTCCGCCGAGGCCATAAAGGCGAGCCTGGAGAAGCTTTCAAACGACGAGGTCCGGGTGAAAGTCATCCACTCCGCCGTGGGCGCCATCTCCGAGTCCGACGTGATGCTGGCCGCCACCTCCGACGCCATAGTGGTGGGCTTCAATGTCCGCCCCGACAACGCCGCCAGGGAGTCCGCCGCCAGGAGCCACGTGGATATACGGCTTTACAGCATAATCTACGACTGTATAAACGAGATCGAGGCCGCCATGAAGGGTATGCTGGCCCCCAAGTTCCAGGAGGTACAGCTTGGACACGCCGAGGTCCGGGAGACCTACAAGGTTTCCAAGGTCGGCACCGTCTGCGGCTGTTACGTCCAGGACGGCAAGATCCAGCGGGGCTGCAAGGTCCGCGTCATACGCGACAACGTCATAATCTTCGATGGCGAGCTTGCATCCCTGCGCCGCTTCAAGGACGACGTCCGGGAGGTGGCCTCCGGCTACGAGTGCGGTATGCAGATCGACAAGTTCAACGACGTGAAGGTCGGCGACATCATCGAGTGCTTCGTTATGGAGCAGATATAACCGGCTTTAGACTGTCGGAAAAAGGCCGTCAGGCCTTTTTCCGACAAGGGAAAGTATTTTTTCCAAGGCGCGTGTCCTTGGAAAAAATATTTTATGGGGGAGAACGAGGGAGACTGAAAGGAGCCGCAATATGAGACCGACCACACCGGGGAGTTCCCGGAGGGGCTCATATCACAAATTTGTCTGACCGTCACGGTATGAAAGGAATAGATAGTATGCCTTCAAATCATATTAACCGAGTAAACGAGGACATCCGTCTTTGCATGGACAAGCTGCTCCGGGAGGTGAAGGACCCCAGGATACATCAGGGGCTCATCTCCGTCACCTCCGTACAGACCTCCGGGGATATGAAGTACTGCAAGATATACCTCAGCGTCCTGGGGCTTCAGGACGAGAGGAGTCTTGAGCAGGGACTCAGGTCCGCCTCCGGGTGGCTCAGGCGTGAGCTGGGACAGAGGCTGCGCCTTCGCAACACACCGGAGCTCACATTCATTCCCGACCACTCCATCGAGGAGGGGGCACATATAAACTCCATTCTCGCCTCCCTCGACATAAAGCCTGAGGAGGGGACCGAAGATGACCCTGAATGAGGCCGCAAGGTGGCTTGGCGATAACGACGGCTACCTTATACTGACCCACACACGCCCCGACGGCGACACGCTGGGCTCCGCCGGGGCCCTTTGCCACGCCCTTCGGCGGCTTGGCAAGACGGCGTATCTATACAAAAATCCCGAGGTCACCGAGAAATTCAGGCCCTTCGTGGCGACGTTCTTCGCCGACGGCGAGGTCGTGCCGGCACACGTCATCAGCGTGGACATCGCCTCCGGGAATTTGTTCCCCGTGGGCTTTGAGGGAAAAGTGGAGCTGGCCGTGGACCATCACCCGTCCAACTCCGGCTTCGCGGAGAACACGGTGCTTGACGGCGCAAGGGCCGCCTGCGGGGAGATCGTCCTGGCGCTTATCGAGACGATGTGCGGGAGCGTCGACAGGAGCGAGGCGGATCTTTTGTATATCGCCATCAGCACCGACACCGGGTGCTTTCAGTACGCCAACGTCACGGAGGATACATATCTGGCCGCGGCGAAGCTGGCCCGGGCGGGGGCCGACACGGCGGGGCTTTCGAGGCTGTTTTTCCGCACATTTTCAATGGGCCGGTTGAAGCTGGAGGGTGCCATATACTCCGGCCTTCGGACCTTCCACAACGGCGAGATCGTGGCCGCTGTCGTGACACTCGATATGGTGAGGAGCGCCGGCGTCACGGAAAATGACATGGACGACGTGGCCGCCCTGGCCGGGAAGCTGGAGGGCCACCAGGTCAGCGTGACGGTCCGCGAAAACGACAACGGCACCAGCCGGGTGTCGCTCCGCTCCGGAAAGCGCGTCAACGTATCCGAGGTCGCAAAAAAATTCGGCGGCGGCGGCCACGCCATGGCCGCGGGATGCACCGTAAAAGCGGGGCCGGAGGAGACGCTGAGACTGTTGCTGGCGGTTATTGAGGAGGAGATGGAGGGGGAATAAGGGTGCGGCTTCGCCGCGGATCCCACCTCATCCCTGCCCTTCCCCGCCCGGGCGGGGAAGGCTATTTGACGGGGTGCCAGTAATAAATTCGCGCCGAAGGCGCAACCTTGCTCCCCTTAACCTCCCCTTCGTAAGGGGAGGTGGCCCCGCAGGGCCGGTAGGGTCGAGACCGAAGGTTTTGCGCACGCCTACACCCTCGACCCTTCAGTCGCCTGCGGGCGACAGCTCATCTCCGGCCTAAGAGCCGCCGCGTTGCGGCGGTTGGCCTCCGAAACGCGCCTGCGGGCGCAGCCCTTACGAAGGGGCGCCTAAGAGAACAGGGTTGCGCCTTGCGGCGTAGATTTTATTTGCACCTGCGGGCGGCGGATGAGAGGGATTTTATGACCGGAATTATCATAATCGACAAGCCACCGTCCTGGACGAGTCAGGACGTGTGCGCGAAGCTACGGGGGGTGCTTCGGGAAAAGCGGGTGGGACACTCGGGGACGTTGGACCCCATGGCAACCGGGGTGCTGCCCGTATTCGTGGGCAGGGCCACGAGGGCAGTGGGCTTCGCGGAGAACGACAGGAAGCGGTATACGGCCTGTGTGCGCTTCGGCGTTACCACCGACACCCAGGATATGACGGGGACTATTATTGAGACGCGGGAATGTGACGTGACCGAGGCGGAGCTTTTGTCCGTATTGCCGGAGTTTACGGGGGAGATAGACCAGATACCGCCCATGTACTCCGCCGTAAAGATCGGGGGACAGAAGCTATATGAGCTGGCAAGGCGCGGGAAGGACATTGAGCGGCCCGCCAGGAGGGTCAACATATACTCCATAGACCTCATAGGCCGGGAGCGGGGGGACTTTGTTTTGGACGTGCGGTGCTCCAAGGGCACGTACATCCGCACCCTCGCACACGATATAGGAAAGCGCCTGGGCTGTGGCGGGGCCCTGTCGGGACTTCGCAGGACCGAGGCGGGTATATTCAAAATATCCGACGCCCACCCACTGGATGAGGTGATAAGCGCCGCCGGGAACGGGAAAATCGGTGAGCTTCTGCTCCCCGCGGACAGGCTGTTCGCCGCCTGCCCCGCCGTCACCGTTGACCCGGAGCGGGAGCGGCGGTGCCGGTGCGGCAACGACTTTCCGACGGATGTCCCCGACGGCGATTACCGGGTGTATTCCGAGAGCGGCGAGTTTCTCCTGCTGGGCCGGGCCCGGGACGGGAGAGTTTATACTGTCAAAAATTTCTTCAGCGTTTGAGGTGAGATAAATGGAACAGGGCCGACGGGTCATAGCCCTTGGTTTTTTTGACGGCGTACATCTGGGCCACGGGGAGCTGCTGAAGCTAACGGTCCAAAGGGCCCGGGAGCTCAATGTGGAGCCGGCCGTCATATCCTTCGACACGCCCCCGAACAAGACCATCGGCGGGGAGCCCGTGCCGATGATAAACTCGGCCCTCGATCGGGCGGGCCTCATGCGGAGGATATACGGCATAGACGACCTTATTTTCCTCCACTTCGACTCGGAGCTCCGGCACATGCCATGGGATACGTTTGTGAAGTGGCTGGTCACGGACTTCGGTGCCGTGGGACTTGTGGCCGGGTATGATTTTCGCTTCGGCTACCGGGGCCAGGGCACGGCGGAGCTTTTGAGGGAAAAGTGCCGGGAGCTGGGCGTGGCCTGCCATATCGTCCCGAAGGTGGAGCTGGACGGCGAGGTGGTGAGCTCCACCAGGATACGCGAGCTGCTCTTAGAGGGCCAGTGCCGCAGGGCCGGGCAGTTTATGGGCCACCGGCACATACTGACGGACTTTGTCCGCAACGGCTACCGCTTCGGCAGGACCCTGGGGACGCCCACCATAAACATGCGCTTCTCCGACGGCGTACTTATTCCGCGCCACGGGGTATACATAGCCGAGGCCCACATACTCGGGACTAACGAGTGCCACCCGGCCGTCACCAACATCGGCGTCCGCCCCACCGTGGGCGGCGAGACGGCCGTCAGCGTGGAGAGCCACCTTTTGGGCTACTCCGGGAACCTGTACGGCCAGATGATAAGGGTGGAGTTTTATAAATTCCTCCGGGACGAGCGGCGATTTGACAAGATCGACGAGCTCCGGGACCAGATAAGGCGCGACGCCGCCCAGACGCTGGAGTTTTTCAACAGGCACCCCATAGACCCCTTCGATTATCCGGATTGGAAAAAGTAAATGACGGAAAGCACCGATATTCGCCTCTACGGCAAGACGAATATCGGTGCTTTTTTGCCGGGAGATATGGAAAAGGGGCGCAACTTGAAAATTTTTCATTTCCGCTATTGACAGGGGAGGTTTAATGTGTTAAACTTAGTCTAACGCGTTAAACCAAACGAAAACAGGAGGAGAGCTTATGGGCGGAGGAAAGATTTTTGACAGTGAGTACAGGTTTTGCCTGATACTTTGGGAGGTGGAGCCGGTGAACTCCACGGAGCTTACGAGGCTCTGCCGGGAGAGGCTGGGGTGGTCAAAGGCCACCACATACACGGTGATAAGGCGGCTTTCCGAGCGGGGGATCGTGAAAAACGAGAACGCCGTGGTCACGAGCCTTGTCTCAAAGGAAGAGGCGGAGGCGGAGAGGATAGACGAGCTGGTGGATGAGACCTTCCAGGGGTCCATGCCGGCCTTTGTGGCGGCCTTCGCCAAGCACCCGAAGGTGACGAAAAAGGAGCTTGACGAGATACGGCGGCTCATCGACGAGTACGAGGGGGAGTAGGTGTGTACGAGATATTTTTAAAGCTCCTGAACGTAAGCGTCACCGCAAGCTGGCTGGTGCTGGCGGTGGTGATACTGCGGCTCATATTAAAGCGCGCCCCCAAGTCCCTGCGGTGCCTTATGTGGGGGCTGGTGGGGCTGAGGCTCGTGTTCCCGTTCTCCATAAAAAGCGCCCTGAGCCTCATACCGAGCCGGGAGATACTGACTCAGGACACGGTGCAGTTCTCCCAGGCGCCCACCGTCCACACGGGGATAACGGTTTTTGACAACGCGGTGAACCCCACTGTTTCCACCCACCTGGCCCCGTCGCCGGGGGCCGCCGTCACGCCCCTTCGGATCTATACGGAAATCGCGGCTTACATATGGCTGGCGGGACTTACAGTCATGGCGGCGTACTTCTTCATATCCGCCGCGCTGCTTCGGCGGCGGGTCAGGGACGCGGTCAGGTGTGAGGACGGGATATTTGAGAGCTCCGCCGTGCCGTCGCCCTTTGTGTTCGGATTTATAAGGCCGAAAATCTACATGCCGGTGGGGATGGACCCGAAAAGCCGGGAGCTGGTGGCGGCCCACGAGAGGGCGCACATAAAAAGGCGGGATTACCTAATAAAGCCGCTGGCGTTTCTCATTTTGTCGGTCTATTGGTTCAACCCGGTGATGTGGCTGGCGTATGTGCTCCTGTGCAGGGACATAGAGCTGGCCTGTGACGAGCGGGTGCTCGCCGAGCTGGGGCCGGAGAGTAAAAAGCCCTACTCGGAGGCGCTTTTGACGGCGGTCACCTTCCACCGGAGCGTGGCGGCCTGCCCCGTGGCCTTCGGGGAGGGGAAGCTGAAAAGCAGGATAAAAAACGTGCTATCCTGGAAAAAGCCGGTGATATGGATAACTCTCGCGTCACTGGTGGTCTGCGCCGTGCTGGCGGTGTGCTTCCTCACGAACCCCAAGGACACGATGGAGGATCTGGCGGGCCGGTACGTGCTGACTACCACTGCCGGCAAAGACTACGGCGGAGATTTCAGCCTTACGCTCAGTCCCGACGGAAAAATGTCGTTCATCGAGGGTATGGCCGACGACATCCACGCCACGGGGACCTGGGAGCTTGATGACGGCAGGGTCATATTGAAGGAGGACGCCGCCTCCGGCCTCGGGCGGACCTTCGTATTCGACGTGAGGGCCAGGTCCCTTGTCTTTGTGGCGGCAAGGTCGGACAAATTCACATATATCGACCTTCTCGACGGGGACATATTCGCGCCGGACGAAAACGGGCCAAAAGCGGACTCCGACGAACAGCAGGGCGGGACAGACGGCACCGATCCCTCCGGCAACGGCGTTGTGGTCGACACGGCCTTTGTGAGCTACTCCCCCGACGACAGCCTGTATCTCACCATCGAGACAGGCGGCCTTGGGCGGCTTTGGACCCGGGGGAGCAGCGAGGCGCTGTGGGAGGCCGAGGGCTGTGAGTACGGCACGGCCATATGGAATTTCTACGCCCCCCTTGTGCTTGTGTGTGTGGGTGAGTTCAGTTCCTACGTGGCCGTGGACTCAAACGGCGCGGTCTACGCCATCCCCGGCGGCGGTTTTACGCCTCACGGCTACGGCTGGTACGGGGCGGACTGGCTGATGCTGGACGCGGACGGGAAGCTGGCCATATACACCCTCAATGACGGGGAAATATACGTGAGTGACGGCAGGGAGTTTTACGACGAGCTCTTTTCAAAAGCCCTCCACGCCGACGGGGCCGCCTCCGAAGGGGCCGCCGCGGCCTACGGTGACGCGTTTGACGCTGACCCGGGAGCCTTTTTAAATGCCCTCAGCGGGCAGGGAGAGGAAACGCGGAGCTTTGCCACGGACCTTTTGGTATACGGCAAGTCCTACGGGGACACGCAGGAGTTCAGGCGGACGCTGGCGGAGTACTTATCGACAGACCCCGCGGGACAGGCGGCGAGGGAGATATTTGAGGCCCTGGACAGAATTGAGGGCGTGAGCATGGACGGCGGGGTACAGCCCGTGATCCGCGGCACCGGCGTCAACGTGAAGCGGCCGGAGCTGGGGGAGGGTTCCCCGAAGGGACAGGTCAGCTTCACGCCCCTGCCGGACTGGGTACCCGCAAATCCGCTGGAGGAGGGCTCGCCCCTCCCGGTGCTGACCGGAGAGGAGTTTGCCGGGTTTGAGGACCTGACCATACCGACCCTCTCGGCGTGGAAGGTGGAGTTGCCGGAGAGTGAGTGGGAGACCGGGGACCATCGCGACTGGGCGGAGAGCATGGCCCGGTCCCTCTGGGGCACCTACACCGTCAGGGAGGAAGAGGGCCGCTACACGACATACGATGTGGACAGGGTGTACTTCGAGACATACTACGTCTCCCCCGGCGTGGACACCGAGTGGGGCGAGTATCACGAGGAGGTCTACGCCACCGGCTTCGGCAATTTTGGCTACAAGGCGCTCTGGGAGGACGAGGACAAGAATCCCTTCAAAGACGCCCCGGCGACGAGCATAGATGAGGATCTGGCGGCGGCCCGGAGGCTCGCCGACCGGCTGGGCTTCAGCGACGTGGTGGCGGGGGACCCGTATCTCTTTGAGGAGCCGGGCTACAACTGGTTCTTCTGGTACATGCCCATAGACGGCATGGGCGTAGACAATTTCCGCCTCAGCATCTATGTCACCAACGGCTACGCTTACCTCCTGTTCGGATCTGCCCCGGATGCCACATTCGTCACGGAGGGCGCGCCGCGCTACTTCCTGACGCCGGAGCAGGCGATCTACTGCGTGAACTACGCCCGGAGCAGTCTGCGGGCCGATTGGACTGACTGCGCGCTCCTTGAGTCGCCGAACCCCGTCAGGGCGTATTTGCAGTGGGACTATGGCCTCGAGGAGGAGCTCTGGTTCGAGGGCACCGACAGAGAGTCATGGCATTACGGCTTTGACGACTCGTTCAGGCAGCTGTATTACTGCTTCGACTTTGAATCGGACCCCATAAAAGACGGGGACGTGACCTACACCAACACCGTGACGCTCTACGTGGACCCGTTCAGCGGCAAGATGCCGATGGCTGTCCATGAGGAGTGTTACGATTCGCCCTACACCGTCATCCCTTGATAAATAATATTTGTTGACAGGGGGAGCGTGAACAGAAAGGCACGAAAAGGCCGGTTGGCCTGATCGTGCCTTTTCTACCGTTTTGCTCCGCGACGGGGGAAGATTTTTAAGTGCCGCTTGAGAACATTTTCTTTCTTCTTATAAAATACACCGTGAACTCGAATATGATCATCAGCCCCCAGCCGGCGGCGCAGGCGTAGGCTTCGCCCACGATGCCCATCCGGGGCACCAATATCCACACGAATACGGTGCGGACGCTTATCTGGATTATTGTGGAGATAAGCACGACCGTCATGGAGCCCATGCCCCGGAAAAAGCCCTGGATGGCGTTGGTTATGCCGGGCATCACGAAAAACCACGCCTTGACGCCCAGGTACGCCGCGCCCATTTTGACTATCTCCACGCTGTTATTTGGGGAGAGCAGGCGCATAAGTGGCAGGCGGAATACGAGGACGATGGCGCAGATGATGGGGTAATAGCACAGGGCGATGATGAGCCCCTGGCGGAAGGAGTCCCGGACGCGTTGGGGACTATTGGCGCCCCTGTTCTGGGCGGTGCTGGTCATTATGGCGCTGCCCATGCTCTGGGTGGGTATCCGGGCGTAGTCGTCGATGCGGCAGGCGTTGTTGAAGGCGTCCACGGCCACCACGCCCTCGATATTTATGGTCCGCTGGATAAGGAGCTTCCCCACGGGCTGGGCCGCCTGCTGAAGGGCCGTCAGGGCGCCGCTTTTCACCGTCTCTTTCAAAAGGGCCCGGTCCACCTTCAGCTCCCGGCGGGTGACGGAGAGCTCCGGTATACGCCGCTTTATCCACCAGAGGCACAAAATAACGCTGACCGCCTCGGCGATCACCGTGGCAAGTCCCGCCCCGGCCACGCCCATGTGGAGCGCCGCCACAAAGAGAAGATCAAGGCAGATATTTATCCCGCAGGATATGCCGAGAAACCACACGGAGGTCCTGGAGTCCCCGATGGCCCGCAGGGAGGAGGACAGGATGTTATATTGGAAGGTGAAGAGGAAGCCCACGAAAATTATCCGAAGGTACGTAAGGGCCATGTCGTAGGACTCCGCCGGGGCCTTTATGAGCCTCAAAAGCTGGCCCGAAAAGGCAAAGCCAAGCAGAAATACGGCGAGGGAGAAAAAGAGCCCGAAGATGACGGTGGTGGTGAACTCCCGCCGGAGCTTTTCCCGGTCCCCCGCGCCGTAAAAGCGGCTCATAATGACGGACGCGCCGATGCCGATGCCCGAGGCACCCAGGACCATCACCGTCATAATGGGGTCCGAAACGCTGACCGCCGCCAGGGCCTCCTCGCCTAAATTTTTCCCGATGATCACCGAGTCCGCCGCGTTGTATGTAAGCTGCATTATATTTCCCAGCACCATGGGCACAGTGTAGCTCAAAAGGTGCCGCGTTATGGACCCGTGGGTCATGTCACGCTTTGCCAAAAGATCATCTCCCGGAGGGGTTTTGCCCGTTTTCCGTCACCTCAGACCGGGGAGAAAAACGGAGGAAAATCGCGCAAAATTCGTGCGTATGGATATTATACAACATATTTGTACGCCTGTCACCCCCGTTTTTAAAGGATTATTTAAGTCCCGCCACGGCATCGGGGAGCTTGTCCGGGTCGCCCACGGCCAGAAGGACGGTGTTCTCCACCCGGTCGACGACTGACGCCTCCAGGCTCGCCACGGCGGCGGGGGAGTAGGTCCTGGCGTTCTCGAGCTCAGCGGCTATCCTCTCCCGGCAGGCGCTCTCTGCGTCCTTCGCGGCCTCGGCATCGGATAAGATGAGCACCGTCACCTCCTCACAGGACACGGCGGTGTTCGCGGTCTGAAAGCTCACGAACCCCAGTAGGCTTTCCGCCTCCACCCCGTAAAGGGACGCCAGGGCGGCGGGGACCTCAAGGAGCTCCCCGTCGAAGGCGCCGGCGTCAATGAGCGCCCGGGCGTCGTCCAGGGCGTAGGGCCGGGATTTTTCGCCACAGCCAGATAAGATCGCCGCCAAAAGTATAAAAACTATCAGATTTCTTTTCATTTTTCATCCCTCTTTTTCTCTTAGATCAAGAAATTCCTCCGGCTCCATTGTGTGGGTCCGCAGAAAATCCGCCCACCTTTTGTAGCCCGAGGAGGTGAAGTGTACCCCGTCACCGGTGAGCTCCTCGGGGAGCTGTCCGTCGGGACCGCGGTAAACGCCGGCGGTGTCCAGCAGTACCACCCGCTTTTCCAGGGCGATGCCGGCGATGGTGAGGTTGAATTTATCCACGTTTTCGGTGTTGACATAGGGGGACACGCCATACTCCCCGGCCTTTTCGTCGTTCACCGGCGGCATGGTCTGCAAAAATATGACCGCCTCCGGTTGGGCGATTATGATCTTGTCCACAAGCTCCGCAAGGGCGGCGGCGTACTCCTCCTCAGGGTAGCCCAGCTCGTTTATGCCAAGCATGAGGTAGACGGCCTTATATTTTTTCGCCCTCAGCGTCCCCAAAAGCGTGGTCTTTTCGCCGCCCACGTCGAAGTAGGCGTATTTTTCGTCGTCCGCCCTAAAGACGTTCATCCCCCGGTGCCAGAAAAAATCCCCGTGGTAGAGGCCGCTGAAGAGCTGGAGCCCCTCGGTCCGGGAGTCGCCAAGAAACACGGCCCCGTCAAACCAGCTGTCATCCACACGCTCACGCTCCCCAAGGGCCGTGCCGAATTTGTAGCCGCCGGTATCCGGTGACGCCTCCGCTGGCGGATCCTCAGGTGTCGGAGCATCCGGCGGGGCGGCCTCCGGGGCATGTCCCGCCGCGGTATCCGGGGGCGATGTGTCCCGGGACGGCGCGGGGACGGACGCTGAGGGCGGGCCCTCAACCCGGGAGCAGCCGTATATGACCCCGAAGGCCAGGAACCCGGAACAGGCCAGGATAAGAAGTACGGCCATGACCTCGGGGAAAAAGCCATTGAGACACCCACGCCGCTTCCCCACATTCGACGCGCGACCTGCAACGATTTCACTCAAAGAAAGCCCCCCTGACCGGGAAGTACCGCGTCAAGGGGGCAAAAAAGGTGCGCAGCCTTAAGCTCCGCACCTGAAAATGTCTGTACCGGATTGCCGCGACACAATTTCACAACATACAAAAGTACGCTGACCGGAGCAGACATTTTTGCCGGGATTAGCAACGTATACTTCCTGCGTAATTGGATTTTTATGTGAAATTGTGTCGCATGGTTATGTTAACATAATCTCCACCGGTTTACAATAACAAAGTAAAAACAAAAGGTAACAATTTTCTGTCAAAACAAATCCCGGCACGTAAATAAAAAAGGAGCGCCCGGGTGGGCGCTCCTTTCAGCTTGTCAAAAAACTCAAATTCTATATTTTTTCCGGCGACATGTGCGTCGGAAAAAATCCCTTTTGTCGCCCAAGTGTGCCCCAAAGGGGTGCGCGCAGGGCGACAGCAGGGCAATTTTCTCTGAATTTCGCAAAATTCGGAGAAAATTGCCCGCACGTTCCCTTTGTCGGAAAAAGCCTGTCAGGGCTTTTTCGACAGTCTCAAAGGAGCGCCCGGGTGGGCGCTCCTTTGAGAGGGATGAAATTACTCGGCGTGGTCGACGGTGTACATATACTCGATGAGGTCCACGACCTTGTTTGAATAGCCCCACTCGTTGTCGTACCAGGCGACGACCTTTACGAAGGTGTCGGTCAGGTACACGCCGGCGTTGGCGTCGAAGATGGAGGTGTGGGGATCATGGATGAAGTCGCTGGAGACGACGGCGTCCTCGGTGTAGCCCAGAACACCATTCAGCTCGCCCTCGGCGGCCTCCTTCATGGCGGCGCAGATGTCGGCCTTGGTGGCGGGCTTCTCAAGGTTGGCGGTCAGGTCGACAACGGACACGTCCAGGGTGGGGACACGCATGGAGATGCCGGTGAGCTTGCCGTTGAGGGAGGGGATGACCTTGCCCACGGCCTTGGCGGCGCCGGTGGTGCTGGGGATGATGTTGCCGGCAGCGGCACGGCCGCCGCGCCAGTCCTTGGAGGACACGCCGTCAACGGTCTTCTGAGTGGCGGTGGTGGAGTGGACGGTGGTCATAAGGCCTTCCTTGATGCCGAACTTGTCGTTCAGGACCTTGGCGATGGGGGCCAGGCAGTTGGTGGTGCAGGAGGCGTTGGACACATAGTCCATGTCCTTGGTGTAGGTCTTGTTGTTGACGCCCATGACGAACATGGGGGTGTCGTCCTTGGAGGGGGCGGACATGACGACCTTCTTGGCGCCGCCCTTCAGGTGAGCGGAGGCCTTCTCCTTGGTCAGGAAGATACCGGTGGACTCCACGACGTACTCAGCGCCGACCTTGCCCCAGGGCAGGTTGGCGGGGTCCTTCTCGCAGAACACGGCGATCTCGTGGCCGTTGACGATGATGGAGTGATCGGTGTGGGACACGGTGCCCTCGAAACGGCCATGGATGGTGTCATACTTCAGCATGTACTCCATGTAGTCGGGGGTGATGAGGTCGTTGATGCCCACGACCTCAACATTGGGATGATCGAGGCTGGCGCGGAACACCAG
>CANRLF010000016.1 GCA_947631395.1 uncultured Oscillospiraceae bacterium
AAGGTCCAGCTGAGACGGGCGCTGTTCTGGCACATCTCAAGGCCGGAGGTGGCCACGCCGCCGGCATTGGCGGCCTTGGCGGGGCCGTAGAGCATCTTATTGGCGAAATAGACCTCGATGGCCTCGGGGGTGGAGGGCATGTTGGCGCCTTCGGACACGCAGTAGCAGCCGTTCTTGGCGAGGGTCTCGGCGCTGGCTTTGTCGATCTCGTTCTGGGTGGCGCAGGGCAGGGCGATGTCGCAGGGGATGGTCCAGATGCCTGAGCAGCCCTCGTGGTACTCGGCCTCGGGGTGGATGGACACGTACTCCTTTATCCTCTTGCGCTGGACCTCTTTAAGTTGCTTGACGGTGGCGAAGTCAACGCCGTTCTTATCGTAGATGTAGCCGTTGGAGTCGGACATGGCAACGACCTTGGCGCCGAGCTGGGTGGCCTTCTGAAGGGCGTAGATGGCCACGTTGCCGGAGCCGGAGATGACCACGGTCTGGCCCTTGAAGGACTTGCCGTTGGCGCGGAGCATCTCGTCGGTGAAGTAACACAGGCCGTAGCCGGTGGCCTCGGTGCGGGCGAGAGAGCCGCCGTAGGGGATGCCCTTGCCGGTGAGGATGCCGGACCACTCGCCGGTGAGCTTCTTGTATTGGCCGAACATGTAGCCGATCTCACGGGCGCCGGTGCCGATGTCGCCGGCGGGGACGTCGATGTCCTTGCCGATGTGGCGGTAGAGCTCATTGATGAAGCTCTGGCAGAAGCGCATGACCTCGTTATCGCTCTTGCCCTTGGGATCGAAGTCGGAGCCGCCCTTGGCGCCGCCCATGGGCAGGGTGGTCAGGCTGTTCTTGAAGATCTGCTCAAAGCCCAGGAACTTGATGATGCCGATGTACACGGAGGGATGCAGGCGGATGCCGCCCTTGTAGGGGCCGATGGCGTCGTTGAACTGGATGCGGTAGCCGCGGTTGACCTGGATCTTGCCCTGATCGTCCACCCAGGGGACGCGGAAGATGATCTGGCGGTCGGGCTCAACAAGGCGCTCAAGGACGTTGGCCTCAACAAGGTCGGGGCGCTGGTCGATGACGGGCTCCAGGGTCTCAAGGACCTCGGTGACGGCCTGGATGAACTCGGGCTCAGCCGGGTTACGCTTCTTGACAGTCTCGAGGACGCTGATAAGGTAGGCGTTCTTCATCTATGAAACCTCCAAAATTAAATTATTTCAGAAAAAATAACGGCCGGTACTTTCGCGGGCAAAAGCCCGCGACGCCCTTGCCGTTAACGGCTATCATTTTACCGTTTTAAAACGGTATTGTCAATGGTCAATACATATAAATTTGAATTTTCTAATAATAAATCTTGCAAAAAATAGACGAAAGGAGGGAGAGGGGTGGGGGGACGGACTCCCCTCAGTCGCCTGCGGCGACAGCTCATCTCCGCGCTAAGAGCCGCCCTACGGGCGGTTGCGCTCCGAAACGCGCCTGCGGGCGCAGCCCTCAGAGAGGGGAGCCTTTTTCGCCTGCGGGCGGGGACGGGCGGGTTTGGGAACTCGCCCCTACGGGGTGATTGGGAGATTTTTATAATTGCCGTAGGGGAGGGTTATAAACCCTCCCGGTTTTCAATACGCGCCGTGAGGCGCAACCTTTTTTGGGGACGGGGGAATATTGTTGCGGTTTCGCCGCTTATCCCACCTCATCCCTGCCCTTCCCCGCGGGGGCGGGGAAGGCTTTTTGACGGGGGGTTAGGGGGTTAGGAGGTGGGTGGGGGTGGTGGAGAGGATGGAGGTGAGTTCGGAGGGGGTCAGGCCGGAGGTGGTCAGGAGGGAGAGGGACTCGGCCTGGTCGGTCCAGGGGCTGTCGGAGCCGAAGAGGATCTTATCGACGCCGTGGAGGTGGACGATGGAGGTGAAACGCTCCGCCGTCAGGGGGGAGTAGCCGCCGAAGTCGGTGGTATGGCCGGATCTGTCACGCCAGGGGTAGAGGCACACGGCGGTGTCGAGATATACGTTCTGGCCGTACAGCTCCTGGGCCTCGTCCCACTGGGCCATGCCGCCAAGGTGGGCGAGGACGAGTTTTTCATAGGGAACGGCACGGAGCAGGTTGGAAAGCCGTCTGGGGCTGGCCAGGTCCTGACCGGGGAAGGAGGGGTCGAAGCCGGCGTGGATCAGGACGATGAGGCCGAGCTCGGCCGCCCGCTCGACGACGCGGAGGGTCCTTATATCGTCAACGGCCACGCCCTGAAAGAGCGGGTGGAGCTTTATGCCCTTAAAGCCGTTGGCGGACAGGCCGTCAAGCGTTTCGCGCCAGTCCTCCGCGGCGGGGTGTACGCCGCCGAAGCTGAGGATGCCGGTCTCGGAGGTGGAGCTGTTTATCTCAAGGGCGGTCCGGTTTATGCTCTCGGCCTGGTGGGGCTTCGTGACGACGGGGGCCACCACGGACAGGTCCACGCCGGAGCGGGCCATGGAGGCCCGCAGACCGGAGATGGTGCCGTCGGAATAATTCATCATGTTGGCCCCGGAGGCAAGGCCTCCCACGGCCCGGGGGGCCAGGGCGTCGGGGAACGTGTGGGTGTGGAAATCTATGATCATAGTAAGCGGCCTTTCAAAAAATATGCTTTATTTTACTCCATCGCTAAATAAAATGCAAGCCTCGCCGGAGAAAATGGGTGAAAAGAGAGAAAATTTACAAATATTATGCTTTTTTGACGTTCAATTTTTTGTAAATCGTTGACTTTTTTTATATAGTGTGTTAAAATTGGAATTCGAAAGATGGCGAGGTATCGCCACGCGCGGGAGGACCGAGGCTTGGAAAAGAGAAAAAGAAAATTCGGCGACCGTAAGGACGGGTATCTGGTACGTGATCTGGACGCGATGCACTTTATCGTGCCGCTTTTGTATCCGAACAGGTGCGACAACGAGGCGTATATATCCGAGAGGATAGACCTTACGGCCATGAACGAGTATCTGAGGAAGAAGAACGAGACGGAGACGGAGTTTCCGTACACCATGTTCCACGTCATATTGGCGGCGCTGGTGAAAACGGTGACCTTAAGGCCGAAGCTGAACAGGTTCATAGCCAACAAGAACCTGTATCAGCGCAACGAGGTATCGGCGAGCTTCGTGGTCAAGAAGAAGTTCGCGGACAACGGAGCGGAGGCGCTGGCCTTTGTACACTCAAAGGACGAGGACACCATCGACACCATGCATGAGTACATAAGGAGCCAGGTCATGTTCTGCCGGTCCGACAAAAAGGACAGGTCCACGGACTCCATGGAGTTTTTCACCAAGCTTCCGAGGTTCGTGAGCAAGACGGCGGTGCACTTCGTGACGTTCCTTGACCGCCACGGCTGGTGCCCCCAGGTGCTCATCGCCACGGACCCGTACTACGCGTCGGTGATAATCTCGAATTTGGGCTCCATTAAGCTCAAGTCCGGCTATCACCATCTGACCAACTGGGGGACCTGCTCGCTTTTCTGCATAATCGGCGAGAAGGGCATGAACCCGGTGTTCAACGCCGACGGCACGTATGAGATGCGGGAGACGCTGGATCTGGGGCTGACGATAGACGAGAGACTGGCCGACGGATATTATTACTCAAAGTCCGTGAGGCTTTTGAAGCGGCTCTTGGAGGAGCCGGAGCTTCTGGAAAGACCGATGACCGAGGAGGTAGACTACTGATGGGCGAGACACCGAAAACACCGTGGATAAAGAGCCTGGGCGACATGCCGTCGCACCTTGAGTATTTCAAGGGCTCACTTTATGAGATGGTGGACAACGTGGCGAAGAAATATCCGGACTACGTGGCCTTTGACTTCATGGGCAAGCCCACCACATACCGGCGGATGATGGAGATGATAGATCAGTGCGCAAAGGCGCTGAGGACAATCGGAGTCCGGGAGGACGACCGGGTGACCATAGCACTGCCGAACTGCCCACAGGCCATATTCATGTTCTACGCCGTGAACCGCATCGGGGCCATAGCCAATATGATACACCCCCTTTCCAGCGAGAACGAGATAGAGTTTTATCTAAACGAGTCCAAGTCCATAACGGTCATAACCCTTGACCAGTTTTATCACAAGATCGAGGCCATAAGGCAGAATACGTCAATTGTCAACGTGATAATTGCGAGGATAAAGGACGAGCTTTCGCAGCCGCTGAAAACAGGATACATGCTGACCGAGGGGCGGAAGATCGCCAAGATACCCGCAGACGCGCCGGTCATAATGTGGAACGAGTTCATAAGGCTCGGCAACGCGTGCTTCTGGAATTACACGGTGAAGAAGTCCGCCGACGACCCGGCGGTCATACTCTACTCCGGCGGCACCACCGGCACCACGAAGGGCATACTTCTGACAAACTATAACTTCAACGCCCTGGCATCTCAGGTCATCGCGGTGAACCCCATGTTCAGGCCCGGGGACAAGATGCTGGCGGCCATGCCGGTGTTCCACGGCTTCGGCCTGGGGGTGTGCATACACACTATGCTGGCAAACGGCGGCCGGTGCCTTTTGGTGCCGCGCTTTACGCCAAAGAGCTACGGGAAGCTGGTGGTAAAGGAGCGGTGTAACTTCATCGCCGGGGTGCCCACGCTGTTTGAGGCGTTGCTGAGGTTGCCCAGCATGGAGAACGCCGATCTGAGCGCGCTGAAGGGCGTGTTTTCAGGCGGGGACTCTCTCTCTATCGAGCTTAAAAAGAAGATGGACAAGTTCCTCTATGACCACAAGTGCGCCATACAGGTGCGGGAGGGCTACGGTACAACCGAGACCGTCACGGCCTGCTGTCTGACACCGCCGCATATCTACAAGGAGGGGTCCATAGGACTACCCTTCCCGGACACGTATATCAAGATCGTCAAGCCCGGCACCGACGAGGAGGTGCCATACGGCGAGGAGGGCGAGATACTTCTGGCCGGGCCCACGGTCATGCGGGAGTATATAAAGCACCCGGAAGAGACGGCGAACACGCTGCGCAAGCACTCCGACGGGCAGACCTGGGTGTACACAGGGGACCTGGGGACCATGGACGACGAGGGGTTCGTATATTTCAAGGGCCGGTCAAAGCGCATGATAATCACCGCCGGTTACAATGTGTACCCCGCGCAGCTGGAGAACATCATCGACGCCTGCGAGCTGGTGCAGATGAGCTGTGTCATCGGCGTGAAGGACGACTATCGGATGCAGAGGGTGAAGGCCTTCGTTATGGTAAAGCCCGGCGTGCCCAAGAATGAGGAGACACGGGAGGCGATCCTGGCCCACTGCAGGAAGAATATAGCGAAGTACGCCATGCCCAGGGAGCTGGAGTTCCGGGACGAGCTGCCAAAGACACTGGTGGGCAAGGTGGCCTATCGGGTACTGGAGGAGGAAGAGGCGGCCAAGGCCGCCGAAAAGAGCGGGGAAGGTGCCGAAGGTCAGGAAAAAGTCAAATGATTTTCACGGCGTGTACGTTGTGAAGATTACCTCTTGCTTCGCTCAGCTGAGCGTCCGCGGCCGGCGGGGCGAAACGGGCCCAGCAATAAACGCTAATTAAAGGAAAAGAAGGGTAGAAAATGAACAAAAACACAAATCAACCCAGAAACGAGGACCTCTACAAGGCGATAATGAAGCTGGAGACCATCGAGGAGTGCAAGAAGTTCTTCGACGACCTGTGCAGCGTGTCGGAGCTGAGGGCCATGGAGCAACGCTTCCAGGTGGCGGAGCTTCTGAGCCAGGGCATGATCTATAACGACATCCTTGACCGCACAGGCGCGTCCAGCGCCACCATAAGCCGCGTCAACCGCTCCCTCAGGTACGGCAACGACGGCTATGAGGTGGTGTTCAAGAGGATGGCGGAGGACAAGTAAGTGGACGCCTACGTGTCACTGGCGCCATACTACGACGAACTTACCGGGGACGTGCCATACGGGAGCTTTGCCGACTTTTACGAGGCGGTGTTCCGTATGTACGGCGCGTCCCCGAAGCTCCTGCTGGACCTTGCCTGCGGCACAGGGACGCTGACGGCGGAGTTGACGCGGCGGGGCTATGAGCTCATCGCCGCGGATGTATCCCCGGATATGCTGAGTATAGCCCGGGAGAAGGCCGCCGGTCTTGAGCCGGAGCCGGTCTTTTTGAACCAGTCCATGGAGGAGCTGGACTTATACGGCACGGTGGACGCCGCCGTGTGCTCGCTGGATGGGGTGAACTATCTGCCGCCGGAGAGCCTTGGCGGGGTCTTTGAACGTCTGCGGCTCTTTGTGGCCCCGGGCGGACTTTTTATTTTCGACGTGAATACGCCGGAAAAGCTCCGGTCTCTCGACGGACAGGTGTTTTTGGACGAGCGGGAGGACGTGTACTGCGTCTGGCGGGCGGAGCTGACGGATGAGCCCCGGGCGCTGGTATACGGCATGGACGTCTTTGCCAAAAGACCCGACGGGACATATGACAGGGGCTGGGAGGAGCACGTGGAGTATATCCACACGGCGGAGGAGCTGAAGCGCGAGCTCTCAGCCCACGGCTTTGAGGATATACGGGTGTTCGGCGAGCTCAGGTTAGAGCCGCCGGAGGAGAACGAGCAGAGGATATTTATCGCCGCGAGACGCGGTTAGGCCGGAGGGAAACGGGCATAATGATAAGGCCCGCCGCCGGGATCGGCGAGGGCGCTTTGGCCGGTATATGAGCCGTGGGGCGATTTTCGGAGGGAATATGGGAAAAATAGTGAGGGCCCTGTCTGAGGACGGGCTTGTGAAGATAACCGCGGTGGAGCTTACGGACGCGGTGGAGCGGGCGAGGAATATACACAGGACGCTGCCCGTGGTGACGGCGGCGCTGGGAAGATGCATGTGCGCCGCGTCCATGATGGGCAACGCCCTCAAGGACTCCGGCGACAGTGTGACCGTCAGGATAAATGGCGGCGGGCCGGTGGGGACGGTGCTGGTGGTGTCGGACAGCTCAGGGAACGTCCGGGGCTATGCCCAGTATCC
The DNA here is from genome assembly GCA_947631395.1 of uncultured Oscillospiraceae bacterium. GTDB lineage: Bacteria > Bacillota > Clostridia > Oscillospirales > Oscillospiraceae > RUG626. Next base: position 6,940 of record CANRLF010000016.1, read on the forward strand.
GGCGGTGGATATGCCGCTCCGGCCCGACGGGAAGCTCGACGTGGGCGGCGCCGTGGGCAAGGACGGTATGCTGACGGTCATTCGTGATATGGGCTTCGGCGAGCCGGTATCGGGCAGTACGGAGCTTGTATCCGGCGAGATCGCCGAGGACTTTGCTAGATATTTTGTGGAGAGCGAGCAGATACCCACCGCCTGTGCCCTGGGGGTGCTGGTGGACAGGGACCAGCACGTGCTGGCCGCCGGTGGATATATAGCTCAGCTCATGCCCGGGGCCACGGACGAGACAGCCGAGAGGCTCGAGCGCAACGTACAGCTTGCCGGTTCCGCCACGGCGCAGCTCATGGCCGGGACGGTGGAGGATATGGCCCTGCGGATACTGGAGGGCTTTGACGCGCGTATCGTCGAGAAGGACACCGTGGGGTACAGGTGCGCCTGCTCCCGGGAGCGGGTGCTGACGGCCCTGTCCGGCGTCACGGCGGAGGAGATAGACAGGATGCTCCGGGAGGACGGAAAGATCGAGGTCAAGTGCCGCTTTTGCGACAGCGTCTATACCTTCACGGAGGACGACCGGGGACTGCTCACCGGGAACGGGTGAAAAAAATCAAAAAAGGGCTTGACAATCTCACGGCCCTGTGGTATTATCTTATCCGCTGTGATAAACAGCCACCTGGGGGCGTAGCTCAGCTGGGAGAGCGCCTGAATGGCATTCAGGAGGTCATCGGTTCGATCCCGACCGTCTCCACCACGAAAAAAGGACCGCTTCGGCGGTCCTTTTTTCGTGGTGGAGACTACGCCCTTTGCTGGGGGCAAAGGGCGCCCTGGCGCATTGCGCCGGGGGTGATTTAAATTCGAGGTGGGACCCTGACGGTCCCCCTCGAGCTCCCCTCCCCGGCGCTTTGCGCCGGGGAGTGATTTAAATTCGAGGCGGGACCCTGATGGTCCCCCTCGAGCTCCTCTCCCTCCGAGGACTTTGGGTTGGTGAGGGGAAGAGGGGAGTAGCTACTTGTTTTGCGAAAAAAGGAGTCTCGGACGGGGGGGTCGGGGCTCTGTTTTTTTGATTGCGGGGGGGGTATTGGGTTATGGGTCTAAGTTGCTTTCGTCGAACAGGGGGGAGTTGAAGAATGTTGGGAGGGATATTTCTAAGCCCTGGCATAGTTCGTGGAGTATTCGGAGTTTTACGGAATCGTATGAGAGATTGATTATATTTCCGATGGTGGATTTGGGGACGCCGCTGCGCATATAAAGACGGTACTGGGTCATGCCGCGCTCATTTAACAGCTCGGTCAGGCGCGCGCTTATTGCCTCATTCAGCTTCATTTTTCCACCACCTTATATAAGGATGAAAATATTATATGTTTAATGGTCACAAGATTAGTCCCCGTGAGTGTACTAATCGATATGCTTATAATAATAAAGAGAATATTCTTGATCGACGCAACCTTTTTGATGGGGACCGTGACTATATGGGTAAAAGACAGAAGGGGGGTAAATTTATGGAGGACACGGAGATCATTGATCTATATTTTGCCCGGGATCAGAGGGCGATCGCTGAGACGGGCGCGAAGTTCGGGGCGTATCTTATACGGGTGGCGAAAAATGTGCTTGAAAATCACGAGGACGCGGAGGAGTGCGTCAACGATACATACATTTCGGCGTGGAACGCCATGCCGCCCCACCGGCCGGACGTTCTGCGGGTGTTTCTCGGGAAAATTACCAGGAGGATAAGCCTTAACCGCCTGAGGGCGCGTCGCGCTTACAAGCGGGGCGGGGGCGGGGCGGAGGTGGCTATCGAGGAGCTTTCGGAGATATTGCGGGATCCCCGGGATACGGAGGGGACGGTGGAGGCCGAGGAGCTTACAGAGGCCATAAAACTGTTTTTGAAAAGACTTTCGGACAGGGAGCGGGGGATCTTCCTGCGGCGGTACTGGTATTTTGACAGCGTGTCCCGGATCGCGAGCTCGCTGGGGCTCAGCGAGGGCACGGTAAAGTCGTCCCTTCACAGGACGAGGAAAAAGCTTAAAAATCATCTTGAAAAGGAGGGCTGGCTGTGAATATTGAGATGCTCGTTGACGCCATAGGCGAGGTAAACCCGGAGTTCGTTATCCGGGCTGATGAGCTCGCGCCCGGAAAGGGCGGCGTCGCGGTCAGGAGGGCGGGACTTATAATACTGGCGGCGGCCCTTGTCGCGGCGCTGACTGTCGTGACGGCAATGGCGGTATCAAATAAGGTGCGGGAGGCGGTTTTTGAGTTTTTTAAGGCGGCGGACGTGGCCGATGTGGATAATGAGCGGGGGCATCTTGACGACAACGCCGCAAGGCCGGGAGAGCAGTCGCCGGGGATGAGCGTCGGGAGCTTTAAGGTCCTGAGTGGCGGCGCAATGGAGAGTTACAGGATAGAGGGCTACTGCGACGTGTGGCAGGGCGTGGTCATAGCTCATCCGGGCAAGCCCGACGAGTGGTGGATAAACACGAATTACTTCACGCCATCCGGGGGACTTTTGCGGGAGATGACGGAATGGCACGAGGTCGATGTGAAAGCGCGCGGCGTAGACGTACGTTTCCGCTGGAGCGAGCAGGGCGGAGCTCTGGCGGTACACACGCCATATCAGGACCCGGGCGTTCGCGAGGATTTTCCAAAATATTCGGTTGTCACAAAGGAAAATCTGAAGGACAAGCTGATTATTGAGCTATATGACGGCGGGGCTTTTCCGGCGGTCTACGACATACGCGCGGGTAAGGTCACCGAGCCCTTTGCCGGGATAAGCCGGGAGCCGACGGAGCCGGTTTTCGCGAATAGCATCAGCTTCAGCTCAGACCTTCACTACGCGATCTTCAGCGAGGGCCTGTTGCGCAGCGAAAGGGGGGATGAGCTGTACCTTGCGGATCTTAAGAGCGGAGCTGTCCTCACGGTGGCGGAGGTGTGCGGTATGGAGCGGGTGAACGAGGCGTGGTTTTACGGGGACGGCACGATCATCGGCTATTACCTCAGCCCCGATTACAGATTTGACTTCCGCGCGGTCGACCTTGCGACAGGCGAGGTCACGGCGGCGCTCCGCGACGCGCCCATGGCACACCGGGAGCGTTATACGTGGGGCTCGCCGGAGGATGAGTATCGGGACGCGCTCCTCGGCAGGACTCACGAGGGAGTGGGAGAAGCGGAGGGAGTGATAAATGTGTCGGGCTCGCGGGCCGTGCTGTGGAGGGACAGTGACGGCGGAGTTTCGGTCCTGGACCTGATAACGGGCGAGCGGTGGCTGGTACCGGGCCTTTCGGACGCGGAGGGCGATCTGGCGCCCGTAGCAAGCCCGCTGGGGGATAAGCTCTTCGATACGGTGGAGCGTGAAGGGGAGGATGCCCTTACGTCCCTTTATGTGCTGGATGTGGAGGGGCACAGGCTGTCCGTTCTTGATCGCGCCGGTACGGCTGAGTACAATGTGGTGGGCTGGCTTGACGACGACAGGGTGTATTTTCTGACGGACGCCCACTATGACTGGGATGAGGACAATAAAACGTACCCGCACCAGTATATGTACGCTTACAGGTTGGACTGATATAAATAAAACTCTTCAACAAAAGGAACCGCTTGGGCGGTTCCTTTTTAATGGTGGAGGGGAGAGATTTGGTATTGAAAATCGGGAGAAAAGTGATAAAGTATTAGTATAACACATCACATCAAATAAAAAAGGAACAGGGAAAATGGCGGTTATGGGATCAAGGGAGAATAAGACGGTGGTCACGGCGCTGGATGGGCTGGGGTATGGAAAGCCCGGGGATCCGGGGGAGACGGGGCGGGTCGGAAGGGCTGTGACGCCGGAGGGGATAACGAGGAGAAGGATATACAGGGACGTACTGCTTATCGCGCTGCCGAGTCTTGTGGAGCTGGTGCTGACACAGTTGACGTCCATCGCGGACCAGATGATGGTAGGGCACCTGCCGGGGAACGAGGGGATAGTGGCCCTGACGGCGGTGGGGCTGGCCTCACAGCCGAAATTTTTGCTGATGACCATGATCCAGGCAATGAACGTGGGGGCCACGGCGGTGATAGCGCGGTTCAGGGGCCGTCAGAAGCAGGATAGGTGCAACGACGTATTCAAGCACGCCATGCTTTTGAACCTTTTGATGAGCGTCCTTTTCATGCTGGTGGGGCTGGCCACGAGCAGGTGGCTCATAAGCTTCATGGGCGGCACGGGCATCTCCGAGGAGGCCCTGGGGCTGGGGAAGCAGTATCTGGACATACAGCTATACGGCTTCGTGCCGCTGTGCATGACCATAACGGTGACGGCGGCGCTGAGGGGCATTGGCGACACGAAAACGCCCATGATATACAACACCATAGCAAACGTGGTGAACCTGGGCTTTAACTACGTGATGATATACGGCCACTTCGGCGTTCCGAAGATGGGCGTGGCGGGGGCGTCCTGGGCGACGAACATCGGCCAGATGGTGGCCTTTGTCATCGCCATGTGGGTGAGCCTGGGGAAGAGGCGGTATGTGTACATAGACCTCAGGGAGAAGTTCGCCTTCAACCGGGGGCTGATGGGGGACATCGTGAATATCGGTGTGCCGTCCATGATAGAACAGCTGCTTATGCGGCTGGGGCTAATCATATATACCCGGCAGGTCACGGGCCTGGGGGACACGGTGTACGCCACGCACAACGTGCTGATGAGCATACAGTCAATGAGCTTTATGATGGGTCAGGCATTCGCCAACGCGGCCACCACGCTTATGGGTCAGTCCATCGGCAAGCGGCGGTATGACATGTCGGCGGTGTACATGCGAAGGACGAGAGATCTGGGGATAGTGGCGTCGCTTTTCGTGGCGCTGGTGCTGGTGACGCTGAACAGGCAGATAATCGCCATGTTCAAAAATGACCCGACGGTCATAAATATGGGCGCGCCGATACTGTACCTTCTGGCGGCCTCACAGCCGCTTCAGGCGGACCAGTTCATTGTATCAGGCGGGCTCAGGGGCGCGGGGGACACGCGCTTTACGGCGGTGGTCATGGCAATCACGGTGCTGGGGCTCAGGAGCGGGCTCGCGATAATCACGATAAATTACATGAATCTGGGGCTCTGGGGGGCGTGGATAGCCCTGGTCATCGACCAGTGCTCCAGGACGTTCATAATGGCGCTGAGGTACCACTCCGGACGCTGGAAGGAGATAAGTAGGAGCTTTAAGCATTCGCATGGAACGGCGGAGGGGTGAAGGGGGGATTGGGTACGGACTCCCCTCAGTCTCGCTACGCTCGACAGCTCCCCTCAGAGAGGGGAGCCTTTTTTCGCCTGCGGGCGGGACGGGGGGAATATTGTTGCGGCTGGCGCCGCGGATCCCACCTCATCCCTGCCCTTCCCCGCCCGGGCGGGGAAGGCGGCCACGCGGGGGAGGTAGGGGCGAGGGAGGAGGGGTTGCGCACGGCTATGGCCTCGACCCCTCAGTCTCGCTGCGCTCGACAGCTCCCCTTACGAAGGGGGAGCTTAATTTAAAAGGAGCGGCCGGGGGGCCGCGTATTTTTATTTTCGCCTGCGGGCGGGACGGGGGAATATTGTTGCGGCTTCGCCGCTTATCCCACCTCATCCCTGCCCTTCCCCGCCGGGGCGGGGAAGGCGGCCACGCGGGGGAGGTGGGGCGAGGGAGGAAGGGTTTGCCGGGGCCCGGAATGGGAGGTGCGGCAGTGGTCGATACCCTCGACCCCTCAGTCTCGCTGCGCTCGACAGCTCCCCTTACGAAGGGGAGCTTAATTTAAAAGGAGCGGCCCGGGAGGGCCGCGGATTTTATTGCCTGCGGGCGGGGGCGGGCGGGTTTGGAACCCGCCCCTACGGGTTGTTTGGAGAATTTTCCTATTTAGCCGTAGGGGAGGGTTCTAAACCCTCCCGTTTTAATTTGCGCCGGAGGCGTGACATTTTGGGGGTATAAAAAACAGGCCGATGTGGGTGAGACATCGGCCTGGGGGGGTTGGGATATTACGTGAGGGAGGTTATGCGGCAGAGGACGGCGGACATGGCGGAGCGGACCATGGGGGAGGAGGCGTTGAAGAGTCCGCCGGAGGCGCCCTCCAGTATGCCGGCGCGGTACCAGCTGTATATGAGCTTGCCGTAGGGGTCGGACTCCTTCACGTCCGGGATGGAGCCGGAGGGGACGGTGACCTTTTCGGCCTTGGCGGAGGCGGGGATGGCGGGGTCCATGATGCGCAGGACGTCAAGGCGGGTGGCCGTTTCCTCCAGGGAGCCGTAGGGGTACTCGGCCTCGTTTATAAGGCCGTTCATAACGCAGTAGTCATAGGCGCCGGCCTTCCAGTCGTTGACCGTCGGGTCGGTATCCCCACGGAAACGGGCGGCGATCCTGGCGGCGAAGGTCACGACCTGGGCCAGGGTGAGCTCCGTGTCAGGCTCAAAGGTCACGTCGCTGGTGCCCTTTATGAGACCGGCCTCGGTGCCGGCCTTGACGTAGGGGTAGAACCAGTCGGAGGTCTTTACGTCGCGGAAGGGCAGGGAGGAGCCGGAGGGGAGATGCTGGGGGTCGAAGAACTCCACGGTGTACTTAAAGTCCGCCGCGCCGCCGGAGCGATACTTCACGCCGGAGACGGTGACGGTGTACACGCCCTCATATGTCTCGATGCCGGAGGGGCGGAATATGACGCAGTTGTTGACGCCGTAATTTTCGGTGTCCACGTTGAAATACTCGCCGCTGTTGGAGGGGGTGTAGCCGGAGCCCCTGAAGGTCCAGGTCCGGCCGTCGGAGGCCCTGGTGAGGGTCACGGTGACGGAGGACAGGGAGGGGGCGGCATATTTTTCGGGGTTAAGGGTGACGCTCCAAGCACAGCTGGGGGAGAAGAGGCCGTCGGGGAAATAGCCGGAGGACGGCCAGGCGATGATGTCGTAATCGGGGGCGGAGCCGCCGCGGTCAAGGACGTACTCGGCGGAGAAGAAGCCGCTGCCGGTCCTTGAGGGCACGGCCCCGAAGCCGGTCTTGGACATGGTGGGGTCCAGCTGCCAGCGGCGGTGGCCAAGGCGGTCCACGTTGCTGGAGTCGGAGTCGTCCATCCACATGTCGACGCTGAAGGGAATGGGGCCGCGGTCAGTGGAGACGGTGGCCATGGCGATATTGGAGCTGGAGGCGCCGGTGGCACCTAGCTCATAGAGCGCCTCGTCCATGCCCTCGGGCCGGGAGGGGGCGTGGCTCAGGGAGCCGTTTGCGGCGTTTAGGAAGGCGCCGGCCTGGGCCGTGCGGGTGTAGGCGTCGTCAAGCTCCACCGGGCCCAGACCCGCAAGACGCCTGAGGGCGTTGAGCCGGGCAAGGCCGCTGTTGAGGTGGTCGGCCTTGAGGGTGCCGGCGGACCAGGGGGAGGCGTAGCTGGGCGCGGTCTCGTTGAATGGACCGGAGGCCGGGGAGGGGGCATCCAGAAGTGCCGCGATGTCCTCCATAGACAGCTTTTCCACGGATGTGGCGCCGCTCTTGAGCTCCCGGACGGAGGCCGCCCGGGCATTGACAGGAGCGAGGCACACCACAAGTGAAAGTCCAAGGCAGAGGATCCTTGACAGTGATGACTTTTTCAAAGCAGCACCTCCCTGATGATATGTAGCTTTACGTTATTTTCCCGCGAGATACCGAAGGGCGTCGAGGTAGCCGTCAAAGCCCCGGCCCTTTACGGTCAGGGCGCAGGCTGAGCGGATATAGCTTATTTTACGAAATTCGTCCCTTGAGTCGGGGTCGGATATGTGGACCTCCACCGTGGGGATGCCCACGGCCTTGACTGCGTCAAGGAGGGCGACGCTGGTGTGGGTGTAGGCACCGGGGTTTATTATGATACCGTCTATACGGCCGTAAGCCCCCTGGATGGCGTCAACAAGGGCGCCCTCGTGGTTGGACTGGAAAAACTCCACCTCCACGCCAAGAGCGCGGGCCTCGTCGCTTATGAGCCGGAGCAGGTCGGCATAGGTGCTCTTTCCGTATATGTCGGGCTCCCTTATACCGAGCATATTGAGGTTTGGGCCGTTAATAACGAGTATTTTCACAAAAATCACTCCAGATCTTTCCGGCGCACTGCTCGAGAGTGCCGTCGTTTTTGACGGTGACGTCGGCAAAGGCGGTGTAGAGCGGGTCGCGGGTATCAAAGAGCGCCCGAAGTCCCTCAAGCCCGCCGGCGGAGAGGGGACGGCCGCGGGTGGTCAGCCGCTCCAGGTCCCGGTCCACCCGGTAGATCCTGCCGGACTGGCGCAGGAGCTCATAATTTTCAGGTACGGTGACGCATCCGCCGCCAGTGGTGACTATACGGCCGCCCCGGGCGCATATGTCACGGAGGGCCTGGGTCTCGATGCGGCGGAACTCCGCCTCGCCCCGGCCGGTTATTATATCGGAGGGCTTGGCCCCCCAGTGGGCAAGGATATATTTGTCCACGTCCACCAGACTGCGGCCTGACTTCTGGGACAGGAACTTGCCGACGGTGGACTTCCCGCAACCGGGCATACCGATGAGGACGATATTCGTGGACTCCCGGGCGAGCCGGTCTGTCACCGTCTCGATGGCGGAGGCGTCGAGGCTCTTGTCGAAGAACAGCTCCTCCGCCGCCTTGGCCTGGGCCACCAGCATGGCAAGGCCGCCGGCGTGGGGGATGCCGAGCTTTTCGGCCTGCATTATAAGGCCGGGGCGGAGGGGGTTGAAGATGACGTCCATCACGCCCTCAAGTTTTGGGAAGGCCAGAAGGTCCACGGGGGAGTCGGGGCAGTTGGGGAACATGCCCACGGGGGTGGTGTTTATGAGCATCTGGGCGTCCGCGTTTTTCTCAAGATTGCCGTAATTGTTCTCGCCGTTTCTTGAGATGACGACGATTTCGCTGGCTCCAAGGGAACCAGCCGCCGCCACGGCGGTGTGGGAGGTGCCCCCTGAACCCAATATTACCACTTTTTTACCCGAAAAATCAAGCCCCGCGCGCAAAATAGCGTATTCCAGGCCATATTTATCCGTGTTGTAGCCGAAAAGACGGCCCTTTCGGTTGACGACCGTGTTCACGGCTCCGATGTCACGGGCCGCCGGGTCCACCTCGTCAAGGTATTTGAATACCTCCTGCTTATAGGGGATGGTCACGTTCACGGCCCCGAGATCCGGCCGGCGCAGAAAGCCCTCCAGCTCCTCCGGCTCCAGCTCATAGAGCTTATAGCCGCGGCAACCGAAACGGCGGTGTATCTGGGGGGACCAGCTGTGACTGAGCTTCCGGCCGATGAGGCCAACGACCCGGCGCACCTCAGACCTCCTGATAGTTGCCAAGGTAGCGGAGGGACCTGCAGGAGTGCTCGAGGCTCTCAAGCATGTCGACTACCTTGGGGTCGCGGACGCTGGCTTCGATCTCGAAGAAGAAGAGGAACTCAAAGTCGTGGCCGACCATGGGGCAGGACTCCAATTTGATAAGATTGAGCTCTAAAGCGGAGATGTGGCTAAGTACGTCATAGAGGGCCCCGGGGCGGTGCTCACAGCTGAGGACCAGGGTGATCCTGTTGGCTCCGGGGTACACGGTGGGCTTTTTGGTGATGCAGATAAAGCGGGTGTAGTTGTTGTCGGAATTTTGTATCCGGCCGCAGCTCAGGGCCTCGAGGCCATAGAGCTCGGCGCAGTTGGAGCTGGAGAGGGCGGCAACGCCGGGGTCTGCGCACTGGGCCACGTATTTGGCGGCCACGGCGGTGTTGTCCATCTTCTCTATCTCCACCTTGTCGCCAAGGGACTTTAAAAACTCACTGCACTGGCCAAGGGCCTGCTCGTGAGAGACTATCTTTTTGATCTCCGAGAGCTTCACGCCGGGCTTTACAAGGAGCTCGTGGGAGATGCAAAGGCGCTCGGAGCGGACGACGGACACGTCCTTCGTCTGGAGAAGGTCATAGACGGCCCGGACGGAGCCGTTGGAGCTATTTTCGATGGGAACGACGCCGAACTGGCAAAGGCCGCTCTGGACCGCGTCAAAGACGGCCTCGAAGGTCTTGACATAGACGATATTGCCGCGGGGGAACATACGGTCCGCGGCCATCTGGGAGTAGGCCCCCTCCACGCCCTGGCAGGCGATAAGGCCGGTCTCGGGGAAGAGCTCAGGGGAGTCCTCCAAGGATCTTTCGATGAACGAGCGCACGTTGGAGCCGGTGGTGCGGAATTTGCGCTGGTATGTGCGGCTGAGCTCGAAGATGGTGGAGAAGAGCCGGTGGGTGTAGAGCTCGTACTCCCCGGACTTCTCGCCGACGCGGCGAAGTATCTCGCGCTCGCGCTCTTTATTGAGGATGGGCATATTCTCCCGGGCCTTCACCTCGGCGATCTCCTTGGAAAGGTCCATGCGATCCAAAAAGAGCTTGAGTATGTCCGCGTCCAGGCGGTCTATTTTTTCGCGTATCTCAGTAAGTTCCATTTTCCTTCTCCTCCATGAGTATGTCGAGTATTGTAAAGGCCGTGACGGCCTCGATGACGGGGACGGCGCGGATGGCTACGCAGGGGTCGTGGCGGCCCTTTATCTCCAGGGTGGCCGGGGCCATGCGGCTCAGGCTGACGGTCTGCTGGGGCCGTGAGATCGACGGGGTGGGCTTCATGGCGCAACGGAGGACCAGGGGCATACCTGTGGTTATGCCGCCGATCACGCCGCCGGCGTCGTTTTTGGATGTCCGCACCTGGCCGTTTTCAATCATAAATGGGTCGTTGTGCCGGCTGCCGCGCATTTTGGCGGCCTCAAAGCCCGCGCCGAACTCCACGCCCTTGACCGCCGGGACGCCGAAGAGGGCGGCGGCGAGGCGGTTCTCGACGCCGTCGAACATGGGCGAGCCCAGGCCCGCGGGCAGGCCCACGGCGGCGCACTCGATGACTCCGCCCACGCTGTCGAGCTCGGCTCTGGCCTCCTCGATGGCCTGCGCCATCCTCTCGCCGGCGCTGTCGCTTATGACGGGGAGGGGCTTTTTGGCTATCTTCTCAAAGAGCTCTCGGCCGGGGCACAGGGGGAAGGGGTCGTCGGCGATGTTGGCGACGCTCATAAGATGGGCGCCGACGTACACACCGCGCCTTGAGAGTATCTGCCTGGCGATGCCGCCGGCGACGCACAGGGGGGCGGTCAGGCGGCCGGAGAAGTGGCCGGAGCCGCGCATGTCAACCTTGTCGCCGTAACGCATCTTGGCGGTGAAGTCCGCGTGGGAGGGGCGGGGCAGGTCAACAAGAGCGGCATAGTCGCCTGAACGCTGGTCGGTGTTCTCGATCACGGCGCAGAGGGGCGAGCCGGAGGTGACGCCGTCGACTGTCCCGGAGAGGAACACGGGCCGGTCCTCCTCATGCCGCTGGGTGGAGAGGCGGGAGGTACCGGGCTTCCGGCGGGACATGAATGTGTACAGCTCCTCCTCGTCTATGCATATCCCCGCGGGCAGGCCGTCGATGACGACGCCGATGGCCCGGCCGTGGGACTGGCCGAATACGGAGAGCTTCAGTTTGTGGCCGATTTCAGAGGACATCCGCGATCCCTCCAAGTCTCTTGTATTCCTCAAAGAAGTTGGGGTATGATTTGCCGACGGCCTGGGCGTCCAGGACGGTGACGGGCCCGGAGGCCCGGGTGGCCAGGACGGCGGCGGCCATGACGATCCGGTGGTCGTTGGCGCCGTCCACCGTGCAGGAGCTAAGGCTGTCCGCGCCGGTGACGGTGAGGAAGTCAGGCCCCTCGGCGCATTTTACGCCGAAGGCGCGGAGCATGGCCCAGGTGGCGGCTATGCGGTCGGACTCCTTCATGCGGAGACGGGCGGCGTTCACAAAGTATGTCTCGCCGTCCCTCAGAGCGGCCATGGCCGCCAGGGGGGGCAGGAGGTCGGGTATCTGGGCCAGGTCCACGGTGACGGTCCCGGGCTTATTAAGCGCCTCCGCAAGCTCCGCCACGAGCCTGTCGCCCTGGGGGGAGCGGGGGTCAAGCCCGAGAATATCCACAGGGTTGCCGAGGCTCCTGGCGGCGTACCAGAAGCCGGCCTGGGACCAGTCGGCCTCCACGGTGTAGTCACAGGGTGTGTATTTTTGGTTTCCATTTACAAAAAATCGCTGAAAATCCAGGTTTTCAACGGAAATTCCGTACTTTTTAAGGACCTCAACCGTCATGGTCACGTACTCGCGGCTCTCGAGGGGGGAGGTGATGACGATCTCGCTGTCCCCCGGAAGGAGGGGCAGGGCGTAGAGAAGGCCCGTGACGAACTGGCTGGACACGTCCCCGGGGAGCTCGAACACTCCGGGGCGGAGGGCGCCCATGACGGCAAGCTCGCCGGGGCTTTTTTCAAAGTGGACGCCGGTCTTGCGGAAGATGTCAAAATAGGGCTCCTGGGGCCGGTCCATAAGCCGCCCGTGGCCCGTGAATTTGGCGCCGCCGCGCAATACCAGGGAGAGGGGGATCAGGAAACGGAGGGTGGAGCCGGACTCGCCGCAGTCAAGGAGCGGAAAGCCGCTGTCGAGACGGAAAAGGGCGTCAAGGCACCGCTTTGTGGCCTCGATGTCCTGGGAGGAGGCCAAATTTTCTATCCGGTCCGCCGCGCCGGCGAGACGGCCGGCGATGAGGGCCCGGTGGGAAAGGGACTTGGAGGGGGGCGGGGTCACCGCGCCGCGAAGGAGACCGGGAGTCACGCGTATGTTCATGGACGCCACCCGGGCATGTCCCTGAGCAGGTCCGCCACGTCGGCCTTCGGAAGGCGGAGGGGCCGGACGGTACCGAGCTTTTCAAGGAGGATGAGGGTCACGCTGTCGCCGGAGCTCTTCTTATCCACGCCGATGGCCCGCTCCATGTGCTCAAGGTCGCACTCGATATTGGTGGGCAGGCCGAGGGGGGCCAGGACGGAGGCTATTTTTTCGGCGGTGCCGGGCTCGGTGACGGAAAGCCTCTCGCCGAGCTTAGAGATGGCGACCATGCCGGCGGCCACGGCCTGACCGTGGGTCCAGACCCGGTAATCGCCGGCGAGCTCATAGGCGTGGCCCAGGGTGTGGCCGAAATTCAGTATCATGCGAAGGCCGGTGTCGTGCTCGTCGGCGTTGACGACCTGCCTTTTTATGTCACAACAGGTGTAGAGTATGTGGGTGATGCCGGCCATGAGGGCGGCCCGGGTGGGCCGGGAGGCGAGGAAGCGGAAAAACTCCGCGTCCCATATGCAACCGTATTTGACCACCTCGGCCATGCCGGACATGAAGTCGGCGTCGGGGAGGGTGGAGAGGACCTCAGGGTCCATGAGGACGAGCTTTGGCTGGTAGAAGGTGCCCACCAGGTTCTTGCCCTCGGGCAGGTCGATGGCGGTCTTGCCGCCGACGGAGGAGTCCACCTGGCTCAAAAGGGTGGTGGGTATCTGGACAAGGTCCACGCCCCGCAGGATGGTGGAGGCCGCGAGGCCCGCAAGGTCCCCGACGACGCCGCCGCCAAGGGCGACCACGGCGTCGGAGCGGGTGATGCCGAAGGAGGCCATGGCGCTCCACAGCTCCAGAAGGGAGGCGGCGCACTTGCTCGTCTCGCCGGCGGGGATGACGTGGGTGCGGACCATGAAGCCCCGGGTCTCAAGGGAGGCCACGAGCCTGGGGCCGTATATGGGGCCCACGTTTGAGTCGGTCAGCACGAAGAGCTTTTTCGCCCTGACGAGGACGTTCTTTATATGCTCGCCGGCCCGGTCAAGTACACCGGGCTCGATGATTATGTCGTAGCCGGAACCGGCCTCCACATGAAGGGTCTTTGTTTCCATCAGGTACCTCCCGCGGTCATCTTCAGCTCACGGCCGTTTTTAAGAAGCTCCCGGAGCTTGTCGGGGTCGCCGCCGCGAAGGGCGTCAAGGTATTCGCCAAGGTGGCCGATGAGGGTCTCAAGCTCAGCGGTGAGAAAGTCACGGTCGGCCAGGAAGAGCTCGGTCCACATGTTCTCGTCAAGGTAGGCGACCCTGGTCATATCCCGGAAGGAGCCGGCGGAGAAGCCCATATGGGTCTGGGCGGTGGGGGATTTGACATAGGCCGAGGAGGTTATGTGGGCAAGCTGGGAGGTGTAGGAGATTATCCTGTCGTGCTCGGTGGGGGTGGAGTAGGTTATCATCCCGAAGCCCAGGGACAGGAAAAACCGCTTAAGGCTCTCAAGAAGTGGGGCCTCGGCGCGCTCGTCGGGGGTCAGGATCATGGACGCCCCGGCGAAGAGGTAGGCGGTGGAGTTTTTAAAGCCGCCGTGCTCCTTGCCGGCCATGGGGTGGCCGCCCACATAGGAAAAGCCGTATTTGTCGGCCAGAGGCCGGAGGCTGTCCACGATAAGGCGCTTTACTCCGCACAGGTCCACGAGCACGGCGGAGCTTGAGATGTGCCGGGCGTTTTCCTCCGCCCAGGCTATCAGCGCCGCGGGAGGCAGGGCGGCCATGATGAGGTCGCACTCGCCGATACTGCGGCTGTCCAGCACGTTGTCGATGGCTCCGGAGGCGAAGGCCAGGGCCATGGTGTCGGGGTTTAAGTCCGCGCCATAGACGGTGTGGTCGGTGTGGAATTTTACAGCCTTGGCCATGGAGCCGCCGATAAGCCCCAGGCCGACGATGCCGATGGTTGACATAATTAAAATTCAACTTCCTTTCTGGCTCCCGGAATTGTCGAAAAAGGCTGCGCCTTTTCCGACAAGAGGGGACGCGTGCGGAAATTTTTTCTGAATTTTGCGAAATTCAGAAAAATTTTCCTGCCGTTTTGCTCCGCGCACGGCCCGAGGGGCCGCACACTCCGCAAAACAAAAGGGATTTTTTCCGACGCGCATGTCGTCGGAAAAAATATTAAAGAGAGATTACTTATTTCTGCTCGCTTACTACCTTGTGGATGGCGCGGAGCTTGTTGGCGAGGGAGTCGAATACGGCGGGCTTCAGGGACTGGGGACCGTCGCACAGGGCGTGGGCGGGGTCGTTGTGGACCTCGATGATGAGGCCGTCGGCTCCCGCGGCCACGGCGGCGCAGGACAGGGGGTCCACCAGCTCCCACTTCCCGGCGGAGTGGCTGGGGTCAATTATCACGGGCAGGTGGGAGAGCTTCTTCAATACGGGGATGGCGGACACGTCAAGGGTGTTGCGGGTGTAGGTCTCGAAGGTGCGGATGCCGCGCTCGCAGAGGATGACCTTCTCATTGCCGCCGGCCATGATGTACTCGGCGCTCATCAAAAGCTCCTCATAGGTGTTGGCAAGGCCGCGCTTTAGCAAAATGGGCTTATCCTGATGGCCCAGGAGCTTCAGGAGCTCAAAGTTCTGCATGTTCCGGGCGCCCACCTGGATTATATCCACGTCCTCGAAAAGGGGCAGGTGGGAGGCGTCCATGAGCTCGGTGACGATGGGCAGACCCGTGGCCTCCCGGGCGAGCTTTAGAAGCCTTATGCCCTCCTCATGGAGGCCCTGGAAGGAGTAGGGGGAGGTGCGGGGCTTGAATGCGCCGCCGCGCAACAGTGTGGCTCCGCTGGCCTTCACGGCCTTTGCCACCTCGATTATCTGCTCCTCGTTCTCCACCGAGCAGGGGCCGGCGATAAGGGTGAGGTTGCCGCCGCCGATCTTGGTGTTGCCGACCTCGATGACGGTGTCCTCGGGGTGAAATTTGCGGTTGGCGTTTTTATAGGGCTCCTGGATGCGCTTTACGTCCTCCACGATGTCCAGGGCCAGGAGGAGGTCCATGTCAAGCTTGGAGGTGTCGCCCACCAGGCCCATGACGGTCTGGTGCTCGCCCACGGAGGTGTGGATCTCTATGCCCTTGCTCTGGAGCCAGGTCATAAGGGAGTTTACCTGGGCCTGGTTGGGATTTTCCTTTAGAATAACTATCATTGTGATGCTCTCCTGTCTGCCAATAAGAAACCCTCACAGCCGGTCTGGCTGTGAGGGTCAAGGCCATAAATTTTTTGCCCGTAGACCTATTTCAGCCAAACCGATCAAGCCTTACCAAAATAATAGGTAAAGCTAAAGTAAAAGCTGAAATAGTTGTTTGTAAGCGCGGGAACTTTCATACACGCACCTCACGGACGATCATAACGGGCATATAATATCACTTTATTACCCAAAAGACAATATGGCAATTTGCACAAAGATGAGGTTTTTCAGCGATTTTGGGTCTGTTGGGCAATCGGGACGGGGGAATATGGTTGCGGCTTCGCCGCTTATCCCACCTCATCCCTGCCCTTCCCCGCCCGGGCGGGGAAGGCGGCCACGCGGGGGAGGGTGAGGCGAGGGGGGAGGGGGTGTGCACGGCTATGGCCTCGATCCCTCAGTCAGCTTCGCTGACAGCTCCCCTTACGAAGGGGAGCTTAATTTAAAAGGAGCGGCCCGGGGAGGGCCGCGAATTTTATTGCCTGCGGGCGGACTCCCCTCAGTCGGCTACGCCGACAGCTCCCCTCAGAGAGGGGAGCCTTTTTTCGCCTGCGGGCGGGACGGGGGGTAAATAATCGCCGGAGGCGTGACCTTTTTTGGGGGTTAGTATTCGTATACGCCTTCGAATACGAGGACGGAGTCGCCGGTTAGGGTGACGAAGTCGTCGGAGTAGTTGACGGTCACGTCGCCGCCGGGGAGTTTTACGGTGATGTCGCGGGCTTTTTTGATGGTGCCGCGCTCGGTGGCGGCGATGACGGCGGCGCAGGCGGCGGTGCCGTTGGCGCGGGTCTCGCCCTCGTCGGGGGAGTAGACGCGGATGCGCAGGGTGTCGTCGTTTACCACCTTGACGAACTCGACGAAGGCCCCCTCGGGGAGGATGCCGGAGTTTACGAGGGCGGAGCCCACGGCCACCACGTCCACCTTGCCAAGGTCCTCGGTGAACACGGTGCAGTGGGGGACGCCGAGGGAGGAGCAGGTTATGCGGTACTCCTGTCCGTCCACGGTGACGGGCTCGTCGATGACGCGGGAGACGCCGATGAGGTTGACCTGCATCCTGCGGGCGTCCAGGAAGGCGGTGCCCATGTGGACACTGACGGTGCTGACACGGCCGTTGCGGGTGAAGAGCTGGAGGGAGCGGATGCCGGTGTCGGTCTGGATGGTCATGTGCTCGTGGCGGACGATGCCCTTGTCATAGAGGTACTTGCCCACGCAACGGATGGAGTTGGCGGCCATGCGGCCCTCGGTGCCGTCCTGGTTGAAGATGCGCATCTTGGCGTCGGCTCCGACGGAGTTCTCGATGAGGACCAGGGCGCTGCCGCCGATGCCGGTGACCCGGTCGCAGAGGGTGACGCTCAGGGACTCGGGGCTCGTTATGCGGCCGTCACGGTTATCGAAGAAGATATAGTCGCTGCCGCAGGTGTGCATTTTCGCGAAGTGGATGAGCTCACGGCTGCGGCGCATGTTGTTGAGGTCCACGAGCTCCGTGTTCTCGTTGGTGAAGCGGCTCATAAGGGTGTCGGCCACGGCCTCGGCGGTGTCGAGGCTGGTGATGCAGGGCACGCGCATACGCACGGCCTTGGCGTGGAGCTCGATGTAGTCGCCCATGGTGTCGTCATAGAGGGCGCCTGTGTAGACGATGAAGCTTATGGCTCCGCCGTCAAGGAGGGAGTAGGCGTCGTGGACGTGCTTGACCGTTGTGACCTCAAGGCCCAGATTGCGGACCACCGCGGCGGTGTCCGGGGTGGCGTAGAGGACCATGTGGAGGTCGTTGAGCTTTTTGGCAAGGCGCACGACGTCGGGGAGGTCGTGGTTCTCGATGGAGAGGAGGACGCCGTTTTTCCCGGGGGTGAAGGCGTTGGTGAGGTCATAGCCCGCGGCGCGCAGGCCCTTGAATAGGGCTTCGGTGAAGGTGCGGCCAAGGCCCAGGACCTCGCCGGTGGATTTCATCTCGGGGCCAAGCATGGAGTTGGCGTCGGTTATCTTCTCAAAGGAGAACACGGGGACCTTTATGGCGTAATATGGGGGCGTGTCACACAGGACCCGGTCATAGCCGAGGCCCTTTAAGGTGGCGCCCATCATAACGCGGGAGGCCACGTCAACCATGGGGATGCCGGTGACCTTGGACAGATACGGCACGGTGCGGCTGGCGCGGGGGTTGACCTCGATGACGTAGAGCTCCTTTTTGTAGATGAGGTACTGGATATTGACGAGGCCACGGGTGCCCAGCTCCAGCGCCAGGCGTGTGGAGCACTCCACCACACGGGCCATCATCTTATCGGTGAGGTTATAGGGGGGATAGACGGCGATGGAGTCGCCGGAGTGGACGCCGGCCCGCTCGATGTGCTCCATTATTCCGGGCATGAGCACGTCGGTGCCGTCGGATATGACGTCCACCTCGAGCTCGGTCCCGGGCATGTACTTGTCGACCAGGACGGAGTTGTCCTCCCGCTCGGTGCTGGCGAATATGAGGGCCATGTAGGCCCGGACGTCCGCGTCCTCGTGGGCGATGACCATGTTCTGGCCGCCGATGACGTAGCTTGGGCGGAGGAGCACGGGGTAGCCAAGGGTGTTGGCGGCCTCAAGGGCCTCGTCCAACGTGTGGGTGCCCATGCCACGGGGGCGCTTTATGCCAAGGGACTCCAGAAGGGCGTCGAAACGCTCCCGGTCCTCGGCAAGGTCGATGCCCTCGGCGCTGGTGCCCAGAATGCGGATGCCCTGTTTGTCAAGGTACTCCGTGAGCTTGATGGCCGTCTGGCCGCCGAAGGCCACCACCACGCCGATGGGCTTTTCCACCTTTATGACGCCCATGACGTCCTCGGGGGTCAGGGGCTCGAAGTAGAGCCTGTCGGCGGTGTCATAGTCGGTGGACACGGTCTCGGGGTTGTTGTTGATTATGACCACGTCATAGCCGAGATTTTTGAGGGTGACGGCGCAGTGGACGGAGCTGTAATCAAATTCGATGCCCTGGCCTATGCGTATAGGGCCGGAGCCGATGACGATGACGCTCATCTTGCGACGGGGCATGGGACGGGAGTCGCACTTCTCGTCATAGGCCGAGTAGTAGTAGGGGGTCTCGGCCTCAAACTCCGCGGCGCAGGTGTCGACCATCTTATAGACGGGGTCCCGGTGGGGGATGAGCTCCTGGCCGGAGAGGGCCCGGAGGGAGGCGTCGGTGTAGCCGTAACGCTTGCCCCGGAGATACGTTTCCTCGTCTATGCCGTTTTCGGAGATGTATTTTTCAAAGTCCACGAGATTTTGGAGCTTTGAGATGAACCAGCGGTCGATCATGGTGACCTCGTGGATGTGCTCGTGGCTGACGCCGGCCTTCAGGGCCTCGAACACGGTGAACACGCGAAGGTCGTCCATGGAGGCCAGGCGCTCCTCAAGAGTCTTGCCGGGCTCGGGGGCGCGGTTCAAGGTGCTCTGGCCGATCTCGGCGCCGCGGATGGCCTTCATAAGGGCGGACTCGAAGTTCTGACCAATGCTCATAACCTCGCCGGTGGCCTTCATCTGGGTGCCGAGCTTCCTGTCGGCTCCGTGGAATTTATCGAAGGGCCACTTGGGAAATTTAACGACGCAGTAGTCCACCGTGGGCTCAAAGCAGGCGTAGGTCTTGCCGGTGATGTCGTTTTTTATCTCGTCCAGGGTGTAGCCCAGGGCTATCTTCACCGCCACCTTGGCGATGGGGTAGCCGGTGGCCTTACTGGCCAGGGCGGAGGAGCGGGACACACGGGGGTTGACCTCGATGACGGCGTACTCGAAGCTGTCGGGGTTCAAGGCGAACTGGCAGTTACAGCCGCCCTCGATGCCCAGGGCCGTGATGATGTCCAGGGCCGCGCTGCGGAGCATCTGGTACTCCTTGTCCATCAGGGTCAGGGCCGGGGCCACGACGATGGAGTCGCCGGTGTGGATGCCCACGGGGTCGAAGTTCTCCATGGAGCAGACGGTTATCACGTTGCCCGCGCCGTCGCGGATGACCTCGAACTCTATCTCCTTCCAGCCGAAGATGTATTTTTCGATGAGGACCTGGGTGATGGGGGAGGTCTCAAGTCCAACGAAGGCCACCTGACGGAGCTCCTCGGCGTTGTAGGCCACGCCGCCGCCTCCGCCGCCAAGGGTGAAGGCGGGACGGACGATGACGGGGTAGCCGATGCGGTCGGCGATGGCAAGGCAGGTGTCCACGTCGTTGGCTATGTCCGAGGGGATGATGGGCTGGCCGATGGACTCCATGGTCTCTTTGAAGAGCTCGCGGTCCTCGGCCTTGTCTATGGCGTCGGCGTTGGTGCCGATGAGCCTGACGCCGTGCTTTTGCAAAAAGCCCTCGTGGGTGAGCTGCATGGCGATGGTGAGGCCCGTCTGGCCGCCGAGGCCGGCAAGGAGGCAGTCGGGCTTTTCCTTTAAAATTATGCGCTTTACGGTGTCGGCGTTCAGGGGCTCCAAGTAAACGGCGTCAGCCATTTCTCCGTCGGTCATAACCGTGGCGGGGTTGGAGTTTACGAGGACGGACTTTACGCCCTCGGATCTCAAAATGCGGCATGCCTGAGTGCCGGCGTAGTCAAACTCGGCGGCCTGGCCGATGACGATGGGGCCGGAGCCGATGACCATTACTTTTTTTATCGTCCTGTCTAAAGGCATTACCGCACCTCCATCATGTTCATAAACCGGTCAAAGGCCCACTCGGTGTCCCTGGGGCCGCCGTGGGCCTCGGGGTGGAATTGCATGGAGAAGGCTTTCTTGCCGGGGTAGTCAAGGCCCTCGCATGTGCCGTCGTTCACGTTTACGAACCGGGCCCTGGCGCCGATCTTGTCAAGGCAGTCCATGCTAACGGCGTAACCGTGGTTCTGGCAGGTGATGTAGACGCGGCCGGTCTTGACGTCCTTCACGGGCTGGTTGGCGCCGCGGTGGCCGAATTTGAGCTTCACCGTCTCGCCGCCCTGACTGAGGGCCATCATCTGGTGGCCCAGGCATATGCCGAAGAGGGGGATGTTGCCCATGAGCTTGCCGATCTCGGCTATGCACTCGGTGTTGTCCGCGGGGTCACCGGGGCCGTTGGAGAGCATGACGCCGTCAACGCCAAGGCGGAGGATGTCCTCGGCCTTTGTATCATAGGGCATGACGAGCACGCGGCAGCCGCGCTTTAAGAGGTTTTCGGGTATGCTGCCCTTGGCACCGTAGTCCATGAGGGCGACGGTGCGCTTCACCTCGCCCTCGGGGAGAAGCTCCTCCGTGACCTTAGTCGAGGTGGCGGGGACGGAGCCCTCCACACGGTAGGCTTTGAGCGCCGACCAGTCATAGTCGGGGTCATCAGTTATGACGGCGTTCATAACGCCGCCGTCACGTATCATCTGAGTGAGCTCCCGGGTGTCAACGCCGGAGATGCCCACGATGCCCATGCGCTCCATGAAGGTCTGGATGTCCTCCTGGCAACGGAAGTTGGAGGGCTCGGCGCAAACCTCCCTAACTACAACTCCGCGGACATGGATAGATGAGCTTTCCATGTCCGCGTCAGCGACACCGTAATTACAAAACATCGGGAAAGTAAAAATTACCAGCTGACCGAAATAGCTGGGATCGGTGAGGCTCTCCACATTGCCGGTCATGCCGGTGGTGAAAACGAGCTCACCAACGCTGGTACCGGACTTTCCGAAGGAAAGCCCCTCATAGCGTTTTCCGTTCTCAAGTATCAGATATGCTTTTCCCATATGATCTCCTTAATAGTATGTTAAGCGGCGTGTTTTTCAGCGAAGAAGCTTGCGTATCCTGTCCATGGCCTCGCATGTGTCTTCAAGGGTGCCGAAGGCGGTGAGGCGTATGTAGCCCTCACCGGAGGGGCCGAAGCCGGCGCCGGGGGTGGTGACGATACATGCCTCGTGGAGGAGCTTGTCGAAGAACTCCCAGGAGCCCAGGCCGTCGGGGGTGGCGCACCAGATGTAGGGGGCGTTGACGCCGCCGTATACGCGAAGGCCGGCGTCGGACAGGGCCTGGCGGATGACGCTGGCGTTATTTAAGTAGTAGCGGACGTTCTCCATTGACTGCTCCCAGCCGGCGTCGGACAGGGCCGCCTCGGCGGCGCGCTGGATGACATAGGGCACACCGTTGAATTTGGTGCCCATGCGGCGGTTCCACATGTCCCGGAGGGACACGCCGTCGCGGACCAGGGCGCGGGGGATCACGGTGTAGGCGCAACGGTTGCCGGTGAAGCCGGAGCTCTTGGAGAAGGACCTAAACTCGATGGCGCAGGTCTTGGCGCCATCCACCTCGAAGATGCTGTGGGGGATGCCGGGCTCGGTGATGAACGCCTCATAGGCCGAGTCGAAGAGTATGACGCTACCGTGCTCGTTTGCGTAATCCACCCAGACCTTCAGCTGGTCATAGGTGGCCGCCGTGCCCGTGGGGTTATTGGGGGAGCAGATGTAGATCATGTCGGGCACACGCTGGGGGAGGGCGGGGAAGAAGCCGTTCTCGGCGGTGCAGGGAAGGTAGACGAGGTTCGTCCACTTCTCGCCGTCGTAATCCCCGGCACGGCCGGCCATGGCGTTGGTGTCCACATACACCGGGTACACCGGGTCGCAGACGGCCACCACGTTGTCGGCGGAGAATATGTCGCCGATGTTGCCACAGTCGGATTTCGCGCCGTCAGAGACGAAGATCTCGTCGTCGGCTATGTCCACGCCCTGCTTTTTGTAGGCACGCTGGATGGCGAAGCGGAGGAAATCGTAGGCCCCGCAGGTCTCCTCACAGTAGCCGCGGAAGGTGGCCTTATCGCCCATCTCGCGGCTGGCCTTCTCCATGGCCTCCACCACGGCGGGGGCCAGGGGGAGCGTCACGTCGCCGATGCCCATGCGGATGAGCGGCATGGGGGGATTCGTGGCCTGAAAGGCCCGGGTGCGGCGGCCGATCTCGGGAAAGAGATACCCGCCGGGGAGCTTTTGAAAATTGGAATTTATCTTGACCAAACCGTTACAGCCCCTTTTTGTCCATTTTAATAAGATTATAGGCGCAAAAACGGCCGATGTCAACGCTGTTTAAAGCCCAAAAACCCCGGCCTTTGGAGCCGGTTTTTGGTCAGATAACCAAAATGCAATTTTGAAAATCAAATCCTGCAAAAATACCTTGACAAAGGGGGCGGGAATAGTGTAAAATGCACTTCGTTAATCAGCGAAATCCACGACGGTGCGGATTTATCTTCAGGGATATTTCCGCGCCTTTTTTGTATAGGAGGGGTTTAAAATGTGCTCTATAATCGGCTTTACACGCCGTTCCATACCGGTGGAGCTTGCCATGGAGGGCTTTGACGAGACGGTGAGCCGCGGGCCTGACATGTCGAGGTTCGTGGAGGCCGGCGAGGGCTGGCTGGGGTTCCACAGGCTGGCCATCATGGGACTTACGCCGGAGGGGATGCAGCCCTTTGAGCTCGAGGGGAACATGGTGGTGTGCAACGGGGAGCTATATAATTTCAGGCCGTCAAAGCGGAGGATGGCGAAGAAATACGAATTTAAGTCGGACTCCGACTGCGAGCTCATACTGCCGCTGTACAAGGAGCTGGGCCTTGGCATGTTCGCGCGCCTCGACGCGGAGTTTGCCATGATAATATACGACACGCGCCTGGGGTTCGTCGCCGCCAGGGACCCAATCGGGATAAGGCCGCTGTATTACGGGTACCTTGAGGACGGGTCCATAGTTTTCGCCAGTGAGCCGAAGAACCTGACGGCATTTTGCGAAAAGGTCATGCCCTTCCCGCCGGGACATTACTGGGTGGGCGGAAAATTCGTGTGCTACCGGGACATGACGAAGGTGGAGGGGGAGTACATAACGGCCTCTACCTATCAGGTCTGCGCCGGCATACGGGGAAGGCTCATAGCCGCCGTGGAAAAGAGGCTCGACTCCGACGCGCCGGTGGGGTTTTTGCTGTCGGGGGGACTGGACTCGAGCCTCGTGTGCGCCATCGCCGCCAGGATACTGGGCAGGAAGATACGCTCATTCGCCATAGGCATGGACAAGGACGCCATCGACCTTAAATACGCCAGGCAGGTGGCGGATTTCATAGGCGCGGATCACACAGAGGTATATATGACGCGGGACGAGGTGATTGCGAGCCTCGAAACGGTCATAAAGGCCCTGGGGACATGGGACATAACCACGATAAGAGCCAGCATGGGGATGTACCTTGTGTGTAAGGCCATACATGAGACCACGGATATACGGGTACTGCTCACCGGGGAGATCTCAGACGAGCTTTTCGGGTATAAATATACGGACTTCGCCCCGAGCCCCGAGGAATTTCAGCTGGAGGCCCAGAAGAGGATAAGGGAGCTGCACATGTACGACGTGCTGAGGGCGGACAGGTGCATATCCGTAAACTCCCTGGAGGCGAGAGTGCCATTCGGGGACCTGGACTTTGTGAAATACGTTATGAGCGTGGACCCGGCCATGAAGATGAACACCTACAACATGGGAAAGTACCTTCTGCGCCACGCCTTTGAGGCGGACAACATATTGCCCGGGTCCATCCTCTGGAGGCAGAAGGCGGCCTTCTCAGACGCGGTGGGGCACTCGATGGTGGACGACCTTAAGGAGTACGCGAACGGACTGTATACGGACGGGGAGTTTGAGGAGAAGAGGAAAAAGTACGCCTACTGTACGCCGTTTACGAAGGAGAGCCTTCTGTACAGGGAGATATTTGAGAAATATTACCCGGGGCAGGCGGAGATGATCGCGGACTTCTGGATGCCGAACCGCTCCTGGCCGGGATGCGACGTGGACGATCCAAGCGCGAGAGTGCTCGCAAACTACGGCGCGAGCGGGGATTAAAAACGAAAAGCCATAAAGCACCTGTTGAAAACGCCCTCTTTCTGTACTAAAATAGTTACGGAAAGGGGGCATTTTTGGTGAAAAAACGCATATTTTCAATTATTTTGTTGATTTCGATGGCCGCGACGCTGGCCGGGCCGGCGGACGCCGGATATTTTAAGGACGTGCCGAAGGGACACTGGGCCAGCGGCTACATAGACGAGGCGGCGGCGAGAGGGTATGTAAACGGCATAGGGGACGGGCGGTACGACCCCGCGGGCAGGGTGAGCTTCGCGGAGTTTGCCGCGATGACGGCACGGCTTCTCTTCCCCGATGAGCTGAGGGCCTGGTCGGGCTCCCGGGAGTGCTGGTACACACCGTATGTGGGGGTGTGCTTTGCTGAAAATGTCTTTATGGGCGCGGACTTTGCCCTTGGTCGGGACGAGACGCGGGAAATGACCAGGGCGGAGGTGGCGCTTATGAGCGCCAACGCCTTAAGATCCGCCGGGGCGGTAATGCCGGACCTTGAGGAGCTCGAGGCCGTGGAGGCCCGGATACCGGATCTTGCCTTAAACAGTCCCGACGAGATAGCGGCTATAAGGTGGGTCTATGTCAAGGGCGTTATGAACGGGTGCGACAACGGGCTCTTTGAGGGCTCCGGCACCCTGAATCGGGCACAGGTCGCGGCGGTGCTAATGCGCATGAGCCGCGTGGAGCTTAAAAAGCCGTCGGATGGCCTTGACGAGGGGAAGATTTTTGACTCCATCATGGCAATGAGGGAGCGATACCCCGAGGGGACCAGGTGGACGAACGAAAACTCCTACGCCTGGCGTGGCGGGATATTCAATGTGGGCTACGGTTGCGCGGGCTTCGCGTTCCTGCTCTCCGACGCGGCCTTCGGGGATCTGCCGGCAAGGCGCGTGACGGGGGTGAGACTTGAGGATGTGCGCGTGGGCGACATATTGCGGATAAACAGCGACACCCACTCCGTCGTAGTTCTGAAGGTGAACGCCGACAGCGTCACTGTGGCTGAGGGAAACTACAACTCCTCCGTACACTGGGGACGGGAGCTGTCACGATCTCAGGTGGAGAGCGCAAGCTATGTGCTTACGAGATGGCCGGAGTAGTAGCGGGAGGGTTATAAACCCTCCCGCGTTTTTAATTAGCGCCCGGAGGGCGCGACCTTTTTTGGGGGACGGGGGTAGACTCCCCTCAGTCGCTTTGCGACAGCTCCCCTCAGAGAGGGGAGCCTAATTTAAAAGGTTGCGGCTGACGCCGCTTATCCCACCTCATCCCTGCCCTTCCCCGCCCGGGCGGGGAAGGCGACCACGCGGGGGGGTGGGGGCGGGGGAGGAGGGGGTGCGCACGACTACGGCCTCGACCCTTCAGTCGCCTGCGGGCGACAGCTCCCCTTACGAAGGGGAGCAAGGTTGCGCCGGGGGCGCGACTTTTTAATAGGTGTATATTCCGCCGCCGATAAATTCGCGGAGGAGGGATTCTTTGGGGACGTAGGTGTCGGGGAGGGGGGTGTAACGTTCGAGGAGGGGGATTATTTCACGGACCTCGTCGAAGCCCTGGCGGCCGGCGGTGAGCTCTTTTAAAAGGGGCAGGGCGATGGGGGCGAGGACGCTCATCTCGTACTCGAGGGAGGAGTCCAGCTTTATGCGGGCTTTGGGGATGTAGGGGGTTATGTGCTCGCGCTCGCCGCGCATGACGTTGGCCCACATGGACATGGTGTACTCAGCGTCGGCACCCCGGAAGTTGTTGTCCCGGACGATCCTGCGCACAAGGCGGACCCACTCGGGCTTGAATACGCCGCCGTCGGGGAAAACGGTCTCGGAGGTGGCGGCGATGTAGAGGGCGAAGGCGCCGGGGTTTTTGTCGGTTATCATGTCGTTGAGGGCGTGGATGCCCTCGAATATGGCCACCTC
Source organism: uncultured Oscillospiraceae bacterium (assembly GCA_947631395.1). Lineage (GTDB taxonomy): Bacteria > Bacillota > Clostridia > Oscillospirales > Oscillospiraceae > RUG626. Next base: position 33,481 of record CANRLF010000016.1, read on the forward strand.
GTTGGGCTGGAGGCGGAGGCGGGTGAACTGGCTCACGGACCGTTTCTGACGGGTGAACATGAAGTAGGGGACCTTTATCTCCTCGCCTCTTGACAGGGCGGCGAAGTGCTCGTTCAAAAGCTCCATGTCCATGAGCCGGGGGGACTCGTAATCCACCTCGCCCTCCGGCGTCCGGGGGCAGGTGCGCAGGTCAAGGGTATTGAAGTAGTTGTCCATGGATATGGTGTGGGTGTTGATGCCCCGGCGCTTAAGCTCCGTCTCGATATTCCTGGCGGTGGTGGTCTTGCCGGCGCCGGAGGGGCCGGACAGGAGCACGATGGGGCAGACATGCAGGTTCTCGCTTATGGCGTCCGCGGCGGCCTTCACACGGGCGAAGTACGCCTGGTCGGAGGACCTTATGAAGCCCTCGGGGTCGGCGGCGACACATCGGTTTATACTTGTTATGTCATAGGCCATAATTTACCTCCCGATCCCGGCGTAAAAGCGGAGGATCTTCTCCTTGTCGGCCAGGATCTTTTCAGTGCTCTCGATGTATTCCTTGGGGTATTTTGGGTCGAAGATCCGCTCGACGCGGCCCTGGCCCGGGTCCACGAGCTTGGTGGAGCCGCCGCCGCCCATGGCGAGGACGGTGCAGAGCTCCTCCATGATGAGTATATTATACAGGCTCTCGCAACCGTCCCTGGCCCAGCCCACGTTCTCAAAGCCGCCGGACATGAACTTCTGGCGGTAGAGGTAGTAGGGCCGGTAGCCGGCGGCCCTGAGCATGGCAGAGGCCGTGTCCAGCATACGGCGGACCTGGGGGGCGGAGGGCCTTTTGGTGTCCTCCTCGGTTATTTTTGAGCCCTTTTTGAGGGACAGGGTGTGGACGGTGACGTTCTCGGGGGAGAGGGCAAGGACACGGCGCAACGTGTCCTCAAAGCCCTCGGGCGTGTCGGCGGGAAGGCCGGCGATGAGGTCCATGTTCACCTGGCACGGAAGCTCACGGCGGGTGAGCTCATAGGCGGAGATTATATCCTCCGCCCGGTGGCGCCGGCCGATGGCGGCGAGGACATCGTCGGACATGGACTGGGGGTTTATGCTTATCCGGGTGATGCCGGAAAGGGCACGGAGCTTGTCGGCTGTCACGGTGTCGGGCCGGCCGGCCTCCACGGAAAATTCCCGGACGGCGGTGAGGTCAAATTCCTCCCGGAGCCAGTCAAGGAGCGTGTGGAGCTCCCCGGCGGACAGCGTGGTGGGGGTGCCGCCGCCGATGTAGACGGCGATGACGCGAAGCTGAAGCTCCCGGGCGACTCTTGCCGTCTCGACGATCTCCTCATGGAGGGCGGACAGGAAGGCGGGGATGAGCTTCATGGACTTTTCCACGCTCTGGCTGACGAAGGTGCAGTAGGCGCACCTGGTGGGGCAGAAGGGGATGCCAACATAGAGGGCGACGTCCCGGGGCCGGAGCTGGCGCTTTACGGCGATGGAGGCACGGGCGGTGTCGAGGCACAGCTCCGCCCGCTCGGGGTCCACGAAATAGTCGCTTTCCATTTTGGCGGCGGCGTCCTCAGGGGAGAGGCCGCGCTCCAGGAGCTTTGTCATTATGGTGCCGGGGCGTATGCCGGTGAGGGCCCCCCAGACGGGCTTTTCGGAGATGAGCTCCATGGCCGCCCGGTAGAAGGCAAGCTTGATTATCCGCTGGCTTTCACGGTCGCGGTCCAGCTTTCCGCGAAAGAGCCCGGCATCGGCGGTCTCGGAGGCACGGGAGGTCGCGCCCTTCCAGCGAAGCTCCACGTTGGCGGTGAAGGTGTCCTCCCCGGGGATGAGCTCCACCGTGGCGTAGTCCTGGCCGTCCTCGGGCTGGCCGGGGGAGTAGTCGGGACGGGCTCCGGGCAGGAGGGCGAGCATTATCTGCTCCACCGCGTATTTGTAGTCGTGTCCTGAAAGTATGAGCTTCATAAGCCTTTGGCGTACCTCATGTAGTAGTTGCCGGCCTTTTCGATATCGAGGGTGGTGGGGTCCATGTGGCCCGGGTAGACCTCGTAATTTCCGGGGATGTCCCCCAGGCGGCGCAGGGAGGCCATGAGCTTGTCCAGGTCCCCGCCGGGCAGGTCCGTGCGGCCGCAGCTGCCCTCAAAGAGGGTGTCGCCGGTGAAGAGGGCGTCCTGGCATTTGAGGGTGACGCTCCCAGGGGAGTGGCCGGGGGTCTCCATGACGCGGAATTTCAGGGAGCCCACGGTGACGACGTCGCCGTCGGAGTAAAAGCGGGCACCCTCCGGCGGGCAGTAGCGGTAGGACTCAGGGGAGGGCGCGACGTCGGCACGGTGGATGAAGATGGGCGCGCCGGTCTCCTCGGAGAGGGCCGCCGCCGCGCCGGTGTGGTCGTAATGGCCGTGGGTCAGGAATATGGCCCGGACGGTGAGCTTCGTGTCCTCGATATAGTCCATGATGGTGTTGAACTCATCGCCGGGGTCGATGACGGCGCACTCCAAGGTGTTCTCGTCGGTGACGATGTAGCAGTTGGCCTCGATGTGGCCAACGGGGATGCACTTTATAAGCATGAGTCGTCAGCTCCTTGTGTCAAAAATTACGGTCACGGGCCCGTCGTTTACGGAGGATACCTTCATATCAGCGCCGAATTGGCCGTGGGATACATCAAAGCCGCGGTCCCGGCACTGGGACATGAAGAGCTCATAGAGAGGGATGGCCTTTTCGGGCCGGGCGGCGTCGGTGAAGCCCGGGCGGCGGCTTTTCGTGTCGGCAAAGAGGGTGAATTGGGAGACGCAGAGGATGCTCCCGTTAACGGCGGCAAGATTTAAATTCATTTTGCCCCCGTCGTCCTCAAATACACGAAGGCCGCATATTTTGTCGGCCAGCTTTTTGGCGTCGTCCTCCGTGTCATCCCGGTGGACGCCGAGGAGGACGAGAAAGCCCTTTTCGATTTTGGCGGTTATTTGGCCGTCGATCTCCACGGAGGCGGAGGTGACGCGGGTGACTACTGCGCGCATAGGATGCTCCTTTGGGTGGGGGATGGATTGGATATGTGTAGACTCCCCTCAGTCACTTTGTGACAGCTCATCTCAGAGAGGGGAGCCTTGCGCCTGCGGGCGGGACGGGGGGATATGGTTGCGGCTGCGCCGCGGATCCCACCTCATCCCTGCCCTTCCCCGCCCGGGCGGGGAAGGCGAGCCCGCGGGGAGGTAGGGTCGGGGACGGAGGGGTTGCGCACGGCTATACCCTCGATCCCTCAGTCAGCTCCGCTGACAGCTCCCCTTACGAAGGGGAGCCTTTTGCCCGCGCGGCGGGGACGGGGGATTTGAATAATCGTCAGGGACGAAACCGCTTTTGGGGTCAGGTGCCTTGGCGTTTGACTTCTTTGACGCTGCGGACGTTCATTATTCGGGTTATGGCGGCGGCGAGTTCGGATTTGTCGTGGACGCGGAGGGTTATATATACGGTGGCGTGGCCGCCGCCCTGGTTGCGGGCGGTGAGGGCGTCGACCTTTACCTTGAGGGAGCTTAGGACCGTGGCGATGTCCATGACGAGGCCGTCGCGGTCCTCGGCGGTGATGGCGATGGAGGTCTGGTAGAGGTCGTCCTCTCCCGGGGCCCAGTAGACCCGGATCCAGCGGTCACGGTCCTCCTCGCGGATGGCGGAGAGGCCGTAATTTTTACAGTCGGTGCGGTGGATGGACACGCCGTAGCCTCTTGTTATGAAGCCCACGATGTCGTCGCCCGGGACGGGCATACAGCAGTGGGAGAATTTGACGAGGCAGTTGTCGATGCCCTCGACGATTATGCCGTTGACGGCCTTTTGCTGTTTCGTGGTCTGGCTGAGCCAGTCGGGGTTGACACCGGCGCGCTTGACGGCCCGCTCGATGAGGCGCATCTCGTCTTTTATGTTGTTGACGGTCTTTTGGGCGGAGAGGCCGCCGTAGCCGATGGAGGCGTACATGTCGTCGAGAGCCGAGACGGATACGCGCTCCAATATACGGGCCAGGGCCTTTTCGTCGCTGAGGATGGTGAGGGGCACGGCCTGGCGGCGCATCTCCGCCTCGAAAGCGGCCTTGCCGGTGATGATGTTCTCCTCCCGGCGCTCCTTTTTGAACCACTGGCGTATCTTGTTGCGGGCCTCGGAGGACTTGACGAGAGTGAGCCAGTCACGGCTGGGGCCCTTGGAGGTGTTGGAGGTTATGACCTCCACCACGTCGCCGTTTTGCAAAACGTGAGAGAAGGGCACGATGCGGCCGTTGACCTTGGCGCAGGTCATGCGGTTGCCGATGGCGGAGTGGATGGAGTAGGCAAAGTCGATGGGTGTGGCCCCGGCGGGGAGGCTCTTCACGTCGCCGTGGGGGGTGAACACGAACACCTCGTCGGCGAACATGTCGACCTTCAAATTAGATATGAAGTCCTGGGCGTCGGAGTCCTCCTGGGTCTCAAGGAGGTTGCGGATCCAGGCAAACTTGTCCTCGTCCCCGCGGCTGTGGATGCCCTCCTTATACTTCCAGTGGGCGGCGATGCCGTATTCGGCGGTGCGGTGCATCTCCCAGGTGCGTATCTGGACCTCGAAGGGGATGCCCTCGGTGCCGATGACGGTGGTGTGGAGGGACTGGTACATGTTGGGCTTGGGAGTACCGATGTAGTCCTTGAACCTGCCGGGGACGGGCTTATAGAGCTCGTGGATGCAACCCAAGACGTTATAGCACTCGGCTATATCGTCAACTATGACGCGAAAGGCGTAAATATCCATGATCTCGTCAAATTCCATGGATTTTCCGAACATTTTGCGATAGATGGAGTAGATGTCCTTTGTGCGGGACTGGACGCCGCAGGTTATGCCGGCCTCGTCGAGGCGGCGGCGGATGGCCTTCTCGGTGCGCTCCATGAACCCGGCGTTGCGGGCCTCGCGCTGGCGAAGGGCGTTCTCGATCTCGTGGTAGCCCACGGGGTCCAAGTAGAGCAGGGAAAGGTCCTCGAGCTCCAGCTTTATCTTTTGCATACCGAGCCGGTGGGCGATGGGGGCGTAGATCTCCATGGTCTCACGGGATTTTTCCAGCTGCTTCGGGGCGGACTGGTATTCCATGGTGCGCATGTTGTGGAGCCTGTCGGCCATTTTGATGAGCACCACCCGGATGTCCCGGGCCATGGCAAGGAGCATTTTCCGAAGGTTCTCGACCTGCTCCTCCTCCTTGGAGGTGTAGCGTATCTTGGTGAGCTTTGTGACGCCCTCGACTATACCGGCCACGTCCTCGCCGAATTTGCGGGCCACGTCCTCATGGGTGACGTCGGTGTCCTCGATGACGTCGTGGAGTATGGCGGCGATGACGGATTCCTCGTCTAAGCCCATCTCGGCAACTATCACAGCCGCGGCAAGGGGGTGGGTTATATAGGGGCTTCCGTCCTTGCGGAGCTGGTCGCCGTGGGAGGTCTTGGCGAACTCGTACGCCTCGCGTATGCGCTGGGTGTTCTTTATCTGAGTGCCCTGACCGATGGCGTCGATGAGGCGCTGATACGCCTCCTCACACTGGGCCTCCGGGTCGGGAGCCGCGGTTTTTACACTGTCGTTATCCATAAGGTCACCTTAAAGCAGAGGATTTGGGTCCTGGTCGGCCGGGACGAAGTCTGTGAGCATCAGCTGTACCGTCCGGCGGCCACGAAACTCGTTTATCTGGGGGGTGAAGGCCACGTGGGCCCGACGGCCGGTACGGGCGCCGAGCTCCTCGGGGCTCCTGGAGAAGAACACCGCCTCGAACACCTGGCCCTGAAGGCTGAGCCACAGCTTTGTGTGCTTGCCGTCGGAGAGGCCGGCGCAGTTTTCCACCAGCACGTCGCGCATACACAGGGTCGGCTGGGGGTTGCCGGGGCCATAGGGTTCCAGCTCGTCAAGGGCCTGGACGTTGCGGAGGGACAAAAGCTCTGGCTTTATGACCTCCAGGTCCACGTCCAGGACGCGCTGGGCTCTGCCGGGACCGGGGCCGTACAGGTCGGCCAGCCGACGGCGCAGTTCGTCCACGCGGTCCTCGCTGACTGTGAGCCCCGCGGCCATCTCGTGGCCGCCGAAGCCAAGGAGCACGTCACGGCAACGGGAGAGGGCGTCATACAGGTTGAAGCCCCCGACGCTCCGGCAGGAGCCACGGCCTATGCCGTCCTTTACGCATATCATTATGGCCGGAAGGCCGAATTTTTCACATAGACGTGAGGCGACTATACCGCAGATGCCCTGGTGCCAGGTCCGGGAGGCGAGGACGATGGGGCGGCCCTCGGGAGGGGCGCTTTCCAACAGATCCAGGGCCTCCTTATACATGTCGCCCTCGATGCGCTGGCGCTCGCGGTTCATGGCGCACAGCTCCCCGGCGAGTATCTCCGCCCGGGCGGGGTCCCGGGTCATCAGGAGCTCCACGGCGGTGTCGGTACTGCCGAGACGCCCGGCGGCGTTTATCCGCGGGGCCATGGCGAAGCCCACGTTTGAGACGTTGAGGGCCTTGCCCTCAAGGCCGGCGGCGGCGCGGAGCTTGGCAAGGCCGGGGCGCTCGCCGGCGCGGAGGCTGTCAAGGCCGAGCTTTATTAGGACACGGTTTTCGCCGGTGACGGGCATCACGTCGGCGACGGTGCCGGTGGCCACAAGGTCGGAGAAGCTGGCCAGAAGGCGCTCCTCACTGCCGGGGCCCTCCACGGCGCATATGAGCTTGAAGGCCACGCCCACCCCGGCGAGCTCCTTGGCGGGGGAGTGGCAGTCGGGACGCTTGGGGTCCACGGCGGCAAGACAGTCGGGGATCGCGTCCCCACACCGGTGGTGGTCGGTTATCACAAGGTCGAGGCCGATCATCTTCGCGTGCTCGGCCTCCTCTACGGCGGTGATACCGCAGTCCACGGTTATGACGAGTGTGCAACCCCAGCTCTTTATCGTGTCAAGGGCGGCGGATTTTACGCCGTAGCCCTCCTCAAGACGCTGGGGTATGTATATCCGGCAGTCGAGCCCGCGGGACCGGAGATGCCCCGCCACGAGGCAGCTGGCGGTTATGCCGTCCACATCGTAGTCGCCGTATACCGCCACGCGCTCACCGGAGGCGATGGCGGCGCGGACTCTGGCGGCGGCCTTGTCCATGTCAGCCATGGACAGCGGGTCCGTAAGGCGCTCAAGCCCGCCGGAGAGAAATTCCCGGGCGGCCTCCGGCTCCCGGAGTCCACGGCAGGCGAGTATCACCGCGGGCAGGGGGTTAAATCCGCCCCGGACAAGCGCCACGGCGCTTTCCCGGTCGAAGCCCGCTATGTTCCATCTGTCAAACACTTTATCCCTGCTCCTAACAAAAAGGTTCTTTCATAAACAATCATTATATCAAATAAATCGCGGGATAACAATATATCGAAAGAAAAAATTATGAAAAAAGCCCCTTCCGGGGGGAGGGGAGTGCCAAGGGCCGGAATGGGAGGTGCGGCAGAGGTCGATAGCCTCGACCCCTCAGTCGCCTGCGGGCGACAGCTCCCCTTACGAAGACCAGACTTTCATATTTGCTTCATTTTATGATGTACTTCGTACAGGGAATACTTCGGTTTACTTCATATTCCGGAAGCATGGAGCGGGACTGTGGGCTTGTAAGCTGGCTCCAGTCTATATAATGTAGGGGGAGGTCCCCCTATCGGCTGTTCCGATTATCGGCAAGTTCAGCCACCCCCCTCCGGGGCGGGCTTCGCTCCGGCCCTCCCCGGGCCCCTCCCTCTATCGGT
>CANRLF010000017.1 GCA_947631395.1 uncultured Oscillospiraceae bacterium
GGTCGAGCGCGCACGATTGGAAATCGTGTAGGGGTCAAAAGCTCCTCGAGGGTTCGAATCCCTCCTTCTCCGCCAAAAAATCCCGGAACCTTATGGTTTCGGGATTTTTTGGCGGAGAAGGAGTTTATTGAATCGGAAGAGGAACCCTGACGGTTCCTCTTCCAAACTCCTCCCTCCGAGAACTTCGGATGGATGAAAACTTGGAAAAGGGCGGTTTAAAGTAACTGCCCTGAAGGACGGCTTTCTTTTGGTAAATAAAAAGTTTACTGAATCGGAAGAGGAACCCTGACGGTTCCTCTTCCAAACTCCTCCCTCCGAAAACTTCGGATGGGCCGGTAATTTGGAATACGCGATTATTTTGGAAAAGGGTGGTTTTATGTATATACAGTACTCCATGCCCCTTGTGTTTTCGGAGGGGGATTTTACGTCGGCGGGAGATGTCAGGGCGTCGGCGGTGCTGCATGATTTTCAGGAGATAGCCAAGGCCCACGCCACGGCGGCGGGGCTGGGGTTTGACGTGCTCATGGAGCGAAACCTCATCTGGGTCATAACGAAGTCGCGCTTCCGGGTCCTGGGGGAGCTTCGGCCGGGGACGGAATATACTCTGCTGACCTTCCCGCGGAGGACCGGGTCGCTCATATACGACAGGGACTTTTACGTGCTCTCAAAGGCGGGGGAGAGGCTGATCCTGGGGACGAGCCAGTGGTGCGTGGTGAATTTCCTCACCCGCCACGTGGAGCAGACGGACGTGGATTTTAAAGGGGAATACACTCCGGAGCTCGCCATACCCGAGGGGATAGACAGGATAAGGCCCCGGGACCTTGTGCCCGCGGGGAAGCACACAGTCACCGAGGCGGACCTTGACGAGAACGACCACACAAATAACTGCCGCTACGCCGACATGGCCCTCCGGTGCCTGGGTGCGGAGTCGGCCCGTGAGCTCACCATGAACTTCGCCAGCGAGACAAGGCTACACGATGAGATCGAGCTCTTCACAGCGCCCGGCGGCGTGGCCGCGGGGAAGCACAACGGAAACCTGGTGTTCGCGGCGAAGATAAATTGAAATCTTATATAAAAAAGTGCCACCTATGTATGGGCGGCTTGCACGGGCGGGTTTTGAACCCGCCCCTACCGGTTATTTGTGTAAATTTTCCAAAATTGATGTAGGGGAGGGTTCTAAACCCTCCCGGTTTTGATTAGCGCCCGGAGGGCGCAACCTTTTTCGGGGACGGGGGAATATTGTTGCGGCTTCGCCGCTTATCCCACCTCATCCCTGCCCTTCCCCGCCCGGGCGGGGAAGGCAAAAAAGGAGCGGCCCGGGGGGCCGCAACCTTTTGTGTGTGGGTAGACTCCCCTCAGAGAGGGGAGCTTTTTTTCGCGTAAATTTAATTTAGCAGAGCCTATAGCCCGCGGGGATCTTGTCGTCAAGCATGAGGAGGTGGAGCTTTTCTTCGCCGTTTTCTTCTTTTACGGCGGAGATGAGCATACCGTTGGACTCGAGGCCCATCATTTTGCGGGTGGGGAGGTTTAAGATGGCGACCACGGTCTTGCCGACGAGCTCCTCGGGCTTATAGAACTTGGCGATGCCGGAGAGTATCTGCCTTTCGGCGCCGGAGCCGTCGTCTAAGGTGAACTTCAAAAGCCGCTCGGACTTTTTGACGTTCTCACAGCTGAGCACCTTGCAGACGCGCATGTCGCACTTGGCAAACTCGTCGATGGTCACGTCCGGGAGCACCGGGTCAACTGCCGGCGCGGGATTTTTGGCGGCGTAAAACTCCTCGATCTCCTTCGCCTTTTTGGCGGGGTCCAAGCGGGCGAAAAGTATCTCCGCGCTGCCGATCTTATGGCCCTCCGGGATAGCGCCGAAGGCGGAGAGACTGTCCCAGTCGGAGACCGGCAGGGCCAGCTGTGTGAAGATCCTGTCGGCCGTATCCGGCAGGAAGGGCCGGAGGAGTGTGGCGCTGATGCGGACCGTCTCAAGGAGGTTATAGAGCACGGTGGCAAGGCGGGGCTTTGTGTCCTCGCTCCTGCCCAGGACCCAGGGCTGGGTCTCGTCCACGTACTTATTGGCCCGTCTGAGGAGGGTGAATATCTCGTCTATGGCGTCGGCCACGTGGAGGGTGTTCATCTTCTCCTGGCACCGCTTCGGTGTCCGGAGGGCCAGGTCGATGAGCTCCGCGTCCAGGGGCTCTAAGTTGGCGTTTGAGCCCACCACGCCGTCAAAATACTTGTTCTGCATTGACACCGTGCGGTTCACAAGGTTCCCCAGGATGTTCGCCAGGTCTGAGTTTATACGCTCGATTATAAGGTCGTGGCTCATGGTGCCGTCGGAGGCGAAGGGCATCTCGTGGAGGACGTAGTACCTCACGGCGTCCACGCCGTAGAGGTCCACCAGGTCGTCGGCGTACAGCACGTTGCCCTTGGATTTTGACATCTTGCCGTCGCTCATCAAAAGCCAGGGGTGGCCGAACACCTGCTTTGGCAGGGGAAGGCCCAGGGACATGAGGAACGCCGGCCAGTAGAGGGTGTGGAACCTCAGAATGTCCTTCCCGATGAGGTGCACGTCCGCGGGCCAGTATTTATTGTAGCCCTCGCCGTTTTCCGAGCCGTTGACCTCAAGGCCCGGGAAGGTGGCGTAATTGAAAAGGGCGTCCAGCCACACGTACACCACGTGCCTGGGGTCGGAGCGCACCGGTATGCCCCAGGAGAAGCTGGTGCGGGATATACACAGGTCCTGGAGGCCGGGCTTTAAGAAGTTATTTATCATCTCGTTTTTCCGGGCCTCGGGCTGGATGAAGTCCGGGTGCTCCTCGATGTATTTCCGGAGGGGCTCGGTGTATTTTGAGAGCCTGAAGAAGTACGCCTCCTCCTCGGCCCACTTGACCTCCCGGCCGCAGTCGGGGCACTTGTGGTCCACAAGCTGGCTTTCGGTCCAGAAGGACTCGCAGGGGGTGCAGTACCAGCCCTCGTACTTGCTCTTATATATGTCGCCGCTCTGGAGCATCCGCTCGAAGATGTCCTGGATTTTCCGCTCATGCTCCGGGTCGGTGGTGCGCACGAACCTGTCGTAGCTGGTGTTCATAAGGTCCCAGATGCGCCGTATCTCCCCGGCGGTGCCGTCCACGAACTGCTGGGGTGTGACCCCGGCGGCCTCGGCCTTCTCCTGTATCTTCTGGCCGTGCTCGTCGGTGCCGGTCTGGAAGTACACGTCATAGCCCTCCATTCGCTTGAACCGGCATATGGCGTCGGCCAGCACTATCTCATATGTGTTGCCGATGTGGGGCTTGCCGGACGCGTAGGCGATGGCGGTGGAGAGATAAAAGTTTCCTTTACTCATGTTGTGTACCTCCTGAATGTAAAAGCTTATGATATTGTAACATCTTTTGCTTAAAGTGGCAATAAATTCGCGGTTTAACGGCTTGTTTTACGTATCATCAGATAGGAATTTCGAAAGCTCCCGTCCTCCAGCCTCACGGCGTCGGGGTGGCAGGAGACGATGCGAAAGCCCATCTTCTCATATAGCGCCCGGGCCCGGGAATTGCCCTCGAAGAAGTCAAGCTCCAGTTGGGTGATATACTCCCGGCTCTCGGCGACGCGGATGAGCGCGCCAAGCATGGCCGTGCCGATGCCCAGACCCCAGAACTCCCGCCGGATGGCGATGCTGAGGCCCGCCCGGTGGCGGGTCTTGACATGGGCGTTGAAAGTGATACCGCCCGTACCCGCAAGGCGTCCGCCCACGAAACAGCCAAGCAGTACATCGCCGGTGGGGGAGCTCAGATACCCTTCGATGAAGGCCCGCTCGTCATCCACGGTCATCGCCGCCGTGTCCTCGGGGCTTGTGAGCAGGAAGGGAGTCTCCCGGACGCATTCGGAAAAGCTCTCCAGCATAGCCGGGGCGTCCTCCGGGCGCACGGAGCGCAAAATCGCCTCCCGCCCATCCTTCAGACTGACGGGAATTGACTCAACGACCATGGCTTACACCATCCGTTCGCCCATTTTGGCGCCGCCGAGGATGTGGAAGTGGAGGTGGGGGACGGTTTGGCCGGCGTCGGGGCCGCAGTTGGAGATGACGCGGTAGCCGCCCTCAAGGCCCTCATCCCGGGCTATTTTGGCGATGACGGTGAACATGTGGCCCACAAGGGCCTCGTTTTTCGAGCTTACTTCAGCCACGGACTGAATGTGGGCCTTGGGCACCACTAAAATGTGGGTGGGGGCCTGGGGATTTATGTCCCGGAAGGCGTAGCAGAGATTGTCCTCATAGACCTTCGTTGAGGGTATATCGCCCTTTATGATCTTGCAGAAAACGCAGTTTTCATGGAAATTCAGAACATCGGACATGGGTTTTCCTCCTTTTTATTTTCCGGCGCTCACGAGCGCGTACATCATCACGTCAAATTCCGGCTCCGCGGAGGTGAGGCCGTCGCGGATAAGCTCAAGGCCGGCATCACGGATCTCCCGCCGAAGCGTGGCGAAGTCCACCGTCCGGCAGGTGGTGGAGGCCACATTAAGGGTTTTCCCCGTGGCCTGGTGGACTCGGGGGACCTCGTCAAAGGCCCGTTCAGGGTCGCTTTTTCGCAAGACCGTTCCGTCGCCCATGGTGAGCACCAGGGCGTGTCCGGCGTCTGTCAGGTGCTCCCGGACAAACCGCCAGAAGGCCGCCCGGTGGGAGTCATCCGTCAGCATGTGGAGCACCGCCACGGCGTATATGAAGTCGAATTTTTGTAAAAGGGCACCGTCCACAAAGTCGAGGGCCCTGAAGCGCCCGGCGTACTCCGGGTATTTCCGGCGGCAGTACTCCACCGCCTCGCCTGATATGTCCGTGGCGGTCACGTTGTACTTATCCCGCAAAAGCGCCGCCGCGTCCCGGCCCTCGCCGCAGCCAAGCTCCAAAATCGGGCTTTGGTCGGTAAGGCCCAGCTTGCGTACAGTCTCGGCGACGATGGGCGTGGGCGTGTCGGAGGTCCACTGGAGGCCCTTGGCGTGTACGGCCTTATAGCGCCGGTCATAGGCCCGGTAATATTCCGTCATGCCCTGTGCTCCGGAACCACGGCGAAGAAGCGAAGGGGCACATCGGACTCGTTGCGGAGGCTGTGGGTGTGGCCCTGGGGGCAGTAGCTCACGTCCCCGGGGCGCAAAAGCTCCCGCTCGCCGTCAAAGACCATCACAGCCTCGCCCTCCAAGATATAGACTGTCTCGCTGTTCCCCTCGTGGGTGTGGGGGCCGATATACGCCCCCGGGGCCAGGGTGGCCAGCATTATTTTGTTATCATTGTCCACGAACATCCGGGGCTCAAAGAGACCCGCGCCGCCCTTAAAGCCGTCGATGTGCTGTTCGGGGACGGCGGAAAAGTCGATTTTCATGCGTTATCCCCCGGCTTACAGGCCGAGCTTTTCGGCCACGAAGTTGTCAACTGAGGCCAGCGCGTCGTCCAGCATCAGAACGTCCCGGCCGCCGCCCATGGCCGAGTCGGGCCGTCCGCCGCCCTTGCCGCCGCATACGGCCGAGACGGACTTTATGATGTCGCCGGCCTTCACGCCCTTTGCCACCGCGTCCTTGCCGCAGACGGCCTGGAAGGTCAGCTTATCGCCGTCCACGCTGGCTATCACCGCCACCACGGCGCTGTCACGGTCACGGAGCATGTCGCCCAGCTTGCGAAGCTCGTCGGGGCTTGCCCCGGGGCGGCTGGCGGTGACAACGTGGAGGTCGCCGACGGTCTTGGCGGCGGCCAGGAAGTGGCCGATCTCGCCGGAGCGGAGCTTGTCCTGAAGGGACTCCAGATCGCGGTGGAGCTTCCTTATCTCCTCCTGATTGGCCTTCAGCTTGTCGACCAGCTCGAAGGGGGAGGCCTTCATGGCGTTGGCCGCCTCCAAAAGGGTGCGGTTCACACGCTCGTTCTCCTTGAAATACTCAAGACCCGTTATGGCCTCGACGCGCCTGACGCCGGAGGCCACGGAAAATTCACTGATGATGCGGAATGGGCCCACCTTGGCGGTGTTGTCCTGATGGGTGCCGCCGCAGAACTCCACGGAGAAGCTGTCCCCCATGGTGACCACGCGGACCACGTCCCCGTATTTCTCGCCGAAGAGGGCTATGGCGCCCTTTTTCCGGGCCTCCTCGATGGGCAGCTCCTCGGTGACGATGGGGTCCCCGTCCAGGACCTTCCTGTTAACAATATCCGCGACCTTCAAAAGCTCCTCGCCGGTGAGGGCCGCGAAGTGGGTGAAGTCAAATCTCAGCCTGTCGGGCTCGACTAAGGAGCCAGCCTGATGGACGTGGTCGCCCAGGACCTGCCGTAAAGCCGCGTCCAGAAGGTGGGTGGCGGAGTGGGCCCGCATGATGGCCTCGCGGCGCTCACCGTCGATGGCGGCGCGGACGGTGTCACCCAGCTTCAGCGAGCCGCGGGTAACCTTGCCGTAGTGCATATATTTGCCGCCCTTGTTTTTCTGGACGTCCGTGACCTCAAAGGTCATGCCGTCGGCGGAGATCTGGCCACGGTCGGCCACCTGGCCGCCCATCTCGGCGTAGAAGGGGGTCTTGTCCAAAACCACGATGCCCTCAACGCCGGTCATCAGCTCCTCGGCCTGCTCGTTTTCCACAACCAGGGCCACCACACGGGCGTCAGCGACGGCCTTCTCGGTGTAGCCCGTAAATTTCGTCTCGGGCACGTCCTTGCCGAACTCCACGCCGGCCCAGCCCAGGTCCCCCAGGGCCTCACGGGCCTTTCGGGCACGCTGGCGCTGTGCCTCCATCTGCTGATGGAAGCCCTCGTCGTCCACGCTCATGCCCTGCTCCTCCACCATCTCGCGGGTAAGGTCGATGGGGAAGCCGTAGGTGTCATAGAGCTTGAAGGCGTCCTCGCCGGAGAAGGTCCTCTCGCCCGCGGCCTTGTGTGAGGCCAGCATGTCGTTGAAGATGCGCAGGCCCGCGTCGATGGTCTTGGCGAAGTTCTCCTCCTCCACGCGTATCACACGGGTGATGTATTTCTGCCGCTCCCGGAGCTCCGGATAGTGGCCCTCGTTTTCGCGGACCACCGTGTCCACCACCTCATGGAGGAAGGGATCGGTGACGCCGAGTAAGCGCCCGTGGCGGGCGGCCCTTCTCAGTAGCCGCCGCAGGACATAGCCACGGCCCTCGTTGGAGGGGAGTACGCCGTCGCATATCATAAAGACGCCGGAGCGGATGTGGTCGGTGATGACCCGGAGGGACACGTCCTTCTCACGGCTCTCGCCGTAGTGGGCGCCTGTGAGCTCAGAGACCCTGTTTGTGATGTTCATCACCGTGTCCACGTCAAAGAGACTGGCCACGTTCTGGCAGACACAGGCAAGGCGCTCCAGGCCCATGCCGGTGTCGATGTTCTTCTGCTTGAGCTCTGAGTAGTGGCCCTCGCCGTCGTTGTCGAACTGTGAGAACACCACGTTCCAGACCTCGATATATCTGTCGCAGTCACAGCCCACGTGGCAGTCGGGCTTGCCGCAGCCCCACTCGGGGCCGCGGTCGTAGTATATCTCGGAGCAGGGGCCGCAGGGGCCGGAGCCGTGCTCCCAGAAGTTGTCCTCCCGGCCGAAGCGGACGATGTGGTCCTCGGGGACACCCACCACGTCACGCCAGATGGCGTAGGCCTCGTCGTCGGCGGGAGTCTGCTCGTCCCCGGCGAATACGGAGGGGTAGAGCCGGTCCGGGTCAAGGCCAACCCACTCGGGGCTCGTCAAGAACTCCCAGGCCCAGGGTATGGCCTCCTTCTTGAAGTAATCCCCGAAGGAGAAGTTGCCAAGCATCTCAAAATAGGTGCCGTGGCGGGCCGTATGGCCGATATTCTCGATGTCCCCGGTGCGGATGCACTTCTGGCAGGTGGTGACACGGTGCCGGGGGGGCTCCTGCTCGCCGGTGAAGAAGGGCTTCATAGGCGCCATGCCGGAGTTTATGAGCAGGAGGCTCTGGTCGTTCTGGGGGATAAGGGAGAAGGAGGGCAGTCGCAGATGCCCCTTCGTCTCGAAGAATTTGAGGAACATCTCCCGAAGCTCGTTAAGGCCGAAAGGTTTCATAAGGTTTATTTCTCCTTGATTTTTATCTATTGATTTCCGCCGTACTCGTCGGAGTTTACGAAGTTTGTGAACTCCCTGTACGTCTCAAAGAACCGGTGGGTCTTGTTTTTGCCCAGGGCGTAATAGTAGTAGCTTGTGTTCCTGGGCTGGAGGGCCGCCCGGATGGAGGCGATGCCGGGATTCGCGATGGGCCCCGCGGGAAGTCCCGGGTAGCGGTAGGTGTTGTAGGGACTGTCGATGTCCGTGGAGTACTCCTCGCCGGTGTCGGCGATGACATAGTAGATGGTGGCGTTTATCTGCAAAAATCCGTTGGTGCCCTGCCTGTCGGGGTGCCGCAGGCGGTTATAGATGACGGAGGAGATAAGGTCGCGCTCGTCGTCGCTGCCGGCCTCCTTCTCGATCATGGAGGCGATTATCAGGATCTCGTGGCGCGTGTAGCCCTGCTCCTCGGCCAGGGCATCAAAGTCGTCCTCCCACTTCTTATCGAAGTTATTGAGGAACTTGCGGATCACGTTCACCGGGTCGTCGCCCACGTAGAACTCGTAGGTGTCCGGGAAGAGGTAGCCCTCAAGGCGTTTTTCCTGGCCGAGGGTGCTCTTGTCAAGGAAGTCGTAGTCAAAGTCGTAGTCCTTCAGCGTGTCGAGGAGCTCCTGGCGCTGGCAGACGCCGTTGTCCACCAGAAGGTCCACGATCTGGGTGATGGAGTAGCCCTCCGGTATGACGAGTGTCGTGGTATCCCTGGTGCTCCGGGCGCCGGTCATGCCGTGGACTATGGCCCGGTAGTCGTAGACCATGTTGAGGGTGTAGGTCCCGGCCTTCATCATCTCGTCGGAGTCCGAGAGCTTGACGTACAGCTTGAAGAGCCACCTGTATTTGATGAGCCCCTTTTGATAAAGCTCCTCGGCCACCTTGTCGATGTCCACCACGGACACTTCCTTTTCGACCTTTTCGCCGTCGTCGCCCTCCTCGGAGCGTTTTTCGGTGTGGAAATAGTCCTCCGGCAGTGTCACCTCCACAGGGACGTCCTCCCCGTCAAGGCCAAGCACGTCCGTGGCCCATATCCACCCCACACACGCCAGCACCGCGCTTACGCATATGACCAGGATGAATATGAGTATCCCGGAAAGACACCCGGTGCGCTTCGTCCGGCCCCGCCTTATGGCCTTCTCGTCCACGTCGGCGTACTCGGAGTCGAAGTCAAACTCCACCTCGAAGTCGTCCTTTGACTTGCGCCTGGAGCTTTTGCCCTTTTCGACCGCGGTCTCCGGGGCCCGGGGCGGCTCGGAGCGATCGGCCCCGGCCCTCGGGGCTCTGAGGCTGTCCGGCGTCACCGGCGGCACGACCCGGGTGCTGTCCACCGGCTGGATGGGCCGCTGGACGGGCTCCGCCGGTCTCTGGGCCGGTTGGACGGGCCACTGGGCGGGCTCAGCCGGTTTTTGGGCCGACTGAACGGGCCGCTGGGCGGGCTCCGCCGGTTTTTTCGCCGGTTGGACGGGACGCTGGACTGGTTCCGCCGGCTTCTGCCCAAGGTGGGGGGCGGCGGAGTCGTCGCGGCGTATATATTCTATGGTAAAGCCCGGCTCCAGCGGCGCCGGAGAGCCGTCTATAAAGGGCTCGTCCCCGCTTTGCGGGCCGCCGGTGGCGGGGGAGCTGTTCGCGGTGGGCGACGAGGCCGGCGGCGGGGTCTGGGGCTTCTGTACCGGCTCCGGATCCAGGTCCACCTTGAAGTCCTCGCCCATGAGCTCCTTCCAAAATTCCTGATTTTTATCGGACATGTCCATCCTCCTGAAAATTCCCGCGATAAACCGCGGTGACACGAAAGCCGTCAAACGCATAGAATGACCCAGATGGGCGGCTGAGCCGCCCTGAGGCGGCCGGAAACGCGCACGGCGGCCTATCCATCAT
The DNA here is from genome assembly GCA_947631395.1 of uncultured Oscillospiraceae bacterium. Taxonomy (GTDB): domain Bacteria; phylum Bacillota; class Clostridia; order Oscillospirales; family Oscillospiraceae; genus RUG626. Next base: position 9,948 of record CANRLF010000017.1, read on the forward strand.
CATAATGCCGGGCGCGTCGGCGGAATGGAGTAAAATATGAATTGCTTTGGCGGTAACTCTTGTCTGTGGATCATCCTCATTCTCATCATCGTCTGCTGCTGCGGTTGCGGCAACAACGGCTGCGGCAACGACTGCGGCTGTGGCAACGGCTGCAATAACGGCTGTTGTTGAGGGCCTAATAAGGCCAGGGGGGCCCCGAAAGGGGCCTCACCCTGTTATTATGAGGTCCACGTCTATATCATGGGGCCCGGCGGGCAGGTGGGGCGTTAGCTGAAGATCCCGGGCCAGCGCCACCTTCAGCCCGCGGGTGTCCGCAAGATACCTGTCGTAATAGCCGCCGCCACGGCCGAGCCTCCGGCCCTCCGGCGAGAAGGCCACGCCCGGGACGAGTATCAGCCCGAAGGCCCGGGGATCCAGTATCTCGGCGTCCTCCGGAGGCTCCGGTATGCCGTAGGCCCCGGGGACAAGCTGTGACTGGGAGAGTATCCTTCCGGCGACCATGGTCCCGGGGCCGGTGATCCGGGGCAGAGCCACGGTCTTGCCCGCCTCCAGGGACCGGCGGATGACCGGCCGGGTGTCGATCTCCGTGCCCGTGCCGAAGTATAAAAGCACGCAACCGGCGGACTTAAACTCCGGCAGGGCCAGGAGCTTTTTCACCAGCTCCCCGTCCTTCGCCCGGAGCTCATCCTCCGGCAGGGACCGCTCCCGGTCCCGGACAAGGCGCCTGAGCTCAGATTTTGAGGTAGTCATAGTGTATCCCGCCTGAGACCTTCCGGGCCGCCTCGGCGCCCCGCAGGGCGGTGAGTATGGCGAAGGCGAAATCCCAGGCCGTACCGGCGCTCCGGCCGGTGATGACCCTGCCGTCGGTGACGGCGGCGCCGGGGACCATGTGGGCCGAGCCCATCTCGTCCTCCATGCCGGGGTAGCACACGGCCTTTTTGCCGTCGGTTATGCCGAGCTGTGCCAGCACCGTCGGCCCGGCGCATATGGCGCACACGTATTTTCCCGCGCCGTAGGCGGCTCTTATGGCCCCGAGGGCCTTTTCCGAGGCTTTTATGTTCTGCACCCCCCGGAGTCCCCCGGGGACAACGATGGCCTCACAGCAGGCGGGGTCGATCCCGTCAATCTCCACGTCGGCGGCGAGCCTCATCCCGTGACTGCCAGTGACGACGGCTCCGGTGACTCCCACCAGCGCCACCTCGACTCCGGCGCGCCTGAGGGCGTCCACCGGCGAGACGGTCTCGACCTCCTCAAATCCGTCGGCAAGAAGTATATATACCATAGATAACACCCTTTCTTATTTCCCAAAAACACGTTTCCATACAACTATCGCCAAAAACCAGGGGAGCTTCAGCATCCGGCCCAGGCGCGAGGGCTGCTTTATCAGCCTGTACAGCCACTCCAGATCAAGCTTCCTCCACCTGTCCGGGGCCCTTTGCACAACCCCGGCGTAGACGTCCAGCGACCCGCCAAGGCCCGCCATCAGGCGGACGTTCAGCCGGTCACGGTTGTCACGCATCCACTTCTCCTGCTTGGGCGCGCCAAGGCACACAAGCAAAAGATCCGGCGAGGCTGAGTTTATGAGCTCCACCACCGGCCCGTCGTCACCGAAATACCCGTCGTGGGCGCCGGCGATCCTGAGACCCGGGTATTTTTTCGCCATGTTTTCCGCCGCCGCCTCAGCCACTCCGGGCTTGGCGCCGAGGAAGTATACGCTCCGCCCCGCCCTGGCCATCCGGGCGAACATCCCCTCGGCCCAGTCGGCCCCGGGGACCTTTGATTTGAGGGGCGTTTTGAGTATCCTCGCGCCGTAGATGATCCCTATGCCGTCCGGCAAAACAAGCGACGCGGAATTTACGGTGTCAAGGAGCTCCGGGTCCTTGCGGCAGGCCATGACTATCTCCGGATTTGGCGTCACCACCGTGTCCGCCCCGGGCGTGTCCAGAAGCTCCATCCCGAGCCCGACAGCCTCGTCCATGGTCACGTCGTCAAACGTGACGCCCAGCACATCGACCCTCACCGCGTCCACCTCCTTCCAAACGGCGAATTTTCAGCCATACCATTGTATCACAAAGGGCAGGTTTGTCAAGCCGGAGCTCCAAAGCCGCCCAAAATTGACGGGATGATGCGGGCGGCGGACTTTTTCGTCAAAAAACTTGTACAATCCCGAAAGCTCTGCTATAATTAACACACTAATATGTTTTAGATTTTGAGAAAGGAGGGGACGGGATGCCGGGGCAGTTCGTTCTTCCCACCGGGGACAGCATAACCATTGAGGGTGAGGCGGCGCGCAGGCTCATGGGCTCCGGGAGCGGCGACGCGGCGCTTTTATACATCTATATCCTCTCCAACGGCGGAAGATATGACGGCGAGGACGCCGCCGGGGCGATCCACCGGACACGTGAGCAGGCGGACGGGGCGCTGGACGTCCTGTGCCGGCTGGGCCTTGTGACGCTGTCAAACGCCGCGCCAAAGCCCGCCGGGAAGCTGGAGCGGCCCGAGGAGCTGCCGCGCTACACCCCCCAGGACATCGACCGGGAGCTCAAAAACGGCCAGGAGTTCAAGGCGCTGGTGAACGAGGTACAGAAGGTCCTGGGCGCTCAGCTGTCCAGCGAGGGGCTGATGACGCTGTTTGGCATATACGATTATCTGCGGCTCCCGACTGAGGTCATACTGACGCTGGTCCAGTACTGCGTCAGCGAGTTTGCGAGCCGCGGCCAGCCGGGGCGCAGGCCCTCCATGCGCTACATCGAAAAGACCGCCTACGCCTGGGAGCGGGAGGGCATATTCTCCCTGGAGGCCGCCGAGGACTTCATAAAGCGCCAGAGCGCGTACAGGTCCTCCGAGCGGGAGCTGGCGCCCATACTGGGGCTCACGGGGCGGGCCCTCTCCGCCACGGAGCGCCGGTACATAAACTCCTGGACCGACATGGGCTTTACGACAGGCGCCATAGCTGAGGCATACGACAGGACGGTGACAAAGACCGGCCGGCTCACCTGGCGGTACATGGACTCCATCCTGAAAAGCTGGCACTCCAAGGGCCTGCACACCACCGAGGAGATAGCCGGAGGCGACGCCCCGCCGAAATTCACAAAGCCCCGGGCCGGCAGGCCCGGACCACAGACGGGCGCCACAGCCGGGGAGCTTGAGGCCATGCGGGCCACCTTGAGAAAGATAAAGGGGGAAGGATAAATGAGCCTGGACGGAAAGCTCCTTTCAAGGGCCAAGACGCGCCTCGACAAAAGGCGGGCGGAAAACGAGGAGGACCAGCGGGCAAGGCGCGACACCGCCTACGCCAGGAACCCCCGGATCCGGGATATAGACCGGGCCCTCCGGGAGACGGTGGCCTCAGCCGTCACGGCGGCGGTGCTGGGCGGCGGCGACCCCACCGAGGCCCTGGACGCCATAAGGGAGAAAAATCTGGACCTGCAGGAGCGCCGCGGCATGGAGCTTTTGAGGGCAGGGCTCCCAATGGACTACCTGGACGAGAAATATATCTGCCCGAAATGCCGGGACACAGGCTACCGCGGGACGGAGCTTTGCTCCTGCCTCATGGAGCTTTACCGGGACGAGCAGCGCCGGGACCTTTCGGCCCTTTTGAAGCTGGGCGAGGACACCTTTGACACCTTCGACCTGAGCTACTACTCCGACCAGCCCGACCCCGCCACCGGCGTATCCCCCCGCAGCGTCATGGAGACGGTCTATGAGACATGCCGGGAATACGCCCGGAAGTTCTCGCAAAACTCCATGAACCTCTTCCTCCAGGGCGGCACGGGCCTTGGAAAGACCTTTTTGTCCACCTGCATCGCCAGGGTCGTATCGGAGCGGGGCTTCTCCGTGGTCTATGACACCGCCACGGGGGCTTTTGCCAAATACGAGGCGGAGAAATTCGGCCGCGGCGACCAGCAGGAGGCCAGGAGCGACATAAAGCGGCTTGAAAACTGCGACCTTCTCATATTGGACGACCTGGGCACCGAGTTCCCCACGGCCTTTGTCACCAGCGCCCTATATACGCTTCTAAATACCCGGGTCGCCGGGGGGAAAAAGACGGTGATAAGCTCGAACCTCACCGTGGACGAGCTGGCCCAGCGTTACTCCGCGCCCATAATGTCCCGGCTTATGGGGGAATTTTACTGTATAAAGTTCGCTGGGACGGACATAAGGCCCCTGAAGAGGGAGCGCGGTTGACAAAAAATATGTCCCGTAAACGACACATAATTATTGAAAACCCTGTTTCCCACACCCGGACATGCCCAAAAAAGCCCCCAAAACAGGGAGGTTTTACACATTATCCACCGACTTTTCCACAACGATTATGTCAACACCGTGGACGCGGCGACGGCGGGCGGGGGTTACATAACCGCGATATTATCCCAAGGCTCCACCATATTTTTCCGAGCGAGTGTGGCCCAACGGCACAAAAAGGTCCGTTTTACGGTGAAAAAAGCGCCATTTTATACTAATACCCATTTAAAATAAGACACCGAGCGGCGAGGATTTTTCGTGTCAGGCAAGGAAGTCGCCGCAGGGAATACCCATTGGTATTTCCAAGGCGGCTGACGAAGCATGGCGCGAAAAAGGCCGCCGCGAATGGCTTATTTTAATTGGGTATTAGTATTACATCAGAAAAAGGTCAAGTACAATCAGAAAAAGGTCAAGTGCGGTCAGCGGGCTTGATTTTTCTGTACGGCTGGTGTAAAATGGCGCTTGTTTGAATATGAATGGCATCGGGGGGACCGGATGTCCCCACTTTCTCTGAGAGGACGATTTTCTTGGCAGAGCAGAAAAGACCCAACTATCTGACGGGGGCGGCGACCCTTGCCGCCACGGTGGCTATCACCAAGGTCATCGGGATGATCTACAAGATACCGCTGTTCAATATCCTTGGCGACGCGGGATCAGGTCACTTCAACGTGATGTACTACATCTACACGCTGATACTGACCATCTCCACCGCCGGTGTGCCCGTGGCCATCTCGAGGCTCATATCCGAGGCCCGGGCATCCTCCAGGCCCATGCAGGCCAGGCGGTACTACTCCGTAGGCATGATCACCTTCGGCATCATCGGCATCGTGGCCATGACATTCATGCTCATAAAGGCCCAGTGGTTGGCGGACAGGGTCCACGACTCCCAGGTGGCTGTGGGGGTCAGGTGCCTGGCCCCGGCGGTGCTCTTCGCGTGCATCGTATCAGTCTTAAGGGGCTACGCCCAGGGCCACAACAAGATGCTCCCCACCTCAATAAGCCAGCTCATGGAGGTGGGCTGCAAGCTCGTTTTCGGCCTTGCCATTGCCTGGTATTTAAAGTCCGCCGGTGCCAGCACACCGGTTATAGCGGCGGGGGCCATCGTTGGCATCACCATAGGCCTCGGCCTTTCCATCCCGGTGCTCATCGTCCAGTGCCGCCACATTGCCCGCGATACCCCCATGACATTGAACCTTGACCAGCCCATGTCCCGGGGGGCCACGGCCAGAAAGATACTTGCCGTCAGCATACCCATAACCCTGAGCTCCTCCGTGCTCAATATAATAAACCTCATCGATACGGCCAACATAAGGGAGCGCCTTGCCAACGGCGCGGGCTTTGTTCAGGACAAGGTCGACGTGCTCTACGGCGTATACTCAAAGGGCATGACCTTCTTCACCGTGCCGTCCTCCTTCATAACGCCCATATGTGTGGCGGTGGTGCCGGTCATTGCCGGGGCCCTTGCCAAGCGCGAGCTGGGTCAGGCCAAGTCCACTGTGGAGTCCTGCATGAAGCTCACAAATCTTTTGGCCATGCCGGCGGCGGTGGGCCTCGCGGTGCTGGCACAGCCCATATTCGACGTGCTTTTCCCCGGTTCAAATGAGCGCGGCCCGGAGCTTCTCACAATGCTCGGCATAGCCTCCTACTTTGTGTGCACCTACCTTATAACAAACGGGGTACTGCAGGCAACGGGCTATGAAAAGCTGGCCCTTATCGCCCTGCCTGTCGGGGGACTTATAAAGATCGGCGTAAACTACGTGCTGGTGGGCAACCCCGACATAAACATCTCCGGCGCTCCTATCGGGACGCTGGTGTGCTACTTCGTGATCACCGCTTTGAACCTCATCTTCATAACAGTCAAGGTCCCCCAGAGGCCGAATTACATCAGGATAACCGTAAGGCCCCTCATATGCTCGCTGCTGATGGGCGGCGCGGCTTGGGGAGTGTACGGCCTTACGGATAAATTCATAGGGCCGGCCCTGGGCGGGGGGCGCCTTGGGGAGCTCGTCTGCCTGGCGCTGGCGATATTGGTGGCCGTGGCGGTGTATTTCGTCCTCATAATAGCCCTGAGGGCAGTGACCAAGGAGGACATATTACTGCTCCCAAAGGGCGATAAACTGGCAAAAGTGCTGAAATTGCGGTGACAAAAGAGATTTATTCATTTTTTACTTGAAGTTGAGGAAAAAATATGATAGATTTTGAATACAAAACCGAATATGACGTAGAGGACCTGCGGAACATCGTGAAGATCCTGCGCTCCGAGGGGGGCTGCCCCTGGGACAGGGAGCAGACCCACGAGTCCATAAGGCGCGAGTTCATCGAGGAGGTCTACGAGGTCATAGAGGCCATAGACGAGGGCAGTCCCGAGCACCTGAGAGAGGAGCTGGGGGACGTGCTTTTGCAGGTGGTGTTCCACGCCCGTATCGAGGAGGAGCAGGGGCACTACGACCTGAACGCCGTGGCCGACGGTGTTTGTAAAAAGCTGATTTTACGCCACCCACACGTCTTTGGCAACGTGGAGGTCGCGGACTCCGCCGAGGTCCTGCAAAACTGGGACAAGATAAAAAGGGTGGAAAAGCACCAGAGCACCGTCACAAGCTCCCTTGAGAGCGTGGCCAGGAGCCTGCCGGCCCTGTGGCGGGCGGAGAAGCTCCAGAAAAAAGCGGCAAAAGTCGGCTTTGACTGGGTATCCGTTGAGGGCGCGATGGATAAGATAGATGAGGAGGCCGGGGAGCTCCGGCAGGTCCTCGGGGACCCGGACAGGGCCGCGGAGGAGCTGGGGGATCTGCTGTTCTCCTGCGTGAACGTGGCGAGATTTATAAAGGCCGACCCGGAGGAGATACTAAGGGCCGCCTCGGACAAGTTCCTGAGCCGCTTTTCCCGGCTGGAGGCCCAGGCCACGGCCCGGGGCCGCAGACTTGAGGACATGACCCTGGAGGAAATGGACGCCGTCTGGGAGGAGATAAAATAGTCCGGGCGCGAGAGCTGAATTTAAAACCCACACGGGTTTTAAAGATATAAATACATTGGAGGAAGTAAAGAACATGAACAAGACAGAGCTTATCAGCACGGTCGCCGAGAAGACCGGTCTTTCCAAGAAGGATTCCGACAAGGCCGTTAACGCCGCCATCGACTCCATTGTCGAGGCCATGAAGGCCGGCGAGAAGGTCACCCTTATCGGCTTCGGCGCCTTCGAGACCAAGGAGCGCGCCGCCCGCGTGGGCCGCAATCCTCAGACCAAGGAGACCATCAACATCCCCGCCAGCCGCATCCCCGTTTTCAAGGCCGGCAAGGCTCTCAAGGACACCATCGCTGAGTGATCGCTCAGGTGAGATGGGCCGGGGCCATACCCCCGGCCCATCTTGTGACCACGCCCCGGCCAGCCGGGGCATAACCTTTTAATGAAGCTTTTGACGGAGTTTCCATTGATATGAGACTTGACAAATACCTGAAGGTATCGCGCCTTATAAAGCGCCGCACCGTAGCCGCGGAGGCCGCGGACGGCGGCAGAGTGACCGTGAACGGCGTCACCGCCAAGCCCTCCAAGGAGGTAAAGCCCGGGGACATAATAGAGCTTTCCTTCGGGGCGAAAAAGGTAAGGGTAGAGGTGGTGTCCGTGGAGGCCACCGTCCGCAAGGACGACGCCTCCGGCATGTACCGGGAGATAGTCTGACCTTTATGGCGGCGGGCCCCTGTGGGAGAGGGGCCAAAAAGGAAGTTTGATCTTATGAAAAAATTCAAATGGGACAAAAAGTACCTATATTGGGGATTGACAGGCTTTTTCGTGGTGGTGGCGAGCATAGCCTTCTTCTGGCTGCTCAGCAGTATACCGTCCATAAACAGGGTGCTGTCGATAATGGTCTCGGCCCTGACGCCGGTCATCTACGGCATACTCATCGCCTATCTCCTCAACAGAGTACTCAATATATTTGAAAAGAAGGTCTTTATAAAGCTCACCGGCAGGATGTTCAAAAAACGCCCGGTGACGGCCCAAAAGGCCGCCAGGATATTCTCCATCATCCTGACGATGACCCTGGTCCTGGGGGGCCTTGCCGGGGTGATGGTAATAATCCTTCCGGAGATATACGCCAGCCTTGAGAAGCTGGTGCTGAGCTCCCAGGACTACCTGACGGCCGCCATAGACTGGATAGAGAACGTCCTTGACGGATACGCCCTGGAGGACGTGGTGGTGGAGTGGATCAACTCCATCTCCGACTCCTTCGTGAGCTGGCTCCAGAACACGCTCATCCCGAGCCTGGGGGATGTGATAACGAGCATAACCGGCGGCGTCATATCGGTGATCTCCGCCGTGGTGGACCTGTTCATCGGCGTTGTTATATCGGTGTACGTCATGTACAACAAGGAGACCTTCTGCGCCCAGGTGAAAAAGGTGACCTACGCCGTGTTCGGCGTGAAGCTCGCCAATGTGATAATCACCGAGACGAAGGGCGTGGACGAGGCCTTCGGCAACTACATAGTGGGTACCCTGATAGACGCCCTCATCGTGGGGCTCCTGAACTACATCTTTATGATGCTCACGGGTATGCCCTATGTGGCGCTTATAACGCTCCTCGTGGGCCTGACCAACATAATACCCATGTTCGGCCCCATCATCGGCGCCGTCCCCTCCGCGCTTCTGCTGCTGCTGGAAAACCCCACGCAGGCGCTTATATTCGTAATATTCACCGTCATCATCCAGCAGGTGGACGGACAAATACTCAAGCCCCGCATCCACGCCTCCCGCACGGGCCTTTCGGGCTTCTGGATAATGTTCGCCATCCTCTTCTTCGGGGGCCTGTTCGGCCTTACCGGTATGCTCCTGGGCGTACCGCTGACCACGGTGCTTTACAGCATCTGCAAGCGCCTCAATAACCGGGGCCTCCGCCGCCGGGGCCTTCCCGAGGACACGGAGTTCTACCGGGACATAGACCACATCGACACCCTGACCCGGGCCCCGATATATAAATCCGCCGTCGCCTCCCCAGCCATCCCCGAGCCCCCCACGGAGCCGGAGATGACAGCGGAGCCGGAGCCCCCGGCGGAACCGGAGCGTCCCGACCCGACAGCCGATGAGAGAAAATAAAAAGACACACCGCCTTTCCGGCGGAGGCCACAAAACAGTATGTTGTTTGAGCTTGCCTTTAAGACGAGCCGGGACAGCGGATAGGAACGCTCTGGACGAGGAATGTATCGCCGGAGCGTTTTCTATTTGATGTGGGCAGAAACTTCGGGAAAATTCGATTAACCGTCTTAACGGACAGTAGATTTCTTCACATTTGGTTGGTATAATGTTCAGTGTCGAGTGGGCGACTATTCGACAAATCGGGATTTGTGGAGGGCCTATTATGGTAAAACAGGCAAAACCAGGTGACGCCATGACATTGGCAGAGCTGGCAATGAAGCTGTGGAAAGGGCATTCCATTAAAGAATTGTCGAAGATGTTTGATGATCTCATTTCCGGCGACAATGCGGTGTGTTTCCTCCAATATGTTGACGGGAAAGCGATAGGCTTTGCGCAGTGCCAGCTCAGGTACGAGTATGTGGAAGGGACTGACAGCTCTCCCGTTGGATATTTGGAAGGTATCTTTGTTGAAGATGAGTATCGCAAGTACGGCCATGCCAAGACACTGCTGAGAGCGTGTGAAGCATGGGCAAAAGAAAAACATTGTACAGAGTTTGCAAGTGATTGTGAACTCGAAAATGACGACAGTTTGCGTTTTCATACGGCGATGGGGTTTGAGGTAGCAAATCGGATCATTTGTTTCAGGAAAGATATATAAACAAATTCCCGTTTGTCGAGATGTCGTAAAACCCTTTAGGAACTAAAGGGCGCACTTCTATACCTAGGTCTGGCGACCATGTATCGTGCGCTCGGAAGGCTCTCTCTGACAGCAGAAAGCCGCCGTCCGACTGCGAAGCGTGCCTTGGCAGAGGTTTCGTCGCTTCGCGACCGCAAGGGGACGCCCCCCCTGCGCCGCTAAAAGCGGCTATCCCCTGTGTACTTGCCGAACAGATAAACCCGCTTCGCGTCTTTCCCTGTTCAGTAAGTCTGAATTGGATACCGAAAAAGACCGTTGACACACCGGTTTCCCGGTAAAAAGTCAACGGCCTTTTCGTACTGTTTTATGAGCGGCGGTTTTTATTTGGCGGTGTGTTTTTTGCGGAGGGATAAGATTTTTCGCCGGGTGGGCGGTCAGATCATTCTCATAAGGACCGTGGCTACCTGGCCTCTTGTGGCGGACATGGTGGGGGACATGAGCTCCTCGGTGTCGCTGGTGCCGTGTATGACGCCGGCGGCCACGGCCCAGCTGAGGGAGTCAAGGGCCCAGTCGCCTATTTGCGCCCTGTCCACGAATTTATCAAGGTCCACGCGGGCGGAGGTGTCCTTGCCGGTGGCCCTGGCGTAGCGGTAGAGCATGGTGGCCAGCTGCTGGCGGTCAAGGCCCATATCGGGGCTGAAGTTGGGGCCGCCGGTGCCGGTGACTATCTCCTTCTCCGTGGCCCAGGCCACGGCGTCGAGATACCAGGTCTCCCGCAGGTCGTTGTAGGGCAGTACGCCGGCTGAGGAGGGCATACCCGCGGCCTTCCACATGCCGTAGACCATCTCGGCCCTGGAGACGGAGGCGGAGGAGTGGAAGGTGGAGCCGCCGGAGTCGGGGAACATGCCGATGGACTTGGCGTAGGCGGCGGCGTCGGCGAACCACTCAACGCCGGTCACGTCGTCATATATGAGCTCGGGCTTGCCCACAAGGCCGTTGGAGATGTAGGGTCCCTCAAGGAGCATGAGTGAGGGGGCCGAGGCGGTGAAAAGGGCCCGGGTGTCCTCGGCGCACAGATAGCGACGGCCGGAGCTGAGGGCCGCGCCGTCGGACACGGCCTCGCCGCGGCTCAGGTCCAGGACCTGGCCGGAGCGGACCGTCACGGAGAGGCCGCCCTCAAGGAGCGTGAGATAGCCGCCGGCGAGCACGGTGAGCTCCCCGCCGGACTTTGCCAGCATGAGCTGGCGGCCGGAGGTGTAGGTCACCTCAGACGAGGGGGAGTCATAGGGGGCGGCGGCCTTGTCATAGACGGCCTGGAGGCCGCGGTCTATGGCCTTGTCGGCGTCGCTGAGGATCCGGTCGGTGTACTCGCCCTCCATGTAGCTTTTTGTTATGAGGGGGTCCGAGGCCGAGCCGGGGCCGCTGGCGGAGGCCGCGGTCATCGCGACGAGAAGGGCCAGGGTGAGGCCCGCTGTTATAATTCGCTTCATAAGTCCTCCTTGGTGTTCTGACTGCCCCTCAGGTGATAGCCCAGGGTCAGAAGGCTGTCGGAAAGGTGTACGTCCTCCACCACCGTGTCGCCCAGGTCGCTGTCGAAGTCGATGCCGGTGAAGTTCCATATCCCCCTGACGCCGTTGTCCGCGGCGAGCTTTGCCGCGGCGTTGGCGCTGGACTGGGGGAGCGTAAGTATTGCCACGTCCACCGGGTTATTTTTTAAAAAGTCGCCGATCTCGCCGGCGTCGCGGACGGTCACGCCGTTTATCACCGTGCCGATAAGGGACGGCTGGTTGTCGAAGGCGGCAATGACCCTGAAACCGTATTCGGAAAACCGGAAGTTGGAGATAAGCGCCCGGCCCAGATTGCCGGTGCCGATGACCACGGCCGTCAGCGTCTCATGGACGCCGAGTATCTCGGCCATCTCCTCCCGGAGCTCGTGTATATTGTAGCCGTAGCCCTGCTGTCCGAAGCCGCCGAAGCAGTTGAAGTCCTGGCGTATCTGGGAGGCCGTCACGCCGAGGCGGGCGGCCAGCTCCCCGGAGGAGATCTTCTCCACCTGCTGGCGCTCGAGAAACCTCATCCATCTCAAATACCTGGGGAGCCTCCGGATAACGTTGGCTGAAATTTTGTATCTCATTTCACATCGCTCCATAATAAAGCATAGGCCCGGCGCGAAAAATAAAGGGGGATATTGCGATACGGATACGCGGCCGAGGCGGGACGGCCCGCCGGGGGCGCGTCGCCGGGCGTCGGCGTTTGTTGTGTTTCGCGTTTATTATACCATACCCGCGGAGCGGGGATGGTATATTGCCATGTTTTTCGGTTCCCGGCGTAAGCCGGGGAGAAAAACGGCTAAAATGAATATACTATCCGCCACTGCGGATAGTATAACATATTATTTTCTGAATTACAACAGCGGGATATTGACAAAACCTACTTGCAGGGTATAAAATTAACGTCGGCTAACCATGAGAGCCCTTATTTCATAAACCGAGGCGAAATTCAAATGTCAGAAAAGTTCGTTTACGCGGATAACGCGGCCACCACGGCCATGTCGAGGACGTGCGTGGACGCCATGATGCCCTATATGACCGAAAATTACGGCAACCCCTCGAGCCTCTATTCAGTTGGCCGCAGTGCCAGAAGGGGCCTTGACGAGGCCAGAGCCAAGGTGGCGAAGTGCCTGAACGCCGAGCCCGTGGAGATATACTTCACCGGGTGCGGCACGGAGTCGGACAACTGGGCCCTGAAGGGCATTGCCGAGGCCAAGGCCGCCAAGGGCAAGCACATCATCACCAGCTCCATCGAGCACCACGCCATCACCCACACACTGGACTGGCTCAAGAAGAAGGGCTATGAGGTCACATACCTCAAGGCCGACTCCAACGGCGGCATAGACCTTCAGGAGCTTGAGGCGTCCATAAGGCCCGACACGATACTCATATCCGTTATGATGGCGAATAACGAGATCGGCACCATACTGCCTGTGGCGGAGATAGGCCGCATAGCCCACGAGCACGGGGTGCTGTTCCACACCGACGCCGTCCAGGCCGCGGGGCACATACCCATCGACGTGAAGGCCATGAACATCGACATGCTAAGCATCTCCGGCCACAAGTTCCACGGCCCCAAGGGCGTGGGCGTACTGTATATCCGGAAGGGCATAAGGGTGCCGCAGCTCCTCCACGGCGGCGGCCAGGAGCGCAACCAGCGGTCCGGCACCGAGAACGTGCCGGAGATCATCGGCATGGCCGCGGCGCTGGAGGAGGCGGTGGAAAACCTGCCTGAGACGATGCCCAGGGTATCCCGGATGCGCGACAGGCTCATAGAGGCCTTTAAGACCATACCGTACTCACGGCTCACCGGCGACCCGGTGAACAGACTGCCGGGCATAGCGAGCTTCGTCTTTGAGTGCGTGGAGGGAGAGTCGCTGGTGCTGAGCCTGGACCATGAGGGCATCTGCGCAAGCTCCGGCTCCGCATGCTCCTCAGTGAGCCTCGACCCCAGCCACGTACTGCTGGCTATCGGCCTTCCCCACGAGGTGGCCCACGGCTCACTGCGGCTTTCCATCACCGACACGACAACGGACGAGGACATAGATTATATCATTGAGAAGCTGCCGCCTATTATCGAGCGGTTGCGGAGCATGTCGCCCCTCTGGGAGGACCGGCTGAATGGAAAATTTTAATGAGCTCCAGCGGGAGATACTCCGGCTGAAAAAGGAGAAAAACGCCCTTGTGCTGGCCCACTACTACGTGCCGCTGGAGGTCCAGGACGTATCGGACTGGGTGTGTGACTCCTTCGCCATGGCCCAGAAGGCCGCGAAGGCGGAAAATGACCTTATCGTCATCTGCGGCGTGCGCTTCATGGGGGAGAGCGCGAAGATCCTCTCCCCGGAAAAGACCGTCCTGTTGCCGTCCATGGACGCGGGCTGTCCCATGGCGGACATGGTGACGCCCGAGGACGTGCTGAGGCTCCGGGAGCTCCACCCCGACGCCGCCGTCATGTGCTACGTCAACTCCTCCGCCGCGGTGAAGGCGGTGTCCGACGTGTGCTGTACAAGCTCCTCGGCCCTGAGGATAGCCAGGGGCCTTGACTGCCGGGAGATAATCTTTGTCCCGGATAAGCACCTGGGCTCCTTTGTGGCCCGGCAGGTGCCGGAGAAGAAATTCTGGCTCCACCCGGGCTTCTGCCCCACCCACCACAAGATCACCGAGGCGGACATCCTGGCGGCGAAAAGGGCCCATCCGGACGCGGTGTTCGCCGTCCACCCGGAGTGCGGCGAGGACGTGGTGAAGTACGGCGACCTCGTGGGCTCCACCGCCGAGATACTTGATTTCGCCCGGAATACCGACGCCGGCGAGATACTTATCGGCACCGAGAGCGAGATCGTTGAGCGCCTCCGCCGGGAGCTCCCGGAGAAAAAGATCTACGGCGTGGGCAGTACGTTCATGTGCGGAAATATGAAGAAGGTGACCCTCCGGGCGCTCTATGAGTGCCTGCGGGATGAGAAATACAGGGTGGAGGTGCCCGAGGCGGAGCTGAAGGCCGCCCGGAAGAGCCTGGACCTTATGGTAAATTCATAACGAGGAGGAAGTTTGATATGTATTCCGAAAAGGTCATGGACCACTTCACAAATCCCCGGAACGTGGGTGAGCTGCCCGACGCCAACGCCATCGGCCAGGTGGGCAACCCCGTCTGCGGAGATATAATGAAGATCTACATGAAGATCGAGAACGGCATCATCGAGAAGGTCAGCTTCAAGACCTTCGGCTGTGGCGCCGCCATCGCCACAAGCTCCATGTCCACCGAGCTTGTGAAGGGCAAGTCCATCGAGGAGGCCCTGAAGCTGACGAACAAGGCGGTGGCCGAGGCCCTGGACGGCCTGCCCCCCCAGAAGCTCCACTGCTCCGTGCTGGCGGAGGAGGGCATAAGGGCGTGTCTGGCCGATTACTACAAGCGCAACGGCATCGAGCCGCCCCCGGAGCTCCAGGACGCCACCTGCACCGGCCACTGCGACACCTGCGCAAAGAACGGCACGGAACACTGAAAAATTTTCGCCGGAAGGGCGGAAAAGAAATACGATTGGCCGTCCCGTTGGGGACGGCCAATCGCGTTATTTTTCGTCTTTTTTGTCCGGTTGGGGCTTGTAGCGTTCGTCGCCGCTTTCGATGTAGAGGATGAAGTCGGCAATCTGGGTGTCCGTCCACCCTTTGGCGCG
This sequence comes from uncultured Oscillospiraceae bacterium, assembly GCA_947631395.1. GTDB lineage: Bacteria > Bacillota > Clostridia > Oscillospirales > Oscillospiraceae > RUG626. Next base: position 25,170 of record CANRLF010000017.1, read on the forward strand.
GAGCCCGATGATCAGTCTGGAGCTTTCCTGCATATTCATATGGCCCCCTTTCGCATTTTCACTTTACCATAATTTGATTTGCTTGACAAGGGGTTTTTGAGCTTTCCTTACAGGAGCTTTATCACACCGGCTGGCCTTCAGTGCCCTCGGGGGGTTCCATGTCCTCGGGAGGTTCCATGCCCTCCGGGGGTTCCATTCCCTCTGGGGGCTCGGTGCCGTCGGGTTTGGGTCCGTGGTTGAAGCCGTCGGGGGGAGTGGCGCCGTCGGGGCGCTCGCCGCGGCCGCCGCCGAAGCCGCCGGGACGGCCGCCGAAGCCGCCGACTCCGGCGTCGCCGGGCTCGGCGGAGGCCACGAGGGTGTCGCCGTTATAGAGGGCGCAGAGGCCGTCAGGGAGGTCGGGGGAGGACACGATAAGAATAGAGAAGGCGTTGGCGGCGGTCACGTCCGTTATCGGGTGGCCGTCGGCGTCCTTTACGGAGTAGCTGCCGGCGGAGCCGTTCCTCACGTTGAAGATGACGTATTTCTGGGTGCTGGCGGCGTCGATGGCGTCAAGCATGTTGCCGGTGGCGGCGACGTCGCCGCCGTTTATGATTATGCCCATGTCGGAGTCTATCCCCGCGTCACCGGAGGTGGCGCAGGCGAAAGAGCGGACCGTGCCGCCGTTAATGACGAGCCAGCCGTTGGAGTCGATGCCGTCTCCCTCGCCGGTGGCGCCGGTGACGGTGATGTTGAGCTCGCCGGCGTTCACAGTCGTGACGGACACGCCGTCCTCATTTGTGTTTATGCCGTCGTTGTCGGAGACGATGTTAATGACGCCGCCGTTTACCGTCAGGTGGAGCTCGGAATCCAGGCCCTCGTTTTCGGCGGTTATATTGAGCACACCGTCGTTGCCGGCGACGTTCATGGACATTTTGGAGTAGAGGGCCCCGTCGTATTTGTGGAGCTTTTTGCTGTCCACCACGCTCTTGCCGTCCTCGCTGAGCTCAACGGATTTATAGATGCGGGCGACGTAGGAGCCGGTCACGTTGTTTTCCGTGCCGTCGGCCACATATACGTTGGCACCGGCCTTTGAGGTGTCCACGTCAGAGGAGGCGTTGTCCTTGTCGCCGCACTCGTATACATTATAAAATATGATGGCGGGGGCGACGGTGCAGGTTATGTCCGCGCCGCTGAGGACCAGGTCCACAACGGCCTCGGGGTCAGTTTCCGCGTCCTCGCCCAGGTCCACGGCTATCTGGCCGGCGGAGAGCTTGCCGGATATGACGTATGTCCCGGCCTGTGTGATGTGGACAACCGTGTGGGCCGCGGCCTCGTCAGCGTCGTGCTCGTCGGCCTCACCGCCCTCGCCGTAGGTGAAGTCGTGGCCGGCCTCATAGTAGACGATGTCGTGGGCCAGGTAGACGTCGGCGGTGGGGTCGTCCGTCAGGGCCTGACCGTCCAATGTGACGCCCTCGTCGGAGAGGACGAGAGACCGCCCCTCAGGGATCGTCACCCGGGAGGAAAGGGGCTTATCCTGGGTCGTGCCGCCCTCATCGGAGCTCTCGGGACCCTTCGTGCCGCCCTCATCGGAGCTCTCGGGGCCCTTCGTGCCGCCCTCATCGGAGTTCTCAGAACCCTTCGTGCCGCCGGAGCAGGCGGCCAGGGACAGGACAAGGGACAGGCAGGTCAGTAAAATCGCGAATTTTTTCATAGGGATACCGTCCTTTTCAAATTTCAAAAGGAGTATACGCCGTAAATCTTTCCGTTTTGTGGACTTCCGGTAAATCAAGTGTTAACAAAAATCGTATAATTTATGTCCGACAACAGGCCCGCGGGGCCGCCGATTGTGCAATATTTGCAAAAATTAAGAGCAAAATTTGTGATAACAGTAGAAAATAACGAAAACGTGACCCCAAAACACCCGGAAAACGGTGGACAAATCCTCAGGTATGGTGTATAATGTCATAAGCTATTATGGATCACGGTATCCGGTACATATATAACGGACAAATGAGGTGGAGAAAATGCTTTTGACAAACGATCAGCAGTGGGAATTTGCCGAGGGCACATGGTCACATGCCTATGAGGTCTTTGGCGCTCACAGGGAGAACATAAACGGGCAGGACGGCTGGAGCTTCACGCTCTGGGCCCCGGGGGCAAAGTCCGTGCGTCTCACCGGATCCTGGTGCGACTGGGTCCCTGACAGGCACTATATGGAGTGCGACGACAGGGGCGTCTGGCGCATATTCATGCCGGGCCTCAACGCCGGCGAGAGCTACAAGTACGTGGTGGAGGCAAAGGACGGGCGGCTCCTATTCAAGGCCGACCCCTACGGCTTCGGGAGCGAGTGCCCGCCGGAGACGGCCTCCAGGGTGGTGGACATATACTCCTACGACTGGACCGACGACAAGTGGATGGCAAAGCGGGCAAAGCAGAATCACCGTGAGCGCCCACTCAATATATATGAGGTCCACCTGGGCTCCTGGCGCCGCCATGAGGACGGCACCATGCTGTCCTACCGGGAGCTGGCTGAGACGCTGGTGCCCTACGCTGTGGATATGGGCTACACCCACATAGAGCTTATGCCCGTTATGGAGCACCCCTTTGACGGCAGCTGGGGCTACCAGCTGACGGGCTACTATACGCCCACCGCCCGCTACGGCGAGCCTAAGGATTTCGCCTATTTTATGAACGCCGCCCACATGGCGGGGCTCGGGGTGATACTTGACTGGGCTCCGGCCCATTTTTGCCGGGACGCCCACGGACTTGGGGAGTTCATCGGCGAGCCCCTTTACGAGGGTGGCTCACATCCCCAGTGGGGCACATATAAATTCGACGTGAAAAAGGGCGAGGTGCGGTCCTTCCTCCTGTCCAACGCCAACTTCTGGCTGGAACGCTATCACGCGGACGGCATAAGGGTGGACGGCGTCACGAGTATGCTGTACCTCAATTTCGGCATCGACGACGAGCGTCTGAAGAAGCACGCCCCCGACGGCACGGAGCACGACTATGACTCCATAGCTCTGATACAGAAGATAAACTCCACCGTGGCCAGGGAGCACCCGGACGTTATGATGATCGCCGAGGAGTCCACCGCCTGGCCCCTGGTCACATACCCGCCCGATGACGGGGGACTGGGCTTCCACTACAAGTGGGACATGGGCTGGATGCACGACACCCTCAACTACATGAAAACGGATTTCCCCTATAGGCCCGGCAGCCATGGGGGACTGACCTTCTCTATGATGTACGCCTTCAACGAAAACTTCATCCTGGCGCTGTCCCACGACGAGGTGGTCCACGGCAAGGCGTCGCTTATCGGGCGTATGCCCGGGGATTACTGGCGGCAGTTCGCGGGGCTCAGGTCTCTGATGCTGTATCAGATGCTCCACTCGGGGGCAAAGCACAACTTCATGGGCGCGGAGATAGCCCAGTTCATCGAGTGGCGCTACTACGAGGGGCTTGAGTGGAAGCTTCTGGATTACGAGGCCCACCGGAAGCACCAGCAGTACATAAAGGAGCTAAACCACCTGTTCACCGGCGAGAAGGCCCTGTACCAGTATAACTACACCTGGGACGGCTTTGAGTGGCTGGACGCCGACGACGCCAAGCAGTCGATACTGACCTTCATCCGCCACGGCAAGAGGCCCACCGAGGACCTTGTGTGCCTGCTGAGCTTCGTGCCGGAGACGTATGACCAGTTCCGCATAGGCGTTCCCAGGAAGGGCACGTATGTGGAGCTGTTCAACTCCGACGACCAGCGGTTCGGCGGCTCGGGGAGGATCAATCCTGAGCGCCTGGAGGCGGAGAAGATCCCCGCCCACGGGAAGAAATACTCCGTTGTGGTCCGCACCCCGCCGATAGGTGGACTCATACTCAAGCGTTTACCGCCTGAAAAGGCGTAAATCCGGCGGGAGCTCCCGCCACGCCCTCCCCGGAGGGAAGGACGGATAAATTCATTTCATTCAAATTCAAGGAGACACACATGTTCAAGGACAAAAAGGATTTCACAAGGCAGCTTGAAGCCGCCGCCATCGCAAATTACGGCAAGACCTTCGCCAAGCTGGAGCCAAAGCTCAAGTATAACACCCTTGCCAAGCTCATAGCCTCCGAAGCCCGGAACATCCGGGTAAAGACCGACTCCAATATGGAGGAGAAGAAGCGGGTCTACTATTTCTCCATGGAGTTCCTCGTCGGAAAGCTCTTGGAAAACTATATAATGAACTTCGGCATCCACGACGTGGTGGAGGAGGGGCTGGCTGACTACGGCGTCACCATCGCGGAGCTGGCCCGGGAGGAGGAGGACGCCGGCCTCGGTAACGGCGGCCTCGGAAGGCTCGCGGCCTGCTTTATCGACTCGCTGGCGAGTCTGGGCTACATCGGCCAGGGCAACGGCATCAGGTACCGCTACGGCCTTTTCCACCAGCGGATAGTCAACGGCTGTCAGGCGGAGGACCCGGACAACTGGCTGGAGGACGGCTACCCCTGGGAGATCGAGAGGCCCGAGGAGGCCGTGGTGGTGCGCTTCGGCGGCACCGTGGTGCACAAGTACTCCGGCAACTCCATGAGCTATGAGTGGACAGGCGGCGAGGAGATCCTGGCGGTCCCCTACGATGTGCCCATCGTGGGCTACGGCGGGAGCACCGTGAACAACCTGCGGCTCTGGTCGGCTGAGCCCGCCAAGCAGAACTTTGACATGGACGCCTTCAACCGGGGCGATTACGCCGGGGCCATGAAGTTCCGCTCCGACGTGGAGGCCATTACGAGCGTACTGTATCCAAACGATAACGCCGACCCCGGCAAGGTCCTGCGCTTAAAGCAGGAATACATGTTCGTGGCCGCGGGGCTCAAGTCAATACTTCGGTATTATAAGCGCGAGTACGGCAAACACGCCTGGAAGCGTTTCCCGGAGCTCATCGCCATCCACACCAACGACACCCATCCGGCCCTGTGCGCCCCGGAGCTTTTGAGGCTCCTTATCGACGAGGAGGGCCTTGATTGGGACACCGCCTGGGACATTGTGACCAGGTCCATATCCTACACCAACCACACCATACTCCCCGAGGCGCTGGAGAAGTGGCCCATCGACATGTTCCGCCGCCTCCTGCCCAGGGTCTATGACTTCGTTGAGGAGATCGACCGCCGCTACCGCGAGTCCTTCGCCAAGAGCCGCGTGAACAATCAGGAGCTCCTGATGAACACCGCCATACTCTGGGGCGGACAGGTCAGGATGGCGAACCTGAGCATTATCGCCGGTCACGCCGTAAACGGCGTTGCGGCCCTCCACACCGAGATACTCAAGCACGACGTGCTCAAGGACTTCTACACCCTGACGCCGGAGAAATTCAACAACAAGACAAACGGCGTCACTCACAGGCGTTTCCTGGCCCAGGCCAACCCCACCTACGCCGCCCTCATCACCGAGGCCATCGGCGATAAGTGGTACACCGACGCCATGGAGCTATCAAAGCTCAAGGACTTTGAGGACGACGCCGCCTTCCTTGACAAGGCCGCCAAGTCCAAGGCCCGCAACAAGCAGGTCCTGGCCAGATATATAAAGGACACCACCGGCATCATCGTGGACACCGACTCCATCTTCGACATCCAGGTCAAGCGTTTCCACGCCTACAAGCGGCAGCTTTTGAACCTCTTCAAGATAATGGACCTCTACAACCACATCCTTGAGGATCCCAACTTCGACGTCAAGCCCACCACCTTCATCTTCGCCGGGAAGGCCGCCCAGGGCTATGAGTTCGCCAAGAACACCATAAGGCTCGTAAACTCCGTGGCGGACGTCATCAACACCGACACCCGGGTCCGCGGCAGGATAAGGGTAGTGTTCATACCCAACTTCTCCGTGTCCAACGGCCAGCTCATCTACCCCGCGGCGGACATCTCCGAGCAGATCTCCACCGCCGGCATGGAGGCCTCCGGCACCGGCTGCATGAAGTTTATGATGAACGGTGCCATTACCCTGGGCACTCTGGACGGCGCCAACGTGGAGATCGTGGAGCAGGTCGGCATGGACAACGCCGAGATCTTCGGCCTCAAGACCGAGGAGATCGCGGAGCTCAAGCGGGGCTGGAGCTACTTCGCCAGGGGCGAGTACGAGGCCAATCCCAGGCTCCGCCACGTGGTGGACCAGCTCACCGACGGCACCTACGCCAAGCTCTCCGGCGGGTTCGACAGCGTGTACTCCAACCTTATGAACTCCAACGACGAGTTTTACGTCCTCAAGGACTTCCAGCCCTATGTGGACGCCTGGCACCGGCTGGAGACGCTTCACAGCAGCAAGCGTGAGTGGTACAAGAAGTCCGTCCACAACACCGCCTGCTCCGGCATATTCTCCTCCGACAGGACCATAAAGGAGTACGCCGACGAGGTGTGGCAGCTCAACTAAGGGCATAAAGCCTACGGGCTTTTTAAAACACATAATATCAAATAATCATATCATCAAGGAGGGACAATTGTGGTAAACAAAAAACCGTTCATAGCCATGCTGCTCGCGGGAGGGCAGGGCAGCAGGCTGGGTGCTCTCACAAAGCACATCGCCAAGCCCGCCGTGTCCTTTGGCGGAAAGTACCGTATCATCGACTTCGCCCTCTCCAACTGCGCCAACTCCCACATCGACACCGTGGGCGTCCTGACCCAGTACAGGCCCTACCTTCTCAACACTTACATCGGCACCGGCTCATCCTGGGACCTGGACTCCCATGACGGCGGCGTCGCCATCCTTCCCCCCTACGCCACCGAGACCGGCGGCCAGTGGTACGCCGGCACCGCCGACGCCATCTATCAGAACCTTGATTACATAAACCTCTACGATCCCGATTACGTGATCATCCTCTCCGGCGACCACATCTACCGCATGGACTACCGGCAGATGCTCCGCACCCACATCGAGAACAACGCCGACCTCACCATCGCGGTAATGACCGTGCCCTGGGAGGAGGCGCCGCGTCTGGGCATCCTGGCCGCGGACGAGAGCGGCAAGATCTACGACTTTGAGGAGAAGCCCGCCAAGCCCAAGTCAAACCTCGCCTCCATGGGCATATACATCTTCTCAAAGAAGGTCCTTGAGGACTCCCTCATCGCCGACAGCCGGGACCCCGACTCCGAGCACGACTTCGGCAAGAACATAATCCCCACCCTCTTAGGGCAGGGCAAGCGCCTCTTCGTCCACAGGTTCGAGGGCTTCTGGAAGGACGTGGGGACCATACCAACCTTCCACGAGACCAGCATGGACCTTCTGGAGGCCGAGCCCCAGTTCGACCTTATGAGCGAGGACTTCCCCACCCTCACCCAGGACGACAGCCTGCCTCCCCACTACGTGGGGCCCAAGGGCTCAGTTGAGCGGGCCTTCGTGGGCAACGGCTCCATAGTCCTCGGCAAGGTGGAGCACTCCATCGTCTCCAACGGCTGCACCGTGGAGGAGGGCGCCACGGTTACGGACTCCATCCTCCTGCCCAACGTGACGGTAGAGAAGGGCGCCAAGGTCATTAGGGCCATCGTTGGCGAGGGCGCCACCGTCAAGGCCAAGGCCACTTTCGGCTCCGCGGATACCGCCGAGCCCATAGCCGTCGTCGGCGACGACGCGGTAGTTGAATAAGGAGGTGCGAAATAATGGATAGAGTTATCGGACTTATCGCCGCCAACTTTGAGACGAAGGACATGGGTGAGCTCACCGAGGAGCGCACCGTGGCCAGCCTGCCCTACGGCGGCGCGTACAGAGTCGTGGACTTCGCCATCTCCAACATGGTGAACTCCGGCATAAAGACACTGGGCCTCATTACCCCGTACAAGTACCGCTCCATCATCGACCACGTGGGCGCCGGCAAGGCCTGGGACTTAGACCGCAAGAACGGCGGCCTCTTCGTCCTGCCCGGCTCCGTTTTCGGTATCCAGAGCGAGAACAGCCACTTCCTGCTGAGGGACATCCGCCGCAACAAGGTATATCTTGACAGGAGCCCCTCCCCCTACATACTCATCACCGCCGCCAACGTCATAAGCCACATGGACTACCGCCCCCTCATCGTGGAGCACATAAAGTCCGGCGCGGACATCACCGTCGTATACAACACCTGCGACCGTGACGAGCCCCACAGGCTGGGCGTAAACGTGGAGGACGGGCGCGTCACGGGCTTCAAGCCCAACCCCAAGAAGTACGAGGACGCCATGCTGGACACCTTCATCATCTCCCGTGAGCTCCTTATGAAGATCATGGAGTGGTACGCCGCGGTGGATTACCTTGATTTCTTCGAGGCCATCGAGGGCGACCTTGACAAGATGGACGTCAGGGCCTATAAGTACGATGGCTATGCCCGTCAGATGTTCACCGCCAGGGACTACTTCGAGTACTCCATGGAGGTCCTGAACCTTGACGTGGCCGCGGAGCTCTTCAGCCGCGACCGCCCCATCGCCACCAAGGCCGCGGAGAGCGCCCCCGCCAAGTATCTGGAGGGCGCAAAGGTCCGCAACTCCATGGTCACCGCCGGGTCCCTCATCGAGGGCGAGGTGGATCACTCCATCCTCTTCCGCGGCGTACATGTGTGCAAGGGCGCGAAGGTGAAAAACTCCATCATCATGCAGCACTGCGTCATCGAGGAGGGCGCCGTGGTGGAGAACGTCATCCTTGACAAGTCAAACGTGGTGAAGGCCGGGGCGGTCATAAAGGGCACCGGCGACGCCACCTACATAATGTCCTGATCTCTGTGCCCTCCCCGCCCGGGCGGGGAGGGCATAAGCGGGCACAGCCTCAGTCACGACCTCTTCCGCGAAGAGGAGAATAAGGAGAAGAAAATGAGAAGAAAGCTCAGAGTTTTATTCGCCGCCTATGAGGCCGTGCCGTTTATGAAAACCGGCGGCCTGGGCGACGTGGGCGGCTCCCTGCCCCAGGCGCTGAAGGCCGCGGGGTGCGAGTGCCGCGTCATTATCCCCAAGTTTATGACCATACCCGACGAGTACAAGGCCAAGATGACCCACGTCACCGATTTCTACGTTTCCCTTGGCTGGCGCAACGTCTACTGCGGCATCGAGAAGCTCACATATAAGGGCGTGGTGTACTACTTCGTGGACAACGAGTACTACTTCAACCGCGAGCGCCCCTACGGCTACTTTGACGACGGCGAGCGCATCGCCTACTTCTCAAAGGCCATAGTCGAGGCACTGCAATATCTGCCGGACTTCAAGTGCGACGTCCTCCACTGCAACGACTGGCACACCGCCCTGGCCCCCGTGTTCCTGCGGGAGTTCTATCAGGGCCTGCCGCTCTATGAGAACGTGAAAACGGTGTTCTCCATCCACAACCTGAAGTTCCAGGGGCAGATGAGCGACTACGTCCTGGGCGACGTACTGGGGCTGTGGGGCATCCCCGCCGCCTCCAACCAGCTCAGGTGCGACGAGCGGAGCATAAGCTACATGAAGGGCGCCCTGCTGTATTCCGACATCCTCAGTACCGTCTCCAAGACATACGCCGAGGAGATAAAGACGCCGTTTTACGGCGAGAGGATGGACGGCATTTTCCGCGACCGGGCCAGCGTCCTCTATGGCATAATGAACGGCATAGACACGCAGATGTGGGACCCGGCCACAGACCCCATGATACCCTACCACTACACCGCCGCCGACCGCTCCGGCAAGGCCAAGTGCAAGGCGGAGCTCCAGAAGGAGCTGGGGCTGGAGGTCAACCCCGACAGGCCCCTGGTAGTTATGATCGGGCGCCTCACGGAGCAGAAGGGCATGGACCTTGTCCAGCGGGTCATCGGCGAGATGATGGACAGATCCATACAGCTGGCGGTCCTGGGCACCGGCGAAAAGCAGTATGAGGACATGCTCAGCTACTACGCCTGGGAGCGGGCGGGGAGCTGCTCGGCCTGCGTCCGCTTTGACGAGGCCCTGTCCCACCGGATGTACGCCGGCGCGGATATACTGCTTATGCCCAGCCTCTTTGAGCCCTGCGGCCTTAGCCAGATGATCGCCATGCGCTACGGCACACTGCCCGTGGTGCGCGAGACCGGCGGCCTCAAGGACTCCGTCATCCCCTATAACCAGTTCACCGGCGACGGCACGGGCTTCAGCTTCGCCAACTACAACGCCCACGAGATGCTGTTCACCGTTTTCAACGCCTGCGAGCTCTTCTGGACGGACAAGGAGGGCTGGAGCAAGCTCCAGGACAACGCCATGGCCCAGGACTTCAGCTGGGATCGGGCGGCCAGGGAGTATCTGGAGCTCTATGAGATGACCCACCCCGAGGTCGAGCCCTGGCACAAGAAAAAGGACGACGCCGAGGCGGAGGCCGAATGACCGAATAACTTAACGGGGCGGCACTCGCCGCCCCGCGGCGGAAACGTCAAATAATCATATGATCGTCAAAGGAAACCCAACCGTATGAGAGCATATCACAACTCCCGCGAGCTTAAATTTCGCGACCCATTTGGCGCTGTCGCAGTCGGCGGCGCTGTTTCCGTTTCAATAGACACCTGGGACGGCGAGGCCGAAAGCTGCGACCTGCGCCTGTGGGTGGACAAAAAGGGCGAGACCCTTATCCCCATGGAAAAGGACGGCGGGCGCTTCACCGCCACCTTCACGCCGGACTGCCCGGATATATACTGGTACAGCTTCGTATTCCACTTCTCCGACGGCAACTTCTGCTACTACGGGCCCAGGGAGGGCCGCGTGGGCGGGGAGGGGGAGATGTACGGCTGGGACCGGGAGCACCCTTCATATCAGCTCACAGCCTACATACCCAGAGCCGTGCCGGATTGGTACAAAAACGCCATAGTCTATCAGATATTCCCGGATCGCTTCTTCAGGGGCCGGGACTTTCAGGAGAGGGCCGACGCCGTCATGGCCAGGGCCCGCAACGGCATACCCAAGGCCATCGTGAAAAAATGGGACACCCCGGTGAGCTACAAGCGCCTGCCCTCAGGCGGCATAAGGACCTGGGAATTTTACGGCGGCACACTGAAGGGCATAGAGGAGAAGCTCGACTATCTCAGCGCCCTCGGCGTGACGGCGCTGTACCTGAACCCCATCTTCGAGGCCGCCAGCAACCACCGCTATGACACCGGCGACTATGAGAAGGTGGACGGGCTTCTGGGCGACGAGGAGTCCTTCAAAAGCCTCGCGCGGGCGTGCGAAAAGCGGGGAATACGCATAATTTTGGACGGCGTATTCAATCACACCGGCTGTGACAGCAAATATTTCAACAAATTCGGCAATTACCCCGAGCCCGGGGCGTACCAGGGCCCGGAGTCAAAATATTATCACTGGTACCGCTTCCACAGCTTCCCGGACGATTACGAGAGCTGGTGGGGCAACGACGACCTGCCTGACGTGGAGGAGCACGACCCGGACTACAAGCGGTACATATACGAAGATCCCGATTCCATCGTCCGCCGCTGGATGCGCCTCGGGGCCTCCGGCTGGAGGCTGGACGTGGCGGACGAGCTCCCCGACGACTTCATCGAGGGCATAAAATCCGCCGTGGTGGCGGAAAAGGGCGACGATGGCCTTCTTATGGGCGAGGTCTGGGAGGACGCGTCAAACAAGCGGGCCTACGGGGAGCTCCGGAGGTACTTCCTGGGCACGGAGCTGGACTGCGTGATGAACTACCCCTTCCGCACCGGCGTACTCTACTATCTCCTCGGGGACCTCAGCGCCGAGGACCTTCTGGAGACCGTGCTGAGCCTTCAGGAAAACTACCCGCCGGAAAATTTCAAGGGCTCATTGAACCTTATGGGCAGTCACGACAGGGCCAGAGTTATGACGGTCCTGGGCGGCGCGCCGGAACCGGAGAATTTGACGGACGCCCAAAGGCGCGAATATAAGCTGACCCCGGATAAGCGCGGCCTTGCCAAGGGGCGGCTGTGGCTTATGGCGCTGATGCAGATGACCCTCCCCGGTGTGCCCTGCGTCTATTACGGCGACGAGGCCGGTATGGAGGGCTACGCCGACCCGTATAACCGTGGCCCCTTCCCCTGGGGCAAGGAGGACCGGGACAACTACACCATCTACCGCAACGCCATCAACCTGCGCCGGGCCTTCCCGGAGCTGGTGGAGGCAAGCTTTGAGCCCTTCGCCTTCGGACCGGAGGTCTTTGGCTATCACCGGGACTGGGGCGACGGCGAGGGCCTGGTCATCCTCATAAACCGTGGCCGTGAGACGAGGAACGTGACTATCAGCGCCCACGGCGAGGACGTCACCGACGTGCTGGGCGGAGCTCAGTACAGGCACCACGACGGGCTCGTGGACGTGACGCTGTGGCCCATGGGCTCGGCGATCCTCTACTTCCATAAAAAGGAGCGCCTCGGAAGGCCCTTGGAGCGGGGAGCCGGGATACTGGCGCATATAACGAGCATCCCCAACGCCGCGGGACCCGGGAATATCGGCAAGGCCGCCTATGACTTCGTGGACTTTTTGAGCCAGTCCGGCCAGAAATACTGGCAGATACTGCCCATAAATCCCACGGACGCCCACGGCTCGCCCTACGCCGGGGCCTCGGCCTTCGCGGCAAATATCTCCCTCCTGCCGGAGAGCTTGGAGGAGCTGCGGCGGGAGTTTGAGAGCTTCACCCCCGACGGCGGCTACCGGGATTTCCTCCGGAAAAACGGTGACTGGCTGGAGCCCTACGCCGTCTACGCCGCCATAAAGGCGTGTGTGTCGGAAAAGCACTACATTACCTGGCCGGAGAAGTACCGGAAGTACTCGCCGGAGCTTTCGCGCGACCCGGAGCTTGCCCGGGAGGCGGAGTTTCAGAAGTTCTGCCAGTATAAATTCGAGCTTGCCTGGCACCGGCTGAGGGACTACGCCAAAGCGAAGGGCGTGACCATCATCGGCGACATGCCCATGTACGTGTCCGGCGACTCCGCCGACGTGTGGGCCGAGCCCGGGGAATTTATGGTCAGGAAGGACGGACGGCCCGGCTTCATCGCCGGAGTGCCGCCCACCTACATGGACGACGGGCAGGTCTGGGGCAACCCGGTCTATAACTGGGACGTGATGCGGGCAAACGGCTATGACTGGTGGATGCGCCGGTTCCGGCGGATGCTGGACCTCTACGATTTTACGCGCCTTGACCACTTCATGGGCTTCGAGTCCGGCTGGGCGGTGCCGGAGGGCGGCAAGCCCGCCGACGGCCACTGGATATTCGGGCCGGGACTGGAGCTCTTCAGGGCCGCCTATGACAAATTCGGGGCCCTGCCCTTCGTGGCGGAGGACCTGGGGGACATCACCCCGGCGATCCGGGCGCTTCTTGCCAGATGCGGCTTTCTGGGCACCGACGTCATGCAGTATCAGAACGCCGACCCCATCTGGGGATATTTCCCGCCCAAGGAGAAGATCGGCTACTCCGGTACCCACGACAACAGGACGCTTATGGGCTTCTGCCGGGACAAGTACCCCGACCGCTCCCCCCGGGACACCGCCCCGGAGCTTATAAGGAGGCTCATGGAGAGCTCCGCCGACGTGGTCATTCTCCAGCTCCAGGACGTGCTGGGCCTGGATGACGCGTCCCGGATGAACACCCCCGGCACCACGGGCAAAAACTGGTCCTGGCAGGCGAAGATCACCGACTTCAAAGACGCCGCGGAGCGTCTTTCAAGGGATACAAAAATCTATAAGAGGAGCTGAACAAAATGGACGCATGGAAAATGTTTGAAAACACCGTTCTCTATTCCCCCAAGACGAAGCTTATGATGGAGTGGGGCGGCATGGACCTCAACGACGACTACATCTTCTCCATGGAGCGCAAGATGAACACGGCGCTAAAGGGAATGGTGGAGCTGGAGGCCGGCGCCATCGCCAACCCCGACGAGGACCGCATGGTGGGCCACTATTGGCTCCGTGCCCCTGAGAAGGCCCCCACGAAGGAGCTCCGGGACGAGATCACCGGCACACTGGCGGCCATAAAGGAATTTGTCGCCGACGTCCACTCCGGCAAGATCCACGGCGAAAAGGGCGGCAAGTTCGTGAACGTCCTTGTGGGCGGCATCGGCGGGAGCTCCCTGGGGCCCCTGTTCGTATCGAAGGCCCTGGGCACCCCCGAGGACAAGATGAAGCTCTACTTCCTGGATAACACCGATCCCGCCGGCATGGACGCGGTTTTCCGCGCCGTGGAGGATAAGGCCGACGAGACGTTGACCATCATCATCTCCAAATCCGGCGGCACCATCGAGACCCGCAACTGCCAGATGGAGGCCAAGGCGTTTTATAAAAAGCACGGCCTCGACTTCGCCAAGCACTTCGTCACCGTCACGGGCGAGGGCTCAAAGCTCGATAACACCGCCGTCAGTGAGGGCTGGATCCGCCGCTTCCCCATGTGGGACTGGGTGGGCGGCCGCACCTCCGTTATGTCCGCCGTGGGACTTCTCCCCCTGGCTCTCCAGGGCATCGACATCGACGGCTTTTTAAAGGGTGCCGCCGACTGCGACGAGCTCAACCGTAATCCCAGTATCCTCGAAAACCCCGCCGCCGTCATGGCCCTGGCCTGGTACCGCGTATCCGGCGGCAAGGGCGGCGTGACCCAGGTGGTCCTGCCCTATAAGGACAGCCTGGACCTCCTGGCCAAGTACCTCCAGCAGCTCGTCATGGAGTCTCTGGGCAAGGAGCTTGACCTCGACGGCCAGACGGTCCATCAGGGCCTCGCCGTCATGGGCAACAAGGGCACCTCCGACCAGCACAGCTACGTCCAGCAGCTTGTTGGCGGCCCGGACAACATCTTCGTGATCTTCGTCCAGGTCCTGGCTGACCGGGAGGGCGACAGCATCGAGGTCGGCGAGGGCTCCACCTCCGGCGACTACCTGAACGCCTTCATGCTCGGCACCAAGAAGAACCTTGAGGACCACGGCAAAAAGACCATGACCGTCACCGTCCCCTGCGTATCCGCCTACAACGTGGGCCAGCTCATCGCCATCTGGGAGCGGGCCGTGGGCATCTACGCCGGCCTTATAAACATCAACGCCTACCACCAGCCCGCCGTGGAGTACGGCAAGAAGTGCGCCGGCGTCCTCATCGAGGTCAAGAACAAGGCCAAGGCCCTCCTCATCGAGAAGAAGGCCCCCATGACCGCCCCCCAGATCGCCAAGGCCCTCAACGCCGACGCCCAGGACGTATTCCGCCTCCTCCTACACCTTGCTAACAACGACCCCGTCATCAGCATGAACGTAAATGATGACGACATCGTGGAGAGCACCTTCGAGGCAAAATAAACCAGGAAAAGTTAACCCCCGCGGCTACACAGCTGCGGGGGATTTTTAATGTCTGACGTGATGGGAAGTATTGTTGCGGCTTCGCCGCGTATTTGATTGCGCCATAAGCGCAACCTTTAACTCCTTAACCTCCCCGACGTTCGGGGAGGTGGCCCCGCAAGGCCGGTAGGGTCGAGGCCGAAGTCTTTGCCAGGGCCCGCGAATGGGAGGTGCGGCAGAGGTCGATACCCTCGACCCTTCAGTCGGCTGCGGCCGACAGCTCCCCTTACGAAGGGGAGCCTAAGAGAACAAGGTTGCGCCTTGCGGCGCGATTAAATCTGCGGCGAAGCCGCAAACCTTTTTCGGGGCGGGTGCGGTTGTTTGGGTGCTTCCTGATATGTTACTCTCACACCTCACCCCTGCCCCTCCCCACGCTCGGGTGGGGAGGGCGAAAAGGTTGCGCCTGCGGCGCGAATTTTATTTCGCGTGAGCCTTCCCCGCCTGGGCGGGGAAGGGTAGGGATGAGGTGGGATTACGCGGCGTCAGCCGCAACAATATTCCCCCGTCCCCGCCGCGCGGATTGTCCCTCCTCTCTGAGGAGGGGGTAGGGGGTGGAGTCTGGGTACGGACTCCCCTCAGTCTCGCTGCGCTCGACAGCTCCCCTCAGAGAGGGGAGCCTAATTTAAAAGGTTTGCGGCTTCGCCGCATAATTATTCGCGCCGAAGGCGCAACCTTTAACTCCTTAACCTCCCCGACGTTCGGGGAGGTGGCCCCGCAGGGCCGGTAGGGTCGAGGCCGAAGTCTTTGCGCACGCCTA
>CANRLF010000018.1 GCA_947631395.1 uncultured Oscillospiraceae bacterium
ATAGCGAGACCGTGGGCGTCGGCGATCTTCTTCAGCGCCGAGAGGTCCGAGTAGTCGTTGGCGTAGGTGTTGTCCCGTTTGGCGCTTCTCACCATCTGGAGCGTGTCGATGATGACCAGCGACGTGTCCGGGTGCTCGGTGAGAAATGTCTCCAACTGTTCCTCCAGCCCCGCGCCTACTACCCGGCTCTCCGTGCAGAAGTGGACGTTGGCCGGTGCGTCCTCCGTGATTTCGAAGAGCCGGTTCTGGATTCGCAGGGTCGAATCCTCAAGGCAGAGATAGAGCGTCGTGCCCTGCCGAACAGACATCCCCCACACCGGCTCTCCCTTCGCCACCGTCACGGCAAGCCACAGAGCCAGCCAGGACTTCCCCACCTTCGGCGTGCCCGCCAGGATATGCAGGCCCTGGGAGAACAGAGAGTCCACGATGAAGTTGGGCGGCCGGATAGGTTCGTTCATCAGTTCCTCGCCCGTGACGGTTTTCAATCGTTCTGTGTTTTTCATTTTGATCCCTCCTGATTTATTTTCCCACCGCCGGCTATTCTGGCAGCGGGTATGTATGTCCGCGCTGTTTCAAGGAGGGCTCTTATTGCCGGCTCCCGCACGGACCGTGGCCGGCATCAAAAAAAGCCGGTCACATCAGTGTGTGCCGACCAACCAGGAGACAGTTTCGTCCCTTGGCGTGGATGGACCACACTGTATGTAACCGGCTTTGACATGCAAAGTCGAGACTGCCCTTCGACCTCCGTATGCTGACAGTCCAAAGCGTTTTCGGAGGTTGCGGTATGATATGAATTGATGGATACCGCGTTGCTGCGACATATACGCCGCTAAAAAAATCAGTATGTTTGCGTTATTCGGTTGTAGCTGTCTTTGATGACTATGTAATTATACATCTTAGGTCAAAATATTGTCAATGTTTCTTGAATAGTTTTGTGAATGCCGGAAATAATAATTTATTTGGGCAAAAAACAAGGCGAGGAATATTATTCGCCTCGTTTGAAGCACTTTTTGCGGATATGCCTGAATTCCACACGCAAAAAAACAAAAATTATTTTTCGCTCTACACTTTTTTGGAAGAACAGGAGATGGATGTCAAACATGGGAGGTGTGTTCGAGGAAGAAGTATAAGCAAAAGCAAAATTTAAATTCCCCTTTATCGGTTATGCCACTTCTTTGCCTGTATCGCACACAGTGTCAACGTCGCGATCATACCGGCCAGGATGATCGCGGCACTTTCTGTGCACATATTTTTACTTTCCGACAGGACTGCCTGAGTGGGCTCGTTATTTGAGAAGTCAAGCATGGAGCGAAAAATTACTCTAAATGTATTGACGTAATGTTCAACGTCAAAAATCATATTCCCGGGCAGGAGCGAGGATGGCAGGTCAATGGTATCAAGCAGCCTCGGAATACATACGCCGTCCAGCGCGGTAATGGCGAGATTTGTCAGTATAATGCCGGTGCCTCCGCAGCGCCGGGATAACACATAGGTCCCGACCCACAAAGCTACGGGAGCAAAGAACATCACAAAAAGCGCGGCGATACGGGGAAGACTATTCAAAAACCTCTCTATGTCTGTAAGGCTGTATATCCGCAGATCATCACGCGCCAGGGGTGTGATTCGTTCCGCAAGCTCCTTGGTGTTTGCCAGTTGCGCTCTGGCCTCGGACTCCAAAAACGGCTGGGGTTCGTCTGGGACGGTCAGCAGGAGCGATGTGTCATTTCTGGCGGCAAGCTCAAGCCCGGAAGGCAGCGACAACACTTTCGGCAAAGGCAGAGCGGAGATCACAAGCCATGTGTCGTCGCTGCGCTCGCGCTTGTTAAGTATTTCCGCCGGCTCCCCGGCTTTTGGCGGGTGGGAGTAAAATTCGATCAGCTTTCCCTCCCACGGGGCAGATGCCTCCACATGGGGTTGAAGCTTCAACCCCGTTATCTCGTCCACGGCCTCCGGGTCATCGTAGACCGTGTAGCTTCCGCTCCCCAGCTCCGCCACCCGTGTGCCGCTCTCCCAACCGGTGCCCTCGTATGTGTAATAGAGGTGCCAACCTGTTTCGTCCCGAAGGGCGGTCTCCAGCGGCAGAATCGCTGCTCCAAAGGATGGCCTCTCCACTGTCACCACTCTGGCTGTCATCAGCTCCTCGATTTTGAATGAGAAAGCCGTACAGCAGACTAATATCCACGTCACAAGCCACAAGGCGAAAAGGACTTTTCGCTTCACGTTCACAGCTCCTTTCCCAACGCGATTCCCTCCGTAAGCTCCCTGTTGAAGTACATAAAGAGAAAGAGCGGCGGAATCACAGCGAGGACGCAACATACAAGCCTTACCGTAGGGTCAGCTGGCAGGGTGGAGGCCAAGGATACGCTGAGCGGCCAGCGTTTCTGATCCTTTATGAAAGCGATTGGCTGTTCCACCATATTCCAGGCATCCAGGAACGACAGGAGGAAGGTACAGACAAGGCCGTTTTTGTTGATGGGCAGGGCAACGCGCACAATGAGCGGAAGGGTCCTGCACCCATCGACCTTTGCGGCGTCGATGATTTCGTCCGGAATGGCACGGAAGCCCTGGGCCATGATGAAAGTTCCAAGCGGGATAAATATGGCGGGCAAAATAAGGGCACCATATGTATCCAGGAGCTTCAGCTTGTCCAAAACAATGTAATTTGGCACCAGCGTCACCTGAAGCGGGAGAATCATCAGCACCAGGAGGAAGAAGAAAACCACATTTCTCCCCGGAAAGTTATACTTGGCAAAGCCAAAGCCCGCAAGGGAGGAAACTATGGTCTGTCCCGCGGCAACTAAGATCGTGAGACCCGCACTCAGCCAGAAGCGCAGGAGGTATTGAGGTGTCGCAAGAAACACGTCGTAGTAATATATGAATGTGGCCCCGTCGTCTGTAAGGATGCTTTTCAGGAGCACATATAAAAATGGTGCGAGACATAAGGCTATAAGAATGACGGCCACAGCGGAGCCGACAGTGAACCGCTTTTTCACTCTCTGTATCGCTCCTTTCTTCGGACCCAGATGAACATGACGGAGAGCACCGCCGTCACCGAGACGCTCAAAAGGACCGACGCCACCGCCAGCTTCGGATAATTCAGGTTTTCAAAGCAGTTGTTGATGAAGTGCTGGAGCATGTAGACGCTGTCGTCCGGGTGGGCTCCGCCGATGAGGAATATTTCCCGAAAGCATTTGAAGGCGTTTATGAGGGAAAAGACCGTGGCGAAAAAAACGCTGTACCACATCTGGGGTACGGTAATGTGCCAAAACTGCCTGAAGCGGCCAGCTCCGTCCAATTGTGCCGCTGCGTATTGATCCGCTGGAATTGTCATAAGCCCGGACAGCAGGAGGATGACGCTGTACCCGGTATTCTTCCAGATATAAAGCGCCATCGCCACCCAAAATGAGGCGGGAGAATGAAGCCAGTCCCGCACAGGAGCGCCAAGAGCCATGAGGCACCTGTTCAAAAGCCCGACCTTACCGAAAACCAAATTCACCACCAGCACCGCGCCAATGACGGGCATAATGTATGGGAAAAGGAGCACCGATTTCAAGAGCTTGTGTTTTTCAACCTCATTTTTCAGGAGCAACGCAATAGCGTAGGAAATGACCAGAATGAGCGGGAGACCCAGGAGCAAAAATCGCGCCGTATTCCGAAAGGCTTTCCTGAAAAGCTCATTTTGCCACATGGTCAAATAGTTTTCCGCACCCACAAAACGAGCGGAGGAACCCACGCCCTGCGTTACAGAATACCGTATGACCAGGATAAACGGCAATGCGTAAAAAATAAGGCACCCCAAAACGACTGGCAGGACCAGCAATATTCCGTCTCTTGCGTTTTTCGCGGACAGCTTCATTTACGAAAGCCCCCTCTCGGAAATGCTGTATTACCCCTCGGCCATATGCCAACGGAGCTCCTCGATCAATTCGTTAACCTCACCTTGGGAGCCTGTCCCCGGCGATAAGACGCAAAAGGGCGGTCACAAGTATCATCGTCCCGCCGGACATGCTCATTTCCTCACTCCCACTCGTCAACAATACGGTGAAGCACAGCAAGGAACATCGCCGAGCGTCACCCCTCAGCGATGTGGTATTGCAAATCGTTGATAAGGTCCCCGGCTGCCACGTCAATGTCAAGGTCACTGGCAGTGTATGCGCGGGTTTCGCCGCCAGAATCGGACGTGCTTCGAGTCACATCATATGTACTTTGAAGGATCGAATACTCAAATTCATACTCCGCTTTGATGGTGAAGCGCACCTCATCCGCATGAGTCCACTGCAATTCGTTGATGACCTCGCTCCCGGCTGTCTTTGGCCGGACGGGACAGCCATCAATAAAATCCATCATACCGTTGCGTTCCGTTTCCCACTGGGACTCCTCTGAAAGAAACTCACGCAGAAAGTCATACGCCGCCTGCGGATGCTCACAGCCCACGCCCACGGCACCCCAAGTCTTGACGTAGGCTATTAATTCCCCGTCCGTAGATCGCAAGGGGAAAGCCTCCGCCTTGATGCCCTTGCTCTCAGCTCCGGTAACAAGGCCGATTACCTGCTCCAAGCTCCCAAATATAAGCGGATCTTCCTCGCTCAAGGCAGACGGCGTGCCGATTGAGCCGGTATTCTGCGCTAAGACCACAAGAGACTGAAAATCGCGCATATAATCTGCCACCTCTTCCGCACTCAAAGTTACATTTTGCTTGTCATAGTCGAACAAATCGGAGAAAGCAAAGAAGGGATAGGGAAAACCTGGCCGCGCCGCGTTTTTCGCCAAGGTCTGATTTCCATTGGCAAGCAGTTCCCCGTAAAAGCCGCCAACGCTTGCTCTCATGGCATCTATATCTATTCCGGATGATGTCAGAGCGGGCCCAACGGCACAGACCTCGGGGCATGTATACCGGAGCGGCAGAATGTACCTTGCATCACCGATTTTCCCGCCGTCCATGATTGAGGATACCAAACCTTCACTGCCGAGGCTGTCGTCCGCGTCATAGTATTGGCTTATGTCAAGAAACAGCCCATTCCGCATGGACATTGCCACATCGTGAAACACCGTATCATCAGCCGGAATACTGGTGAGGAAGTGATTGATCCCGGTTACTTGGTCGATTGGCGGCCAGTCGGTCATAATATATACGTCCGGCCCATCTCCACCCAGTATTTCCGCCCGTAGCTGACGGGTCCGCAGCTCCCGCTCCTCAGAATCAGCGGGCAGTGACTCTATCTCAACGCTTACATCCACATGGGATTTATTATATTCCCGCGCCACCCGGCGGACCTCGTCATAAATCGAATATGTCCTGGTTCCCATACTGTCCAACGTGTGCATGCTCGGAGCGTTTATAAGCACATGAAGTACAGCGGGGCCGTCATCGGTTTCGGAGGACAGTATGTTATCAGGTTGCGGAGATACATTGGAACAGCCGCAGATAACCAGAATCAGTGCGGCGGTCAAAATCACTGCCAATATCTTTCGTGTCACCCTCACCCTCGTTCACCCAAGCATACTTCCATATAATAGACATTCATTTCACGCGAAAAGCCGCAATCTTCACATTCGGTAACATCAGATATACGATAAGAGTGATGCTGATGGGATTCAGTGAAATTAGGGCAAGAGGCAACATCAAAAATACCGTTGTCTCGCCGATTCTCATACGTTGTAATTGTACCGTTACAAACTGGGCATATGCCTACTCTTATGCAGGGCATCACCTCAACTTCGTTATCTGCGGCAGAGGCGGACATGACAAGCGCAGTCACTAGTACGCATAATGTCAACACCACCGCAAAAATCATCCTGATTTTTTTCATAAGACTTTACCTCCAATAATATTTTGTTTCAGCGGACGAGGCCGCGGAAATCCCCACCGAATCACGGTTGAAAATTATGGCATCTTTGCGATCGCTTGACGAGTTCCCGCGATTCTCTCCGTCGTAATCCTCACGGAGAGAGATGTTTTGAGATGTGATTTTGACCGCGCCGGGTTCCAATGGTACGTTATTATGGGGATTCGGGCTCGACGTCGTGGTAAAAAAAGTCATTATGGCAATAGTAAGAACGGCGGAGAGAGCGATATTGAGCTTCGTGGCTCGTTTATATCCCATCACTCCCCGGACGCGCCTCTCGGTGACGTTCTTTCCGAAGCCCGTGACCAGTGGGATGCCGGTGCGCGGGGCTTTCAGGTCGATGAGCAGTCGGGCATACTGAGCACGGCACTCAGGTCCGAACTGATCCACCACCGCGCCGTCACAGGCAAGCTCCATGTCCCGGTCAAGAAGCGCCGCCATCAGCCATACGGCGGGGTTCCACCAGTGTACGCACAAAGCAAGCACCGACAGCTTTTTAAGCACACTGTCAAAGCGCCTTATGTGGGTGAACTCATGACAAAGCACCATATCAAGGCGCTCCGCGTCCCACCCCTCGGCATCCTCGGGCAGGAGGATCACTGGACGAAGAAGTCCATATGTCAGCGGCGTGCGCAAGCCTGGAAGTGCACGTACCGTCACCCGCCGCCGGATATGGATCGTTGACAGCCAATCCTTTATGTATTCGTTTTCCAAAGGCGTTGACACCCGAAACGCACGGATACAGCGGATATACGACACGGCAAAGACAATGCCCGTCACCGCCATGCCCACAAGCCAGATGACGGTCCAAATCGGGATTCCCGCCGACGTTTCCTCCACAGCGACCGCGTCGGGAGTCTCGACTTTTATCGCCGTCCGCGATAGAAGCCCATAGAAGCTCACGGGTGAGGCAATTTTAAACGGTATGAGGAGTCTCAAAATAGCCGCTGTCCACAGCGCCACATACCCCCGCCTCGGGAACCTGTCCCCGGCGATAAGACGCAAAACGGCAGTCACAAGGATCATTATTCCGCCGGATACGCTCATTTCCACAATGCTCATTTTTTCACTCCCATTCGTCAACAATACGGTGAAAAGGTGTCGGCCTGCCCGCGAGAAGATACTATCCCTCCGCTATATGCCATTGAAGGCTGTCGATCAATTCCTGAGATAGGTCCTCCAGGTCCATAGCTGTGTCATTTGAAACACACAAAGCCATAAGATTTCTTCTGAAGTTATCTTCCTCTGGAAGTCCAAAGCGAATTACATCGATCTGCTCATCCATAAGCGGAATATCTGCCTCGGTCACGTCAACGGTCCGTAGAATTTGGTTTGCCCATCGTGCAATTTGACTGTTTCCCGCGGCATGGGCGGAGATTCGCTCACGGTATCCATCCCAAAGGCTCTCTACCGATCCTTCCACTCTAACCGGCCAACCGGCTGCGACACGGCCACGGAAACCGCCATCTGGCGCGGAAGGCCGATTAAACTCCCATTGGGTGTCCTCCATGAGCAGAAGCCGTAGGAAGTCATAGGCAACCTCCGGGTATTCACATCCGGCCCCAACTGCCCCCCAATAGGTAACATTGGCCACCAAAGAGCCGTCCACGGAGCGGAGGGGGAACATGATAAGCTCCATATCGAGAGCCTGCGTGACGATCGCCACATCCAACGCCTCGTCCAATCCGCCAACATATAAAAACGCCTCAGAAAAACCGCTGCCTTTTTGAAATTCGACAATTCCGTCATTGAGAGGATACTGAGAAAGGCTTGCATAGATGTCCCAGCTTGAGGACATTGGATAGGTTATCCCCGCATTTGAAAGAGCTTGAATCCGTTGCAGATATTCCATGACCTCGCCGGTGCTCAAGCTGACAGTCTGTGTTTCGTAGTCAATTATATTCGGGAATACGCACAGGGAGCTGTTGTAGTACCAAGGCCATGAGTACCGTGTCCAATCCGGGTCACCAGTGGCCGCCAGCGTATCGTAGAGTATATTGACGCCGGTTGAGATTTTTTCCACGTCAAGGCCGGCAGCTTTTAGAGCGGCTTCGGTGGTGTACACCATTGGGAAATTGTACCGCAAAGGCAATATGTACCGTGCGTTCCCAATAGCTCCGGCGTTCATCACAGCAGTAACCAAAGCCTCTTTGCCAAGACCGTCGTCGGATTCGTATAGTGTATTGATGTCATAAAACAGCCCATTGCGCATGGCCTGGGTCGCATCGGAGAAAAGGGCGTCGTTTCCGCTCCCTTGCAACAGATAAATATCCGGTCCTCCCCCCGACATGATCTCTGTGCGAAGCTCCTCCAGTCGTGCTTCTCGCTCCTCCGGGGCGGATGGAAGCATTTCCAGCTCAATGCTTATTCCGTCGTGAGCCGCTTCATATTCATCAATTAAGTACCTGACTACAAGTGACATAGGGTTTGTATCGGAAAGCCCATAAGAATCCGGATAGTCCTCTGTCAAAAGCCTAAGAGTGACAGGGCCTTCGTTTAACTTACGGGAATTGCCGCAACCGCCAATCAAGGCGAAAATAATCGTAATCAGAATTATCATCACATATATCTTGCTAATTTTCAACCTTATCCTCCGTCAAATGATACAAAGTGTTGAATGGCTTGCACGTTCATCGCCACCTTCAACTGAAATTTTCAGAATCATTCAAAAGGACAGTGTTCGTTTCTGTAAATGAAATGCTCAACATAGCCGCAGTTGGGGCAATCGCATTTCAATACGTCCACAATAAACGAATGCATATGGTATCCATCCGGTTTTATGTCACAAGTAACCGATAGATATACAACATATGCGTCGCTTTCAAAATCGAGTTTTCTTGCGCCTTCACCACAGTTGGGGCAGGGAATTACTGCATAAATTGGCATTATTTCGGTTTCATCCTCTACCGCATAACCAGGGATGACTAACGCAGTCAACGTCAGTACGATTGTTAAAGACCATGCAAAAAGTTTTTTGATGCTATTCATTGTTTTTTTCCTCCTATTTTTTCACGGTATGAACCGGGAAATATAAATATATTTCTATAATATTTTTATAGATTAAGTTACTGTATATAATATTTTATTGGCTAAATTGATGCAATGCCGCATAATTTGAAAAATCCACAGAAGTTATGGACAGACAGGGGGTTCTTCGGTTCCTGCGGAAACATTCCAAAAATTATACGGTGAATGTGACGATCACAAATGTCCGCGATGTTGCCATGACCGCCGATTTGCTGGCAGGCGAGGAGACCGTCCACTGTGACAGCTTATACCTTGGTTCGGGAGGGCTCCCGTTGGCCATTAGAAAGCAAGGCAGGGAAACGCAAACGATTGGAGGGAGATTTTCGGTCTATGGAACAGGTTAAAATCATTAGTGTGATGATATGGAGACTATTGTGCGGTGTTGCTCTGAGTCGCCGCGGGAATATGGCTAATAACATAGGCGACTCTTTCCTCGCCGTGTGTCGGAACAAATATGATCTTTTTATCATTATTGTGGGACAAAACATCAGACAGCTCATCAAAGGAAAGCTGCGATGCTTCACAAGATTGGATGTCAATGATGTTGAGGACATGGCTGCCACTGTCCATATAGACGTCAGACTCTTCTGTGGACTGGTCTGGAACCGTGGTTGCAGATTTTGGATTGTTTGCGTTCTCGAGCGGGGATCCAATCGGTTTATCAAGCCTGGCTGAAGTGGCAAATGTCGCAATGACCATCATTATCAGGATGGCGGAGATGAGCGTCATTGTTGCCGTGGCTCGTTTATATCCCATCACTCCCCGGACGCGCCTCTCAGTGACGTTCTTTCCGAAGCCCGTGACAAGTGGGATGCCGGTGCGCGAGGCTTTCAGGCTGATGAGAAGTCGGGCATACTGAGCACGGCACTCAGGTCCGAACTGATCCACCACCGCGCCGTCACAGGCAAGCTCCATGTCCCGGTCAAGAAGCGCCGCCATCAGCCATACGGCGGGGTTCCACCAGTGTACGCACAAAGCAAGCACCGACAGCTTTTTAAGCACACTGTCAAAGCGCCTTATGTGGGTGAACTCATGGCAAAGCACCATATCAAGGCGCTCCGCGTCCCACCCCTCGGCCTCCTCGGGCAGGAGGATCACCGGACGAAGAAATCCGTATGTCAGCGGCGTGCGCAAGCCCGGAAGCGCTCGTACCGTCATCCGTTGCCAATGGGAGTTCTTCGTGAGCCAATCGTCTATGTATTTGTTTTCCAAGGGCGTCGATGTCCGAAACGCGCGGATACAGCGGATATACGACACAGCAAAGGCGATGCCCATCACCGCCATGCCCGCAAGCCAGATGACGGTCCAAATCGAGATTCCCGCCGACGTTTCTTCCACAGCGACCGCGCCAGGAGTCTCGACTTTTATCGCTGTCCGCGATAGAAGCCCATAGAAGCTCACGGGGGAGGCAGTTTTGAACGGCACGAGAAGTCTCAAAATAGCCGCTGTCCACAGCGCCACATACCCCCGCCTCGGGAGCCTGTCCCCGGCGATAAGACGCAAAAGGGCGGTCACAAGGATCATCGTCCCGCCGGACACGCTCATTTCCACAATGCTCATTTTCTCACTCCCATTCGTCAACAACACGGCGAAGGCGCTCAACCTGCTCCTCAGAAAGCTCATCCCGGCCTAAAAGCGCGGCAAAAAGCTTCTCCGCTCGGCCATCGTATACCTTTTCGATCAGTTCCTCCGTCTCTGCCTTTCGTACCATGCTCTGCGTCACCAATGCGTGGCACATGAAGTTCGGCTCACTCCTCTCAATGGCTCCTTTTTTGATACACCGCTTGATAAGCGTGTAGGTGGTATTCATCTCCCATCCGACCTTTTCCTTTAATACCTCATATATGTGCTTTGCTGTCACATCCCCCTCCTGCCAAAGTACGTTCATGACGCGCAGCTCCGCATTAGTCAGCTTCATTTCCATATTCATTGTCCTCCAATCGACGAATGTAGTGTATAGATGTATTTTAGCGCGTTTCTGCCCATTTGTCAACACTACATTTGTCGATTCTCAAAAATTTGTTACATACCGGCAACCATAAACTGATTTTGGAGTTTGCCAAACCGTAATCAGTACATACTTTTAACAAGCAAAAAGGTGTGGCCAACTCCCAGCCACACCTTTTTCATTTGTGCCGTACCGTCTTGCCCCATGGGTCATAAAGTTTCCCTATCTTACCGCGTACATGCGCCTCGGAAAAAATCCCTTTTGTTTTGCAAGTGTGCCGCCTCCGGCGGCGCGCGCAGCAAAACAGCAGGAAACAGCCGCGAATATGCCCGCAGGCATTTTCGCGACTGTTTCCGCACGTCCCCCCCCTTGCCGTAAAAGGCAAAGCCTTTTACGGCAAAAAAAATAGCGGACCAAAAGGTCCGCTATTTTTTTACTGTTGCTGCTGCTCCTTCATCTTAGCGAAGCACTCGCTGCAATAAACGGGCCTGTCAGACTTGGGCTCGAAGGGGACCTTCGCCTCGCCGCCGCAGTTGGCGCAGACGGCGGTGAAATACTCACGGGGGCCGCGCACCGCGTTCTTGCGGGCGTCACGGCAGGCCTTGCAACGCTGGGGCTCATTCTGGAAGCCGCGCTCGGCGTAGAACTCCTGCTCACCGGCGGTAAAGACGAACTCCTTGCCGCACTCTTTGCACACTAATGTCTTGTCTTCGTACATTTGTTGGACCTCACTTTGACAAATCTCGCCCTTTGGGCTTTTTATTTGCGCCAGCTTTCGCTGGAAACGCCTGGTTTATTGCCGCTGTGCAACTTGTGTCTTATCCTCTGCACGGCGTTATCAACGGATTTCACGCTTCTGCCGGTCCTCGCGGCTATGTCGGTATAGGACAGCCCCTCCAGATACAGGTCAAGTATGGTCTTTTCCAATCTGGACAGCCTTTCTATGAGCGCGGATTGAAGCTCATCCGTCAATTCCCTTGTTATCACCAGTTCTTCAGGATCTCGCAAAAAGCCTCTGGACAATATCTGCCGTTCGTCAAATTCAGGTGAGTCGATTGATACGGAGTCGTTGAGGGGTCGGTGCTTGAATCTTGAAGCGGTGCGGATCGCCGTGATCAGCCTTGATTCGATACAGCGTTCCGCGTAGGTTTTGAATGTGACATCTCTTCCGGGGTCAAAGTGCCGGACCGCCGACAGAAGGCCAAACATGCCCTCCTGGATAAGGTCCTCACTGTCTCCCCCCGCCAGGAAAAATGGTCTGGCGCGCATCCTCACTGTCTGTGAGTATCTCTCTATGAGCCGCTCCTCCGCCTCGGGATCTCCCCCGTGGGCCTTGGACCAGAGCTCCTCATCAGTCATTTTATGGTCATGCTCCATAATACTACCATTTTTTCACTGTCAGTTTAAACACATTATACGAATTGATGCATATAATGTCAAGATAATTTGTAAAAAATTTTAAACTTTCCGTAAATTTATTCGGTTTTTTACACCTCAAACGAGGTCTGACCCTCAAAATCGGCCCTTCCGTCCACAAATTTGAGGCCCAGATGCTCATATGCCCGTCTCGTCACGCACCTGCCGCGGGGCGTCCGCGTAAGAAAGCCCTGTTGCATGAGGTACGGCTCATAGACGTCCTCAATGGTCACCGACTCCTCGTTTATGGTGGCGGCGATGGTGTCAAGCCCCACCGGCCCTCCGGAGTAGTTCTCGATTATGCTTGTAAGCAACCGCCTGTCCACGGCGTCGAGGCCCGCCTCGTCGATGTCCAGGAGCTTCAGGGCCTTGTCCGCCAGCTCCCTCGTTATGACGCCGTTTCCGTATACCTCCGCGAAGTCCCTGACCCGCCGGAGAAGCCTGTTGGCGATACGCGGGGTGCCGCGACTGCGGGAGGCTATCTCCAGCGCCCCGTCCGGCTCGATGTCCACGTTGAGTATCTGCGCCGACCGCTCGATTATCTTCTTAAGCTCCGTCGGCTTATATAGCTCCAGCTTCAGATCGATGCCGAACCTGTCGCGAAGCGGCGAGGACAGCTGTCCCGACCGTGTGGTGGCGCCCACCAGGGTGAATTGCTTAAGGTCGATGGATATACTGCTTGCCGCGGGACCCTGGCCGATGACCAGGTCTATCTGCCGATCCTCCATTGCCGGATACAGTATCTCCTCCACCGATCGGTTGAGCCGGTGTATCTCGTCTATGAAGAGCACGTCGTTCTCCTCAAGATTAGTGAGCAGCGCCGCCAGATCCCTGGGCTTTTCAATGGCGGGGCCGGAGGTCTTTCTAAGGGTCGATCCCATCTCGTTTGCGATTATGGCCGCCAGCGTCGTCTTGCCCAGCCCCGGGGGCCCGTGGAGTATCACGTGGTCCAGCGGCTCTCCCCTTCTCTTGGCGCTCTCGATAAAGACGCTCAGGTTCTGCTTGGCCTTCTCCTGGCCGATGTATTCCCTCAGCGTCCTGGGCCGCAGTGACCCCTCCGCGTCATCCTCGGGTATGTGTTTGGTTGACATAATATTGTCGGTGCTGGAGTCCAGCGTATCCTTTGAATAATCTATCATGGCAAATCCCTTTCCGTCCTCCGATTTCGGCTCCGCTGGCCGATGACGCCCTCCTTACTGCTTGAGGGACCCCTTCAGCACCAGCTTCACCGCCTGCTCCACGCTCATGCTCTCCAGGTCCACTCCGTGCAGGGCGGCGGTGATCTCCTGGGGCGTATAGCCCAGCACCGTCAGCGCGCCGGTCACGTCGTTGAGCTTCTTCCCCGGCACTCCCGCCGGTGACGGCGAGGCCGCCGCGCCGGAGCCGATGGTCGGCATGTCCTTGGCTATCTTGTCCCGGAGCTCCAGGATTATCCTCTGGGCCCCGCGCTTTCCCACGCCCGGCGCGGCTGTCAGCATCTTCTCGTTCTCCGTCACCACCGCCATAGCCAGGCTCTCCGGAGTGCACACGCCAAGGACGCTGAGCGCCGCCTTGGGCCCGATGCCCGAGACTGTCAGCAAAAGCTCAAAGCACCGCTTTTCCGCCAGCTCATAAAAGCCGTATAGATCCAGGGCGTTCTCCGCCACGTTCATGTATGTATAGAGCCTCGCCCGCTCTCCGGTCCTGAGCCTTGCCAGGGTGTTCACCGTGGTGTTGATGGCAAAGCCCACTCCACCGGCGTCTATTACCGCCAGGTTCTTGTCAAGGTGAGCTACCCTGCCCTCTATATAGTAGAACATTCGTTTCTTCCTCCCTCGGTATTGAGAAGTGACCCGGAGAACCGCCCGTGGCATATTGCCAGGGCCAGGGCGTCGGAGGCGTCGTCGGGCTTTGCCGCGGACTTCAGGTTCAATAGCCTCCTGACCATCTCCATCATCTGCTTTTTATCCGCCCTACCGTAGCCGGTGATGGCCTGCTTGACCTGAAGGGGCGTATACTCGTACATCGGCACCGCCCGCTCGTACCCCGCCAGCATTATGACCCCTCTGCCGTGGGCCACGGCTATGCCGGTGGTTATGTTGGTGTTGAAGAATAGCTCCTCAATGGCGATGGCCTCCGGCCTGAATGTATCTATTAGCTCCAGCATATCATGGTATATCTGGTCAAGTCGCGAGGACAGCTTCGTGTGGGCTGGGGTGGTTATGGCCCCGCAGGTGATGAATTTATTGGCGCTCCCGGCGGTCTCGATGACCCCGAAGCCCACCGTCGCCACGCCCGGGTCCACCCCCAAAATTACAGCCAAGGGCCCACGCCCCCTTTCTTCGCGAACTTCCACATATATATTGTATCACAGCCGTGGAAAATACGCAATATGTATATTCACACATTATTTCTCCCCGCATAGACTGTAATGAAAATAAGGCGTCGGGCAGACGCATTTTAGGAGGAATTGCAATGCCATCAAGATTAGCCCCTGGCCCAGTGCCCGGTGATGTGAGCATCCGGGAGGCCGTCTGCGTACATACGAGCAAGATATACGACTCCTGCAAGGATAAGGACTGCCTTGAGGATATGCGGGTGTACCTGACCCAGGCGTCCCAGGCGAACCTCGACAACGGTCTCAACGTGAGGGCCCGGTCCGCTGAGCTCCTCTGGGCCAGCCCCATGGTGGAGCCCGTGACCTTCAACCGCGGCTACTACACCGTTGATATACGCTTCTACTACAAGATACGGGCGGACGTGTGCATGTCCAGCGGCCTCATCGCCCCCATCGAGGGCCTGGCCAGCTTCACAAAGCGCGTTCTCCTCTTCGGAAGTGAGGGTAGCGCCAAGATCTTCACCTCCGACATAGGCGGCAGCTGCGTGGACAGGAACGTCATCGACAGCTCCAACCTCCCGCGGGCGGTGGTTGAGGCGGTGGACCCCATCGTCCTCAGCCTTGACGTCATCGACGCCTGCTCCGACGTGACGCCGGAGCCCCTGGAGCTTCCCCAGTATATCTTAGACATGTTCGACTCCCCCATCGTGTCCGACGGTGCCGGCCGCAGGATAGTCGTGACCCTGGGCCAGTTCACCATCGTAAGGCTCGAGCGCGACTCCCAGCTGCTCATCCCCGTCTACGACTACTGCGTACCCGAAAAGGAGTGCGTGGGCACCGGCGGCGACGACCCCTGCACGCTCTTCAACCGCATCGACTTCCCCGTCAACGAGTTCTTCCCTCCCGACACGATGTGCGACGCCGACGACTACCGCGACATGACCCCCGCCGAGACCTGATCGGCACAGCGCCACCAATACACCGTCTCAGACCCGCTACCCTCCAAAATGGGCGGCGGGTCCGGCGCATTTGGTATTGACTTCTTCCTTTTAATGTAGTAAAATAGCCCATAGTTTTTATTGGGAGTGATCTTTCATGGACACCTACATACCCTCCGGCTACCGGCCGCTTTTGGGGATAAACGACACTCAGCGGGCTATTGCCGTTTTGAAGCACACCTTTGAGGAGGCCCTGAGCCGCAGGCTCAATCTCCTGCGCGTCTCGGCCCCGCTCTTCGTTGAGGCCAGCACTGGGCTCAACGACGACCTCAACGGTGTTGAAAGGCCCGTAAGCTTCGACATACCTGACGGCAACAAGGAGGGCCAGGTGGTCCACTCCCTTGCAAAGTGGAAGCGCATGGCGTTGCACCGCTACGGCTTCGCCCCCGGCGAGGGCATATACACCGACATGAACGCCATCCGCCGGGACGAGACCATGGACAATCTCCACTCCATCTACGTGGACCAGTGGGACTGGGAGAAGGTCATCACCCGGGAGGACCGGAACGTGGAGTACCTTAAAAACACAGTCCGGGACATCGTGGCCGCCATCGTTGAGACCAACGACAAGCTGAAGAGCCTGTTCCCAAAGCTCGACCTTCAGCTCGACCCCACCGTCAGCTTCGTCACCAGCCAGGAGCTGGAGGACCGGTGGCCGGAGCTCACGCCCCGTGAGCGTGAGAACGCCTACCTCAAGGAGCACCGCACTGCTTTCATCATGCAGATCGGCAAAAAGCTCAAGTCCGGCAATATCCACGACGGCCGTGCCCCGGACTACGACGACTGGGACCTCAACGGCGACATCATGTTCTGGAACGAGCTCCTTGGCTGTGCCTTTGAGGTGAGCTCCATGGGCATCCGGGTGGACCCGGAGTCCCTGGACCGCCAGCTGACTGAGCGCGGCTGTGACGACCGCCGGAGCCTGACCTTCCACAAAATGCTCCTGGAGGGGCGTCTGCCCCTGACCATCGGCGGCGGCATAGGCCAGTCCAGACTCTGTATGCTGCTCCTCAAAAAGGCCCACGTTGGCGAGGTCCAGGCCAGCATCTGGGACGACAACACCATCCGCGAGTGCGCCTACTCCGGCGTTACCCTGCTTTAAAATCCAAAACTTTAAAATACCCCCGGCCCACATGAGCCGGGGGTATTCCTTTACGTCAAAAATGATCTTCCGGGTCCGCGTGGCTATTTCGCGCCTTCAAAGGAGATCGGATCCTTCGCGGAGCTTGCCGTATACAGCACAAGCACGCAGTCCGGACGGAGCTCCTTCAGCTCCTCGACAATATCCCCCTCGTATGCCCGCATGTCGTAGGTCACGACCTTCCCGCACTGTATAGCCAGGAACGGCATGAGTGCGCAGGAGAAGGAGTCCCTGATTATGGCCACCGTCGGGCCGTCAGGATCAAGGACATTCACTGCCTCCCCCCTGCCCCAATCGCCGCCGGAGTAGTAGGTATACGGGTTGCCGCCAAAATAGTCCTTTTTCAGCATCTCCGGAAAGCACAGGGAGCTTCCAAATGGCCCCCGCCTGGGCTCGCTCAGGTCGTCGTAGGTGTACTCAAAATCCGTGGCGAATTTCGGTGTGAGCACCGTAAAGTCGTCAACTCCGGCGTAATACCGCCCGACGCGCTTGCCCTGACTTCCGAGGAACAGCCCCGGGTACCACGTGACCTCATATGAGTCCGGGTCCAGCGCCTCACTTTTCACCTCAAAGTCGTACATTTCGTGAAGGTGCTCCATCAGCGTCCCGCAGGAGAACAGCGCCCCCTCGGGCCGCCAGTGGTGGTCTGTGTTGAAAAACCAGCTGTTGTCCGGGTCGGCCCTCACAAAATCCGGCCTCAGGTCCAATGTCTCCACCCTGCCCGACAGCTTATCGATCAGCTCGTCCGCCACGACGTTGCCGTAGTCCTCCGCCCCATCTGGCATGGCCGCCACCGGATTTGACAGCTTCGTTGGGGCGATGACCAGCTCCAGCGGTATGCCGACTCCCTCCAGCGCGTCGTGGAGCTCTGTTATGTTCTCCGCGTTCTCCGTCTGGTCCATATGCTCCGTTATGGTGGCGAAGGTCAGCTGTCCCGTGCTGAGCTTCGCCACGGTGTTCCCGGCCGGGTCCTCTACCAGCCGCTTGCCCATGGCCCGCTGGAGCGCCCCGTAGAGCTCTATGAACCGGTGGTCCCCGTCAAGATCCTCGTTCACCCGTGCCTCCCAGCCGTCCGGATCGGCGTTTTTAAGGCCGGACAGCATCTCCCTGGCCGTGCCCCGGATGCCCAGCTCCCTGTACGCCCCCACCGCCAGGCTCACCGCCATCGCCAGCACAAAGCCGATGAAGAGCGCCGGGAATATAGTTTTTCTGATCCTCATATCCGGCCCTCCTCAGAAGTTGAAGTAGATGAACGGGTTATATGTGCCCTTTATGATATAAGTCACCGCCACTAAAAATACGGAGAACAGCAATACCGGCCTCAACGTATCTATCACCGCGGCGAGGTGTCGGGACTTCACGCGGCCCCGGAGCCACTCCCCCACCGGCGCGCAAAAGACAAAGCCGCAGATGAGGAACAGCCAGTTCTCCCTTGTGTACAGCAGCGCCCTCGCGTCTGAAAATCCGTTTGAGCCGAACATTGCCCCGATGTACCGAATGCCCTCGGTCAGCGTATCCGCCCGGAATATGACCCATGCCAGTATGACCGCCAGTGCCGTGTATATGTGTCCCACCGCCGGGGCCCTCTTATCCATCCCCGTCAGCTTCTCCACCGCCAGAAGGGCAAAGTAGAAAAGTCCCCATATGAGGAAGGTCCAGTTTGCCCCGTGCCATATGCCCGTGAGGAGCCATACCACTAAAAGATTGCGCACAAGGTGCCCGTTCCTGTTGCCGCCCAGCGGGATATACACATAGTCCCGGAACCAGCCCGAAAGGGATATATGCCACCGGCGCCAAAATTCCGTCACACTTCCGGCTATGTACGGGTACCTGAAGTTCTCCGCAAACTCAAACCCGAATATCCTGGCAAGGCCAATGGCCATGTCGGAATAGCCGGAGAAGTCATAGTATATCTGGAGCGTATAGCACACCGCCCCGAGGATAGCGAACGCCGCCCCCGGCGCTTCGGCCCCGAAGGCCCTGTCCGCCACCACAGCCAGGGTGTTCGCCAAAAGCACCTTTTTGCAAAAGCCCACGGCGAACCGCTCGGTCCCGGCGGAGAATTTATCCCAGCTTGCGCTTCTGTGCCTTATCTGCCCGGCGAAATCCGAGTATTTTATGATCGGCCCGGCTATCAGCTGTGGAAAAAACGCGATATACAGCCCGACGTTCAGGGGATTTTTCTCCGCCTCCACCTTCCCCCGCGCCACGTCAAATACATAGCTCATCGCCTGGAAGGTGTAGAAGGATATACCTATCGGCAGTGCGATGTCCACCACGCCCAGTGAGCCGAAAATACCGTGGAGCTGTCTCGTCACGAAGCTCAGGTACTTGAATATGAAGAGCAGCCCCACATTCGCTGTGACCGCGGCGATGACCGCGGCGCGCCTGCCAGTCTTTTTCTCCCTCAGCCGCCCCGCCAGGAGCCCCAGCCCCCAGTTCACGGCGATGGAGCCCAGCATGATAAGCACCATCCTCGGCTCCCCGCACCAGTAAAATACCAGTGACGCCAGCAGCAGTACAAGGTTCCTCGCCCGCCACAGCCTCCCCGGCAGTATAAAGTAGACCGCCGTTACCGCCGGCAAAAAGATAAAGAGGAATATCGAGCTCGAAAAAAGCACAAATACCCCTCCCTTTTCGCGAATTTAATATCCCGGCACGCCCCTGGGCCCACACGTCCCCGCCGCGTCTACCGGTAAAATATGAAGTATTATATCCCCCCTCCGCCCATTTGTCAATCCGCGCCAGCCGGACTTCCCCGTATCCTCATCCTGTCCTGTTCATCTCATTGACATAGGCGGCGCTCTTCGCGGTGAGCTCCACCCACGCGGGACGGAAGCCGCTTTTTATGGCGTTGCGCACGGACCTTATATTCGACCACGCGGCGCAGTAAAACGGTACCCTTCCCCTGTCAAGTATCTCAACGGCAAGCCGTGACGTCAGGGCACAGGCCACGCCGCGCCTGCGGTATGTCGGCAATACGTCGATGCCGATCTGCCACATCGTATCGCAGTCGGCGGAGCACCCGGCAAGTCCTATGAGCCTCCCGTCATCGTAAGCCCCCACGCCCAAAACGTCCAACTCCCTGCGCTTTTCGCAAAGGGCGTTGCTCCACTCCGGAATATACAGCGGCCCCAGGTCCTCCTGAGTCAAAAGCCTCGTCTCATACGGGCAATCGAGCTTACGGAGCGCCCCGAGATCAGGGAGGAAGTATTCCGCCATAAAGCAAAGCCTGAGTCCATTCTTTTCCAGCTCGTCATCCAAAACGTGCATATTAGGCGTCTCAAAGCAATGCTCAGCCGGGTAGGAATTGATATAGTCCGTCACAAGAGCCCTGTATTTTTCGCTCACCGACGCCACCACGTTGTTGCCGTAGGATATGAGCTGGCACTCGAAGGGAAGAGTCAGATATTTTCTTGCCCTGGGGTCTACCCGTGAGAGAACCGTCACGTTTTCCCTTTTCAAAAAATCCCCCGCGTCACAGCCCGCGTCTATCGCCGACTGCTCCATCGCGATCTTCAGTATCCCCTCATTTGTGATCCCCATATACCTCACCTCCGTCCGTATAAAGAAAACGCTCCGGCGATTTATGTCTGTCCGGAGCGTTTCTGTCTGTTGTCACTTCTCGTTCTGAGTCTAATGCAGGCAAGCCCAAACGACATGCCGTTTGGGCCCCCGAAACCGGCGTTGCCCTTTTACGTTATTTTACCTCCACGCTCCCCGAGGACAGGGGGATGATGCCCATGTAGGTCGTACCGGGTGAATACTGTATCTCCCGGCCGTCCTGGCCCGTGAAGGTGAACTGTCCGGTGGCGGACCTGCGCATCCACTTTATCTCGCTGGCAACACCGTCGGCTATGAACCAGCCGCTTCCTGAGCCCGTGAGCACGGCGCTGAGTCGCCCCTCGGTGTCACCGGCTATGGGGGTGAGCTTCGCGGATATGACCACGATGTTCCTGAACTTCACCTGGGCGTTGTCGTCGGAGTCCGTCATCGCCCCGCCGTACTGGCTTGCCCCGTACAGCTTGGTATCGGCGTTATATTCAAAGGATGTGGTCTTTGAGCTGTTGAACCTGACCGTCACTGTCTCGCACCGCTGTCCCTCGCGGTTTGTGTCCGCCGGGGCGAAGGTCACGCCGGTGGTGAAGCCGTCCTCGTGCTCCATCCTGAATTTGTTCTTCTCACATATGCTGTCGAGCTTTCCCGCCTGGAACATCAGGCTGTGTACGGAGCCCATGTGCTCCTTGCGCCAGGAATCCCGGTAAAAGCCATCTCCGGAGCCGTTTACGCCGTCGAGCCTGGCGATGCCCGTCTCCTTCAGCCGCTTGTATGCGTCGTCACTGCCACCGGCGTGGATGTATATGGCGTCATATCCCATGGCTATGTCCACGAAATACGGCCTTGCCGAGCGGATGGAACCCACGGCGTCAATGCCCTTCAGGTCCTGATATATGGCCATGAAGCGTGTAACTCCGCCCTCCACCAGTATCTCATATACCACGTCCGCCGAGCTTATCCCCTCCTGCGGCGTGGCCTTTTGAAGGTTATTGAGCATAATGGCGTAGGGCCTTCTCGCGGATATGTCCTCC
This sequence comes from uncultured Oscillospiraceae bacterium, assembly GCA_947631395.1. Classification (GTDB taxonomy): domain Bacteria; phylum Bacillota; class Clostridia; order Oscillospirales; family Oscillospiraceae; genus RUG626. Next base: position 21,283 of record CANRLF010000018.1, read on the forward strand.
GGCACCTCAAGGCCGGTGAGGGGATTTACAAACTCCGGTTCCGGGTCGGGCTCAGGGTCCGGTTCAGGGTCCGGCTCGGGGTCGGGATCAGGATCGGGCTCCGGGTCCGGTTTGGGATCCGGGTCCGGCGTCTGATCCGTCGGCTGGTCCTGGTCTGCCGGAGGGTCCTGATCTGCCGGCGGTGCCGGCTCCCGGTCGCCGGTCACGGCGTTCACCACAAGGACCACGCACAGTATGGCTATCAGCACCCCGGCCACGGCGGCGGCTATCATAATGATCATCCGCTTGTCAAGGGTCGGTGTGGTCTCGTGCCTTCCCTTCGCCATAAAATCAGCTCCTTTTTGCTAATTTTCAACTATTTTACACCTTTTTTGTGATTACGTCAACCGCTTTGAGTAAAAGTACTTGTGAAACTCCCGGTAATCGTGTATAATCATATCAAAAAATGGGAGGCGATAATATGGAAGGACAGCTTGGCTTCATACGCACCGAGATGGATCTGAAGGTCCTTATCCTCTTCATCCTCCGCCGCCTGCCCGAGGCCGCGGCCTGGGAGGAGCTGACGGACATAACTCTCCTGTCCGACACGGCCATAGGCTATTTTGACTTCTCGGAATGTCTGGCGGACCTTGTACGCACGGAGCACGTGGAAAAGAGTGACAGCGGCTACACCGTCACCGAGAAGGGCCGTGTGAACGGCGAGACCATGGAATCGACCCTCCCCTACTCCGTCAGGATCCGGGCCGAGAAGGCCGCCGCGGCCCTGTCGGAGGCCCAGCGCCGCAGAAGCATGATAAAAGCCGGCCACGAGCTCAGATCCCGTGGTGGCCTCACCGTTCACCTGTCCATGTCCGACGGCGTGGGGCCGGTCATCGACCTCCAGCTCCTCACCGGCGACAGCGAGCAGGCGGAGAAGATAGAGGAAAACTTCCGAAAAAACGCCGAAAAGCTCTACGGGAAAATCGTGGAGCTACTGACGGAGGAGCAGTAAATGGCCCCCCTCCGGATAAGCTCCTTTCCCCAAATATCTCAGGGCTCTCCTGATACGGCCATCGGCGGCGACCAGGCGTGGCTCAAAAGCCCCCTCTCCCGCAGGACCTGTTGCGGCGGTATCTCCCTTGTCAACGTCCTCTGCTCCCTGACCGGCCTGGCCGGGCCCATGTCCCGGGAGGAATATCTCGACCTCTACCGCTCCTGCCTCCCCCACGTCCTCTCCGGTTATATCCCCTTCGCGTGGCTATACGCCATGCGGCTCCGGCGCCTTTTGGGGGCCCGCGGCGTGGACAGATGCGTCAGTACCCTCGGCTCCCTCTCGGCCTCCCCCGCCCGTGCTCTCGAGGTCATAAGGCAGAGCCTGTCTCTCGGGTACCCCCTGGCCCTGCAAAACTGGTTCGGCTGCACGGCCCCCGTCCGCCGCTTCCACTGGGTCACCGTCATCGGCCTTGAGGGCGAGGATGTCCAAACCGCCACCCTCCTCGTATCCTCCTGGGGCCGCGTATACCGATACCCCCTGTCCTCCTGCTGGCGCGGCAAGGTGTCCCTGGTGGCGGTTAAGTTTACATAATAACTACCGGACAGGCCCGTGACCTGTCCGGTATAATTTGTATCATTGCTTTTTCCGTTTCCTCACCGCCTCGGTGAGGATATATTCTATCTGGCCGTTTATACTGCGGAAGTCCTCCTCCGCCCAGGCGGCGATCTCGGTCCAGAGTGTATTTGACAGACGTAGCGGGACCTGCTTTTTGGCGGACTCCTTCGTTTTCAGCTCCCGCTCCAGGGCCTCAATGCGCTCCAATCTCTCCCGGAGTGCCTGTTCACGCTCCTCGGGATTCATTAGTATATGCTCCCGGAGTTGACGATGGGTTGCGCGTCCTTATTGCCGCAGAGGACGACCAGCAGATTTGAGACCATGGCGGCCTTGCGCTCCTCGTCGAGGTTCACCACCTCGTCCTCATTAAGCCTGTCGATGGCCATCTTCACCATGCCCACGGCCCCGTCAACTATCTTCTGCCTTGCGGCGATTATAGCCACAGCCTGCTGGCGCTGGAGCATGGCGGCGGCGATCTCCTCGGCGTACGCAAGGTGCGTTATGCGCACCTCCTCAATGGCGAGCCCCGCGGAGGCCACGCGCTTTTGAAGCTCCTCCCGCATGGTGTCGGCGATCTCGATGGTGGAGGAGCGAAGGGTCTTTTCCTTCACGCCGTCGTCGTCATCGTCGTCGTCAAATATGTCATAGGGATAGAGTCTTGCGATATTGCGTATGGTGGCATCGGTCTGTATGCTGAGAAATTCCTGATAATTCTCCACCGCGAAGGCCGCCAGAGTGGGGTTCTCCACATGCCAGATCACCACCGCGCCGATGATTATGGGGTTGCCCAGAACATCATTGACCTTCTGCTTCTGGTTATTCAGCGTCTGTGTCTTGAGAGAAATGCCCTTCCCCACGCCCACGGAGACCAGGGCCGCCTTGCCCTCGGCCTGCATCTCCTTGCTCTTGGCCTGGGCGGCACTGAGGGCCGCGTTGTATGTGGGGCTGAAGGATGTGACGAAGGGGTTTACATAATAAAACCCGCTCTCCTTCACCGTGCCATAGTACTTACCGAACAGGGTGAACACCCGGGCCTCGTTGGGCTTCACGATCTTGAGCCCCGCCATAAGGATGGGGCAGACGACCCAACCGGCGACGATCCCGAAGATGCTGAGAAGCATCCAAGGCATATCCTGCCCGGTGCTCACGCTGGCCACGATGCCCGCGGCGAACGCCCCCGTCCCCGCCAGGATCCCCAAAATAAGTACAAGTAGCACAACCCCGCCGGACTTAGGCCGCAGCTCTTTTTCCTGAATATCCGTTTTCATATGTATACCTCCCTTGTGTCTATTGTGATATTAAAATAATATCATAATAATATTTACCTGTCAAGGGAATATTTGTTGGTTTTTCAGAAAATCAAAGCGTCGTCCATCGATAACTGCGTATATTTTCTCGACAGCTCATTTTTATTGCCCGTAACCGTATAATTGGTAAGAAGCGCCTCGACCATCGGTCTTCGGTTTTCCTCTCTGGCGCCGACGTGGTAAAAATGCTCCTTTGTAATAACACTGCACTCAGGCCATATTTTCGCAATATACTCATTGGCACGATAATCGTTGTGGTGCCATGTGGAAACCATATATTTCGCGTGCGATCCTGTCAGGGATGTGTGCAATTTAGCTTCAGCGTCCTCATCCCAGTTATCGTAATAATCCACATGGCGTCCGATATATGGCGGGTCGCAATAAATGAAGTCATTCTCGCCCGCCGCGCTTATTGATTTCTCAAATGGCTGGCACAAAAAGCTCCAATCATATTTTCGCAGCAGGTCTTCAACATACGCCACCTGATTTACTATCTTTGTAATATACGCCTTTGAAAAGCGAAGCGGTTTATGCCCATACGGAACATTAAACTCGTAATTCTTATTAAACCTTATCATCCCATTAAAACACGATCTGTTTAAAAAGAGAAAATCAAGCGGATCATGCTCCCTGTTGAATCTGTCGCGTACATAATAATAAAACTTTTCATCTCCCTCCTCCAGATGCCTGCCTTCCCTCTCAAGGAAGGCCCTAACGAGATAGTGAGTTATCCTCCCCTCCTTGATTTGGTTGTAAAAGTTAATAATGTGGGGGTTTATATCAGAAAACACTGCCCGTCGGGGTTCAATATTAAACCCCACAACTCCCGAGCCCATAAAGGGCTCACGCCAGACAGTATCGGGATCCAAATTGACGCATTCCCTTATCAGTGGAACTAATTTTGTCTTAATTCCTTGTATTTTTATTGGCGGAACATACACAGGCTCATTCATATTTTTTCCTCTTTGGTGCTTTGGGGTTATTTAGACTTTGTGGTAACCCGCGATAATCAAGGTATTCTGAAAATGATGTAATCGTCTTGCTTTTATCACCGGGGCGGTACATTATTTTTCCGTAATTCATCCAGTACTCGTCAAATAATCTTTCACCGGCTTTGGAAAAGACTCCGTTTCCACTTAAAATTTTGTATACTCCCAATATTAGCGGTATTTCCGCTTCCACCCTTATCACTTGCTATTTTCCACTTTTCCTCAACAAAAAACAAGAAGTTTCGTATCACCGAGGGTATAGCTTCAATTTCATCGACGGGATAAACTTTAAGCTCTTCATTTTTATCAAGCTCTGCCCGTGAATATATGATACCAAGGCAAAAATGCCCGCTGTAATCATCATAAGGATATTGTACATTCTTTTTACTCTTTCTGTCGATGAAATACTCGCCGTGTGATCCTAAGGTAAATCCGTTGCAAAAGCCCGGATATTCCTCGTCTCTATATGTAGTCTTCAAATCAACAGCAAACTTGACAGCAGGGTCTCTATTTGAAATAAATGTCAAATCCGGGTACCAGTTTTGATATGTAGCGAGCTCTATTCTGTATCCGATCCTATCAGCAAATGTCAAAAAATGAGGAAACAGATGCAGTTCCAATATTTTGGACACAACCTTTGTATCAGTGGAAATCGTATAAATATTTTTGAAAATATCAATGAAGCCTCGAATAGTCCATTCGTCGTCACGAGAGATTACGGAGGACAGGGTACTTGCAAATTCCTTGAGTTGTATAGCAAACTCATTTTTGGCCGCTTCGTTTTCCATGAAATCACCCTTTTTCAGTATATCATAATGAGAAAAAAAATCAATATTGTAATAAAAAAGCAAAAGGGAGAAGCTTCTCCCTTTTGCGGTATGTCGATTAAATTTTCTCTCAGTCGCAAACCTTCTGGGTCCAGCCCCTGACATCCGGTCTGGTTCCCCACTGTATGCCTGTGAGCTCGTCGTAGAACCTCTGTGTGAGCTCGCCGATGCCGCCGTCGCCGATGGACAGGTCCTTGCCCTCATAATAGATATGTCCCACGGGGGATACCACGGCCGCGGTGCCGGTGCCCCACATCTCCTCCATGTGACCGTTCCCGGCGGTCTCGATGACCTCGTCGATGGAGATGAGTCGCTCCTCCACCTCATAGCCCCAGTCCCGGGCCACCTCGAGGATGGACTTGCGTGTGATGCCGGGAAGGACGGAGCCCTGGAGCTTCGGGGTGATGACCTTGCCGTCTATCTTGAACATGATGTTCATGGAGCCCACCTCTTCGATATACTTGCGGTGGACGCCGTCAAGCCAGAGGACCTGGGAATATCCCAGCTTCTCGGCCCGCTCGCCGGCGCGGATGGATGCGGCGTAGTTGCCGCCGCACTTTGTAAAGCCCGTGCCGCCGCGCACCGCCCTGACGTCCTCCTCCTCGATGGCTATATGCACGGGGTTAAGCCCCTCGGGATAGTAGTTGCCGGAGGGTGAGAGGATCACGCAGAATATATAGGTCTTGCTGGCGTGTACGCCCACGGTGCAGTCCGTGGCGATGATGAAGGGCCTTATGTAGAGGCTCGCCCCCTTCTGATCGGGCACCCAGTCACGCTCTAAGGCAACAAGCTGCTTCACCGCGTCCACGCAGAAATCCACGTCTATCTCCGGGATGCTCATACGTACAGCGGAGTTATTCATGCGCTTGAAATTCTCCTCGGGCCTGAAAAGCCAGATGGAGCCGTCTGCGCGGCGGTAGGCCTTTAAGCCCTCGAAAATCTCCTGGGCGTAGTGGAAAACCATGCAGGAGGGATCAAGGCTGAAGGGGCCGTAGGGGACGATGCGGGGATCGTGCCAGCCCTCGCCCTCGGTATAGTTCATCAGGAACATGTGGTCGGAGAAGAATCTGCCAAAGGGCAACGGGTCAAGATGTGGCTTCTCCTTCGGGGCCTTTGTTAGCTCTACTTTGATTTTTCCCATAATATTATCTCCCTTGCGAGTAAGATTTCAGTTTATCGCGTTAAAACGATGTTAAGAGCTATTTTACCACCTTCAAATTGAAAACGCAATATTCAAAGGTCCTTTTTTATCTGATTTATGGCGTTTTTTTCGAGCCGCGAGACCTGCGCCTGACTTATACCCACCTCGGCGGCCACCTGCATCTGTGTCTTTCCCTCGTAAAACCGCAGGCTCAGTATCCGCTTCTCCCTGTCCGTCAGCCTGTCTATGGCCTCCGTCAGGGCTATCTGCTCAAGCCACGACTCGTCCGTGTTCTTCGTATCCCCGATCTGATCCATACCGCAGACTGCGTCCCCGGACTCTGAGTAGATCGGCTCATATAGGCTCACCGGGTCAGCCACCGCGTCCATGGCGATGACCACCTCCTCCCGCGGCAGGTGAAGCTCCGCCGCGATCTCCTCCACCGTGGGCTCCCTCTGGGTCTCCGTCTGGAGCCGCTCCTTCGTTTTCAGTATCTTATACGCCGTGTCCCGTATGCTCCGGCTGACCCTGAGGGGCGAGTTGTCCCGCAAAAACCGCTTTATCTCCCCTATTATCATGGGTACGCCGTATGTCGAGAACATAACTCCCAGGTCAAGATTAAAGTTGTCTATGGCCTTTATCAGCCCTATGCACCCAACCTGGAATATGTCATCGGCATTTTCGCCCCTTGACATGAATTTCTGTATCACCGACAGCACGAGCCGTAGATTTCCGTTTATAAGCTTCTCCCGGGCCTCCGCGTCCCCGGCCCTCGCCAGCTTCAAAAGCTCAATGGTCTCCTCATTTTTCAGCACCGGCAGCTTCGATGTGTTGATACCGCATATCTCAACCTTCCCCTGCAAGAAAAATGCCCCCTCGCCTCTTTTTTTCTGACGAGGGTAGTATTTCCGGGGAAGTTTATTTTAATACCGCAACAAAAACCGCCCCTTATGCGTTATAATGTCGAAGGAGGCGATGCGAATGCTCTCCGACCGGTTGGAAGAACTAATAAACAAATATGCCGGTACCCTGTACCGGGCCGCCCTCTCGGTGACGGGCAACGTCCACGACGCCGAGGACGCGGTCCAGGACGCCTATCTTAAATATCTCGAAAAATCTCCCCGCCTCACGGATACGGGGAGCGCGAAAGCGTGGCTCATGCGTGTATGCTTAAACGCCGCCCTCGACCGTGTCCGGGAGCGCAAGCGCCACCCCACTGAGGAGCTCCTTGACGTCTACCCCGCCCCGGACCCGCGGACCGAAAATATTATGTCAGCCATCCTCGACCTGCCCCCAAACGAGCGCGCGGCCATACACCTATTCTATTACGAGGGCTACCGCACCGATGAGATAGCCAAGATCCTGAATTGCCGCCCCGGCACAGCCCGCTCATATCTGAGCCGCGCCCGGGAGCACCTTCGGGAAAAACTGAAAGGAGAAATTGAACTGTGAATGATTATGTAAACTATATTGACAGCCTTGAGCCCTCAGCCGAGCTTATATCCGGGCTCAAAAGTCTGAAAGCGCCCAAAAAGCGCGTCCCAGTCTACCGCGTCGCCTCCCTCGCCGCCGCGCTTATTTTAGCCGTGGGCATAGGCGTCGGCGTCCGGGCCATTTCCACTCGCAACGAGTCCCCGCATAATGAGCTTGGAGAACCGGATATAATTTCCGAACCCGGCGAGGATGACATTCCCACCCCCTCATACGGCGGCGGCTATGACATCGTGGAAAACGGCGCCGTCACCCACTACACCTATCCGCGCCTCGATTTTGCCGATGCCTCCGGTCTCCCCGCCGTCGAGCTGGACTACACCCTTGGGGAGTGGAACGAGTACACCAGGTCTGTGACGGCGGAGGACGTGGAGCACATCTTCGGCAAATTCTGGCGTGAGCGCCTCGGGCTTGGCGACGAGTGGGTATTTTGCGGCTCAGGGCTCTTTTTCAACAGTCCCGACGAGGCGAACGGACTGAGCTTTGATTTGGCATGCGATGACGGGAGCACCTACTTCGTCGAGCTGTTGAGGGGCTACGACGTGCCCTCCTGCTATGTGCTTCCGGACGACTTCTACGGTCACACCGACGTGGATGGCGTAGCCGTGCAGATACTTGAGTACGCCACAGATCGCCGCTGTGAGGTCAGCTTCTTCGTCGGCGGCTTCGGTTACAGGGTCAGGATTTGCGACGCCGACAATTACCGGGAGCTGGCCGCCAGGTTCGTAGGCCTCGCCCTGGATGAGCGCCGGGGACTTGAGGATGTGAGGCACGATTACAATACCCCCCTCCCCGCCACCCCAACCACCCCTGAAAAGTCCATCACCCATTCATACGCCCCCACCAAATAACAAACGCCCCTCCGATCATGGAGGGGCAAAATATTATGTCTACCCGTTGACGCCATCGAAAAAAGGCGGTATAATGTCTATAACTGCGTCCGGGGGCATGAGAACGAACGCGGCCGGGAGCCTGCCAAGACGGTAGGCGGTGCGATCCTCCGCTATTATCCGGAGGATGCTTCTTTTCTTGCCTCCTTCCGGAGAGGAAGGAGGTGGTTGCGTGGATCTGTCATTGGGCGAGCTTTTACAGTTCGTTCTTGTCGTCATCGCGATCATAAAGCTGGTCCTGTACATAGTCGACAGAAATCAGCCAAAAAAGAAGTAACCGCCCACACGTTCCACCGTTAGCGGTTACTTCTTCTAATCAAACGGAGGAACCACCGTCTACCGGCGGTCTCCCCTTGTGCCCTCATTATAACACTCTCTCACCTGTATTGTCAAGTCATTTCATTTTACTTATAAACATCCTCCCCTGTATCAAGCAAGAAACCCCTCCGCCAGCACATGGCGGAGGGGCGATTTTATTTATCCATTCTTATAAGCTTCTTGACCCGTTTATACAGCGGCAACGTGATCACCGACACCGCCACGGCCTTTATGAGGTTGAATGGCGCCACGCACAGGGCGGCCATGGTGTAGACTGAGTTGACGCTTGCGTTGATCGCCCGGGCCGCGTCGATTATGGCCTCAATTGGCATATGGTACAGGGCGGCGAAGGCCGGGATGAGGTAGAACGCGTTGAACAAACTCCCGAACACCGTCATAATAAGCCCGCCCGATACAAGGGCGATCACCGCCCGCTTGAAGGTGCGCTTGGAGTTATAGATTATGGCCGCCGGCAACACCATTGAGCACCCCACGGCGAAGTTGGCGAAATCCCCCACGAAGGCGGTGGTGGTGCCCTTCAGAAGCAGCTTTATCACCACCTTCAGAAACTCGCATATCACCCCGGCTGTGGGCCCCATGGAGAAGGCGCAGATTAGCACCGGTATCTCCGAAAAGTCCAGCTTATAGAAATTCGGCGCCAGGAACACCAGCGGTATCTCCAATAGCATCAGCACCCCGGCCAGCGCCGCGAACATACCCATGTAGGCCACGTACCGTGCCGGCTCTAATTTCCGGCGCTCCTTTACAAGGAAGCGTTCCGCCAGCCACGCTATCACCGCAAGGCCCGCGAAGATGGCCACGCACACCAGGACGAAGGACAGGTTTTCTTTCAGTGTTTTCATAGTTAAGACCCCTTTACAGAGAAAATGCGCCTGAACGGTTCGTTCAGGCGCTTTACGCGCAAGGGGAGTGTAGCGATCGTACATCTTCTCTCATCCAGACTTTACTGTCGGTACCGGAATTACACCGGTTCAGCTCAACGCTCGCGGACTTTTACCGCCGGTCGGGAATTTCACCCTGCCCTGAAGACTCTCCGTTCAAGTTGTACTGTTATTATACTCCTGCTCCATCCGCTTTGCAATACATATCAGCAATTTATTTTTTCCCCTTTACGTGAAATGACCAAATTCATCATTTGACCTGTGTATCATTATGGTAAACCATTTCGGTTATCTCGCACACAAAGGGGAGTTTTACTTTGAAGGAGAATGTTAAGCGGGCGCTGGTGTCAAAGGGCGTCGACAAGGCCCGGCTTGCGGAGCTTGCTGTCAGGTTCACTATGGCCGTCATGCTCGGGAGCGTTCGTATACTCGGGGGCTTTTCCCCCTTCGGCGCGGCCTTTGTGGGAGCGGCGCCCGGCGGCGGACCCGGAGTCGTAACGCTTATCGGCGCGTGTCTCGGGGCAATGACCCTCGGAAGCTTCGTGACGAGCGTAAAGTACATAGCCATCGCCGTACTCGTCTGGGCCACCCTCCACTTTTTCGCCGACGTCTGTCCCGACTGGTTCCCAATGGCCGTGGCGTTCGGTGCCATGTCCGTGGTGGGTGCGGTGTTCGCCTGGGACACGGGCTGGGAAATAAGGGCCACCGCCCTGTGGGTGGTGGAGGCCTTCATGGCCGGGGGATTTGTCTACTTCTACTCCTCCGCCCTTTCCCCCATCGACGGCGCTCTTCGGCCCGAGGTCCGTGCGGCCCACACGGCGAGCGTCGTCATATTGGCCGCGTCCCTCCTTATGTCCCTGGCCCCCCTGGAGCTCTTCGGGGTCCTGTCCGTGGGCCGTTGCGCCGCGGTGATACTCGTCCTCTTCGTGACCCTCCGCGGCGGCATGGCAATGGGCTGTGTCGCCGGGGCGGTCCTGGGGGCGGCCATGGACCTTGCCCAGGGCGGTGTGCCATTTTTCACGATGAGCTACGCCTTTTCCGCCGTCATCGCCGGCATTTTCTCAAAGTCCGGGCGGCTCCCGTTCATGCTCGGCTATTTTGCCGCCTCCTCCCTGTCGGTGCTGTGGTACTGGGGAGCTCACCGCTGGATGATGTCCCTTTACGAGACCTTCGCCGCCCTGGTGATCTTCGCCCTCCTGCCGGAGGAGTGGCTTACGAAGGCCGCCGTGTTCCTGCCCGTCAGCGTCCAGGGCTTCGGCTTTTTAAAGGCCCGTGAGTACACCCGGGACCGTGTGGAGCTGTGCGCCCAGGCATTTAAGAAGCTATATGAGACGGTCCGCGAGGGCGCCGGTGACACCAACGTCGACAACACCGCCGTCATATTCGACCGGGCCGCCGACGCGGTATGCCGCTCCTGCCCCCGCTCCCAGCGGTGCTGGCAGGAAAGCTACGTGGACACCGTGGACGTTATGAACAGCTTGGAGCCCATGATCGCCTCCCGCGGGGAGGTGGAGGTCTCGGACCTCGCCGAGCACTTCAGGCAGCGGTGCGAGCATCCCCAGGCCCTTGTTTCCGCCATAAACGCCGAGGCCCGCACCCTCCTCACCCGCCGCCAGTACCGGGCGAGGCTCCGTGAAAGCCGCACCGCGGCCATAGAGCAGTACGACCACATAGCCGGCCTTCTCAGGTCCATGGCCCGGGAGCTCGGCGGCGAGATAACCGTGGAACCGGCCCTTGAGCGCAGGCTCCAGAAGTACCTTCGCGGCATCGCCGTGGACGCCTCCGTGGCGGTGTTCCGCGTCCGCGGCGGGCGCCTCCGGGCGGAGATAAGCTCGTCGAACCTGCGGCTTCTGAAGCGCGACGAGCTGTGGCTCGACAAGCTCTCCCAGGTCCTTGGCGTCAGGCTCTGCACCGGCGAGGGCTCCGCGGACTCCGGCCGCCTCGTTGTGTTGGAGGCCGAGCCCCTGGCCGTCCGCGTCGGCGAGGCCAACGCCAAAAAATCCGGCGAGACGGTGTCCGGCGACAGGAGCGCCTGCTTCCGCACCGACGAGGGCGACCTCTACGTCATACTCTCCGACGGCATGGGCTCCGGCCCCGAGGCCGCCAGGATGTCCGGCGCGGCCCTCAATATCCTTGAGCGTTTCCTCCGGGCCGGCGTCCGGCCTGAGCTGGCGCTTCCTATACTCTCCGACCTTTGCCTCACCGGCGTGGACGGCGAGCTCATGGGCGCCACCGTGGATCTCCTGTGCCTCAACATGTTCACCGGCGAGGCCGCCGTCTACAAGTGCGGAGCGGCCCCCTCCTATGTAAAGCGCGGCTCCTCCGTGAAGCGCGTTGCCGCCCCCGACCCCCGCCGCGGCGTCAAACGCGCCGGTACAAAGCTCTCCCTCTCCCCCGGCAGTGTGGCCGTCATGGTCTCCGACGGCGTGACCTCCGGGCCAGATGACCGCTGGCTCCGGGAGGCCATCGGCGCCTTCGACGGCCAGGACCTTACGGAGCTTTCCCGCGGACTTATCGCCCAGGCGCAAAAGCGCGTGGGCGGCGAGGACGACATGACCGTCATCGCCGTCAGCTGTGAGGAGCGCGGCTGACCCGGTCTTGTTCCAAATAATGTATAGTATTCCACAAATCGGGAAAGCTTAATATACACGATTTGTGAGGTGATCCTATGGTCAAGGGCGTATCCCGGCGGGTGGTGCTTATAAAGTCCCCCGACCCGAAGATTTTTGACGAGGCCATCTTCCTCGTCCGGGAGGAGACGGCGAAAAATCCCGGCGTCACATGCCAACAGCTCCTTCACGAGGCCCGGGGCGTGGCTGAGGAATATGTGAAGAGCAAGGTCACCCCCGGGCGGAGGCCGTCCCTCCCCCGGTGGGCCTACGCGGCCATTGGCGCCGGCGGCACGGGGCTTGCGTGGCTATTGACAGTCCTGCTCCAATAAAAATTTTATCTCCGGGGGGTGGTATTCCACCCCCAAGCCCTTGTAATCCTCAGAAAAAGCTGGTACAATATATGTGGGGACGTCTGTCCCCTACGTAAAGAGGCTTTGATATACATACAGGTGAAAATATGAAAAAAATACTTCTTGTTTTCGGGACCCGCCCGGAGGCTATCAAGATGTGTCCGCTGGTCAATGAGCTGAAGTCCCGGAAGGGCGTTGAGACGCTGGTGTGCGTCACCGGCCAGCACCGGGAGATGCTCCAGCAGGTGCTGGACGCCTTCGGGGTGGAGCCGGACTATGACCTCGATGTAATGAGTCCCGGCCAGACCCTCTTCGACCTCACGAGCCGCGTGCTCACGGGCATGAAGGGTGTGCTGGAGGAGGTGCGGCCCGATGTGGTCCTTGTCCACGGCGACACCACCACCACCTTCGCCTCGGCCCTGGCCTGCTTCTATCTCAACATCCCCGTGGGCCACGTGGAGGCGGGACTGCGCACCTACAACGTCCACGCCCCCTACCCGGAGGAATTTAACCGCCAGGCCGTGGGCTCCATCGCGGAATACAACTTCGCCCCGACTGCCCTTGCCCGTGACAATCTTTTGAGGGAGGGCAAGCTCCCCCAGTCCATCTATGTCACCGGCAACACCGCCATCGACGCTCTTGGTACCACCGTCATCAACGACTTTGAGCACCCGGAGCTCACCTGGGCCCAGGGCTCAAGGCTCGTCATCCTCACCGCCCACCGGCGCGAGAACTGGGGCGAGCCCCTGCGCCACATCTTCCGGGCCGTCCGCCGTGTGGTCGAGGAGTTTCCGGATGTGAAGGTCATATACCCCATCCATCTAAATCCCCTGGTCCGCGAGGCCGCGCGGGACGAGCTGGCCGGGTGCGACAGGGTTCGGATCATCGAGCCCCTGGACGTCATGGCCTTCCACAACTTCCTGGCCCGCTCCTATATGATCCTCACCGACTCCGGCGGCATCCAGGAGGAGGCCCCCAGCCTCGGCAAGCCCGTACTTGTCCTCCGGGACGTGACCGAGCGGCCCGAGGGCGTCAAGGCCGGTACCCTCCGTGTCATCGGCACCCGTGAGGAGGTCATCTACGACGAGTTCAAGACCCTCCTCACCGACGAGAAACGCTACAACGACATGTCCCGGGCCCAAAACCCCTACGGCGACGGCCTGGCCTCCTGCCGCATAGCCGACATCCTCACCAAGGGCCGCACCACCGTATAGATCTCAATATCCCATAATACATAAAATAACCCCCGCCGTGCAGGCGGGGGTTTAAATTTTGAAAACTTACTTTTTCACGCTCTCCACTATGCCCTCGGCAAGTCCGGCGAGGCCCTGTATCTCGGAGGGGATGATTATCTTCGTGGCCTGGCCGTTTGCGGCGGCGGCGAAGGCCTCCAGGGCCCGGATCTTCAGTACCGCCTCGTTGGGGTTTGCCTCGTTTAAGAGCTTCAGGCCCTCGGCGGTGGCCTGCTGGACCTTCAAAATGGCCTCGGCGCGGCCCTCGGCCTCAAGTATGGCCGCCTGCTTCTTGGCGTCGGCCCGGAGTATGGCGGACTCCTTCTCGCCCTCGGCGGAGAGGATCGCGGCCCGCTTTTCGCCCTCGGCCTTCAGTATGGCCTCACGGCGCTCACGCTCCGCCTTCATCTGCTTCTCCATGGCGTTCTGGATCTCCTTTGGAGGCAGTATGTTCTTGAGCTCCACGCGGTTGACCTTTATGCCCCAGGGGTCCGTGGCCACGTCCAGGATAGAGCGCATCTTGGAGTTTATTATATCCCGGCTTGTCAAGCACTGGTCAAGCTCCAGGTCACCTATGATGTTACGAAGTGTGGTGGCCGAGAGATTTTCAATGGCCGTCATGGGGTTCTCGATGCCATAGGTGTAGAGCTTTGGATCGGTGATCTCAAAATACACCACCGTGTCTATCTGCATGGTCACGTTATCCTTCGTGATAACGGGCTGGGGCGGGAAGTCCGCCACCTGCTCCTTCAGCGAGACGATGCGGGCCACCCTCTCGATGAAGGGTATCTTGAAATGGAGTCCCACTCCCCAGGTGGTGCTGTACGCGCCCAGGCGCTCAATGACGTAGGCCTTGGCCTGCTGTACCACTCTGATGTTCCTGGCGATGACAAGTATCGCCAGAAGGGCAATGACGATTACGGATACGATCAAGGGTCCCATTTTAGTTCCTCCTTTTTAATTTAGCTTTGATTTAGCCGTTTTAAAAGCGGCGCAAGATCCAAATCCCCCGTCCGGAAAAGCCCTCAGGCCGGCACGGTCGCCTCCTCGACGATTAGCTTCACGCCCTGGATGGAGGTCACGCGCACGTACTCCCCCGCCGGGATATTAGTACCGGTGAGGCTCCGGGCGGTCCACTCCTTGCCGTCCACGGCCACAACGCCCGTCCCCGCTATGTTGTCTATGTCCTCAGTCACGGGGCATATGACGCCGATCACCCTGTCGGCGTTGGTGGGCTTTTGGCGCACATTGAGATACTTGCGGGCCACAGGTCTCAGGGCGGCCAGCACCACCGCGCTGACGCCAAGGAAGATCACTATCTGGAGCCACACCGCCAGGTGGAACGCCGCGGCGATAAGCGCGGCGGCGGCGCCGATGGCGAACCATATGGACACCAGCCCCACTGTGCCTGCCTCCACGGCGATGAGCGCCACGATAGCCACAAGCCAGAAAATTACCATATCCGGGTCCTCCCCTCTTTTATTTTGTTGATTGTACCATACACGCGAAGCGTGGATGGTACATTGCCATGTTTTTCGGTTCCCGGCGTAAGCCGGGGAGAAAAACGGCTAAAATTAATATAATATCCGCCAC
>CANRLF010000019.1 GCA_947631395.1 uncultured Oscillospiraceae bacterium
GTACATTGCCATGTTTTTCGGTTCCCGGCGTAAGCCGGGGAGAAAAACGGCTAAAATTAATATAATATCCGCCACTGCGGACATTGTACCATACACGCTTCGCGTGGTGGTACATTGCCATGTTTTTCGGTTCCCGGCGTAAGCCGGGGAGAAAAACGGCTAAAATTAATATAATATCCGCCACTGTGGATATTATATCATATGTCCTGCAATATTCATAGTATCAAATATTGAATTTTTTTGAAATTCTCGCCTCCCGCCACCCCGGGAGGCTTAATTCGTCCTATTTTTCACCCTCCCCGGCTTATAATCTGGACGTGCGGAGGTGATGGGACTTGTACGTCATATACGCCGACGAGTTATTTCTGGAAAATCTTATCATTGACTACATACTTCTCATCGTCACCTCCCGCCTTTCCGGCATAGCCGCCCGGAGGCTCCGGGTCCTGGCGGCGGCGATGCTCGGCGCGGTCTACGCGCTCTTGGCGGCCCTGTCCGGCGCGGGCTTCTGGGTCACCTGGGCCTTCAAGCTGGGTGTGGGCCTTCTGATGGTCACCGTGGTGTTCGGCGCGGCCCAAAATCTGCTCCGGGTGTGCCTTGTGTTCTTCGGCGTATCCGCGGCCTTCGCCGGGGCGGTAATGGCCTCCGCCATAGTCCGGGGCGAGGGCCTGGCCCCGGCGGCCGTGGGCCGGGTGAGCCTCGCCGGACTGCTCCTGGCCTTCGCCGTATTTTATGTGCTCTTCTCGGCCGTATTCAGATCCGTCACCAGGCACAGGACCCACGGCAACATCGGCACCCTCACCGTCACATACCGTGGCCGCCGTGCCTCCATACCGGCGCTTCTCGACACCGGCAACGGCCTTCGGGAGCCCGTCAGCGGTCTACCCGTGGCCGTGTGCGCGCTAAAAAGCGCCCTGCCCCTCTTTGACGGCCCCGCCGCCGAGATCCTCGGCCGTGAGCCCGACCCGTACCGCGCCCTGGAGGCCCTTTACGACGCCGGTATCTACTCCTTTCTGCTGGTCCCCTACCGTGCGGTGGGGGTGAGCTCCGGTATGCTCCTGGCCTTCCGTCCCGACGGGATGAGGCTCGGTACCAGGGAGCTTTCGTGTCTCGTGGCCCTGTCGCCGGAGGACGTGGGCCAGGGCTCAGGTTACAGCGCCATCGTGGGCGCTTGAAGGAGGTAATATGCGACTTATTCTTTTGCGCCTCAGGGCGCTTTACTCCCGTATCCGCGCCTTTTTCTTCCCGCCGGAGGGCGTGTATTACGTGGGCGGCAGTGACACCCTGCCCCCGCCGCTGACAAGGGACGAGGAGCAGGTGATGCTCGCCGAGTACGCCGAGGGCTCCGAAAGCGCCCGCCGCTCCCTCATTGAGCACAACCTGCGGCTCGTCGTCTACATCGCCCGCCGCTTTGAAAACACCGGCATAAACCTTGAGGACCTGATAAGCATCGGCACCATCGGCCTCATAAAAGCCATCGGCACCTTCAACCAGGCCAAGAACATAAAGCTGGCTACCTACGCCAGCCGCTGTATCGAAAACGAGATACTCATGTACCTTCGAAAGGTCAGCCAGCGCAAAAATGAGGTGTCCCTCTCCGAGCCCCTGAACACCGATTGGGACGGCAACGAGCTTCTGCTCTCCGACATCCTGGGCACCGACGGCGACACGGTCATGCGCTCACTGGAGGACGACGTGGACATGGAGCTCCTGCGTGACGCCCTCTCCAAGCTCAACGACCGGGAAAAGACCATCATCTCCCTGCGCTTCGGCCTGGGCGGCGTCCGGGAGCTCACCCAGAAGGAGGTGGCCGACAGGCTGGGCATCTCCCAATCCTACATATCCAGACTTGAAAAGCGCATAATCCTCAGACTCCGACGTGATATGACCCGCCGGATGTGAGCCCGGGAGAATTAGTTTACATATTATTTATTATGTTAACTACATTTCGCCACGTTTCGCCGCCCTCCCGGGGTAAAATATCCCCGCGCCTCAGGGCGTGAATACTTATGAAAGGATGTTTTTATGCGAAAGACAATGCTTGCGCTGACCCTGGCGCTGGCCGTATCCACCTGTGCCCGGGCCAGCGTGGTGCCGCCGGCGGCGGTCGTCGACGGCCAGGTCACAGTGACGGTGAACGGCGCCCGGATCGACACCTACGGCCTCGCCCGAAGGCAGGGCGGCGAGGTGGTCGTCCCCCTGCGCCCCGTGTCCCAGGCCCTTGGCGCCACGTCGGTCATGTGGGAGCCGGAGGCCGACTGCGTCAAGGTCACCGCCCCCGACCTTGAGCTCTGGGTGCCCTTTTACAAGGAGTACGCCGAGGCCAACGGCCGGTGCTGGTACATCCCCGGCGGCGTGGACACTGTGAACGACAGGACCCTGGTGCCCCTCGATTTCCTTCTCTGGGCCTTCGGGGCCAAGGCGGCCTCATCCGGGCAATACGTGGAGCTCACCCCCACAGGAAAGCCCCTGGCCGCCGCGGGAAGCTTCTATGACAGCGACGATCTTTACTGGCTGTCGCACATAATCTACGCCGAGGCCGGCAATCAACCCCTGGTGGGCCAGATCGCCGTTGGCAACGTGGTCATCAACCGCACCTATGACGATGAGTTCCCCGGCACCATAAAGGCCGTCATCTTCGACCGCCGCTACGGCGTCCAGTTCACCCCCGCCTACTCCGGGTCCATAGACATGTCCCCCTCCTCCGACAGCGTCGCCGCCGCGAAGCTCGCCCTTGAGGGCTTCGAGACCGTAGACGGCGCCCTCTACTTCGCCTCCCGCCGCGCCGCCCAGCACTGCTGGGCCTCCCGCCACTGCCCCGTAGTGGCCGAGATCGCCGACCACGTATTCTTCGGCGACGAGATAACCTGACAAATCGCCCCCCGAGGTCCACCTCAGGGGGCGTCTTGATTTATCTTACTTGCTCCGCTCGCCTTGCGGGCTCCCGGGATCAGTACACTCTGTCGCTCCAGGTCATGTCTCTCGACTCCTCCGCAAGCTCTCCTCCCACGGCGTAGGCGTATCCGCAGACCACAAGAGCCGCGAGAAGCACAAGGCAGTATATTGTAACAATAAGCTTTTTCATACTGCTCTCTCCCCCTTAGAAGTCCCTTTCAGATGTGTCCTTAAATCCAAGCTCCGGGCCCGGGTCCTCTCCGGCCACGCCCTCTTTCCACTCCCAGCCGGTGACCCGGATGACGACGATCTTCCCGTCGCCCTTATATACCCGGCTTATCTCCGCGCCGGACATGTTGGAGTAGTATAGCCCCAATGTGTGGTCGTCACCGTAGATGTGAAGGCTTGAGTGGGCGCTGTCAAGCTCCCCTATCTCCTCGGCCCTGCCGCCCTTGGCGGTGTAGAAGGTCCAGCTGTCGCCGTCCGAGACTATGAGCTCCCGCACTCCGTCAAAGTCCATGTCAAAGGTCGCCCACTTCGCTCCCTCAGGGGCCTTGTCGAGGATAGCGTCATACCCCGTATACTGCCCCACTCCGTCAAGGAGCCAGCTGTCGCCCACGTCGGCGGTTGGTACAGCCGTACCGGGCACGGCGTACTCGTCGTCCCTCCCCAGCAGCCTGTGGGAGAGCTCCTTTTCCGTCACCACATACCCGTTGTAGCCTATCTCGCTTATGGTCTCATAGCCCATGTGGCCCTCAAGCTTTATAAGCTTCCCGTCCTTATCGTATAGCAGCGAATGGCTCATGCCGAACTCGCCCAGCACCATAAGGCCGCCCTTCTCCATGGTGTATACCCTTGCCGTGGCCTCGGCCTCATTCGCGCCCGTCACGACGATGAGCTCCGGGTAGTGGTCGCCGGTAATGTCGAACATGGCGTATTCCCGGTACAGCGCGTCCTTCGCAAGCTCCCGATCAAGCGCCGCCAGCACACCGGCGTAGTCGTTGGGCTTGCCGGAGTCATCAGGCAGGGGCTCATTATTGCCCGAGTACGTCGTCTTTTTGCTGTCCACCAGCACCAGGTTTCCGTTTTTGTCGGGCTTATAAAAATCTCTGGTGTACTCGCTCCCGCCCTCTCCGGATTTATACTCCGCGATGACCTGGCCGTTTTCCTTATCCACCGTGGCCCCCTGGAGCCTCATGGCGTACTCGAACCTGCCCGCCTCGCTGTGCCAGAAGAAGTAGTAGTGTGGTATGGTGTTGTTCGTCACCCAGCCGAACACCTCGATGTCGGAACTGCCGTCAAAGTTCATGTCAAGCACATTGACCGCCTCGTCCACGCTCCAGCAGTCGGTGTAGCCCTCGCCCACACTGCCGGATACGAAGTCCTCGCCGATGTCCGCAAGGCGTATTATCTGGGCTGGCTTTGTCCGGCCAATGGCCGACATGTCGTATATCCTCAGCTCGCTTACGCCGTATCTGCCGTCCCCGCCGGCCTTGCCGATGACGTCAAGCTCCATGGGAATGTCCTTCTGGCCTCCACGTCCCGCCACGGCAAACTCTATCGTTTTCAGAACGCTGTCGCCCGCGGGCAGGTCGTTCACGCTCATTTTCTTTTTGCAGTAGTCGCGCACGGCCCTGACGTCCAGCTTATCGTTGGGTATATCCGCCTTTATGCTGTCCATGAGCTCCCACTCAAGCCCGTATTCCTTCCCCTCCAGGTACGTGAATATCCTCACGTCCCTGTAAGCCTGCCCGGCGGGACTCACGTAGTCGAGGAGCACCAGCACGTCTGTCTTGTCATCGCCGTTCAGGTCCTCAAAGCTCACCGCCGCCACGCTCTTCAGCTCAGAGTCGTTATACATTGGGTGGAACTCGTAGTCCGAGACTCTGCCGTCCTCCGAGAGGAAGAACCGCACGTCGTCAAACTCCGGAGTGGGCCGGTAGGTTATGAAGTTTGTCTTGCCCCAGCCGGGCATTACCTCCTCAAAGCTCTGTCCCTCCCAGATATACTCAGGATCCAGCACCACGTCCGCGCCGTATTTGACCGCCGGGATCTCCGGGGGCAGGTCCGGGACATTCACCCGGCTCAACACTTCCCAGTTTATGGAGCCCGCCAGCTCCTCAAGCTCCGCCCTGGATATGGGCCCGCCGAAGATATTGTCGCCCTGGGTGCCGGTAAGCACGTTTATGATGACGAAGCACCCGTCAAAATCCGCGGCGATGATGGACTTGGAGTCGCCCAGCACCAGGCACACCTTAGTGCCGTCAACGTCGATGTTCCAGTTCTCCGGATCATCCCCCAGAGCCGACGCCTGAAGGGATGTATCCACCAAGCTCCCCTTCACCGAGCGGAACAGCTGATAGCCGATGGTCGTGCCGTCGGCGCGCTTATACTCCCCGTCCATGCCGAAGGTGCCGTTTTCGTAGATAAAGGCCGCCCATCTCTCGTGGCGCTCGTCGAAAAGCTCTCCGCCCTGGAGCTTTTTCATGTCCTCGTAGGTGAAGGTCTCGCACCGCTCAGGCACCGTGAGGCCGTACTTCTCAGCGGCCGCCTCCAGCGAGAGCACGCCGTCCAGATATTCGCCCAGCGCCTTCGACTCCGCCGTGTCGGTAAGGCCGAGCATGGATATGATGCCGCCGTCCTCGCGGTTTTTCTCCATGACAATGTCCGACATACCGAAGAAGCCCGTGGCCGAGGCCGTTATCCCCAGCGCCGCCAGTACCGCCACGGCGGCGGCGATGAGCATGGTTTTCCTTATGGGAAACACCTTTTTATTAGTCTTCATTTTCTCGAAATCCTCCAGTTTGAACTCGTAGGAGGACGTGACGTGAGAGAACGTCTCTTTATAAAGATTATTACTCATTTTACCCTGACCTCCTCAAGCTCAGCACGTAATATTGCCCTGGCGCGTGAAAGCCGCGTAGTCACCGCCGACTCGCTTATTTCCATTATGCGCCCTATCTCTTTGACGGAATATTCCTCATAATAAAACAGGTACAGCGGCACACGGTATTTTTCAGGCAGCGACATGACCGCGGTGAAGAGCCCTATCTGCTCCTCCGCCTCGAATGGCACCGAAATGGCCATCTCCTCCGGCGGCGTGGGGAAGCGGCGTTTTTCCGCCCTCGCCAGGTTCTTGCAGAAGTTCAGCGTCACCCTGATCATCCAGCGTTTCACGTGTTCGTCGCCCTCGAACCGCTCTCCGGATAAGTAAAGGCGCATCAGCACCTCCTGCACCGCGTCCTCGGCGTCCTCCGGGTTCCCCAGAAAGTTCAGGGCCACCCGGTACACCGTGTCCTTATATCTCTCAGCGTAACCGCTGAATATTTCGCTGTCCATAAAACCACTGTCCTTCGAAAGCTTTCACTATTAAGACACACCCGAGGGCCAATTTGTCACAAAAAGGGAGAAAAAATTTTTTCGCTTATACTTATTTTATCACGTTCAAAACCCCGTAGATATGTTTTTTTATTACAAAAATGCCCGGGCCATACCGGGCCCGGGCAACAGATATGAGGAAAATCAGTCGTTTAATGTAAGCTTCGCCTTTTCAAGCGCCATAACGATTATGGGGATAAGCACTATATGCAAAATTATCCCCGGCACGGCATCAAGCACCGCCCCGGCCAAAAAGGCCGAGAAGGGGAAGGTCGAGTGCTGAAGCCCCGCCAGCGCGAACCGGACTACGCCCCACACGACCCTTCCGGCTATCATGGCGGAGATGAGCGATACGTATACGCTCCATGGCTTTCTCGGCAAGAGCTTATATAGTAGCCCCGACACCGCCCCGTAGGTGGCTATCTCGAACGCCATCCCTATGGCCTTCGGCATCATTGGCGGCATACCGAAAATAAGCGAGCGCAGTATGGGCGAAATGAACCCCACCGCCAGCCCCCAGGGCCAGCCGCATATAAAGCCGCACAGTATGGCCGGTATATGCAACGGCGACAGCGCCGCTCCTATCTCCGGTATCTGCCCCGTCAAAAACGGCAGTACCATCGCCAGCGCCAGAAACAGGGCCGAATAGACTATTTTACGTACATACAGCGTCGATTTTGTCTTTTCCATAATATACTACCTCCTTTATTTCCCCGATGCCAAAATAAAAAGGCACCGGTCCCCCTTCCAGGGGCTCCGATACCTTCGTGATACCAATTATAACAATATAAGTAATACTCACTCCCCGCGACTCCAGCCGCGCCCGCCGACTTCAGCCGACAACCCCATTATATCCCCCAATCTCCCCCCTTGTCAACCCCCCCCCAATAAAATCACAGCCCATACTTGAGCTTTTTTCACTCAATTTCGTCGTCCTCCGCCGTCTCAATGTCCTCCTCAGTGATACCCAGGTCCTTCATTACCTGCTCCCAAGGTATAGGCTTACACGCGGCCCCGTCGTGCTCCGGCACTGTCTCAGGTTCCGTCTTTTTAACGGGCTCAAATAT
Source organism: uncultured Oscillospiraceae bacterium (assembly GCA_947631395.1). GTDB lineage: Bacteria > Bacillota > Clostridia > Oscillospirales > Oscillospiraceae > RUG626. Next base: position 7,341 of record CANRLF010000019.1, read on the forward strand.
ATTCCCGGCCATTTTTGTCATTCCTCCGCCCTCGCAATCCTCTTTATCCCCTTCTCCACCTTGCTTCGCGGGGCCATGATCTCCCGGCCACAGCCGAGGCACCGCATCTTAAAATCCGCGCCCACTCTCGTGATCTTCCACTCCGCGCTTCCGCAGGGGTGTGGCTTTTTCATGGTGACCACGTCGCCGACTCTAACGTCCATCGTCCTCCCCCTTTATGAGCTCCCAATATTTTTTCGCCGCCTGCTCTGTCTTGTTATCGCCGTATTCATAATACTTCGCGTCCTTTATATTGTCCGGCAGATACTGCTGGCGCACCCAGTGGCCCGGGAAATTGTGGGGATACAGGTACCCCTGCTCCCGCTCAAAGCCCGCGCCGTCGGCGTGGACGTTCTGGAGCTCCCGGGGTATGGGCCCCGCCTTTCCCGCCCTCACGTCGTCAAACGCCCGGTCGATCGCCATGACCACGGAATTTGACTTGGGGGCCGTGGCTAAAAGTATCACCGCCTGGGCAAGGGGCAGTCTGGCCTCCGGAAGTCCCAGCTGAAGGGCCGAGTCCACGCAGGACTTGACTATCGCCGCGGCCTGTGGATAGGCCATACCTATGTCCTCGCTTGCTGAGCACAGTATCCTCCTGCATGCCCCCGCCATGTCCCCGGCCTCCAGGGCCCTTGCCAGATAGTGGAGCGCCGCGTCCACGTCGGAGCCCCGGAGGGACTTCATAAGGGCGCTGACCGCGTCAAAGTGCTGATCCCCGTCCCGGTCATAGCGCAGGCTGTTCTTCTGGGCGGCAATCTTGGCGTCGTCGAGGGTTATCCTGAGCTTCCCGCTCTCCCCTCTCGCCGCCGCGGTGAACAGGAGCTCCACGGCGTTGACGCTCTTTCTCACGTCCCCTCCCGAGGAGGCGGCGATGTGTTCCAATACCCCCTCCTCGATGTCCGCCTCGCCGAAGCGTTCCGCGGCGATCTTCGCCGCACGCTCCACCGCCTTTAGCACGTCCTGTGTTGTGAGCTCCTTGAACTCAAATATGGTGGAGCGGCTGAGCACCGCGTTGTATACGTAAAAATACGGGTTCTCCGTGGTGGAGGCGATGAGTGTTATTTTTCCGTTCTCGATAAACTCCAAAAGGCTCTGCTGCTGCTTTTTGTTAAAATACTGTATCTCGTCGAGGTACAAAAGCACCCCGTTCGGCACAAGGAAGGTATCCAGCTCCGCTATTATGTCCTTTATGTCCTGCAATGACGCGGTGGTGGCGTTGAGTCGCCGGAGCTCCCGCTTCGTCTCTTTGGCGATTATATTTGCCACCGTCGTCTTGCCGGAGCCTGAGGGGCCGTAGAATATCATGTTTGGTATCTGCCCGGATCGTATTATCCGCCGCAGGAGCCCGTCCTCCCCCAGTATGTGCTGTTGTCCGTATACCTCATCCAGGGTCTGCGGCCGTATCTCGTCAGCTAAGGGTCTGTACATGACATCTCACCTCACATTGGCTCTCCCACAGGCGGGAGGTAATATTCTCGCTTGAACTCCCCGATGCTCATGCCGTGGGAAAGCTCGTCTATAAGTATCATGGCCGCGGCGTGGGCGTCGCTCCCGGCCCGGTGGTGATCCAAGGCTATGTCCAGATAATCGCACAGCGTGTCCAGCTTTTTGTTTGGTAAAAAGGGATAACAGCGCCTCGCCATCTGACAGGTGCAGGCGTAGGGCGCTGAGTGCCGCCAGAATATGCCGTAATGCCCCAGGCATTTTGCCAGCACACCCATGTCGAAGGGGGCGTTGTGTGCGATTAACACCCCGCCGTCAAATATCGGCCGGAGCTCCCGCCAAACCTCCGGGAATGTGGGAGCCTCCGCCGCCGCGGCTGGCGTTATACCGGTGAGGGCTATGTTGAACCTGTCGAACCTCGCCTCCGGGTTTATGAGAGTGTCGAAATCCCATACTATATGTCCGTCCTCCACCACCGTGACCCCGATGGCGCTCATCCTGTCGTTTTTGAAATTCGGCGTCTCCACGTCGAATACCACAAATCTGTCCGTACCCTCACCCTCTTTCATCCCTGCGGATATTATATCACCGCCCGTGGACTGTTGCAAGTATCCGGGATAAGTGTTATAATGTGAAAAAGCTCAAAAAAGGTCGTGAATACATGGATAAAGCCGTTTCCGATGAGATAGTGGCGAGACTTGAAAGGGAGTACCCCTTAGCTGAGTGCACCTTAGATTACGACGACGCCTACCACCTCTTAGTCAGCGTCCGCCTTGCCGCCCAGTGCACCGACGAGCGCGTGAACCAGGTCACCCCCGCCCTCTTTGAACGCTACCCCACGGTACACGATATGGCCGTGGCGAACGTGGAGGACGTGGAAAATTACATACGCTCCTGCGGCTTTTACCACGGCAAGGCCCGCGACATAGTGAACGCCGCCATAATGATCGAGACACAGTTCAACGGCCGTGTCCCGGACAATATGGATGACCTTTTGAAGCTCCCCGGCGTGGGTCGCAAAAGCGCCAACCTCATTTTGGGCGACGTATATAACGTCCCCGGGAGCGTCGTTGTGGATACCCACTGCATACGAATAACGAACCTCTTAGGCTACGTCGACACAAAGGACCCGGCGAAGATAGAGCCCATCCTCCGCGCCATCCTGCCGCCGGATAAATCAAACGACTTTTGCCACCGCATGGTCCTCCACGGCCGCGCCGTCTGCGTCGCCCGCCGCCCCCAGTGCGAATCCTGCGTCCTCCGCGACCTCTGCCGACACGCCTCCGGAAATTAAGCGAAATCCTCCCCACCCAGGGAAACTTCAGCTTGTCAAAAAACCGTCAGATGATTTTCGTGGCGACATGCGCGTCGCAAAAATTACCTTTTGTTTTGCAAGTGTGCCGCCTTCGGCGGCGCGCGTAGCAAAACAGCAGGACCCGGGATTTGAAATTCTAATTTCAAGTCCCGGGTCCGCACGTTCCCCTTGTCGGAAAAAGGCCGTCAGACCTTTTTCGACAGTCTGAAGCCTCCCCGTCCGGGGAGGCTTTCTATTTTATTTTACCCTCAGCCTTTCCACCAGCTCCTCGTCCGGCTCGGCCATTACGGTGCGGTAGGTGTGATAGATCACCATCCCCGGCCTTGCTCCGGCGGGCTTTTTTATTTCCCTGACCTGCGTCACGTCCACCGGCACCTTTGATGAGCCCCTGGCCTGGGAATAGAAGGCGGCGATGGCGGCGGCCTCGATGACGCTCTCCTCGTCCGGCTCACGGCCCTCGCAGGAAAGTATCACGTGTGCGCCGTGGACCTTCCCGGCGTGAAGCCACAGGTCCGTCCTGGCGCTGTCCTTCATGGTCAGATAGTCGTTCTGGACGTTGTTCCTCCCGGCCCTGATCAGCAGTCCCGAGCCGGACCTGAAGCGCATGGGCTGTCCGGAGCCCGGCTTGTACTGCCTGCCCCTCCGCTCGTCCTTCAGATAGCCCGTGGCCGTGAGCTCCGCCCTGATCTCCGTAAGGTCCCGCTCGTTCTCCGCCCTCTCAAGCTCCTCAAGGACGCTCTCCAGATACTCAAGCTCCCCCTCGCCGGCGGCTATCCGCTCGGTCAGATGTGCCCTGGCGGACTTTGCCCGGTTGTAGTCCTTATAATATTTGGCCGCGTTCTGCTGTGGAGTTTTCATGGGGTCCAGCTGTATTCTCCGCGTCCCGCCGTTTTCGGAGTAAAAGTCCTCCGCCACAAGCTCCCTCTGGCCCTTTTTCATGGCGTAGATGTTGGCTGTTATGATGTCGCCGCACTCCCTGAGCCTGTCCCGGTCCTCCGTCTCCCTAAGCTCCCGGCGCTGGACCTCAAGTCGCCTCGCCGTCCGGTCCGCGGCGGTCCTGACGGCCCTTGTCAGCTCCCGTGATCGCTGTCTGCGCCGCTCCATGGCGTCCCGCCTGGAATAGAAAGCGTCAAGCAACTCCGAAAAGCTCCCGAACCTCGTGACCGCATACTCCCGGCCGTACTGGGTTATGGGTATATACGCGAAATCCACCGGCTCGCCCTCGGGATCGGATATGAGAAAAGCGCCCATCTTATTTTCGTTCACCGTGTCCCGAAGCCCAATGAGCTCCCGCACCGCGGAGTCGAGCCCGTCCCGCTCCCGGGCCATATATACCCCGAGCGACGTATCTCCATACGCAAGCTCGCATATCTCCCGCGCTATTAGCGGCGAGATGCCGAGGAACGCTGAGAGCACGCTCCTGTCCAGCTCCCGTCCGTCCTCAAAGCCCCTTACAACGTCGGCTATATCCCCGTCGCCCATGGTGAGAAGGTCCCTCTTGTCCTGGGCCGGCGGCAGGCGGTAACGCATCCCCGGCAGCACCGCCCGTTTCTCCTCCGCGGAGCCCAGGCGGTAAAGGCAGTCGGTTATCACCCCGTCCCTGTCCGTCAGTATGAGGTTCGCCGTCCTGCCCAGGAGCTCCACCGCGAGCCCCCGCTCCTCCCCCTCCCCGAACATGCCGGGGGCGGCGAGTCGCATGGTCAGCACCCGGTCGGTGGCCGGCTGGGTTATATCAATTATCCTTGCGCCGATGAGGTGCTTTCTCAGCAGCATACAGAACATCGGCGGCTCCTGGGGCTTTTCCAGCTCCGCTTCCGTCAGGTGTATCCTGGGCGCTCCCGAGGAGCCCCCGATAAGCAGATTTACCCGCCGCTGGCCCTTCGCCGTTATGACCACGGTGCCCCGTGCGGGCATGTTTATCTTCTCTATCCTCGCCCCCGTCAGGGCGTCCCGGAGCTCCGAAATGAGCCCCCTTAAAAATAACGCGTCAAGAGACATGCTTCGCCTCCAGTATGGCGTCAAAAAGCTCATTGAGCCTGTCCGTCCTGCCCTTCAGATACAGATACCCGAAAAGCGCCTCCAAGGCCGTGGCTGTGTGGTACTCCGAAAATGACGCCCCGTGGGGCACGGAGTGGACCTTGGCGTTTCGGCCACGCCTGTATACCTGCCTCTCCTCCTGTGTGAAGAGTCCCTCTATCCTCTCCGCCGCCGCGGCCTGCGCCGTGGCCGCCACCATCGCCACAGTGGCCCGGTGCAGCCCGCTGTTCGTCTCCCGGCCCTCAAGGGCCAGATGTGTGCGGACCATCAGCTCATACACCCCGTCGCCTATGTGCGCCAGGGCCAGATTTGACATGTTACCTATCTCCCCGTCGCTAAGCTCTACCTTAAAAAGATCCACAGGATCACCGCCTCGGTTACTAAAATCAAAAGCCGCCGCCGGAACGTTATACGGCAATTCTAACATATCATCGGCGAAAAATCCACATAATCTATTTGCTTTTACACTTGACCCGGTAAAAAAATAAAACTATAATATGTCGTATGCTACCTTTTAACGGAGCGACTACCGGTCTCAAGGAGGATGACAGCCACGGAAAGTACCGAACGGTTGGCGTCGAAGCTGAAGATAATATCCAACAGCTTCCGCCGTATAGCCGATGAGTCCACCTCGGAGCTTGGCATCACGGGTATGCAGGCGTTCCTGCTCGAGTATCTGCGCAGGAAATCCGGCTCTCCCCCGTGCCAGCACGACATCGAGGAGCGTTTCAACATAAAGCACCCCACCGCCACGGGACTTATGGCGCGGCTGTGCGAAAAGGGCTATGTGGAATTTAAGCCGGACATGTACGACAGGCGCATGAAGCGCATATTCATCACCCGGTCCGGCATGGACGCGGCTGAGCGCACCAGGTCCCGGCTGGAGGGCATGGAGGAGCGCCTGACCTCCGGGTTTTCCCCCGAGGAGCTCAGTACCCTCCACGCGCTTCTGGATAAGCTGGTGGAAAACGCGAAGAACGACGGCCGCTGTCGGCCCAAGGAAGGAGAATAAGGAGCTTTGATACGAAGATTAGCCCGGTGCGTCCGGGAATATACCCTGGCCGCCATTATGGCGCCGATAACTATGATAGGCGAGGTCGCCATGGAGGTCACCATACCTAAGGTCATGGCCTCCCTTTACGATTACGGCATAACCCTCGGCGACATGCGCGTGGTGCTGATACGCTCATTGGAGCTTGTGCTGTGCGCCATCTGCTCTCTTTGCTTCGGCGTGGCCTCCGCGGCCTTCGCCACAAAGGCCGGTACCGGCTTTGCCAGGAACCTCAGGCACGACATGTACTACCGGGTGCAGGACTTCGGCTTCGGGAACATCGACAAGTTCTCCACCGCCTCCATCGTCACCCGCCTTACCTCCGACGTGGCCAACCTTCAGATGACCTTCCAGATGATGATCCGCATGGCCATAAGGGCCCCCATGACCATGATACTGGCCTTTATCTCCGCCATGACCATCTCCGTGAAGCTGAGTCTCGTTTACTGCGTGGCAATGCCCATACTCATCGTTGTTTTGATACTGCTCGTGCCCCTGGTGCACAGCATCTTCGACCGTGTATTCCGGACCTACGACAAACTCAACAACGCCGTCCAGGAAAACGTCCACGGCATAAGGGTTGTCAAGAGCTTCGTCCGTGAGGAAAAGGAGACCGAGAAATTCACAAGCATCTCCGCCTCCATCTACAAGGACTTCTGCAAGGCCGAAAAGATACTGGCCCTCAACAACCCCGTGATGCAGACCTGCGTCTACGGGTGCATCCTGGCTATCTCCTGGATGGGTGCGAAGCTTGTCGTGGCCTCCGGCAACGACCCCGCCGTGGGCCTGACCACCGGGGACCTCAGCTCCATGTTCACCTACACCACCATGGTGCTCTCCTCCCTTATGATGCTCTCCATGGTTTACGTTATGATGATAATGAGCCGCGCTCCCCTGAAGCGTACATATGAGATACTCACCGAAAATCCCGACCTCACAAATCCCGCCGGGGCGGTCACCGATGTGGCCGACGGCTCCATAGATTTTGAGGACGTGAGCTTCAAATACTCCGCCAAGGCCAAGAACATGGCCCTGAAGGACGTAAACCTCCACATCCCCTCCGGTGCCACCGTTGGTATATTGGGCGGCACCGGCTCTTCAAAATCCACCCTTGTCCAGCTCATCCCCCGGCTGTACGACGTGACCGAGGGAACGCTGAAGGTTGGCGGCGTGGACGTGCGGGACTATGACCTTGTGGCCTTGCGTGACAGCGTGGCCATGGTATTGCAGAAAAACGAGCTCTTCTCCGGCACCATAAAGGATAACCTCCGCTGGGGCGACCCGGACGCCACGGACGAGGAGCTTGAGCACGCCTGCCGCCTGGCCTGCGCCCACGAGTTTATCGAGGGCTTCCCCGATAAATACGACACCTACATCGAGCAGGGCGGCACCAACGTGTCCGGCGGCCAGAAGCAGCGCCTCTGTATCGCCCGGGCCCTGCTCAAAAAGCCGAAGATACTCATCCTCGACGACTCCACCTCCGCCGTGGACACAAAGACCGACGCCCAGATACGCCGGGCCTTCGCCGAGGAGATACCCGGCACCACCAAGCTCATAATAGCCCAGCGCGTGGCCAGCGTCCAGGACGCGGACATGATAGTCATAATGGACGGCGGCGCCATAGCTGCTGTCGGCACCCACGAGGAGCTTTTAAAGACCTCCACCATATATCAGGAGGTCTACTATTCCCAGGTGAAAGGAGATGAGGACTGATGCCCCCAGTGAGACCGAGAGGTGACGGCCGGAAGGCCAGAAGCCCGAAAAAGACCCTTATGCGCCTGCTTAGCTACATGAAAAAGTATATCCCGGTCCTCGTCATTGTCCTTGTGTGCATCACCGTCACCTCCTACGCCCAGGCCCGCATGTCAACGGCATTGGGGGATCTGGTGGACGACTACATAAAGCCCATGATAGCCCAGGGCTCCACGGACTTTGGGCCCCTGGCCAAATTCCTTCTCAGGGTCGCCCTTGTGATGATTGCCGGCATCTTCTGCGCCTGGCTTTATAACTTCCTGATGGTCTCCGTGGCCCAGGGTACCCAGAAGGTCATAAGGGACGAGATGTTCACAAAGATGCAGCGCCTCCCCCTTCGCTACTTCGACTCCAACACCGCGGGCAATATCATGTCCCGGTACACCAGCGACATCGACACACTTCGCCAGATGGTCTCCCAGTCCATCCCCCAGTGCGCCGCGTCCATCATCTCCCTTATCGTCATATCCGTAAACCTCATAATCAAATCCTGGATACTGTGCATAGTCATGGTGTTCACCGTGTTCGTCATAGTCCTGGTGACCAAGGTCGTTGTGGGCCGCTCCGGCAAGTACTTTTTGGAGCAGCAGCGGGCCCTCGGCCGTGTCAACGGCTATGTTGAGGAGCTCATAAACGGCCAGCGCGTGGTGAAGGTTTTCAACCACGAGGAGGCCTGCAAGAAGGAGTTTGACGAAATTAACGACGAGCTCTGCCGCAACGCCTACACCGCCGGCGTGTACGCCAACGCCATGGGCCCCATCAATAATAACTTAGGCTACGTCCAGTACGCCGTTTTGGCCGTGGTGGGCGGGATTTTGGCCGTCAGCTCCGGCGGCAAGGCCCTGGGGCTGGGCGCGCTCATGTCCTTCATGCTCCTCTCCCGCCAGTTCAACATGCCCATCGCCCAGATCTCCAACCAGCTCAACGCCATCGTCCTGGCTTTAGCCGGCGCCGAGCGCATCTTCGACCTCATGGACGAGGAGCCGGAGGTTGACGACGGCTATGTGACGCTGGTGAACGCGGTCATCGACCCCGACGGCACCGTCCACGAGTCCGACAAGCGCACCGGCCACTGGGCCTGGAAGCACCCCCATCAGGCCGACGGCACCGTCACCTACACCGAGCTTCGCGGCGACATCACCATGGACAGCGTGGACTTCAGCTACGTGCCGGATAAGCAGATACTCTATGACATCTCCCTCTACGCCAAGCCCGGCCAGAAGCTGGCCTTCGTTGGCGCCACCGGCGCGGGCAAGACCACCATCACCAACCTCATAAACCGCTTTTACGACATCGAGGACGGCAAGATCCGCTATGACGGCATCAATATAAATAAGATCAAAAAGGCCGACCTCCGCCGCTCCCTTGGTATGGTCCTGCAGGACGTGAACCTCTTCACCGGCACCGTGATGGACAACATCCGCTACGGCAAGCTTGACGCCACGGACGAGGAGTGCATCGAGGCCGCGAAGCTCGCCAACGCCCACGACTTCATAACCCGCCTTCCCGAAGGCTATGACACCATGCTCACGAATAACGGCGCGCGGCTAAGTCAAGGCCAGCGCCAGCTAATCTCCATCGCCCGGGCCGCCGTGGCCGACCCGCCGGTTATGATACTTGACGAGGCCACCAGCTCCATCGACACCCGCACCGAGGCCCTTGTCCAGCGCGGCATGGACCGCCTCATGGAGGGCCGCACCGTGTTCGTCATCGCCCACCGCCTCTCCACCGTTATGAACTCCGACGCCATCATGGTCCTCGACCACGGCCACATCATCGAGCGCGGCACCCACGACCAGCTAATCGCCCAAAAAGGCACCTACTACCAACTCTACACCGGTGCCTTCGAGCTCGAGTAAGCCAAACGCTCACGCATTTGATCCACTGCGAATATAAAAATTGCCCCCGGCCCTGTGGCCGGGGGCGTCATTTTGTCAAAAAGCGATTTACTGGTTCATGCAAAATTTTCCTTCAGTTTTATTGCGCCCGGCTCTACCGGGTCGACCGTCGGAATTTCCCAATCCTCCGGGAACAGCTCATGGAACGAGGGTAATTTTTCCGTTTCGCCGGTGAGCACATTCCCGGTAAATCCCTCATATCCGTCCGCAACCCAACTGTGGTTGTAGATGACCTCATTTCGGGCTTTAAGTACCTCCTCCCTCTGTTCCGGTGAAAGGGTGTCCAAATTGAGATATGCGCGCCGCAGTGTTTCTTCCGAGGGAGCGTTATCATTCTCCGGCTCCTCCGGTATTATTACGAACCGTTCCCCCTGATCCTCCGTTCCGGACGTAACACCCACATCCGGGGAGTCACTCGGGCTCTTTACCGGTCCCTCTGTCCCCGTCGGCGAAGTGGCAAAAGCAACGGTGGTGCCCATGGTAAGGACCAGGGCCGCCAAAAGACCGCAAAATGTGGTTTTCTTGAATTTCATAATAGCAACGATCCTTTCCTCGGCCCGTTTTGGGCCGAAGCCACGGCAGAAAGCCGGGCTTTCTGTCTTTGTTGAGAGGGTGATCAGCGTGTTGGCGTACTCCGCCCGACAGTCTGCGCCCATGCGGCACAGCACGGCATGGTCACATGAAAGCTCCACGTCCCGCCTCAAAAGTCCGGCCATCAGCCACACCGCCGGATTGAACCAGTGGACCGCCAGGGCCGCGGACATAAGGTAATGCCACAGATTGTCGCGCCGCCGGACATGGACGCTCTCATGGGCCAGCACCCAGTGGAGCTCACGCTCTCCCAATCCCGGCGTCAGCACCACGCTGGGACGCAGCGCCCCGAATGTCAGGGGGGCTCCCCTCATATCCCCCTCACGCAGATCCGTTCCGGCCGGCAGGGTGGCGCGGCGCGGGTCGCTCTCCGCCACCGCGACGACACTCCTGACCCTGCGTCGTGTGGAAAACCAGGCCGCCGCAAACAGCGCCGCCAGCGCGAGGCCAACCGCCAGATACACAAGCACCGCCAGCCCCGTGCAGGAGCCCGTTCCCATATCCTCCGGCGGCACATTTACCTCCGGCACTCTCACCGCGCCGCCCCGGTCATGTTTTCCCAACAGCGCCGGAATAGCGTAGAGCGACAGCCCACTACTCCAGCCCACCGGGGTCATAAGCCGCGCAAGGCACACCGCCCACAGTAGAAGCGTGACGTTGGGACTTATCCTCCCCCGCAATATTCTCCGCAGTACCGCCACCACCAGGATCATCACGCCGCCCAAGACGGTATTTTCCAAAATCCGCTCCATACCGTCACCTGAGCTTTTCTACAAGCTCCCGAAGCGCCCTGGCCTCGTCCTCCGTCAGCTCCTCGGAGAGGAACGCCGACATAAAGGCCGTCTTTGAGCCGCCGAAGAAGCGGCTAATGAGCCCCTCGGTCTCCTGCCTCTGGACGTCCTCCCGGCTCACCCGGGGCCTGCACATGAACCCGGGTTCGGTCCGCTCGATGACGCCCTTGTCCACCAGCTTCTTTATAACGGTGTAGGTCGTGTTCCTGTTCCACCCGCAGGAGGCGTTCAGCTTCTTCGCCAGCGTCCCGGCGGACAGCTCCCCTTCCTCCCACAGCGGCTCCATTACCTTAAGCTCGGATTCAAACAGTCTCTCCATTATCCTACCTCCTTCCCGCCGCGCCACCCCAAGACCCGAACCGGCCCGGCAAATGTGACTATTGCAATAGTTATCACATCTTTAGACTATCACAATAGTCACCCCTTGTCAACACTTATTTTAAAAATTCCCCGGACGCAAAAAATCTCCCGTGACTTTTTCGTCACGGGAGATTTGGTTCTAAAATTTTTAGTCTCCGAAAAATTTGTCGTGCACCGCCTGAACGGCCTTGTCCGCGTCGTCCTCGTCCACAAGTACGGATACCTTTATTTCGCTTGTGGAGATCATCTTTATGTTGATCTTCTTCTTTGCCAGGGCGTCGAACATCTTCACCGCCACGCCGGAGGTCATCAGCATACCCGCGCCCACGATGCTTATTTTCGCCACGTGGGTGTCCAGATCCAGCTTCTGATAGCCCAGGGACTCGGCGTTGTTCTCCAGGCACTCCTTCGCCGCCTCGGCGTCCGCCCTTGTGACGGTAAAGGTCACGTCCTGGGTGTTCTCCCGGCCCAGGGACTGGATGATGATGTCCACGTTGATCTTCTCGTTGGCGAGTATCCGGAAGATCTTAAAGGCTATACCGGGCTCGTCCTTGATGCCCACTAAGGTGAAACGCGCCACGTTGACGTCCTTCGCGACGCCGCTGACTTCTACCTGTTCCAATTTCTTTACCTCCCTGACTTTAGTACCGGGTTTTCTCTCGTAGCTGGAGAGTACCTCCAGATCCACGTTGTATCGCTTTGCCATCTCCACTGACCTGTTGTGCAGGACCTTCGCGCCCATGCTGGCAAGCTCCAGCATCTCGTCGAAGGTTATCTCGTCCAGCTTCTTCGCGCCCTTGACCTTGTTGGGGTCCGCGGTGTACACGCCGTCAACGTCCGTGTATATCTGGCACAGGTCCGCGTGCATCGCCGCGGCGATAGCCACCGCCGAGGTGTCCGAGCCTCCCCTGCCGAGAGTCGTTATATCGTCATACTTGTTTATGCCCTGGAAGCCCGTGATGAGCACTACCCTGCGCCCATCCAGCTCCTTCCTTATCCTCTCGGAGCCCACGGACTTGATGGATGCGTTGGAGTAGTTGGTGTTCGTCTTGAAATCCACCTGCCACCCCGTGAGGCTCACGGCGGGTACGCCCATGGAGTTGAGCATCATGGCGCACAGCGCCACGGACTGCTGTTCGCCGGTGCTGAGGAGCATATCCATCTCCCGCTTTGAGGGCCTTGGGTTATACTCCAGCGCCCTTGCTATGAGCTGATCTGTGGTCTTTCCCTGAGCGGAGAGGACCACGATCACGTCATTTCCGGCCCTGTATGTCTCTTCGATTATCCCGGCGACCCTCCGGACCTTCTCCACGTCCGCCACGGAGCTGCCGCCGAATTTTTGAACAATGAGTGCCATAATTGGCCTCCTTAAATAATATGTTCTTACCTGAGCTTTAGTGGGTGGGCCCTATGGCCCCGGTACATTCTATTCACCCTCAGAGGATACGGAACCGGCTGCGTATATCCATGCCGGCGCATTTCTCCTCCAGCTCCCTGCCGGTCAGGCTCGGCGTGGCGAAGGCGTACTCCTCCGGCCCCGCTCCGGGGTAGTCCCCCGGGTAGCTTATGAGCCTCACGTCGCCGAATGCCCGGCCGATGGCCTCCAGCCCCGAGCCCGTCCGCAGATACCAGCGCATAGGCACGTCATTGGCGTCCACCAGGTATCCCGGCTCCGACTCCTCCCAGCCCAGGTACTTCCTGGCCTTCAGGTGCTTCACCGCGTCTATGACGTCCGCAACCACCGCGCTGGCTGTGGGCCGCTTGCCCGCCCCCGCGCCGTAGAACATACACTCTCCCAGGGCGTTGCCGTGTACCACGATGCCGTTCATCACCCCGTCGACGTTGCTTAAAAGGCTCGTCTTTGATATGAGGTGCGGCGCCACATACGCCGTGATGCGCCCGTCCGCCAGCTTATAGGCTCTGCCCAAAAGCTTCAGCTTGTACCCCAGCCTTCTGGCGTACTCGACATCCTCCAGCGTGACGCCCGAGATGCCCTCCACCGATATTTTCTCCGGGTCCACGCTCCTGCCGAAGCACAGATCCGCCAGGATACATATCTTCCGCGCCGCGTCGTACCCCTCCACATCTGCGGTGGGGTCGGCCTCGGCGTAGCCCAGGCGCTGCGCGTCCTTCAGTATCTCCTCAAAGGGCGCGCCGTCGGTTATCATTCGTGTCAGGATGTAGTTCGTGGTGCCGTTCAGTATCCCGTATATCTCATCTATCTCGTTTGCCGTCAGGCACTGGGTTATGGGGCGTATGATCGGTATCCCACCGCCCACGCTGGCCTCAAAGAGGTAATTTACGTTTTTGCGCCTGGCGATCTCCAAAAGCTCATGCCCGTGCGCGGCCACCAGCTCCTTGTTGGAGGTGACCACGCTCTTCCCCGCCAGAAGCGCCCGCTTTGTAAACTCATAGGCCTTCCCGACGCCGCCTATGGTCTCCACGACGATGCGGACCTCCGGGTCGTTCTCCACGATGTCAAAATCCCGGATGAGCTTGTCCGCGAAGGGACTGTCAGGAAAGTCCCTGATGTCCACGATATACCTGACGCCTATCTCCTCCGCGGCGTTGTGGGCTATGCTCTGGGCGTTCTCGGCCATGACCTCTGCCACTCCCGAGCCCACCGTGCCAAATCCGAGTATGGCGATATTTACCACGTCTGTCACTCCCTCCGGCGTGAATATATTTCCGGAAACAACGCTAAAAATATGCTTGAAAAGCCATGTAAACTTCACGTAAGACATATAATATCACAGGAAAACGGCCAGCGCAAGAAGCAGTTTAACGCACAAAAGAAAAATTTTGACGAAATATGGCTGTTTCCATGTTAAATCTGACCACATAGGGGGGCTGGCGCGGTGGATCCGGTCTTGCGGGGGATAGTCAAATACGGCCTCTGGGCGGTGGCCGCCATTTTGGGCGGCTACCTCTTTTTCCGGTTCCTCCTGCCGTGTCTCGCCCCCTTCTGCCTCGCCTTTCTGACGGCCGCCCTCTGCGAGCCGGTCGTCCGGCTCCTCACCGACAGGCTCCATCTGCGGCGAGGGGTGGCATCCGCCCTCTGCGTCCTCGTGGTGCTGTCGTCGCTGCTCGGCTTTTTCATGCTCGTGGTGGTGCGGCTCATCGACGAGGCCCTCGGCCTCATAACGGAGCTTCCCCGCCTGGCCTCCGGCCTTCCCCAGATCCTCAGCCGCGTGGAGGGCGCCCTTCGCCACGCCATGGACTCCGCCCCCCAGGGCGTCCGGGACTACATGGATGAGGCCCTGCTCGCCATATCCGAAAGGGCCGCCCAGCTCCCCGCGGCCCTGTCCCAGTGGGCTCTCGGAAAGCTCAGCCGCGCCGCCGCCGGAGCTCCGGCGACTCTCCTTTTTCTGGCCACCTTCGCCATCGGATCCTTTTTCATAAGCGCCGGCTTCCCCGCCATCCTCGCCTTTCTCCGCCGCCAGATACCCACCGGCGCCCGTGTCACCGCCGGTAACATAAAGCGCGACCTGCTGGACGGCCTCGGCCGGTGGCTCCGGGCGGAGCTCACGCTTATGGCCATAACCTTCGCCATCCTCACCGCCGCCTTCACCCTGCTCCATGTGGAGTACGCCGTCGTCATCGCCCTGATCACCGCCCTCATCGACGCCCTCCCCGTGTTCGGCTCCGGCGTCGTGCTCCTGCCCTGGGCCGGAGCGGCGGTAATATCCGGCTCCCCCGGCCGGGCCCTGACCCTTGTCCTCACCTGGCTCGTGGCGACCCTGTCCCGCTCCTGTCTGGAGCCCAAGCTCATCGGCGACCAGTTCGGTGTGTCCCCGGCGGCGGCGCTCTTGGCCATGTACGCCGGCTTTCGCCTTACCGGGGTCATCGGCATGGTCCTCTTCCCGTTTATTTTGATGATGCTCAACGAGATGAACACAAAAGGATACGTCAAACTATGGAAATAGATAAAAAAGCCAAAATCAAGCTTGCCGTCACCGGGGCGATCTCCGGGGCGATAAACGGTTTTTTCGGTGGTGGCGGCGGTATGGCCCTTGTGCCCCTTCTGCGGGGCTGGCTCCGCCTTGACGCCCGCCGCGCCTTCGCCACCAGCGTCGCGGTGATGCTCCCCATGTGCCTTGTATCCGCCCTGGCCTACTGGCTCAGGACCGGCCTCGACCTCCGCTCCGCCGCGCCGTTCCTCGTCGGCGGCCTTCTCGGCGGCGTCATCTCCGGCCTCAGCTTCAAAAAGGTCCCGCCCCAGCTCCTCGCCCGCGCCTTCGCTCTGCTCATCATCTACGGCGGCGTCAGGAGCGTCCTGGCATGACCGTCATAAACGCCCTGGCGGGCCTTGTCTGCGGCGTGCTCTCCGGCTACGGCATCGGCGGCGGCTCACTGCTTCTGCTCTATATGACCGGCGTCGACCGCCTCCCCCAGACCTCCGCCCAGGGGATAAACCTCCTCTACTTCCTGCCCACCTCCGCCGCGGCCCTCATCTCCCACCTGAAAAACGGCCTCGTGGAAAAGCGCGCCCTCATCTGGGCCGCCCTGCCCGGTATGGCCGCCTCGGCCCTCGCCGCCCTCGCCGCCACAAATCTGAGCTCCCCACTCCTCCGCCGCCTTTTCGGCATTTTTTGCGTCCTTGCGGGTGTTAAAATGTTTTTCAGGAAAGAGCCTTGACTTTCACTGTAAAAGATATTACAATTGTAAAAGAAAATCAGGCATTTTCTACTAAAATATCCCAGGAGGTGGGAGTATGCTCACTCAAAAGCGCGAAAACCCCATGTCCGTCCGCTCCAAGAACGCCCTGAGCCAGACCCTTCTGAAGCTTATGATGTACAAGCCCTTCGATGAAATATCCATCTCCGACGTCACCGCCCGGGCCGGCCTCTCGCGGCAGACATTTTACACCAACTTCCAGAAGAAGGAGGACATCCTCATCTACCTCCTCCACGGCCTTTTCCGGCGGTATCTTGACAAGCTGAACGTCTCCAGGCCCGTGCCTGAAAATCTGATGATAGACTACTTCATCTTCTGGGGCGACAGCCGGGATTTCCTCTCCCTCCTCTTCAAGCAGGACCTCGGCCGCCTCTTCCAGGACTGCAACCGTGCGTTCTTCATCGAGGACACCGACATCCTCGACGACCTCTTCACCTGTGAGAGCTGGCAGCTCCCCTACATAAAAGCAAGCCTCGCCGGCGTGACCTATGAGCTCCTGTACATGTGGATAACCCGCGACCAGGGCCTCAGCGTCGACGTCCTCAGCTCCATGACCAAAAACATCCTAAAAGGCTCCATATTCGCATAACCACCCCCTCCCCCGCCCGCAGGCGATAAAATCCGCGGCCCTCCCGGGCCGCTCCTTTTTCGCCCTCCCCACCCGAGCGTGGGGAGGGGCAGGGGTGAGGTGTGAGACTCGCATATAAGGAAGCACCCAAATCCCCGCACCCGCTCCAAAAGAGGTTGCGCCTATGGCGCAGATTTGAATGCGCCGCAAGGAGCAACATTTTGGGGGTAGACCCCCTCAGTCTCGTTGCGCTCGACAGCTCCCCATTAAAACGGGGAGCTGTTTTTCCGCGCGGCGGGGCCGTGGCGGGCGGGTTTCGAATGTCTTACAAAATCTGAAAACCGCGTGAAACTCCGCTTGCATTTTTAGCACTTCAGCTGATAATAGAGAAGTGGAACGATTTTCAAACCATCGTCCTCCACATTTTGCACAATATGAGGCATGATGCTGTCGCGCTTCACATCCTGCCTTCCCGTAAAGGAGGAAAACAAGATGTACCTTGCCCATCTGGCAGAGGATGGCCGGGAGCAGAGCATTCTGGAACACGCGCAAAATGTGGCCGGACTCGCCGCGGGCTTTGCCGCCCACTTCGGTGCGGAAAAAGCGGCGGAACTCGCCGGACTGCTCCACGATATAGGGAAATATTCTCAAAGCTTTCAGCGCCGCATCCGAGGCACCAATCTCCGTACGGATCACTCAACCGCCGGAGCGATGGAGATCCTGAAGTATGCGCCGTGCCTGCTCTCATACTGCGTGGCTGGACATCACTGCGGGCTTCCGGATGGCGGAGGCCAAGCAGACGATCCCTCCGCTCCCACTCTCAGCGGGCGGCTCAAGCGCCAGGTGGAGCCCTTTGGGGATTTTTCAAATGAGATTCACCCGGAGCTCATCTGCTTCAGGCCCCCTAAGCTCCTGGGCCGGGGCGGCTTTTCCGCCGCTTTCTGGACAAGAATTGTCTATTCCTGCCTGGTGGACGCGGATTATCTGGACACCGAGGCTTTCATGCTGGGGTCGCCGCCGCCCAGAGACAGCGACATCACCATGGATGAGCTGCTTGCCCGGTTAGACGAACACGTCGCGCCTTGGTGGAAAAGCGAAGAACCAATCAACAAGGCTCGGTGTACCATTCTCCGCACCTGCATGGATGCCGGAACGGCCCAGGGCCCGGGGCTCTTCACCCTGACGGTACCCACCGGCGGAGGCAAGACCGTTTCCTCCCTGGCCTTTGCCCTGTGTCACGCCGCGGCTCATGGAAAAAGGCGCATCGTTTACGTCATCCCCTATACCGGTATTATTGAACAGACGGCGGACACCTTCCGAAGTGTCCTCGGCGACAAGGCGGTCTTGGAGCACCACGCCAATGTGGACTTCGGGGACGACGAGAACGGCCCGCCGGGCCCGGAGAAGGAGCGCAAAAAGATAGCCTCTGAAAACTGGGACATGCCTGTGGTGGTGACAACCGCCGTACAGTTTTTTGAGTCCCTGTTCGCAAACAAGCCGTCCCGGTGCCGGAAGCTCCACAATTTAACGGACAGCGTAATCATTTTTGACGAGGCCCAGACCATCCCGCTGCCATATCTGCGACCCTGTGTTCAGGCAATCGCGGAGCTCATTATCAATTACGGGGCGTCCTGCGTCCTGTGTACCGCCACACAGCCGGCTCTCGGGCCTCTTTTTGCCGATGTCGCGACAGAGCTCGTCCCACGTGAGATCGCGCCGACGCTCCCCGCCAAGGTGTTCACACGTGTGCGCTATGTCCATGCCGGACCGCTGTCCGACGGGGAGCTCGCCGGACGTCTCAACGCCCTGGATCAGGTCCTGTGCATTGTCTCCACTCGGAAACAGGCCCAGGCGATCTACGGCCTTTTGAAGCTGGATGGCAGCTTCCATCTTTCCACCCTTATGACGCCGGAGCACCGGCGAAGGGTCTTGTATACGATAAGGGCGCGGCTTATTAAGGGACTTCCATGCCGGGTAGTATCCACCAGTCTCATTGAGGCGGGGGTGGATGTGGATTTTCCCGCAGTCTACCGGGCCGAAGCGGGCTTGGACAGCATCGTCCAGGCCGCCGGGCGGTGCAACCGGGAGGGAAAACGCCCTGCGGACGACAGCTGCGTATACATATTCCGCCCGGACAGCGTTTACACCGCCTCTCTGCCCCACTCCATGAAGAGGCCTTTGGAGGCCATGCGCTCCGTCACCCGGGACTGCCCGGCTATGGATGCTCCGGATACGATGGAAAAGTATTTTACTGCGCTGCGGCAATTCACAGGCGAGGCCATCGACAGCAAGCACATCGTTTCCCGCTTCGAGGACGGCGTCCAGGACCCTCGGCGCCCCTCCTTTCCGTTTGCCGAAATGGCGCAAAAGTTTAATTTGATCGAGCATAAGACCTGCGCCGTCCTTATCCCGATCACATCGGAAGCAGCGGAGATCGCCGCACGTCTACAAAGTGGAGAGCGTAGCCGCGCGCTTTTGAGAAAAGCCGGACGGTATTCGGTGAATGTGTATGAACCGCATTTCAACGCCCTCAACGCACGGGGCGCGTTGGACATCCTGGAGGAGGACCTGGCCGTGCTGACCGAACAATCCCTTTATAGTGAAGCCACCGGGTTGGCCCTGCTGGCTGACTGGGGGATTGGAATTTTCCTGTAAATAACAATCTAAATAATACGAAAGTGAGGTGGACAAACTTATGAGTCAAGGAATCCAGGTGGAGGTGTGGGGAAAGTACGCACTTTTTACAAGGCCGGAGCTTAAAGTCGAGCGCGTCAGCTACGATGTTATGACGCCCTCTGCCGCGCGCGGGCTGATCGAGGCCATATACTGGCATCCGGGTCTCAAATGGCACATTGACTGTATCCACGTGATGAATCCCATCGCCTTCACAAATATCCGGCGCAACGAGGTCAAGGACAAGATTGTGGCCTCCAACGTGCGCTCCGTGATGACCGGTGCGGCCAAGCCCCTGGCCATCTACACCGGCGAGAGCATCCAGCAACGTGCCTCCACGGTGCTGACCGATGTCCGATACGTTATCGATGCGCACTTTACCTTGACGGAAAGGGCAACCCCCGCGGACAACGAGGGAAAATTCATCGACATAGCCCGGCGACGGCTTGAAAAGGGAGGGTGCTACCACCAGCCCTGCTTTGGATGCCGGGAATTTCCCGCCCATTTCCGGGCCTGGAGGGGCAGGCCTGTGCCCACCATCCCGGAGAGCCGCTCCCTGGGGCTGATGCTCTATGACATGAACTACTCCGATCCCCGGAACATTCAGCCCATGTTTTTCAGAGCCGAATTGACAAACGGCGTATTGGAGTTGGCGGGAGTGGAGGTGCTGCGATGATATTGAACGCGCTTTGCGATTACTATGACGCCCTGGCCCGGCGCGGGGAGGTCACGCCTCCCGGTTGGAACGTCGCCAAGGTATCCTTCGCCCTCGACCTTGACGAACAGGGGACCCTTTGCGGGATCATCCCGCTGAAGGTCAAGCCGGAGGGAGGCGTAAGGGAGATTCCCCAGTCTTTGCAGGTACCGGAACAGGTCAAACGGGCCTCTGGCATTGCCGCCAACTTTCTGTGTGAGAACAGCGCCTACTTTCTGGGAATTGATGATAAGGGAAAACCGGAGCGTTCCCGCCAGTGCTTTGACGCGGCCAAGATCTGCACCGGCGCATCTTAAAATCGGTGAACTCCCCCGCCGCCCGGGCAGTGATTGCCTATTTTGACGCATGGATGCCGGAGTGGGCGGCGGAGCACCCGGTCCTTCTCCCCTATCTCACGGATATATTAAAGGGCGCGAACATCATTTTCTCGGTGGACGGACTGTATGTCCATATGATCCCTGCCGTCCGCGCCGCGTGGGAGGCCTATCGCTCCGCCTGCTCCGCCGAAGCGCGCTCCGGCCTGTGTCTGGTAACAGGTGAGAGAGCCCCCATCGCCCGGTTGCACCCCGCCATCAAAGGCGTACAGGGCGCACAGTCTGTCGGTGCCTCCCTGGTGTCCTTCAACGCCCCGGCTTTCGAGTCCTACGGCCACGAGCAGACCGACGGCACCGGCCAGGGGCTCAACGCCCCGGTCTCCGAGGGGGCCGCGTTCCGCTACGGTACGACGCTAAACCGCCTCATATCTGACCGAAGGCACCTGCAATATATCGGCGACACCGCCGTGGTCTATTGGGCGGAGGATGCCGCCCCCCTGTGCCAGGACATGTTCTCCTGTGCCATGTTTGGCAGCACTTCGGAGGCAATTACCGATACGGATCTGTATGGCGCGATAGAGAAGCTTACCCGCGGTGATCCAGTGGACGTAAACGGCATTACGCTCCACCCGGACAACCGATTTTATGTTCTGGGACTGGCTCCTAACGCCGCGAGGCTCAGTGCGCGGTTCTTTTTGCAGAGCACCTTTGGGCGGATGCTGGCCAACGTGCAAGCGCATTACGACCGCCTCGCCATCGCAAAGCCCGTCTATCTTGCGAATGGGACCTTGCCCCTGTGGAAGCTCTTAAACGAGACTGTCAACCCCAACAGCCGGGACAAGAAGGCGTCACCGCCCATGGCGGGCGCTGTGATGCGGGCCGTTTTGTCTGACGGGCCGTATCCCTTCTCCCTGCTTGAGCAGACCATGTTGCGCATCCGGTCCGAACAGAATGTTACCTATGGCCGGGCGGCCATTCTGAAAGCGTTTTTCCTGAAAAACAGAGCATTTAAAGTCCCGGAGGAGGTATTAAGAGTGGAACTGAATGATCAGAGTAGCTATCTTCCCTATGTGCTGGGCCGCCTGTTCGCCGTGCTGGAGCGGATCCAGTCCGCCGCCAACCCCGGCCTCAACACCACCATCAAGGACAAGTATTTCAACAGTGCCTGCGCGACCCCCGCTGTCATCTTCCCCATGCTCACAAAGCTGTCCCAGAGCCACCTGCGTAAGCTGGAGGGTGGCCTGAAGACATATTTTGAGAAAATGATTGGCGAGCTGGAGAGCCGCATCCATGTGACCCTGCCCGCGCGGATGTCCCTGGCCGATCAGGGGACCTTCCACCTGGGCTATTATCATCAGGTTCAGAAATTTTATGAGAAGAAAGACAAAGGAGGAAATGAAAATGGTTGATCCCATCAAAAACCGCTATGAGTTCGTGATCCTTTTCGACGTGGAGAACGGCAACCCCAACGGCGACCCCGATGCGGGCAATATGCCACGGCTGGACCCTGAGACCGGCTACGGCCTGGTCACTGATGTGTGCCTGAAGCGGAAGATCCGCAATTATGTGGAAACCGTCAAAGAGGATGAGCCCGGCTATCGCATCTACATCAAAGACGGCGTGCCCCTGAACCGCTCCGACGCGGAGGCTTTCGCCCATTGGAATATCGACGAAAAGGCCGTCAAGGAGGCCAAAAAGAAGGACGAAAAACTTGACGAGAAGGTACGCGGCTTTATGTGCCGGAACTTCTTTGACATCCGTACCTTTGGCGCCGTTATGACAACTTTTATGAAAAACAACCTGAACTGCGGCCAGATCCGGGGCCCGGTGCAGCTGGGCTTCGCCCGGAGCGTGGACCCCATCGTGCCCCAGGAGGTAACCATCACCCGTGTGGCCATCACCACCGAGGCCGACGCGGAGAAGAAAACTACCGAGATGGGCCGGAAGTACCTTGTTCCCTACGCCCTCTACCGCTGTGAGGGATACATCTCCGCCAATCTCGCCCGGAAGGTCACCGGCTTTTCCGAGGACGATCTTGATCTGTTGTGGCAGGCGATCTTAAATATGTTTGAAAATGACCGCTCCGCCGCCCGGGGGAAAATGGCCGTCCGGGAGCTCATAGTCTTCAAGCACGCCTCCGAGTTGGGTTGCGCCCCCGCCTGGAAGCTTTTTGACACTGTTTCCGTCACCAAAAAGGCAGAAGTCATCAGTCCCCGCAACTACAGCGATTACACCGTCGCCGTGGACGAGGCGGCCCTGCCCGCCGGCGTCACCTGCGCCCGCATGGGGTGAACACCGTACCGGAGCAGGAATACCTGACTCTGTCCGGCCTCCAGCACTTCGTTTTCTGCCGCCGCCAATGGGCCCTTATCCACATCGAACAGCAGTGAGCGGAGAATTTGCGCACCGTGGAAGGCGATCTGCTCCACGACCGCGCCCACTTCGCCTACACTTTACTGGCCAACTCCCGCGCCGGGGCGTTGGATAGCGTTGGCCTGGACGCCTATGTGGGATTCCTTTTTTACCAGCTCGAAATAAGCTGTTTTTGGCAAATCATACAATATCCAAGCGGGATATTTGTATAGTTTTGCTGTCTCACCCCGTGAGGGGTGCGTGGGTTGAAATACGGACTCCAAGGACCCCGATAATCCCCCTCCTGTCACACCCCGCAAGGGGTGCGTGGGTTGAAATTTCAAGTCCGCAACGCAGGTGATGCCGTGACCGGTCGCACCCCGAAAGGGGTACGCAGAACGCGACCCTAAAGCTGCGCTGATGAATGAAGATCACAAAAAACTGACCTCCCCAGAGGCGGAACGACCGCGCTTTTGGGAAGTCATCACGGAAACGGTTCGTACGCACAGTTAGCGACAAAGATTTATGATCCCTCCTGGACCGGCATCTGTCGGAGGCGAAGTTTAGGAACAAGGTGGAGCTGATGTCTACGTTGCGTCCGTTGTTCCGCAGACCCACCACACTTTTACAGTGGCCAGACCGGAGGTGGTAAACTTCACGGCATCCTTATCTTTGGCAGTTTTCTCACCGAAGTTGATACGCAGGCCGGACTTGTATCCATCTTTTCACTCTTTGCTGCTTGAAGCGATCATCATTGGCAAGTCGAAGTATGACTCCCCATCATTTATGATTATAACAAATTGTTTTTATTATTAATTTCAAATTTACATCTGCATATTTGTTCAAAAAGCTCTTAAAAAAGCAAGCTACATTTCAGTCTTACCAAAAGACTGGAATATAACTTCTTTCTCTATCAAAACCTCCATGTTATACTGCGCTTACGGATGCAGGAAACACGGAGATTTTGTTATGTCCAAATTTGTAGTGGCGGAAATGAAGAGCCCGGGCCTATTTGTGAACAGCGGCTTCGGGCGGCGGCCTATTGCCAGGTCAGCACGGAGCACAAGGAGCAACAGAATAGTCTAAGAAATCAAATCGAATTTTACAAAGACTTCATCCAACAAAATCCTTATTGGCGCTTTGTCGCTGTCTATTATGACACCGGCTCCGGCTTGAGGGCAAACCATCGGCCGGAGTACCGGCAGATGCCGGATGACTGAGATAATCGAAAAATCGACATGATCATCGTCAAATCCCTCAGACTCTTCGGGCGGAATACTGTGGAGAAATTACCACAAACAAGGAGGCTAAAGTCCATGAATATTGGCGTATACATCGAGGTCAGCGGCATCAATACGCTGACCGCCAGCAATCTCATCATCGAACAGCTGGCCGCCATCTACCCGGCGGAGAGCTGGTCAAGGAGCAGGGACATCGAATTTGTCCTTCGTCATCGAATGATGGATGGAAAGACGCTTCTCAACCATACCCGCTTCCTCGGCTGCACCAAAAGTTCGGACGGCGTCCTGCAAATCGTTCCGTAGGAGTCGGAGATGCAAAAATAACAGATAATGGAATATAAATTGACGAACAAGAATATAACACCGTCCCCAACGCAGTTGGTAGCAGTGTTCTCCTTACAGCTCCTCGATTCTGAACTGTTCCCCAGTGCCAGCCAGGGTGTCCAGCAGCTCTCCGGCTATGTCGGCGTTCTCAAAACGGATGGCGTCAGCGTCGCGGGCGGGGAAGGCCAGGGGGGTTATGTCGCCGTACCAAACGAGGGACTTATCTATGACCGCAAGACGCAAAGTGAGATTCGGGCAGCGGATTACGGTGACGCCGGAGGACTCCAGCAGAGCGATAGCCGCGGCAACGGTGCCCTGATATTCAGGCTTATAGCTCTCCGGCGGGGCGGTGTAGACCGTGGCAAGGGTAGCAGTTAAGAGCGGCAACAGGGATTTAACCCGGTTTTTCTGGATATAGGGGCTGGAGATAACGATCTCCCGCGCCGCGCTTGCCAAATCAGCCGTGATGGGCTCAATATATTCATTTCCTGTATAAATAACGCATGGCGCGTCATCCCGTCCGCCCAACTTCACCTCATACCCCAGCTCCGCGTAGCCCCGCAGACGCTTATGATACATCCTCTCTAAGATGGGCACTTGGGCATCCACGTAGTCGTATATCCGCACCTCCCGTTTACCCTCATAGCTCCGATGGAGGCGTCCGGCGTACTGCGCCAATGTGCCCTTCCATGAGACCGGCATGGTCAAGAGGAGGGTGTCCAGCCTCGGCGCGTCAAAGCCCTCGCCGATATACCGTCCCGTAGCCACAACGGCCAGCGTCTCGTTTGGCGGGACATTTTGGAGCGCCGCCAGCTTCTCCCGCTTCTCCTTCTGTCCCGCGCTGCCGATGAGCAGAATGACATTCTGCACCTTCCCCTCAAGCCCTGAGGCAAGCGTGGCGGCATGTTCCTTCCGCTCCGTCAGCAAAATGGGCGTGCGCCCCTCCGAGATCGCCGACAGCGCGTCGGAGATAATAAAGTCGTTTCGCGCGTCGTTCTCCACGATCCCTGCGTATGCGTCCTGAATGCCGCTTATCGCCGGCAATCTGGTCCTTGTAAAACGTGGAATCACAAAATGGGAAAACGACCGCTTTTCCGCCTGACTCTTGGCGTCCACGATGTATTGCACGGGGCCGCACTGCATGAAGATGATGGGCTGGTGCCCGTCCTTCCTGACCGGCGTGGCGGACAGGCCGTAGACGTATCTTGCCCGCACCGCCTTCATAACTTTTTCGAAGGTAAAAGCGGCGATGTGGTGACACTCATCCGCGATGACCATGCCGTAGCCCTTAACGAAGGGCTTGACCTCCCGCTCGTCGCCCTCGAACAGCGACTGCATCAGGGCGATGTCAATGATGCCGCCCCGCGTATCTTTTCCGCCACCAAGTTGACCGATCAGACGACGTATCTTCTTTCTCCCCCGTTTTTTCGGCTCCACCGGGAGCGATTCGTTCATCGCCAGAAATTTCTCCAGCGCCTCCCGCCACTGGCTGAGCAACGCGGTGGAGTTGACTAAGATAAGTGTATTGACTTTACGTTGACCGATGAAATACGCGCCAATGACGGTCTTTCCGAAAGCCGTCGTGGCGGACAGCACGCCGGTGTCCTCATGCAAAAGGGCCTCGGCTGCTGGCTCCTGCTCCGGGCGAAGGGCCCCGGTAAAAGCCACGTCGATGGGCCGGCCCTCGGCTCGGCGGTCCTCTAATGCGTAGGGCACATTGTACTCGTCAAGCAATTCAGTCACAGCCTCCGCGCATCCCCGTGGAAGCGCGAGAAAGTCCTGATCCTCATCGGCGCATGAGATTATCCTTGGCACGCCCCTCACGGGCAGGCGCATGGCCTGCTTTTGCCGAAATTCCGGGTTTGGAAAGGCCGCCAGACGCTTGACAGCGTTGAGGGCGGGGCTTGTAAATCCCGCCTTGTCAATATAGAGGGCATTGGAAAGCATGAGCCTTGCGGAGAGGGGGAAGTCCTCCCTTGTCAGCTTTCGGCGCGTCCTCTTTTCGGGCCAGGGCCTGGCGGATTCGACGTCCAAAAGCGGCCCCACGTCGGAGCCGTCCTTTAATTCAGACAAGATTTGTTCCAGCTCCCCGGCGGACAGCCTTGGCAGGGACGAGAGGAACGCCCACTGGTCAGGATAGGGCTCAAATCCTCCGTCCACAAAGAGCGTATTGCCCTCCCGCTGTGCCATTCCCTGAAACGGCAGGGCGATGAGGTTCCCAAATCCGCCCCTGGGAAGGAAATCCTGGGCCGGAAAGAGCCTGTCGTAGGAGGTGAAGGACAGCTCGTGACGCTCGCCCATAGCTCTTGTCAGAAGGGACGTACCCAGCCTCCGGGCATCCGCGGCCTTGACGGGCTCCGAGAAGAAAAACCAGATATGGGCGCCATCCCCGGAGCGAGACCGTTCCACGGCAGGGGCGAGACCAATTCCCTCGCAGACCTTTCTCACGGCGGAGACGTCGGCTCTCCAACTTGCCCCGTCAAAATCCATCGCCAGGAGCCGCGTGGTGTCGTCCGGCAGCATGGGATAGATTGCCGCCACATCCCGGCAAAACTCGTCCCGCCCCACAAGGTGCGCCCTGACGACCTCCGGGGTCAGCGGCGCAAATTCCCGGTTTGAACATTCGGCACAGTTGCATTTTCTCTTATCACAGATCCCCTCCCGCCACTCATTCCGGCACACGGGGGCGTAACCGCTCTTGCCCGTATTCGGACTGTACCAGCGCCTGGCGTACACGTCCTCGCGACCGCGAAAGAGGTCGAGAAAGAGATCGATCTTATCCTTTGATGAACTGCTTCGATTGACCTGCGCTGTATCCGCAATGGCGTTCGCCTGCCATACCTCCGCCGGGCAGACATACCGCACACCGTCGGAATCGGCGCACACCACATACTGTCCGCTTCCGTCAGCCGCGTCAAGATATTCCACGAATCTGTAAACCCGTCCGCCAATCATTGCCGAATTTTCCACAAAGCCTCACCTATGCGCTTTTTATTTGATTATAGCCTCCGGCTTTCTGGGACGCAAGCCTTGAATTTTTATCCATTCCATTATAAAGCAGGATCAATAATCACACATTTGAAGGAGGTAAAGTACATGGAACAGTATACGTATGACGACATACGGGCTATGAGCAAGATGTCCATTATGACCGCGAGGTATCGGTAAAAGGGATCGAGGACAACCTAAACGCCATCATCAAAAGCTTTGATTAACTGAAGCGCGACTTGCTTTTTCTATACCGAGGGAAGGGAGGTGTCAAACACGGCGGACCTGAAGCGGAGCCACAAGGCGCCCTACGAGGAGGTCCGGGCGGAGCCCATGATCAAAGTGTCCAAACGATACGGAATGAGCGATAACGGCCTTAGTAAGGTGTTCCGGTCAATGGACATTCCTTTGTCTTATCGTGGATATTGGGCCAAGGGTTAAGCCGGAAAGCCGGTCAAGGCATTGATCCTCTTCGGCGGAGGTCTTGCATATAATTTTTCTCTGAAGGTCACCGGGGAAACCGTCAGATTCAGCATCAGCGAGTCAAAGGACGAGATCCCTCACGAGATGACTCAAATGGAGAGAGGTTTCCTGGACAGAGAGTTGCAAGCGCCTGGATGATGAGAAAAAGGAGCGGCGGGAGCGCAAGGAATATCTGCGTCGAAAGAATGTGAGGATAAAGATTGCCCCCAATTTTCTTTTAAATATGGCCGACCAAAATGACCGTAACAGCCTTGAGCGGTTGAGCGAGGCTTCCTTTACCGTCGGGATTGGCCAGTCCTGGTACGTCTGCTTTGGCTCCCACCTTCAAATCCAGCAAATGAGCAAAGAAAAGCTAACTCTTCACCTTACTTATTCTGATTTCGTATCCACTTATGAAGAGGCCATCACAATCGACCTCAGCCAATATTTCTGGGCCCTGATCTACATCTCCGTCAGGAAATAAAGAAAATGGCAAAGGACACACACTCCATCGACCGTTCATTGCAAATAATTCAAAAGCAAACACGCCAGAGTGAGAAATCCAGCAACGGCTGACATCCTTATCCAAATATCCAATACTCTCCAAATCCCCGGCATCAAAAAAATTTTAAAAAACGATCCCCCTCATGTAACAAAACCCAGATTTAATTACATTGTTATAATAGAGTATCTTCCGACCACATTAACCCATTTTCTCTCAAGAATACGGTAGCCAGCTTTTTTGTCATGTTTCTGGAATGTGTGTATAATGGAAGATAATCTCTAATTATC
>CANRLF010000020.1 GCA_947631395.1 uncultured Oscillospiraceae bacterium
GGATGAGGTGGGATCCGCGGCGCCAGCCGCGGCGCCAGCCGCAACAATATTCCCCCCGTCCCCAAAAAAGGTTGCGCCTTCCGGCGCGTATTAAAAACCGGGAGGGTTTAGAACCCTCCCCTACAGCAATTATAGAAAAATCTCCCAATTACCTCGTAGGGGCGGGTTCCAAACCCGCCCACCCCCCGTCCCGCCCGCAGGCGCAATAAAAATTCGCGGCCCTCCGGGCCGCTCCTTGTTCTCTTAGGCTCCCCTTCGTAAGGGGAGCTGTCAGCGGAGCTGACTGAGGGATCGAGGCCGTAGCCGTGCGCACCCCCTCCTCTCCCGCCCCACCCTCCCCCGCGTGGCCGCCTTCCCCGCCCCGGCGGGGAAGGGCAGGGATGAGGTGGGATAAGCGGCCCCAGCCGCAACAATATTCCCCCGTCCCCAAAAAAGGTTGCGCCTTCCGGCGCGTATTAAAACCGGGAGGGTTTAGAACCCTCCCCTACGGCAATTTTGGAAAATTTACACAAATAACCGGTAGGGGCGGGTTCCAAACCCGCCCGCTCCCCCGTCCCGCCCGCAGGCGAAAAAGGCTCCCCTCTCTGAGGGGAGCTGTCACGAAGTGACTGAGAGGAGTCCGCCCGCAGTCAATAAAATCCGCGGCGCCCCCGCACCCATTTTCACTCCGTCCCATACATCATCATATGTACCATATCCTTCATAACATCCCACCAGCTCAGCCTCTCCACCGCGTCTGCGGCGAGGATCGGCGTCCGGGCCAGCGTCTGCCCCTTCAGCGTCACGGTCATCGTCCCCACCTCGGCTCCCTTCTCCACCGGCGCGGTGAGCTCCGGCACCAGCTCCACCGTGACCTCCAGGCTCCCGGCGTCGGATTTTCTCACAAGCAGGCTCGGCTCCTCATCGATCACCGGTTGCACGTTGTGTACCTTCCCCAGCTTCACCGGGATAGGCGGCAGTACCTGATCCGGCTTTGGCGTCGCCACGGTGTACGCCCCGAAGGCGTAGCTCAACAGCGTCTTTGCGCTCTCGAACCTGTCTGAGCTTGACGCGCAGTGCAGTACCACCGCGATGTACTCCACCCCGTCCCGCATGGCCGTCGCCGCCAGGCAGTGACCGGCCGAGGATGTGTACCCCGTCTTTAGCCCCGTGGCCCCCTCGTAGAAGCGTACCAGCTTATTCGTATTGGAAAGTCCGAATTGTCCGTCCCTCACCGTGTCCATCCATATGGTGGTGTATTCCTTTATCCACTCATGCTTTATGAGCTCCCTGCTCATTATCGCGATGTCCCTCGCGGTGGTCAGGTGCTCCGGATCGTCCATAAGTCCCGTGCAATTCGTAAAATGCGTGTTGGCCATGCCCAGCTCCAGCGCCCGCTCGTTCATCCTGGCGGCGAATGCCTGCTCAGAGCCTGCCATGTGCTCCGCCACCGCGCAGGCGGCGTCGTTGGCGGAGGACACCACGATGCACTTCAGCATATCCTGGAGCGTCATCTGCTCCCCCTCCTCCAGGTACACCTGGCTCCCGCCCATACCGGCGGCGTAGGCCGAACACGTTATCGTGTCCGAAAGCTTCAGCTCCCCCCTGTCCACCGCCTCCACAATCAGCAGTATGGTCATCACCTTCGTGACGGAGGCCGGCCGCAGGCGCTCATCCGCGTTTTTCTCCCATATCACCGTGCCCGTGTCCCTCTCCATGAGTATGGCCGACGGCGCCGGCACGTCCAGGCCCTCCGTGTTCGTCGCGATCACCCCCGGGTCGAAAACGCTCTCCGGCACGTCCTCATCGGGCTCCTGCTCCATGGGAATGTCCGCCGCCAGAGCCGTCGTCGCCAATATCATCGCCATAGCCAGTATAAGCGCCAGTTTTTTCATAGCTATCCCTCCATTCAGCTAAAACAGAATATGTGGTCAAGTTTCAAATATTCCTCTTGAAATCCTCCGCGCGGCGTGTTATAATAACCATGTCGCAGATATAGTTCATCGGTAGAACGACGGCTTCCCAAGCCGTAGAGGTGGGTTCGATTCCCATTATCTGCTCCAAAAATCGCCGGACCCTTCGTCCGGCGATTTTACTTTACCAACGAATAATTTCCTTCTCCGGTGCACCCCCCTGCCACGCAAATGCCGCAGCTTTGCAAACCCCATAAGATGATTTTCGCGGCGGCATGTACGTCGCGAAAATTACCTTTTGTTTTGCGCAGTGTGCGGCCCTCCGGGCCACACGCGTCACAAACCATCCCCTTTCTCAACCCGCCCCAAGTGATCGGAAAGGAAAGAGCTGTGGAGGAAACCCATCAGGGGTTTCCTTCACGTTATAATAAAACCCCGCCGAGAATCGGCGGGGCGGCCTTTGCCTCCGGCAAAGGCCGTGCTCCAGAAAAAAACTTCCCCGTCCATTCGGACGGGGAAATTTTTTTCTGGAGCGGCCTACGAGGCTCGAACTCGCTACCTCCACCTTGGCAAGGTGGCGCTCTACCAGATGAGCTAAGGCCGCGCTTTGAAAGCGTGACCTATTATAACCGCTCATCATGGCTTTGTCAAGCTAAAATTTGATTTTTTCTCAATCCTCTCACGAGCCCACCGGCGGATTTGGATCCACCACCACAGGCGGATCGTATTCCGGACCGTACAGCGACTGCCCCGCGCAGGCCGGATACGCCCCGCTGTCCCACCAGTAGTTGGCGTACAGCTGCTGCCTGTCCGTCTTGAATACCGCCCCGGCCGGGTCGAAGGCGCACAGGTCCACATGGTAAAGCTGTCCGTTTTCAAGGCGCACTATGTCCCACGCGTGATCCATGTTGTTGTATCTCCCCCGGACCACCACGCACTCCACGCCCATCCTGTCGCACAGCACCTTCACCGCCATGGCGTAGCCCTCGGCCACGGCACTGCCCTGTACCAGCGCCCCGTAGGCCGTCATGGCGTTATAGCGCCTTGCGTCCACGTCGGAGCTGTTGACGCTCTCGTCAAAGGTTATGGACCTTGTGAAAAGTCCCCCCATTTTAGTCAGCCTGTCCGACGCCGGCCCCTGGCCCAGCTCCGGCAGTATCTCCTCCACACGTCTATCCAGCTGTCTGGCCCGCGCCTCCACGGTGGAGGTGGCGTAGGGATAGCTCAACGCTATCTCCATTATCCTCTCGCTCCCCTCCTGTGGGTAGGAGCTCACGGAATATGAGGGTATGTACAGTATCTCCCCGGGATTTTCATAGTACGCCTTCTCTATGGCGTCCCTTATGCCCGTCTCGTCAAGCTCCTCGTCCCGCGCCCAGACCGTGACCGAGTCCATCCTGCCTCTCAGCGCCGACAGCATCATGGCCTCCATGTCCCCCTGGCTCTGGCATCTTACGATGGTCCCCAGCTCCTCCGGGCTGTGGCGGTAGATTATGGATATGCTCACCTCATATACGGACACGAGCCTCGTGATGTTGTAGTTTATGTAATAGACGCAGTACGCCCCCTCCGGTGTCTCGTTGGAGGCCGTGAACACCGCCTGGGCTATGTCCGCGTCCATATCCCCCGAATAGCTCGCCATCCGCACAGCCCCGCGCTCCACGCCGCTGGCGATGAAGGTCCTGACCGCCTCGTAAAAGCTCCCGTAGTCCCCGGCCTCCAGCGTCATCTCCGCGTCCGCCGGGTCCTGTGAGCCCAGATCCTCGTGCTGGCGGCTGGAGGACCACTCCCTGTCAAAGGCCGCCGAGCACCCGGTCAGTACCACGGCCAGGGCCATCGCCGCCGCGGCCAGCCGCCGTTTACTCATCGCCGTCACCGCCCAATAAGCTCAGCTGTTGCTCCTCCCGGTCCTCGTCCCGTAGGAGCGCCCCGGCGGCGGGTATGGAGCGCACCCGGTAGCGCCCGGCGTTTTTCACGCTCGTCTCCTCAAGCCGCCTGAGCTCCGTCACGGTCCGCTGGCGCTTTAAGGTCACCACCGCCACGCCCTGTGTGTTCTTCGTGGGCTTTGGCGTCAGGAGCGCCGTGGAGAACACCAGGCACCGCCCGTCCGACGTATACGCCGCCGCCTCAAAGTCCTCGAACACCGGCAGGAACCCAATGAGGGGGCTCTTGTCTGAGTACGCCCCCGTCAGCTTCTTCCTGTTCGTCTTTGTCTCAAATCCCGAAAGCTGTATCCTCGCGGCCTTGCCGTTTTCGAACATCAGTAGCAGGCTCCCCCTGTAATCCCCGGGGTCGCAGATGTATATGGCGTTCTCCCCGTCCTCCATCTTCAGCTGTGTTGGCACATATGTGCCCAGGCTCGACGCCTTAGCGTCCGGGAAATCCGAAAGCCGCGTCTTATAGCACTGGTATCTGTCCGTGAACACCAGAAGCTCCGAGGAGTTCTTCGCCTCGAAGGAGCATTGAAGGCCGTCGCCCTCCTTATATTTCTGCTCCCCGCTCATGCGAAGCGACTGGGCCGTTATCTTCTTCAGATACCCGCCTTTTGAGAAGAACACCGTCACCTGATAGTCGTCCTCCGGCTCCTCCTCGGGCTCCGGTATCTCGTGGGCGTACACTATGCCCGTTTTCCGGGGCTCCGCGTATTTCTTGATGACGTTCTCCAGCTCGCTTTTTATGATGGATTTCACCCGGCGGCGGTTTTTCAGCACGTCCTCAAGGTCCGCGATCTCCGCCTCCAGCTTCTCTATGTCCTCCAGGCGCTTCAGGATATACTCCTTATTTATGTTGCGCAGCTTTATCTCCGCCACGAACTCCGCCTGTATCTCGTCGATCCCGAAGCCGATCATCAGGTTCGGGACCACCTCCCGCTCCTCCTCGGTCCCCCGGATTATGGCGATGGCCTTGTCTATATCCAGCAGTATCTTCCCCAGGCCCCTCAGAAGGTGCAGTCTGTCCTTTTTCTTCGTAAGGTCCGCGAACACCCTGCGGCGTACCGACTCCTCCCGCCAGGCTGTCCACTCGCTCAGTATCTCCCTGACCCCCATGACCCTCGGCGTCCCGGCGATCAGGATATTGAAGTTACACGCGAAGGCGTCCTGAAGCGGCGTCAGCCTCATCAGCTTCGCCATAAGCTTCTCCGGGTCCACGCCCCGCTTTAAGTCCACCGTCAGCTTCAGGCCCGTCAGGTCCGTCTCGTCGCGCATATCCGAGATCTCCCTGAGCTTCCCGGTCTTGACCAGCTCCTCCACCTTGTCCATCACGGCCTCCGCCGTGGTGGTGTAGGGTATCTCGTATATCTCGATTAGGTTCTCCTTTTTGTCGTATCTCCACCGGGCCCTGAGCTTCACGCTCCCGCGCCCCGTCTCGTATACCTCCCTCAACGCCTGTGGCTCGTATATCACCTCGCCCCCGGTGGGGAAGTCCGGCGCCCTGAGGGTCGCCATTATGTCGCAGTCCGGGTCCGACAGATACTCTATCTCCGTCCGGCAGACCTCCTCCAAGTTAAAGGAGCATATGTTCGAGGCCATGCCCACGGCTATGCCCGTGTTGGCGGATACCAGCACGTTCGGGAAGGTGGTGGGAAGCAGCGACGGCTCCTTCATTGTGGCGTCGTAGTTGTCCACGAAGTCCACGGTGTCCGAGTCGATGTCCCGGAAAAGCTCCGCGCAGATGGACGAGAGCTTCGCCTCCGTGTACCTGGACGCCGCGTAGGACATATCTCTGGAGTACACCTTGCCGAAGTTGCCCTTTGAGTCCACAAAGGGCGTCAGAAGCGCCTGATACCCCTTTGACAGCCGCACCATCGTCTCATATATCGCCGCGTCCCCGTGTGGATTTAGCCGCATGGTCTGCCCCACGATGTTGGCGGACTTCGTCCTCCCCCCTGTGAGGAGCCCCATCTTGTACATCGTATACAGAAGCTTCCTGTGCGCCGGCTTGAACCCGTCGATCTCCGGTATGGCCCTGGATACGATGACGGACATAGCGTAGGGCATATAGTTCACCTCAAGGGTGTCCGTGATCTCCTGATCCTGCACCTGCGCGTGCAGCCCCATCACATTAGGATTATTGACCTTCTTCACATTCTCTTCAGATTTTTTCTTAGCCATGGGTATCCTGTCCTTTTTATTGGTTTACATAACACTTCGCCGTGTCGCCCGGCCGTTTATCTGCCGGCTATGGTCTTACCTATCTCCGTCCCCGCCAGTCCCGCCTCGCCCGTTTCCTTCAGGGCCGGGGACATGCGCTCTCCGATGTCCCGCATGGCGTCAAATACCTGGTCGGCCGGGACGCGGCTTTTGATCCCCGCCAGGCTCATCTCGGCACAGGCCAGGGCGTTCACGGCGCCGATGACGTTTCGCTTGACGCACGGCACCTCCACCAATCCCCCCACCGGGTCGCACACCAGGCCCAAAAGGCCCTTCATCGCCAAGGCCGCGGCGTTGGCGATCTGCTCGCCCGTGCCTCCGGCCATATGGGTGAGGGCCGCGGCGGCCATTGCCGAGGCCGTGCCTATCTCCGCCTGGCATCCGCACTCCGCCCCGGCTATGCTGGCCCTCCGGGCGATGACCTCTCCGACACCCGCGGCCACGTACAGCGCCTGGACCGTGACCTCGCCCGTTGACCCCATGGCCTTCCCGCAGGGCAACAGCACCGCCGGAAGGACCCCGCAGGCCCCCGCCGTCGGTGCGGCCACCACCCGCTTCATGCAGGCGTTGCACTCGCCCATCCTCAGTGCCGCGGCGATCATACTCTCCAAAAGCCCGCCCGCTATGGACCTGCCGGACCTTACGTATTCCTCCATAAGTCCCCCGTCGCCGCCAGAAAGGCCGCTGAGTGACCGCTGACCGCTGTCATAGCTCCTGTCGGAGGCTTCCATGACCTCCAGCATGTTCTTCATCATCTCCCAGGACTTCTCCTCGGTGATGTTCTGCTCCTCGCAGTCGAAGAGCTGTACCGCCCGCCACAGCGGGAGCTTGCGCTCCTCCGCCATCCCCAGGAGCTCCGACATGGATGAATAGGTACTCATTTTGACTCCTCCCCCGGATTTAGCCTGGTCACCTTCCTGACGCCCTCTATGGCCGTGATTGCCACCTTGACCTTATACGGTATGCGCTGGTCGCACTCTATGACCATTATGGCCCGGCCGCCCCTGGCCTCCCGCTCCACCCGGAGCTTCGACATGTTTATCCCCTGGGCGGCGATGACCCCCGTCACCCGGCTCACATACCCCGGCTTATCGTCGCTCCTCACGATGAGCGTCGGCGACTCCCCGGAAAAGCTCACCGGCAGGCCGTCCAGCTCGAACACCCTTATCCTCCCGCCTCCCGGCGACGAGGCCCCCACCCGCACGGTCTCCTCCCCCCTGACCGCGGTTATAAGGGCCGAGTTCGGGTGCGCGTCCCGCAGTACCGTGGTGCCGAAGGTGAAATCCATCCCGTGCTCACGGGCAATATCGAAGCTCCCGGGTATCCTCTCATCGTCGGGCCCCATGCCCATGAGTCCCGCCACGATCGCCCTCGGCGTCCCGTGGCCCTCGCCGGTCAGGGCGAAGGACCCTGCCAGCAGTATCTCCGCCCGCTCCGGCTCCCCGCCAAGTAGCCTTCTCGTTATCTGCCCGATCCTCACCGCCCCCGCGGTGTGCGAGCTCGACGGCCCCACCATCACGGGCCCTAAGATGTCAAAAATGGACATAGCGCCTCCCCCTCCCCGTTATCTCTCCGCCTTATATGTCACGATATATCCGCAAGGTCCAGATATTTATACCCGTCTGAGGCTATGTGGTCCTTTCTCGCCTGTATGTTGTCGCCCAGGAGCATATCGAACACCCTTGCCGTCTCCTCCGCGTCCGTTGGCAGGACCTTCACCAGCCGCCTCGTCTCGGGGTTCATCGTGGTCATCCACATCATCTCCGGGTCGTTCTCGCCAAGTCCCTTACTGCGGGCCACGGTGTACTTTTTCCCCTCTAACTTCGCCAGTATATCCGCCTTCTCCCTCTCGGTGTACGCAAACCACGTTTTCTCACCGGAGTTTATCTCATAAAGTGGCGACTCGGCAATGAACACCTTCCCCTCCTCTATGAGCTTCGGCATCAGCCTGTATATCATGGTCAGTATAAGCGTCCTTATCTGATAGCCGTCGTAGTCGGCATCGGTGCAGATTATGACCTTGCTCCACCGAAGTGAGTCCAGATCAAATGCCGTAAGGTCGCTTTTTATCTTCACCGGCACCGAAACGCCGCACCCCAAGACCTTCACCAGGTCCGTGATGATGTCGCTTTTGAATATCCTGGCAAAGTCCGCCTTCAGGCAGTTTAATATCTTCCCTCTCACCGGCATCACGCCCTGGAACTCCGCGTCTCTCGACAGCTTCACGCTCCCCAGGGCCGAGTCGCCCTCCACGATGTAAAGCTCCCTTCGCGTCACGTCCCTCGACCGGCAGTCCACGAACTTCTGTACGCGGTTGGCGATGTCGATATTGCCCGAGAGCTTCTTTTTTATCGTGACCCTGGCCTTCTCCGCCTGCTCACGGCTGCGCTTGTTGACAAGTATCTGGTCGCAAACCCTGTCGGCCTCCGCCTTGTGCTCGATGAAGTATATCTCCAGCTGTGAGCGGAAAAACTCCGTCATTGCCGTCTGTATGAACTTGTTCGTTATGGCCTTTTTCGTCTGGTTCTCATAGCTCGTCTGGGTGGAGAAGCAGTTTGTCACAAGTATCAGGCAGTCCGCCACGTCCTGAAAGCCTATCTTCGTCTCGTTCTTCTGATACTTGTTCCCCTGCCGAAGATACGCGTCCACCGCCGAGACGAAGGCGCTCTTCGCCGCCTTGTCCGGCGCTCCGCCGTGCTCCAGCCAGCTGGAGTTGTGGTAGTACTCAATTACATTCACCCGGTTTGAGAAGCAGAAGGCCGCCGAGAGCTTCACCTTGTATTCCGGCTTGTCCTCCCGGTCCCTGCCGCGCCGCTCCCCCTCAATAAAGTACGGCGCCGTCAGCGGGTCCTCCCCCGCAAGCTCCGCCACATAGTCCAGTATGCCGTTTTCATACAGGTACTCCCGCTCCTCGAACTTGTTCCCCGTCTGCGCCCGAAAGACGAATTTCACCCCGGGGTTCACCACGGACTGCTTTTTGAGCACGTCCTCAAAATACTCCCTCGGGATGTTTGTGTCGGTAAAGACCTCCCTGTCAGGCCGCCACTTCATCAGTGACCCCGTCCTCCTGCCCCCGTAGGGCTCGGACTTCAGTCCCCCCACGTTCTCGCCCTTTTCAAAGTGGAGCGAATACTTCTTCCCGTCCCGCCACACGGTGACGTCCATATACTCAGAGCTGTACTGCGTGGCGCAGGTGCCAAGGCCGTTTAATCCCAGCGAGTACTCATAGTCCCCGCCGTTGTCGTTTTTATATTTTCCCCCGGCGTACAGCTCGCAGAACACCAGCTCCCAGTTGTACCTCTCCTCCACGCTGTTCCAGTCCACGGGACAGCCCCGGCCGAAGTCCTCCACCTCTATGGAGCCGTCGGAGTAGCTCGTCAGGATTATCTGATCTCCGTGACCCTCTCTGGCCTCGTCGATGGAGTTTGAGAGTATCTCAAACACCGAGTGCTCGCACCCCTCCAGCCCGTCGGAGCCGAAAATGACCCCCGGGCGCTTGCGTACCCGGTCCGCCCCCTTGAGCTGACTTATGCTTTCGTTGCCGTACTCCTGCTTTGCGCCTTTTTTCATCACGTTTCACCTATATGTTGTGTTTATTTTACAGATTTAGCAGTTTATTATACCATATATTTTGAAATAAATCAAGCCCCGGAGCACATAATACCCATAGACGCCGGCGGGGCTTTCAATCAGACCGGTATCCAACGGCGACAGATAAAAAAGTCCGGCGGATGAAAGGTCAAAAGTCCCGTAAAAAAAGGAGGCCCACCCCCTGCTCTGGTGGCAGGGCCACCTCCTGAAAGCGTCTTTAAATAAGAGGAGGGCACCACAAAGCGCCCTCCTCTTCAGACTGTCGGAAAAAGGCTTTACAGCCTTTTTCCGACAAGGGGGACGTGCGGACCCGGGATTTGAAATTAGAATTTCAAATCCCGGGTCCTGCTGTTTTGCTGCGCGCGCCGCCGAAGGCGGCACACTTGCAAAACAAAAGGTAATTTTCGCGACGTACATGCCGCCGCGAAAATCATTTAACAGTTTTTTTGCAAATCGGCACTGAGAGCATTGATCCCACAAAAAATAAGAACGGGCGTCCGCGGCGCTCGTCCTTCTACTTGTATTTTTCTTGAAAAAATGATAAAATATGTGATCAGCAGGACCCCGCGATCTAACTTTTACCGCGGAGAGATACGCCCCATCGGTAGAGGCGCCCTTCCACGTTTATTTAATATCAGCCACCGCGTCTTGATTAGAAAAGGGGCGAAAACCTTGCAGATTGCGTTATGCGACGATGAAAAAACATGCCACGAAACGATAAGAGACCTGATCGGACAGTACAAGCAGGCCAACCCTGACCGTTCGCTCATGCTGTCGTCCTTCCATTCCGGGAAGGAGCTTTTGAACCATGTGGACGAATACGGCGGCTTCGACCTCTATATCCTCGACTGCATCATGCCGGAGATGGACGGCATAGAGCTTGGAACGGCGTTGCGCGGCCGTGGCGATCAGGGGATGTTCATCTATCTGACCACATCTCCCGACTTCGCGCTGGACTCCTACCGGGTGGACGCCCTCGATTACCTCTTAAAGCCTGTGGACAAGCCCCTCTTCTTTCGGAGTCTGGACAAAGCGTTCTCCTCCCTTTCCCGGATCACGCGGGATATGGTCTCCGTCAAGACCGCTGACAGTACCCGTATCCTTCCCGTTGCCGACATCCGGTACGCGGAGCGCACCGGAAAACGGATCTACTACTATATGGCGGATGGCGGTATCATACCCGGCGTTACCTTCAACGGCTCCTTTATTGACGCGGTATCAGATCTCCTCTCCCATACCGGTATGCTCCTTGTGGGCTCCTCATTCGTGGTAAACCTGTCCCATGTCACGGAAGTAACGAAAACGGACATGGTCCTGACGGGAAACCTTCGCGTCCCCATCCCGCGCCGCATATATGACGCCGTGAAGCGTGAGTGGGCGGCCTTCTGGCTGAACGGAGGAAAATACCGTGCTTTTTGAGGATAACCTTACTTTTTTGGTCCTGAAGGTCCTGATCACCTTTGTGGGCACGATCTCCATGATGGTGTCCACCACCAGCTTTAAGATAATCCAAAAGAAAGCGGTGTTCGCCGCGGTCATTTTGGTCTATGGCGTTTACGTCATCCTCTCCACCCTTTTGATTATTTATTATTTTGGTTACCAGCGTTTCCTGTGGGTCTTTGTCCTTACCATATCATGCCCGACGGTCCTTCTTTTGCGCAATATCTCTGACGAGCCGTTCGCGAAGCTCGTATTTACCGGCGCGACACATATCCTGGCCTCCCTTTACATCGCCGCCACAGTCACCCTGGTGAATACCGCCTTGCGCGGAAACGAGCTGTCAGACATCCTGTTGCGCCTGCTTTCCTATCTGCTTGCGGCGCTGTTTGATTTTCACTTTGTCAGGCATATTTGGCTCGATTTCGTCGGCATGATCAAAAAGGGCTGGGGCGTCCTTTCCCTGATCCCCTGCGCGTTCATCGTCCTCTCCGTGACAGTCGCCCTTTACCCGGAGCATTATACGAAACGGCCGCTCAGCATCGTCACGGTCTACCTGCTGGGTGCCGTCATCATTGCCGTCTACTTTTCCATCGGAAGCTACCTGTACCTGCAATACAGCAGACTGCGCTCAAAGCAGAACAAGGAGATTTTGGAGCTCCAGCTGGAAAACATACGGCGTGAAAACTCCGACATCGACGCTCTTGAAAAGCAGACGAAGATCATCCGCCACGACCTGCGTCACATCCTCTCCACGGTCGCCACCCTCGCGGAAAGCGGCGATACCCGGGCGATCCTTGATTTTGTTGAAAACACCGCTGAGCTGTCCGAGGATGTCCCAGCGCCCCTTAAGTATTGCGGCGATCCCATTCTTGACGCCACCCTTTCCGGTTACCTTACGTCCGCGATGGATGCGGGCATCGAGCTTGAGACCTCCCTTTCCATCCCGAACGTCCTTCCTGTGGACTCCTCCGAGCTCTCCGTCTGCTTTGCCAATATGCTGGAAACCGCCATCCGCGCCTGTATGGAGCTTCCCGAGGGTGAAAGGAAGCTGAGCGTCCGGTGCGTCCAAGAGCCTAATATGATGCTTGAGGTCACTTATCCCTGTGATGGCAGCATACCGCTTGATAAAAAAGGCCTTCCACAGCCGCCGGACGGAGGTCTAAACAGTAGCTTCCGCTCCATAGCGTCATTCTGTGAAAGGCACAACGCCGTCTATTCGTTTACGGCCGATAATAACCTGTTCCGGATCTCGGTGACATTGCGGGGCCGCTCTTGACCGTATCATCCCAGCGTACATAGAAAGGAGGCAAGGCATGATTTTTGATAACAATACCGCGTACCAGATATACCGGATCCTTGTTTCCATCTTCGGCACCCTCGGCATGGTCGTTTCCGTCAGCAGGATAAAGGAAAACAAGAAGAAAAATCTGCTTATCGTCATCGGATACGCTGTCTACTCCATCGCCTTTTCCGTCCTCTGTATACGGTTTTTCGGCTTCATGCCCTTTCTCCGCGGCGCCATATTCACCGTTTCCATACCCGGAGTCATCATAACCTTCCTGATCGCGGACGAGTCCCTTTCAAGGCATATCTTCTGTTGCCTGTCACAGCTTCTCATGTCCCTTTACCTTATCGTCAGCGTGACTCAGCTCAACACGCTGTTCGGCGGCAACTCTTTGACAGATCCCCTGCTGCTCCTTTCCGCATACCTCATAGTGATTTTACTGGATGTTTTCTTCCTTCGAAATATCTTCCTGAATATCGCGGACACGGTCACCGGCGGCTGGTGGATACTCGCCCTGATCCCCTGCTCTTTTTTCATATTTACCATAGTGCTCGCCCTCTACCCGGCCCATTATACCCAGAACGCCTCATTTTCCGTCCTCTTCGCCCTGTCAGGCGCCGTCCTCCTCATCATCTACTATGCCATCTTCCAATATCTGCGCCTCCAGTACCGGTACCGTATGGAGGAGCAGGACCGCGACCTTTTAAGGTTGCAGATAGGCAACATCAGAAGCAAGGCCAAGGACGCCGAGCGGCGTGCGCGGGACGTGAGGGACGCCCGGCGTAACATCCGGCAGATACTGTCCGCTGTCGCCGGACTTGCGAAAGACGGGAACACCGAAGCTATACTTGACTACATAAAAGAAGCGTCCGTCCGAACCGACACCCCCACGCCTGCCCGCTACTGCTCGGACCCCATCTTAAACGCCACTCTCGCCACGTATTTCGCCCGCGCTGAGCGTTCCGGCATTGCCGTGGAGCAGAGGCTCTCCCTCCCCGAAACACTGCCCGTCGATTGCGCCGAGCTTGCGATCTGCTTCTCCAACGCTCTTGAAAACGCCATAAACGCCTGTGAAAAGCTCCCGGAAAATCAGCGGAAGATCGTCATCCGTTGCGTCCATAAGCCGCGGTTCATGTTCGAGATAAAAAACTCCTGCCGCGGACGTATCTCATTCGGCCGTAATGGGCTCCCGCAATCGCGCAAGCCCGGCCACGGCATCGGCGCCCGCTCCATCGTGGCTTTCTGCGAAAAGCATAACGCCTTTTATTCGTTCAGCGCGGAGGACGGCTGGTTCAAGCTCGTCATCACGTTATGAGATCTTATGCTCTTTCGCCCGTCCCCAGCGGATCATATAAATCAGGA
This sequence comes from uncultured Oscillospiraceae bacterium, assembly GCA_947631395.1. Taxonomy (GTDB): domain Bacteria; phylum Bacillota; class Clostridia; order Oscillospirales; family Oscillospiraceae; genus RUG626. The sequence continues at coordinate 13,722 of CANRLF010000020.1, forward strand.
ATACAATAAGCAACGCGACCGACGCCGCGATGCCCGCCGGATAGGCTATTTTCGTGGAGAGCCTGAAGCCCTCGCCCGCCATGAGTATGTAAGTGACCGAGACCGCGCTCATAAATGTTGCCGGTACCGCTGAGATCAGCGAGTACCATTCTTTTTTTGCGTTTTGGACCAGATACACCGCCATCGCCCACAGCACGATCATAGCCAGCGTCTGATTGGACCAGGAAAAATACCGCCATATGATGTCAAAATCGATCTGCGTCAAAACAGCCGCCGTTCCTATCAGCGGGACCGCTAAAATAAGCCTTTTCCAAAGGCTCGACTGATCCAGCTTCAGCCAGTCCGCAAGCGTAAGCCGCGCGCTCCGAAACGCCGTGTCCCCCGTGGAGATCGGGCAGACGACAACTCCGATGACAGCCAGCGCCCCGCCGACCTTTCCGAGCACTCCCACGGAAATATCATAGACAACTCCCGACTGGCCGAGGGACGCCAGAGCCCCCGACAGATCCTTTGTATTGCCGTAAAACCCCAGGCCCGCCGCCGCCCACACCAGGGCGATCACGGCCTCCGCCAGCATCGCGCCGTAAAAGATCGCGCGTCCCTGCTTCTCGCTCTCTATGCACCTTGCCATCATCGGCGACTGGGTGGAATGAAAGCCCGACACCGCGCCGCAGGCCACCGTTACAAACATATATGCCCATATCGGCTTCCCCTCCGGGTGCAGGTTGGCAAATGTCTCGCTTGTGAGCTCCGGGAGCGTATAGTCCCCGAAAATAAGGCCGCCGGCTATCCCCGCCGCCATAAACATGAGCACCACGCCGAACACTGGATATAGCTTTCCTATCACCTTGTCAATGGGCAGGAGCGTCGCCAGCACATAATACGCCATTATCACCACGATCCAGAATGTGGTATCCATAAAACCCGGCGTAAGCCTCGCCAGGAGCCCCGCCGGGCTTGTGGTAAATACCGCCCCCACGCATACGAGCAGTACGATCGAAAAAATACGCATGACCTGTTTTGCCGCGGTGCCCAGATACTTCCCGACGATCTCCGATATGGACGCGCCGTCATTCCTTACGGACGCCATCCCGGACAGATAATCATGGACGGCCCCGCCAAGTATGGAGCCGCACACGATCCACAGGAACACCACCGGTCCGAATACCGCCCCCATCAGCGGCCCGAATATCGGCCCCGTTCCCGCTATATTGAGAAGCTGGATCAAAAACACCCGCCATTTCTTCATGGGCGTAAAGTCCACCCCATCCGGATGCGCTATCGCCGGCGTGGGATCGTCGCTTGGCGCGACGATCCTCTCAACTACGCGCCCATATACCTGGTATCCCACGAGCAAAATAAGCAACGCTACAATAAATGTGATCATTTTTATCTCCGTCTTTATCTAATTTTTATCCGTCCCCGCGGCGGAGCGTACTCATCCCCCGCGGTTCCGTTATAAGTATCTGATTGACAACGCCGACTTGCGACAGCACTTAGTGCGTCACAAAGAACATGACCGCAAAGAGCGCCGCGATCACCCATGTCCCCGCCTTTACCTTCCTTGCCTTTCCGGTGAACACGCTTATAAGCACATAGGAGATCACGCCGAAGGCAATGCCGTAGGAAATATTGTAAGTCATCGGCATCATCGCCAGGGTCAGGAACGCCGGGACTGCCTCCTCCGTTTTAAGCCAGTCTATATTCCTGGCGCAGTTCATCATCATAATCCCCACGTATATGAGCGCCGCCGCTGTGGCGCATCCCGGTACGAGCTTCGCGATGGGGCTTAAAAACATACTTGCAAAGAACAGCGCCCCCGTCACCATGGCGGCCAAGCCCGTCTTTCCGCCCTCCGCGATACCCGTGGAGGCCTCCACATATGAGCTTACCGTGGATGTGCCGCAGACCGCTCCGGCCGTGGTGGCTATGGCGTCCGCAAGCATCGCCTTATCCATGTTGGGCACCTCTCCCTCTTTGGTCAGAAGATTTCCCCTGGCGCAGGCCCCATACAGTGTGCCGATCGTGTCGAACATATCCACCAGGCAGAACGCCAGCGCCGTCGTCACGATCAATATGGCAAGCTCCGTTCCGCTGTGGTTGGCCAGATACGGCGAAAAATCAAAGCCCTCCGTAAAGACCCTGCCGAAGGCCTGTGTGCCAAAGTCCCCAAACGCCGCGAACGGGTTAAAATTCAGATTGTCCGCAAAGCCCTTATAAAATCCGGGGACGGTTAAGCCGAGAAGGTAATACAGCGCCGTTCCCCCCAGTATGCCCCAGAGCACAGCGCCCTTTACCCGCTTGCACGTCAGCACCGCGATGGCGGTCAAAACGGCGATGGTGACGAGCATCGGCATAATGTCCTTCCACGTCGCGTTTCCGGACAGAAGGTTGAAGGACGCGAGGCTGACAAAGGTGGATGGATCCGCCACCACGATCCCCGAATCCTTGAGCCCTATGAAGGCGATAAACAGCCCGACTCCCGCGGGGATCGACACCCTTACCGCTGTCGGTATAGCCTCAAATATTTTCTTTCGCAATCCCGTCACCGTGAGCAGTATGAACAGGATGCCGTCAAGCAGAATGAGCACCAGGGCATTGGCGTAGCTGAGCCCAAAGCCGAAACACACCGTGTAGACAAAGAAGGCATTGGAGCCCATGGCTGACGCCTGCGCCAGCGGCAGATTTGCCATAAGCCCGATCAGCACCGTCCCGATACAGGCGGAGATCGCTGTGGCGATATAGATCGCGTTGTACGACACCCCCGGAAGCTCCGCGAACATCCCCGAATTGACCATGAGGATATACGCCATGGTCATAAATGTCGTGACGCCCGCCAGAGCCTCCGTTCTCACTGTGGAGCCGGCTTCCTTAACATGGAATATTTTTTCCGTTGATAACATAGATCCTTACACCCCGTTCTTTAAAATTATTCTGTTTTAAAATACGACGGTCACCGTGTTGACCCCGTCGGCATAGGCGTAACTGCTGCTCTTGGTCCGGCTGACAGCCAGCGCCGCGCTCAGCTCATCCCCCTGTGTCAGCGGGTCGAACTCCACCCCATTCCAGCGTATGACGGCTTCGCATTCGCCTCCGTCCTCACCGCAAATGGCGTCGAAGCTCAGGCCGCACCCGTCCTCCGGCAATGTCGGCAGTATGCTCGTCACGCACAGCTCCTCAAAGATCTGCTGGTACTTGAGTGACTGCCTCGCGCTCAGCAGCTGCTTGCGGGCAAAGCGGTCGATGTCCGCCGCCGCGCCGATAAAGTCAAACTCCCTGGAGGCAATATCGAGATGCAGTGTTTTCAGCCGGTGGACAAACGCCCGGCATCTGTCGGTTTTCGGCTGATCGAACACCTGCCCCGGCGTCCCCTCCTCATAAACGACGCCTTCGTCCATGTAAAATACCCGCGTGGATACATCCTTGGCAAACTTCATCTCATGGGTGACGATAAGCATGGTCAGCCCCTGCTCGGCAAGGGCGCGGATTACCGCCAGCACCTCTCCCACCATGGTGGGATCCAGCGCGCTTGTCGGCTCGTCAAACAGTACGATCTCCGGTCGCATTCCCAGAGTGCGGGCAATGGCGACACGCTGTTTTTGACCGCCGGAAAGCTCATCCGGGTAGTTGAGCTCCTTTTCCGCAAGTCCCACGCTTGACAGCAGCCGCATTCCCCGCTCATATGCCTCTTGCCGCGTACAGCCGAGCAGCTCCACCGGCCCCAGCATGATGTTTTCTATCACCGTAAGATGTGCGAACAGGTTAAAGCTCTGGAACACCATTCCCATGCGCCGGCGCACGCCGCCCAGCTGCGACGCCTTTACGCCCGTCACCGGCTGGCCGAACACCTCTATCCGTCCCTCCGTCGGCGTCTCCAGCCGGTTGATACAGCGCAGAAGTGTGCTCTTTCCCGTGCCGGAGGGCCCGATGACGGAGATGACATCCCCCTTGTTTATGACGGCGTTAACGTCCTTAAGGGGCGTCGCGTTGGGGAATACCTTCTTCAAATGGGAGATCGTGATGACCGGTTCCCCGTTTTGCGTAGCCTTCGTCTCCTCCGGAGCCTCCGCCAGGGGAATATTCCTGTCCACTCCCTTTGGCTCCCGGCGCCGGCGGCGCGGATCGACCTTCCTCTCCACCAGTCCCAGCAGGAGCGTCAGGCACCACGCCAGCAGGAAATACAGTACCGCTGTCAATATGAGCGGGAAAAACGCCTCAAAGGTCCGACTGCGGATAAGGTCAGTCACCTTTGTAAGATCCTGCACCGCTATGTACCCCACCACGGACGTCATTTTCACCATGGAAATAAACTCGCCCTTGTATACCGGCAGGATATGCCGCGTCGCCTGGGGCGCTATGATCTTCGTGAAGGTCTTGACCCGCCCAAAGCCCATGGCGGACGCCGCTTCCCACTGTCCGACGTCCACGGCGTTAATGCCGGTGCGGATCATCTCTGAAACATAGACGCCAAAGTTAATGGTAAAGCCTATGATCGCCACGGCGATCCCGCTAAGTCTCGCGCCGGCGAACACCACGTAGAACAGCACCATCAACAGCACCAGTACCGGGACCCCCTGGATTAGCCTTATAAACGCCGCCGTGATCCCGGAGGCGAATTTGTTGCGACTGCGTCGCAGAAGGCACAAACCAAAGCCCAGCACCGTGCCGAACAAAGCCGCGAAGATGGAAATGACAAACGTGACCCCAAGGCCCGAGAGGATCATTTTCCACCGGTCCTCCAGGATGAAGTTCTTATAAAAGCTGTTTTTCAGCCCGGTCCAAAAGTCCGTTTTTCCCTCCTCCACGGACATGCCTATATCCTCGCCCCGGACGACGAGCACCGAACCGCCGATATAATGTGTGGGGGCAAAATCGATGCTCTCCTTCCGCTCATCTGTGATGCTTATGGCGCCGGATACAATATCCGCCCGTCCGCTTACCAGCATCTGGATCAGCGCGTTGAAGGTGCTCTGGGTGATCTCCAGCTTCATCCCCAGCTCCTTGGCTATGAGCGACACAAGCTCCACCTCATATCCGAGGGATTGGCCGTTCCCGCTCACATAGCTCATAGGCTCCATCGTAGAGTCATGTGCGTACCGCAGGGTGCCGTTGGGCGCGTCGTACTCTCCCACATCGATGGTCTTTTTGCTGTCGTCGGCGCTCAGCCATTTTTCCCGAAGGGCGTCAAGCGTGCCGTCCTCGGCATATCTCTCAATGATGGCGCTGATCTTATCCGTCAGCGGGCTGTCCTTCTGAAGGCCCAGGCCGTAGGCGTCCGGCGCCACCGTTTCCGGGAATATCGCCAGATCCGGCTTCCTGACCACCGCCAGCTCCCCGACGGGCATATCGGCCATTACAGCGTCCAGCCCTCCCGCCTGCAGTGCCAAAAACAGAGCGGAAAAGTCGTCGTAATACCGATATTCACAGCCACTGACGACGGCGTCCAAAAACTCGTTATGGATGGTACCCGTCACCGCTCCCACTGTCGCACCGGCAAAATCCTGGAGCGTCCTGAATCGCACATCAAACTGTCCGCGATTTGCTACTACCGCCACCACGCCGCCCGTGTAATCAGGCTCGGCGAAGTTGACGCTTTCCGACCGCTCCTCCGTCACAGTCATGCCGGCGGCCGACACGTCGTATGTACCGGTGGCAAGGCCCGCGAAAATAGACGAGAGCTCCACGCCGGTCACCTCCAGCCCGTATCCCCTGGCCTTGCAGAAGCGGGCCATGATGTCGATGTCGTATCCGACGATCTGGTTGTCCTTGATATAGCTGAAGGGCGCCACGTCGGTTTTTACCGCCATCCGGATGACGCCGTTCTCCGCCGGGAAGGTCGTCCAATCCTCCACCACCTGTTTACTCTCGTCCGTGCCTATCCAGATCGCGTCTATTTCCTCCAGTGTCCCGTCCGCCTTGATCTGCGCCAAAAACTCGTTATACTCGTCCCTCAGCGCCGCGCCCCGGTCGGTCTTGGAAAAAGCGGCGGCGTAGCTCTCCTCCACCAGCACATCCGGCAGGTATGTCACCGCCTGGTTTTCCATGCACAGCAGACGGGCGATGGGCTCGTCCATCAAAAAAGCGGCGATCTTCCCCTGCTCCACCGCCAGAGCCAGATCCGGGACCCGGTCGTAATACTGCTTTTCCGCGTCCTCGATCAGGTTGTCGGTATGTACGTCAAAGCTGGACCCGGTCATCACGCCGATGGCCTGTCCGTCCAACTGACGGACGTCGGTTATCGCCACGTCCTTCCCTCCGCCTTGCCCACAGCCTCCAAGGATCAGGCATATGAGAACGGCCGCCAATGTCAGCGCGAGAAGGGACCTCTTTTTCAACCGTATCACCATTTTATTCCTCCCAGCTCTTTTTCAGCGTCAGTCGGTTCGTGCCCTCCGAATACTCGTAGGACACGTCGTCCATCGTTTTCTTCACCATAAAAATGCCAAGTCCGCCGATTTCCCTCTCATCCGCCGAAAGTGTCGTGTCGGGGTCCTCCTTGTCCAGCGGATTGTAGGGACTGCCGTTGTCCACAAATACCAATGTCACGCTGTTCCCGCTTACCGCGCACTCTATCCGCGCTTCCGTGGCGCCGCTGTAACGCCGGATATTGGAATATATCTCGTCCGCCGCGATGTTCATCTTCGCGGCGATTTTCATGGGCACCTCAGCCCCCTCAAGCGTCTCCTCCACAAAGGACGCCACGGCCCCCATGGTATCTTCCCTCGGGTCCACCGTGATGCTGTTTTTTGGCGTAAGCCGAAGGCACAGCATGGTCATATCGTCAAACTGCGGCGTTTCTCCAACGAATGCGTCCACGTCCTTTTTCACGCCCAGGCATATCTCTTTCGCGCTCGCGCCCTCCATCCTGTCCAGAACGGCCTTCAGCCTTGCCTCGCCGTAGAGCTCGTTGTGGGCGTCCGTCGCCTCGGTCACTCCGTCCGTATAGAGGAATATCTCGTCTCCCGGCATGAGCTTTAGCTCGCCGCTTTTGTACTTCACGCCCTCCATACCCGCCAGGACAAAGCCGGGACGTGTCTTAAAGTATTCAAACTCCCCGTCCTTGTGCCTCACAAGCGGCGGATTATGACCCGCGTTCGCGAAATACACCGTGTACGTCTTAAGATCCAGTATCCCCATCCAGCAGGTCACGAACATTTCCGCCTCGTTGTTCTCGCACAGGTCCGCGTTTGCCCTCGTCAGGATCCTTGATACGTCGCTCTCCTTGTCGGCGCGGCTTTTGATGAGCGTTTTCGCCTTCATCATAAACATCGCCGCCGATATTCCCTTGCCGGACACATCCGCGATAAGAAACGCCAGCCGGTTTTCATCGAGCAGATAGAAGTCGTAAAAATCTCCTCCCACCTCTTTTGCCGTATCCATAGTCGCGTAAATGTCAAAGTCCGTCCTGTCCGGGTACGGCGGAAATACGCATGGGAGCGTGGATACCTGTATCGTCTTTGCAAATTCCAGCTCCTTGTCTATCCTGGCGGCCGCCTCCGCGATATATCCCTTCAATGTGTGCACCGTGGAATTTATGTCGTCGGACAGCGACACAAACTCCTCATTGCTCCGCACGTCCACGGTCACATTCAAATTTCCGCCCGTGATCTCTTCCAGAGAGCGGTTGATCTTCTGGATATTCTCCACCACCAGCTTCTTCACCAGGAAGTATATCAATACGAACAGCGCCGCGAATACCATGATCTCAATGAACACCGTGGTATATAATTGAATATTGCGGTCAAAAACGACCTCCGACTTTGGCAGCGCCCCGATGATATAATATCCCTCCGTGACGCCGTACATCACATAACAGCTCTTCCCGAAAACCGATTGCGTGAGCGTCTGCCATTCTCTCCCGAATTTCTCGGAGGAAGCGTCATATTTATCCTCATCCGGTGTCAGTCGGATCCCCGTCACATCGAGAGACATCCCCTCATGTCCGCCCGGGTCGCTCACGAGGCGTAGCTCCTCATTCGCTATGAGCATAAATCCGTCCTCGCCCACGTGGCGGTTCCTTGTAAGTCCCACCACCTGTCCGTCAATGTCCGCCTGGAACCGTCCCGAGTTGTACCCCACCTGCACAAAACCGCCGTTCTCCAAAACAGCCCCCGCGTATTTCATGGAAACGCCCTCGTTACGTGAGATGGGCTGATAACGTTGCACAAGCTCCTTCTCCCCGTGGATAAGCGCCATAAACTCGTTGGACTGCTCGCCGCTCGTCATGTCAAATCCGATATACGCCGGCGTGGTACTCGCGACGATTATACCGTTTTCGTCAATGATATTGATCTCCGATACGTCGTTTTCCTCAAGCAGGGACAGAAGTACCGATCCCCCCCGATCCCCGCTCTCGTCCAATTCATCCCTTATCCTCCTTGTCAGCTCCAAAAGGTTCTCGTCTGACGCGTCGTTAATATCCGCCCTGACATCCTCGATATAAAGGGATAGCATCTTCTCCGCGTCATTCACCGCGAGCCTTGTCTGAAGCACATAGACAAACAGGCTGGACACCAAAAACGCCAGCACGACGCATAATAGCAGCCACCGTGAAAAGGTCTGCGCCAGCTGATACCTGCTCCCTCCCCGGACTTTTCTTAACTCGCCCGCCATGGCGGACACCACCAGCATTGCCAGCGTCACCGCCCCCGCGTTCAGGACCACCATCGGCAATGTGCATTTCTCCACAAGCTCAAACGCCCTGTGTACGTCCTCCATGTTTATGAGGAACACCATAAGCATGTTAACAACTTCGACCACAGCCCCCGCGGCCAGGCCATAGTACCAGAATGGGCGTTTGTTGTCAAACATCCATTTCCGAAGCGCCGCGCCCAGCACCCCCGCGAGAAGCGTTGTGAGGCTCGCCCCGATACCTGTGTATACCCCTTCTCCCCATATCGCCGCGAAAAATCTCCACGCGCCTCCGATAAAGCCCGCTAAAATGCCCGCCGGCGCGCCAAAGACAAGTCCCGCGCATAATGGAGCGGCATCCCTGGCGCTGATAACGGCCCCATCCACCTGGGAGCCAAACTCCGTGCTCAAAATGGCAAGCAGTCCAAACACAAAGCCATACACGGCCTGCTTCGTCATCCCGCGCAGCTTTGAAAAGCCCGCTCTTTTATTGCACCAATAGAACACGGCGGACACTATTGCGGGGCACAGGGCCGCCAGCCCAAGCTGTATGTATAACATAGGACGCCTCCTCTCCAAAGAGAGCTTACTCGATCGTTAAAATATCCGAAAATCCCGTGATCTCAAACACTTCCATGACCGTTTCACTCACATTTTTTATCCGCATCTCCCCCTGCTTGTTCATAATTTTCTGCATCGCCAGAAGCACACGCAGACCGGCAGACGAGATGTACTCCAGCTTCTCAAAGTCGAACACAAGGCAGGTGACGCCCCCGACGCTCCCCCTGAGCTCCTCCTCCAGCTTCGGGGAAGTCGTAGTATCCAATCTCCCCTCCACCTTGACTGTCAAAGCCACTCCGTTCACTGTCTTTTGAATGTTCATGGTCTTACCTCCGTAATCAAATTATTTTTTGTTGACCTTAAGGACGAGATCCGTCCGTTCGCGGATCAACATTCTGATCCCCCTCAGTGGTCTTTAAGTATTCCGCGAACTCATCTGTCGTCAATGTAAACGCGATCTCCGTCCGTGACGGATCGCGCACCAGAAACTCCGTCAGCCCATATTCCTGCGTCCCGCCCCAATCGTATGTGTATCCCAGCCTTGTCCAGGGGTAATCGCTTTCAAAATAAGAAAACAGGATGTTGGAATCGAACCATTCTTTCCACTCTCCGGTGACAAGGCCGTAATCGTTCACCATCTGTTTTGTCACATCAGTGACAAAGGCCGGACGCACAACATCCCGGGGCGATACCCAGAAAGCCGTAAATCTGGTGTATCCCTCATCCTCATGTACGCCGAGAAGCTGGGCGAACCGAAGCTCCCGATCAGTTATCTCCTCTCCGTTTTCCTTAAACCAGCTCTTCATCTCTCCCAGCGAAGTCGCCCAAATATCGCCGTATTCCCCGATAGCTGTCCCGGATTCGCACGCGCTCGGATAGTCATGCCATGTTAAGAGCAGTACCCTTTCCCCGGCGTCGTCCCAGATCACCCGGCTGTCCTCGGCCGTCAGTGTGACAAGCGGACGGACCTCCTCATCCTCGGCGAACACCGCGTCGCTCATGGCCGTTTGCCACCGGGAAGCGTTCGAGGTATCCGTTTTCTGCCCGCATGAAGTCAAAACCGTCATCAGCAGAAACACAGTCGCCCAAAGCCTAAGCTGTTTCTTCATCATCATTCGCCCTCTGTCTCAATAACATCTGATCTGTTTTATGTCTCAGGAGCAACAGCATATCCAGCTGGCTTGAATCAATTACCAGACCGTTTTCCCGAAATAACATCAGGAGCTTCCTCCTGTACTCTTTTTCGCTCAGATTTGCGTATTGTTTCGCGAGCTCATCCAGCTTTTGCCTCAATTTGACATTCGTATCCAATTCCCAGTTGAATTTCGCGGCTTCGTCAAAAGAAAGCCTTTTCTTTTTCCATGGCCATTTCATATAAGATTTCCCTCCGCGATTTTTCCGATTTACTGATTTTCCTCCGGTTTCAAAAGCTCGTCCGTTTAAGCGCCATATCCCCGCGCTTCCCTCCGAAGCCTTACAGGAGCCCTTTATCCCTCGCCAGGTTCTCAATGCTCCCGTCGCCTTAATAAGTACACGGACAAGGTCTGTTATTGTCGCAAGCGTTCATAAAAATCCCTCCTGCTTTTAAATTCGACAGTATTCATTTTACCAGTTATCTCCCCCAAAAGGATTTTCATTGCGGATTTGGTATCTTTTTTTGCGGATATGGTATCCGCATACGCGGATATTATATTTTCATTTATTTAGAAAATCTTAAGATTTTACCGGCTTTCATTATAACAAATTCCCGTGTATAATAGGCATATGAAAGGCGGTGGGTACATGTACAACATACTTATCTGCGACGACGACGGCGACATAGCCTCCGCGCTGAAGATCTACCTCACGGGCGAGGGCTACGGCGTCTACACCGCATCAAACGGCCTGGAGGCCCTTGAGGCCGTGTCCCGTGGCGATGTTCACCTTGTGCTCATGGACATAATGATGCCACAGCTCGACGGCCTTCAGGCCACCTCCATGCTCCGGGAGAAATACAACATACCTATCATCCTCCTCACCGCCAAGGGCGAGGACACCGACAAGATACTCGGCCTTGGCGTCGGGGCCGACGATTACGTGACGAAGCCCTTCAACATCGCCGAGCTCCTTGCCCGGGTGAAGAGCCACCTTCGCCGTTACACCACCCTCGGCGGCATGGAGCGTCGGCCCGACCACCTGACCATCGGCGGCATCGACCTTGACGACTCCGCCAAATCCGTCACCGTGGACGGCGAGCCCGTCAGCCTCACCCCATCTGAGTACGCCATCCTGAAGCTCCTGATGGAGCACCCCGGAAGGGTGTTCTCCTCCGCCGCCATATACTCTGCCGTCACCGGCGGCCCCGCCACCAACGCCGAGGCCTCCGTGGCCGTCCACATACGCCACCTGCGTGAGAAGATAGAGATCGACCCCTCCGACCCCCGCTACATAAAGGTCGTCTGGGGCCACGGGTACAGGATAGAGGAGGAGAAAAAATGAAAAAGCTCACCGCCAGCCCGAGCTTCAAGCCCCTTTGCGTCATATTCATGTCCCTTATATTCCTCCCCCTGGCCTTCTTCGCCCAGGTCGTGTCCCTGGCCGGCAGGTTCGCCTTCTACGACGCCCCCGGCGTTGACGAGGCCGTGGATGAGCTTCTGAGGGAGCGCCTTATAACCGACCTTGCGGCCCACCACATACGCCTGACCCACCGCGGATTTTTCGACTTTGTTTTCTCTTTCCGCTCCGCCTCCGTCGTCTTTTTGGCCATCCTCTCCGCCGTTTTCCTGCTGGCCCTTGCCCTGCTCCTATCCCGGGCCGGTGTGGCCCGGGGCTCTGATGACACGTCCCTTAACCACTTCGACCGTATGCCCCCCGACCTCGCCCTTGCCCTCTGGGCGGCGGGGGCCTGGCTCATATCCTCCAATATGTCCCGCCGCTGGGCCAGGCTCTCCTCCAGCCTCATCTCCCTGCCCGTGACCATAATGAAGCAGACCGCCTGGGCCCTGGTCTTGATGCTCATCACCCTTTGGCTGCTCTACACCGGCGCCGCCCGCCTGCGCTCCGGCCCCATATGGCGCGGCGCCCTGACGCTCCGCCTGTGGCGTCTTTGCTCAAACGGCCTTGAGCTCCTGCTCGGTCACCTCTCCCGCGTGGCCGCCGGGGCCAGGCTCGACCGCCTCATGGCCCTCATCGCCTCGGCCTTCCTGGCCCTTCAGCTCGGCGGCGCTCTCCTTACGGCGCTTGTGAGCGTCCCCGCGGGCGTGGCTATCCTCGCCGTGTCCGACGCCGCCCTGTGCTCCTTCCTCCTCATCGGCGCGGGACAGCTTCGTGAGCTCATCTCCGACGGCGAAAAGCTCGCCTCCGGCGAAGATCCCCGGCGCCGGGACTACTCCGGCATGTACCCCCACCTTCGCCGCCACGGCGAGGACCTGAGCTCCATCGGCGACGGCCTGAGCCGGGCGGTGGACCAGCGCCTCCGGGCCGAGCATATGCGCACGGAGCTCATCGCCAACGTGTCCCACGACATACGGGCCCCCCTCACCAGCATAATAAACTACTCAGACCTCCTCCAAAAGCCCCACACCGAGGAGGAGGCCCGCCAGTATCTCGATGTTATCTCCCGTAAATCCGAAAAGCTCAAGGTCCTCATCACCGACCTCGTCGACGCCGCCAAGGCCAGCTCCGGAGCCGTCGATGTGGACCTGGCCCCCACCGACCTCACCGAGCTCATAGGCCAGGCCATGGCCGAATACTCCGCCGCCCTGTCCGACGCCGGCCTGACCCCCGTGGTCACCATGCCGGAGGAGCGCCTCACCGTCCTGGCCGACGGCAAACATCTCTGGCGGATACTTGACAACCTCCTGTGTAATGCCGTAAAATATGCTCAACCGGGCACTCGCCTCTATGTGGAGGCCGAGAGCACCGGTACCCGCGCCATCATCTATGTCAAGAACACCTCCCGGGACAAGCTCAACATCTCCGGCGAGGAGCTCATGGAGCGTTTCGTCCGCGGCGACCGTAGCAGGAGCTCCGACGGCAGCGGACTTGGCCTGTCCATCGCCGGCAGTCTCGCCGAGCTCATGGGCGGCCGGCTTTACGTCACCGTTGACGGTGACCTGTTCAAGGCGCGGGTGGAGCTCAAGCTTGCCTGAGGAGGTCTTACCGTGACCACAAAGCGCCGCACATCCCTCTGGATCGCCCTTGGCGTCCTGGCCCTGATCTTAATCGTCGCCCTGGCCCTCATCCTTCACGCCCTGCTCTCTCCCCCCGGGGACGCCGAGCTTCAGGAGACCATGTCCTCCCTTGTGGAGAAAAATCCGGAGCTTCGCGACTACATCGACGCCTACTCCGGCGTCACCCCCTATAACCTGGAGCTGGACCTGACGCCGGAGCTCCACCCCGGCCTCATCCCCTATTACACCCAGTGGGACGCCCGTTGGGGCTACTGCCGGTACGGCTCCGGCCTCATCGGCTGGACCGGATGCGGCCCCACCGCCCTCAGCATGGTGGCAATGGGCCTCACCGGCGACGGCCGTCTCACCCCCGCCTATATGGCCGATCTGGCCGTCAGCCACGGCTACTGCGTCACCGGCTCCGGCACCAGCTGGACCTTCTTCTCCGAGGGCGCGGCCATGGTCGGCCTTACGGCCAAAGAGCTCATACTGTGGGAGGACACCATGCGCTCTGAGCTCAACGCCGGAAAGCCCATAATCTGCGTCATGGGCAAGGGCTACTTCACCGACTCCGGCCACTACATAGTCCTCACCGGCTGTGACGACTCAGGCTTCCAGGTCTACGACCCCTTCCGCCCCTCGAACTGCCGCACCTTCACCTACGCCGAGCTCTCACCCGAAATAAAAAACCTCTGGTCATACACTCTCGCTGAAAAGTCCTGACGGATTTTTCTAAAAAAGAAAAGTCCCGATTCGACTTTGTGTTGCCGGTTAAAAACATGAAGTGTTCTCAACTTATATGGGGGTTGCGCTTATATGGAAATAAGGCAGGAACGAGCAGACGATCATAATACAGTCTTTCAGGTCGTAAAAGAAGCATTTTCTCATGCTGAACATAGGGACGGAAACGAGCAGGAGCTTGTGAAAGCACTGAGGGCCACTTCATCCTTTATTCCGGAGCTCTCCCTTGTGGCATTGGAAGATAGCAAGATCGTTGGCCATATCCTTTTTACCAAGATCACCATAGGAGAGCACACCGAACTTGCTCTCGCGCCACTTTCTGTTCTTCCGGCATATCAGCGGAGAGGGATCGGGCTGTCGCTTATCCGTGAGGGACATCGTATTGCTAAACGGTTGGGGTATGATTACTCGGTGGTACTGGGTTCCCCGACATATTACCCACGTGCCGGCTATCTTCCGGCGAGCTTATACGGAATAAAAGCGCCATTTGAAGTGCGGGATGAATACTTCATGGCATTCAAGTTACAGGACGGCGCGCCACAAGTTAATGGCGTGGTCAAATATGATCCGGCTTTTGAAATTGATTGACACTTTTCCGTATATCAGCGAATACTCACTACTGTCACAACTCCGATACTCCGGGAACACAAATGGGAATTGGGAGAAAGAAAATATTATAAAAAAGGACGGCCTCCGCCGTCCTTTTGAGACTGTCGAAAAAGCCCTGACGAGCTTTTTCGACAAGGAAAACGTGCGGGCAATTTTCTCCGAATTTTGCGAAATTCAGAGAAAATTGCCCTGCTGTCGCCCTGCGCGCGCCCCGAAGGGGCACACTTGGGCGACAAAAGGGATTTTTTCCGACGCGCATGTCGCCGGAAAAAATATAGAATTTGAGTTTTTTGACAAGCTGAAAAGGACGGCTTCCGCCGTCCTTTTTATCGTAATCAGATCATCACGCCTCCGTGGACGTCCCGGCAGTCGCCGGAGCCTCCGGCCTCTCCGTTTCTATCTTCGCCGTCGTGGCGAACGGGCGGTCTATAACAATCGCGGCGAAATTTAGCGTCGCGGCGGCCGTCAGCGCGCAGAACGCCAGCCACCAGCCCCAGCGGTAGCTCACGTCCACCAGGTCATACGCAAGCTCCACCGAGCCCGCCCCCAGGGCCCGCACCATAAGCGCCAGTCCCGCCGCCCCAAGGACCGAGAAGGCCCCCGGCACCGCGCTCCCGGCCCGGCCCGGTACCCTCGCGAGGGCCGAGGCCAGCACCGCCCCGACGATCGCTATCACGTACCAGAACAGCACACCGCCGACTACCTTTTCCGACCAGGCCGCCAGGCCCGCTCCCACGCCCGCCAGCGTCCCGCCGAACAGCGTCAGCTGTCCGTCCCCGGCGCCGATGCCCACCATGGGGCAGAAGCACCCGATCACGGCTATATTCGTGAGCACCGACCCCATGAGCCGCAGTCTCACTCCGGAGCTCGTAAGCCCCTGCCAGTCATATCTCGCCCTCGCGGCCCTCGCCAGGACCGCGGCCAGGGCCGTGGCGATGAGTATAAGGTAATACCCCGCCCCCAGGTTCAAAAACTTGATGTCCCCCAGATCCACGAAGGACTCCACCAGCCTGTCCATCAGGCTCTCAACCTCTGAGATAACGCTGAACACGCTGAACACGAAGAGGTTTATGGCCACAGACAGCAGACACAGCCCGCTGACCGCGGAGCATCTTCTCTTGCTCCTCCCGACGGACAGTATGCCCGCCAGCAAAAGCGCCAGCGCGGCGACCACCACCGCCCCCCAGCACACCGTAAGGCCCACGCCCAGCCAGTGATTTGCCTCGCCGTACTCCCTGGCGTACTCCGGCAGCAGTGTCAGGAGCTCATATCCGTATATGCTCACCGTGTCATCTCCCCCGCCCGAGGTGATGACAGCCAGGGCGTACCCCGCGGCGGCCGCCAATATCGCCAGCCTCGCCGCCCAAAAAAGCGCCCTGCCTCTTCTCTCTTCCATATAAGCTCCTCCTGTCCGTACTAAAATACGCGGGGCCCATAAAGGCCCCGCGGCGTTATCAGTAGACTATCGTGTTCTTGGGAGTGTCCGCGATCTTGCCCGCTAAAATATACGCGATCGCCGCGACGATCAGGGCTATGAAGGCCAGCCACCATCCGGCGCCGCCCATGCTTATGTCCACGATCCCCCCGAGGCCCCCCAGCTGTCCGAGGCTATCCTTTGCCGCGCCGTTGAAGGCCACCCGGCTGAGGAGCAGCGTCACGGCGGAAACGACACAGCACACGCCGGCGATCTTCTGGTTCCCCGCCTTCCTGGGCACAAGGCCCAGGCCCATGGCTATGGCCGCCAGCGCACCTAAGAAGGTTATGATGGCCCATATGGACATCACCGCGCCGTCGCCGTCGAAAATGTCGCCGGAGAACAGCTCCCCAAACACCTCAAAGCCGGAGAAGGACTGGGACTGCGACACGCCGAAAAGCGACGCCGACACGACGATGAAGGGCATGAAGTAGCAGATCAGGGCGAAAAGGCACAGCACCGCCGCGGCTATCGTCAGGTTCCTCTTGCTTAATATCTCGTTCATCTTTATTCCTCCATATATGTTTTACCTTCCCCGGAAAATTGGATATTTTGGAAGGCCAAAATATATTATATTGTCTCTCCGGCCTTTTGTAAAGATTTTTTTGCGGCTTTTTTACACCACCTTGCTTATGGCGTACCTGGCCGCCAGCAGGGCCCAGTTTTGATTGAAGGCCCTCATTATGTTCCAGTACCCCACGCCCCTCAGGCCGTACTCGTCCGTCAGCTCCAGCTTCGCCTTGACGCTCCTCACGTCCTCGAACCACACAATGTGCCGCCGGCCTGCGGTGTAGTACTCAAAATACGGCGACTGCGCCGTCTCGTCGAACCTTATCTCCGCCCCGTATCTGGCGGCCCTGAGCACCGCCCCCTGATTTCCTATGTTCTCCGCCCTCGTTATCCCCTGCTCGTAGGGCAGCGTCCAGTCGTAGCCGTAATTCGGTATGCCCATCAGTATCTTCTCCGGCGGTATCTCCGTCACGGCGTAGCTCACCACTCTTCTGACCTGGTCGATGGGCGCCACCGCCATTGGCGGCCCGTAGGTGTAGCCCCATTCATATGTCATCAGAAGCACCCAGTCGGCTATGGCCCCAATGGCCGGATAGTCGTGGGCCTCGTACAAAAGCCCCGTCTGGCTCGCGGAGGTTTTCGGTGCCAGGGCCACGCTCACCGTGAAGCCCTCCGGCTCCATCACCTCCCTGGCCCTCGTCAAAAACTCCTGATACCCCCCGGCGTCCTCCGGCGCTATGTACTCAAAGTCCATGTCTATCCCGACGTAGCCCTTCCTCCGCATGACCGCCACCAGATTTGCCAGCACCCTGTCCTGAAGGGCCCTGTCGTTGAAAAGCGTGGAGGCCCGACTTGTGGAAAATCCCCCCGAGTCGTCGATGCTCGAGAAAACAAGTATAGGCGCCGCCCTGTACTCGTATGCCGTGTTTATGAGCCTCGCGTCGTCCGCCGGTATCAGCGTCCCCGCCTCCGTAAAGCCGTAGGAAAATACCGCCAGATATGTGAGATACGCCAGCGCCCTCCTGAGTATCCCGTCGTTGATGCTCGGATATGCGTACCCCAGCGTCGCCAGCTCCCTGATCTTCCCTCCCTGAAAGCTCACCGTCAGCTGCTGTCCCGGGCGGATCGTGTCATTTTGTATGAGCTCCGGGTTGTTCTGCAAAAGCTCCAGCACGCTTACCCCGAACCTTCCCGCTATGGAGTACAGCGTATCCCCCGGCCTCACGGTGTACACCCTGCTCGGAAGCGTCACTATAAGCGCCTGTCCCACCACCAGCGTCTGGTTCTCCGTAAGCCCGTTGTCCGACCTGAGCCTCGACACCGATACCCCATAGCGCCGGGCGATGGAAAACAGCGTATCCCCCCGGGCCACAATGTGAATGAGCATACTTATATCCCTCCTCTGCTATATTATATGCCCCCCACTGTCATCAGGTGAGTCCTCTGCATATACTATATTGGAGGAGTGATATTATGTTAACCTTTGTCCCCTATGACCGCTCCGCCGCCGTGGATTACGCCCGGCGGTGGGCCCTTTCCAGGAACCCCGCCTACTATGACTTTCAGGACATCGGCGGCGACTGTACCAATTTCGCCTCCCAGTGTATCCTCGCCGGCTCCGGCGTGATGAACTACACCCCGGTCACCGGGTGGTACTACATAAACGCCAATGACCGTACCGCCTCCTGGACCGGGGTGGAATATCTATACGATTTTCTCATAAATAACGATGGCCCCGGCCCCTGGGCCGCTGAGGTCCCGGAGGAGGCCGCCCTTCCCGGTGATCTTGTCCAGCTCGGCGGCCCCGGCGGCTTTTACCACTCCCCGGTCATAGTCTCGGTGGCCCCGATCCTCGTCTGCGCCCACACCTACGACGCCCTCGACCGTCCCCTCTCCACCTATGTGTACTCCAGGGCCCGGTTTTTGCGCGTGGAGGGCGCCCGAAAATGGGCGTGATCTAACGAAGCTGTGAAAATACCTCCCCTATCCTGTCCGCTATGACCAGCTCCGCCATGCCGTCCATGCTCGTGGGGGACTTGTTTATGAGGACCAGATGCCTCCCCCCAAAATACCGCACCAGCCCCGCCGCGGGGTACACGGCCAGGGACGTGCCGCCAATTATCAGCATGTCCGCCCTTGAGATCTCCGTCACCGCCCTTGTCAGCACGTCCGAGTCCAGGCTCTCCTCATACAGCACGATGTCGGGCCTGACTATCCCCCCGCAGGAGCACCTTGGCACGTCCGTGGCCTTCTGTACATAGTCCGCGTCGTACCGCTTCCCGCACTTCACGCAGTAGTTTTTCAAAAGGGTCCCGTGGAGCTCCAGCACGTTTTTGCTCCCCGCGGCCTGGTGGAGCCCGTCGATGTTCTGCGTCACCACCGCCCTGAGCTTCCCCCGCCTTTCAAGCTCCGCAAGGTATAGGTGCGCCGCGTTGGGCCTGGCGTTACCGACGATGAGCTTATCCCTGTAAAACCGGTAAAACTCCTCCGGCCTTCTCCTGAAAAAGCTGGCGCTCAGTATCTCCTCCGGCGGGAAGGCGTACTTCTGGTTATAAAGCCCGTCCACCCCGCGAAAATCCGGTATCCCGCTCTCCGTAGACACCCCCGCCCCGCCAAAAAACACTATCCGCGAGCTTTCGTCTATCAGCTCCTGTAACTTCACGATCTTCCCGTCCATACCCGTTACCTCCCTTTGATTTACCGAAATTTTGCGTAAAATCACATATAAATCATACTACCAAATCATTTTCCGGTCAATAAAAATCACCTTTGCGACGTCTTGACAGCCGGGAATTTACAGCTTGTATTGCATAAAATGATCGTTTTTGGTAAAGCCAAAACTACTATATAGGAGAATGCCCATATCGGACGCGGTGATCTGAACAGTACCGCACCCCCGGTCTCTTGCTTCATCCACGACTCTTGAAAGTAATTCCTTCGCTATTCCTTTTCTCCTGTATTCCTTCTTCGTAAACATACTGGACAGAAGCCCTATTTTCCCGCTTGGGCACCCAAAATAGGGCGGCTTTTCTACAATGGAGATCCCGCTCGTCCCAATGATCGTTCCATTGTCTAACGCTATCCACGAAACGAATGTATCGTCGGCCATATGTCGATGATAATAATCCTCCAACGCGGGCCTAAGATCGATTTCTTCTTTTGCGCCTTCCTCCCGAAGCTGTTCGATCCGCATTTCAACAAAAATGTCGAGCTCATGTTCCGTCAATTTCTGATAAGTAATATTCATATGATTGCCTCGCAGGTCCCGATTTAGCGGGTGCTTTTGTTTCTGAATGGGTGGTAGAATGTCGCGACAAAGGCTGAAATTATATTATTGCTTATTGCCGGCAAATACATCATCACAATACTGGTACCATTGAATTTCATACTGCTTGTGCGGCAATAAAATCATATCCCTCGGACGCAGTATATTCCTTCGCTCGGCCTCATGGACGAATGTCCATACATAATCATCCGTTTCACTTTCTATGGCTTTTACAGTGCCGAAACCGTTCTGCACAGCTAAATACAGGCGAGTATGGCCGTCTAAGGAAATAAACCTGTCCCCATAAGGAATTACCTGAACAACAATATCTTCTGCCTTGCAAATGAACGTTCGGACTGCCTTCAGCTTTTCTTCATCCACATAAAACTGAGAGGGTTGAACGTTCTCAAGCGGAACATCAAAAAGAGCGGGAGCCGGATATTCCGTTATCAGTCTTGCGCATGTATCGTAGAATTTGAAAATATGCGGCGAGTGAAAGCGAAATTCCTCGATCAGCGTTTTGTACACAGCCGGGTCGTTCCCATATACCACCGCTGATGACGGGTCCGTGATCTCGACTTGATACGGTTCGCCGTCAATGAGATACGCCCCGTGCTGGTTCAATACGGTTTTTGAAAATCTGCCGTCAATATAACTGTCTATTCTTTTGATGTTCATAACTTTCTGAATGTCGCTTTTTTCAAATCCTTTTATATCAAACATGGTATACACTCTCCCCCTCCACAATTACCGATTTGCATTCCCTAATCATCTAACACTCTTACACTGAATAATTTCCTTTCAACTTTTGCACTGTATTTCAGTTCATAAGTTGGTATCCCGCGGAAGATGGCGTTTTGTATTTCGGCAATCTCCTTTTCCAGCAGTTCCGAATTTGCGTACCAACCCAAAAATGTGCTTTGCGGTCCCCAAAAGGATACCGCGTTGTCGCTGACTGCAAACAGAGCGTACTGGGGGGAGTTCTTTCCACCTTTGAATTTTGGCGAGGACATCACCTGGCGGCACTTTACTACAACGTGTTCGTGCGGCGATGAGATCACGATCGTTCCGGTCACCTTATCAGGTCCGGCCGCTTTTCCCCGGGCGATCTCGGCCGCCATGAGACTGTCCAGGGATATGTTCAGCTCATGTGGCAGGACCAACAGCTTCTCCACCTCCGGGTAACCTGTCCCCTGTTCCCATTTTGAAACAGCCTGCCTGCTGACATCCAGCATTTCCGCCAATTCTTCCTGAGAAAGATGCTTTTCTTTTCTGATCCTCTGTAAATTTTCCGCAAAGCTCATACTAAATACCTCCGATTTCGATTTCGAGATAATAGTATTTTACAGACAGTCCCCGATGGTCACTACCAACCTGTATTTGCGTTTTCGCAACTTAAAGTTGCAAGCAGTCTTAAATTCGATATTTCAATTATACCACCGGGCCGTGAGAAAGTCCACCGGCTCATAAAAAGCTCCCCGGCTTTTGAGCCGGGGAGCTTGCAGCTTGTCAAAAAACTCAAATTCTATATTTTTTCCGGCGACATGTGCGTCGGAAAAAATCCCTTTTGTCGCCCAAG
>CANRLF010000021.1 GCA_947631395.1 uncultured Oscillospiraceae bacterium
AAGCAGAAGAAGCGCGACTACCGCAAGCTCTGGATCACCCGTATCTCCGCCGGCTGCAAGATGAACGGCATGAACTATTCCACCTTTATGCACGGCCTGAAGAAGGCGGGCATCGAGATGAACCGCAAGATGCTCTCCGAGACCGCCATCCACAACCCCGAGGCGTTCACGCAGCTGTGCGCGACCGCAAAAGCCGCACTTTAAAATCAAATCAAATCGAAAAACACCGCCCCTTAAGGCGGTGTTTTTGTGTTTGTGTGGATATTCAGTGGATCACGACCTTGGTGCCCTCGGTTATGTTTTCGAGCATCCAGTAGGCGTCCTCGTCGTACATGCGGACGCATCCGGCGCTGATGGGGAAGCCGATACGGTCGTCGACAAGTCGCGTGTGGGAGGGGTTCCAGAGGCGGGAGTGGAAGGCGTAGCCTGAGCCCACATTGAAGCGGACAACCGGGCGGACTATGTAGCTTCCGTGGTTCCAGCCGTTGGGCTGGGAGTACCAGACAGTGTACTCGCCCACCGGAGTGCCGCTGCCGGAGGCGCCGGTGCCGCAGAGGAAGGTCTTTTCCAGTACCCAGTTGCCCTTTGAGCCGCGGAACACGTTTACGCGCTGATATGTGAGGTTCACCCACACGAGCCTGTCGGTGGCGCTCTCGTAGCCCTTGGCGTTGACGAATGCAGTCTTTGTGTTGTCGTCGTAGTCGTGGGTCATGGCCCATTCAAGGGTCCTGTCGCCGGCGTATTTGTGGGTGACGGTGGCCAGGGCCTCCTCGGCGGATATGCCCACACGCTCGTCGATGGTGCCGGTGACGGTCTGATCTCCACGGCGGAGCCTGAGCTCCACGCTGGCGACGCCGCTGGCGGGGATCGGGTCGAGCTTCACGCTGAAGTCGAGCTTCGTGCCCTCCGGGCCAAGGGAGACGCGGCCGGCGCGCATGGGCTTGCCGTTCACGCACCACACGGCGGAGCATATGGAGGGGATGTCGTTGCTGACGGTGGCGCTGACGCTCACCTGGCCCTTGGCGCTGCCGGTGTCAACGAGCTCGATCCTGGCGTTTTTGAGGACGTTGGACAGGTCGCTGACGTGGAGGGGGACCGCGCCGGTGATCATCTCGTCGTCGCCGGAGGCGTTCTTGCCGGTGACGGCCAGGCGAACGACGGAGGACTCGGTGACGGCGTCGTCAAATATGAGGTTCGGGTCCGCCCTCAGCTCGGTTTTCTCAGGGCCCACGGTGAGCTTGCCGTTCCCCACGGGGAAGTCGTTCACGTACCAGGTGTACCGGCAGTCGAGCTTAAAGGGGTTTGTGAGCTCCGCCCGGAGGGGCAGGGGGTCGCCGGCGGCGATGGTCTCGGGGACTTGGAGCTCCATGTCCAGATCTCCGAGGCCCGTGGGGCGCTGATCGGTGTCGCTTCCGGCGGTGAGACCGCAGTCGGAGCGGTAGGTGCGGCGGACGAGGCTGTCGACGGAGCCGCTACCGGTGACGGAGCAACCCACGCCGCCGAGGACCAGATCCCCGATCCTGGAGTCCGCCCGGATGACGTTGCCCTGGCCCTGGAGCTCCACGTCGCTGACGGGGGAGGTGAATACGGTGACGGAGCAGTCGCGGCTGTCCTGAGTAAGGCTCAGGCTGTCCACACGGCCGCCCCAGGGGACGACGGCGGTGTTGCCCTGGCCGGAGACGGTCACGGAGCTCACGCCGGAGGCCACGGTGACGGTCTTTCCGGAGCCGCTGATCACGAGGTTGTCCACCCCGCCGCAGATACGCACGTTTTTCGGGGACGCCTCGTCGATAACGAGGGTGCCGATGCCGCCGGCGTTGACGACGGCGTTCTCGCCGGACGCCTTCAGCGTCAGGGTGTCGGCGCGGACGCTCCTGTCCACGACGGCCGTGTCCGCCGGGGCGGCGAGGGCCGTGGCGGAAAGGGCCACCGCGGACAGCGCAAGGAGCGCAGATATGTATATTGAGAGCTTTATCCGGGTCTTCATCGCGAAATACTCATCCTCTTCCTTGTTTTAAGGCGACGGGAGTAGAACCCGCGTGCGGGTCCGGCTCCCGTCGCCTTAACCTGTTTATTTTATAAAATTTTACTGCTCAAGTCAATACATCATATAAATATTCTTTTAAAGCGGCGGCCAAAAGGGCCTTTTGGGCGGGTTTGGGGCAACGGACGATACGGATATATTTTTCGGATGTTCCGGACGGGGGCGGAAAATTTGGCGAATACTCAGGGCCGTGGATAAAAGGGGTTGACGGCTGGGGAATTTTACGCTATTATAAGCACAGGAATGGACATTTCGGAAAGTGGCATGGATAAAACGGGCCAAAAGGGCCCGCAAGGAGATGACCGATATGATAAACGAGAAATTTGACATATACGGGAAAACCGGGCTTTCGCGTCCTGAGGGCGCCGCCGGAGTTCTGACGGCTTACGTGCCGGAGGGGCCGGCAATGGCCGGGGTGGCCAGGAGATCCAGACCGGCGGTGCTGATACTGCCCGGCGGGGCCTACGAGTGGTGCTCCGAGCGGGAGTCCGAGCCCATAGCCCTGAAGTTCGTGTCCGCCGGGTGGGCGGCATTTGTGCTGAGCTACTCCTGCGCGCCCCATGCCTTCCCCACATCCCTCAGGGAGGCGGCGGCGTCCATGGTGTACATACGCCGGAACGCCGACAGGTACGGGGTGGACCCGGATATGGTGGCGGCCATAGGCTTCTCCGCCGGGGGGCACCTTTGCGGGACGCTGGGGACCATGTACGACGCGCCGGAGGTCCGGGACATAGAGGGCCGGATAAGGCCGGACGCCCTGGGGCTATGCTACCCCGTGGCGGTGAGCTGGGGCAGGACCCACGACAAGAGCTTTGAGAACATATCCGGCGGCGACAGGGCCCTGAGAGACAGGCTGAGCCTTGATAAGCTGGTCCGGCCGGACATGCCCCCGACGTTTATCTGGCACACCAGGGACGACCAGGCCGTGCCCTGCCGCAACAGTCTGGTGACCGCCACGGCCATCGAGGAGGCGGGAGTGCCCTTCGCCCTGCATATCTACGCCCACGGAAGTCACGGCCTCAGCACCGCGGACGCCCGGTCGAACCCGAGCTTCGCCGTACCCGAGTCCAGCGGCGACACGGTGGGCTGGATGGACGTGATGCTGGGATTTTTCGCCGAGCGCGGACTGCGCGTACATGACATGGAGGCGGACGAATGAATACTATCCTCTACGTGGGCGAGCACCCAAAGACCTACGACGTGACAGATCACAACCACGAGGAGTGCGAGCTGGTGTACTGCACCGGCGGATACGGGACCTTCACCTTTGACGGCGGGGACCACATATCCTACGGCGAGGGGGATCTGGTCGTAATACCCCCCAGGACGCCCCACGCCAACACCTCCGAGGAGGGATTTACGAATATACACATGCGCATGGCCTCGCCGGCATTTCACAGCAAGAGCCCGTTCCTGGTCCACGACGACGACGGGCAGTTCCGGTTTGCCTTCAACGAGGCGAAATATTACTATCAGGCGGACATCACAAAAAGGGAGCTGGTGCTGGAGGCCCTGGGGGACCTTATCGCAAGCTACATGATGGTGCACCTTTCAAACAGCGGCTTTTCCGAGCCCGTGGAGCAGATACGGGTGGCGATAATGCACAGCTACACCCAGCCGGACTTCGCCCTGGACGCCGCCATAAGGAAGCTACCGTTCCACTACGACTACCTCCGGAAGCTCTTTAAAAAGGAGGTGGGCGTGACGCCGCTGGAGTATATGACGAGCCTAAGAATGAAAAAGGCGGAAAGTATGCTGTCCTCCGTATGGAGCAGGGATTACTCGGTGGCGGAGGTGGCGGAGATGTGCGGGTACTCAGATCCACTGTATTTCTCACGGGTGTTCAACAAGCACTACGGCAGGTCGCCCTCGGCCTTCGCCAAGGAGTACCGCCGCCGGGCCATGGACCGGGCCGCCGCGGAACGGTCCGAGCCGTGAGGCGCTCGTCCGTTTTGTGAATATCTTCTGTCGGAATTTATATTGAACAGGCTAATCTGCTGTTGTATAATGATAAAAACGGCTGTAATTTTGTGCAATGGTCATAAAATTCGGGCCAAAAAGGGGAGGGCTTTTTGAAATGAAGCTTTGCATACGCGGGCACGATCTGGGCGTTAAGGGCACCGGCGACATCATCCGGAGGCTCCGGGAGCTGGACATAGACGGCCTGCAGCTCGTGTGCTACAAATCCTATGACGACATACCCTATGCCCCCGGCGGCCTGACTGACGGGCGGGCGGCGGAGATCGGCGGGGCCCTCAAGGACGCCGGAGTGGCGGTGCCGCTGGTGGGGGCGTATTTCAATCAGGCCCACCCGGACAGGGACAAGGCGAAAAAGGGCTTTGACGTATTTGCCGACTACCTTGGGAAGCTGAAGGCCCTGGGCGGGGGATATGTGGGCAGTGAGACGGGCTCATATAACGGCGACCCGTGGATCTACCACCCGCTGAACCGCAGGCCGGAGGCATATGACCAGGTGGCGGAGGTCTTTGGGCGCCTGGCGGACATCGCCGCGGAGAAGGGCGTGGGCATAGCCATGGAGGGGGCGGCGGGACATGTCTGCTGGAACCCCGACGTACTGTGCCGGGTCATCAGGAAAATGGACCGGCCCAACGTGAAGGTGATTTTTGACCTATATAATTACATGGACTACGGCAACCAGTTCGACTATCTGGACATACTGGACAGGGGACTGGAGCTCTTTGGCCGGGACATACTGCTCTTCCACATGAAGGACTGCCTGCTCAACACCGAGGGCGCCGCCCCGAAGCAGGTGGGCTTCGGCCGGGGGGACCTGGACAAGGAGGCCATACTTCGGCGCATAAAGGCCGTGAACCCCGACTCCGTGCTGGTGCTGGAGGGCACTGTCGGCGAGGACATAGAGTTCGCCGTCAGGACCATAAGGGATATATGGGCGCGGGTGTGAGAGCCCTTTTTTGACCGAAAAACATTTTTAATTTACATATCAGGAGGTACGATATGAATATCAACTTTGATGTGCGCTACGCAAACCATCCGGATGACTCTAAGCACTATGACACCGCGGAGCTTCGCAGGCACTATCACATCTCCAACATCTTTGAGGCGGATTCCATCAACCTGACCTACTCACATCAGGACCGCATCATCGCCGGGGGCATCATGCCCGTGAACGAGGACCTGGTACTGGGGTCCTTCAAGGAGCTGGCGGCGCCATACTTCCTGGAGCGCCGGGAGCTCGGGGCTATCAACATCGGCGGCCCGGGCGTCATGGTCCTGGACGGCGTGGAGTACAAGGTCGGCACAAAGGACGGCATCTATGTGGGCATGGGCACCAAGGAGCTGGTGTTCAAGTCCGTTGACAAGTCGAACCCCGCCAAGTTCTATGTCAATTCCAGCCCCGCCCACCGCACCTGCCCCACGGTGCTCATCCCCATGGAGAAGGCCCGCTACAACCATCTGGGCAGTCAGGAGACGGTGAACGAGCGCATCCTTCGCCAGTACATCCACCCCGCCGTGTGCGAGAGCTGCCAGCTTTCCATGGGCATGACGGCCCTTCTCCCGGGCAACGTATGGAACACCATGCCCAGCCACACCCACGAGCGCCGCATGGAGGTCTATATGTACTTTGAGGTCGCCCCCGACCAGTGCGTATTCCACATGATGGGCCAGCCCCAGGAGACGAGGCACCTCGTCATGCACAACGAGGAGGCCGTCATATCCCCCAGCTGGTCTATACACTCCGGCGTGGGCACCGCCAACTACACCTTCATCTGGGGCATGTGCGGCGAAAATCAGGACTTCGACGACATGGACGGCATCCCCACTCAGGATCTGAAATAATCGTCCTATGACGCCCCGGCGCTGAGGCGAGGGGAAGAATAACGCTTTTAGGAGGGCATTAGATGAACACTATTGAACGCTATGTGGAGCGTGTCATGGCGGACTCCACCCCCAGTACGCCGCTGTGGAACATCGAGAAGATAAAGGAGGGCAAGATCAACGGCTGGAACTACATCGACGGCTGTATGATGATTTCCCTTTTGAACCTCTACGCCATAACCGGCGAGAAGAGGTACTTTGACTTCGTGGACAACTTCATCGACTTCTACGTCCACGAGGACGGCACCATGCTTGGCTATGACGAGGGCGACTATAACCTGGACAACATCTGCGAGGGGAGAGTGCTCTTTGACCTGTACAACGCCACGGGCAAGGAGAAATACCGCAAGGCCATAGAGATACTCCACGGCCAGCTCCTCCGCCAGCCGCGCACCGACGAGGGCAACTTCTGGCACAAGGCCATATATCCAAATCAGGTCTGGCTGGACGGCCTGTATATGGCGCAGGTGTTTTACACCCGCTACACCACGGAGTTTGAGGACTGCGCCGGTTATGACGACATCCGCCGCCAGTTCCACACCGTCCGTGAGAAGATGTTCGACCCGGAGACGGGCCTTTACCGCCACGGCTACGACGCCTCCAAAAAGGCGTTCTGGGCCGGCGAGGACGGCAAGTCCAAAAACCCCTGGCTCCGGTCACTGGGGTGGTTCGCCGCGGCGCTGGTGGACGTGATAAGCTACATCGCCCCGGGACATGACGACTTCAAGGGCGAGATGATCGCCATAGCCCGGGAGCTTGCCCAGAACCTCATACCCTATATCGACTCCAAATCGGGTATGCTCTATCAGGTCCCCAACCAGGTCGGCCGGGAGGGCAACTACCCCGAGACCTCCGGCAGCGCAATGGTGGCCTACTTCTTCCTGAAGGGCGCGCGCCTTGGGATACTGGACTATAACTGCTGTCCCAGGGGCGAGGCCATATTCCAGTCCATCTGCGACAGGTACCTCACCGAGCGGGACGGCAAGCTGAACCTTGGCGGCATATGCCTTGTGGCCGGGCTCGGCCCCGAGAACAACCGCCGCCGCGACGGCTCCTTTGAGTACTATATCTCCGAGCCTATCGTCGAGAACGACGCCAAGGGAGTGGCGCCCTTCCTCATGTGCTACACCGAGCACCTTTTGAGCCACGAGCTGGACGAAGAATAACTTTGTCGAAAAAGGCCTGACGGCCTTTTCCGACAGAGATACGCGTGGACCCGGGATTTGAAATCGGAATTTCAAATCCCGGGTCCTGCTGTCAAATTTCCGAGGCACATGTCCTTGGAAATTTTGATTATGTCCAAATTCTATTTTGTGTTCCTGTTCAAAATCGTGCGTAAGCGTACCTGATGAGCGATAGATTTCTTCACGATCGTGTGCTATAATTTCTGCGTCGTAAAAAAAGATAGATTTTAGAGGTTGAAATGTATCTATGAAGTATATGACGTTCAATTCATCATGTTCTTATGCGGGGATCGCAAATCTTTTGTCGTTCTATGGGATAGATACCGAGGACAGAACGATCGCGCTTGAGATGGGACTGCCGTTTTTGTTTGACTACGAGGATGGATGTTATTTATCGGGGCCAATGCTTCAGGGCGCAAAATGGTTCAATCTCTATTTAAAGCCTATCGGTTATACCATGACGGAAAAAGAGGTGGATAAAGAACAACTTTGCGATCATCTTCGTGATTTACAGTATGCCATGATGGGCATTTATGTAAGCGAGAGAAATAAACACGCTGTTGTATACACAGGGATCAAAGACGGCAAATTCTGTATGCTCAATAACAAATGGGAGCAGTCTGATGAGCCTGATACGCTGTTGTTTTCAGAACAGGAGCTTTTGCGGCGAGTCGATGAAAAAGTCATGGTGGCCGTTTTGAACAAGTCCGCTTGTGAAACCGTTAAAGCTGAGTGGATGGCAAAGCACTCTATAGCTGTCCTTCAGTCGTTGGCGAAAGAAATTGCCGACTTCTGTTCACGGGAAAGATCCTCAATGGATATTCGGTCGTCTATGAAAACTCTGTTCCGCGCAATTCTGCTTGATGGGATTACAATGCTGGATCTGATTGGGGAAACTCAGATCAGTCAAAAGCTGAAAATCGTGCAAGGTCAATTTATGAACGCCGTAAAGGAAAACAAACCCATACAGCTCGACCAACGTCTTGATATGGAGCTGTTAAATTCTGCTATTACAGAATATATCGACTTAATTCGCGTTCATGCGTAAACGATGTATGTATTGGGTATTTCGCAAAACCTTTTATCATGTAAACCCGGCTTCATCGCACAGGGGTGGCATGGTATTATACGCGCCGTTGAATAAACATTCATCCCAGCCGTGGGTCCGATACTCCGGGAGCACAAAATAGAGGGAGCTTGATTAGTTGCGCTGAGGAGAGGCGGGTCAGAATATGCCCTTATTGTACTTTTTCTGTGTCGAAACGAGAAGTACTGTTCCGATTATAAGTCCCGCGAAGAGCAGGGCTATGGAGGCGATGAGGAGAGGGGGCGAGGTGCCGAAAAGAGCCGTGACGCCGCTCAGGAGGGGGCCCAGGGACATAACGAGAAGGGCCCTTCCGAAGGATTTACCGTAGGCGGACTTATCCGTGACGTTTTTTTGATGGTAGTCGTGTATAAGCTCAGTCCTGCCCCGGTATATCTCCACACCGAACCCGGCAAGAAGCGCCGCGCCAAGGAACATTATTATAGCGTAGATCGCCATGACAGATCCCTCCTTCCGTTACGGCATTATTATACAGCGCCCGGCGGGGGAGGTCAACGGGTTTTCGGGGGGTGCTTGCGTTTTTGGGGATGGGGGAGTAAAATGTGGGTATTGGAAACGGAGGGGAGAGGATGAGGGTGGATTTTAATAAGATGTTTGAGGAGCTGACGGAGGGGCTTGGGGGGAGAAGGCCGAGGCTGCTGTTGCACTCCTGCTGCGCGCCGTGCACAAGCGCGGTGCTGGAGAGGGTGCACCCGTTTTTTGACGTGACGCTATACTATTTCAACCCCAACACCCACCCCGCGGAGGAGTATGAGAAGCGGGGGGCGGAGCTGCCGAAGCTGTTGCGGGCAGGGGGATATGAGGACGTGGAGATAATATGGGGGGAATACGACCCTATGGTCTTTTTTGACGCCGTCAAGGGGCTGGAGGGGGAGCCCGAGGGCGGGGCCCGGTGCGAGAGGTGCTTCGACACGCGACTTTCCGGTACGGCGGCGAAGGCGCGGGAGCTGGGATTTGAATATTTCGGCACTACGCTCACGGTGAGCCCGCACAAGGACGCGGAGGTCATAAACCGGGTGGGCCTGGGGCTTTCGGAGGAGTACGGCGTGGCCTGGCTTCCGGCGGATTTCAAAAAGCGGGACGGGTATCTGCGGTCCATAAGGCTGTCACGGGAGTACGGCCTTTACAGGCAGTGCTATTGCGGGTGCGTGTTTTCAGCCGATTAATGCAGAAATTTTATTAATTCTTTTTTCTACCCCTTGCGAAGTATGTATTGTTATGGTAATATACCTCCGACAGGTTTCCACACCCTGTCCAGGCGCGGGTCGCACGCGTCTTCTAAAAACAAAAAATGGAGGTATCTTAACAATGGATGGCAAATTTCCCGTTCGCAAGCTTGCCGTCGCCGCGGTAACGGCGGCGATGTACACGGCGCTGAGCTATGTGGCCTACACGCTCAACCTGGCCTTCGCGCCGGTGCAGTTCAGGCTTTCCGAGGCCCTGACGCTCCTGCCGTTCCTGTTCCCGGAGACGGCCTGGGGGCTGTTCGTGGGGTGTATACTTACTAATCTGCTGAGCCAGTACGGCGCGGTGGACATAGTTTTCGGGTCCCTGGCGACGTTGATCGCCGGGCTCTGGACGGCCAGATGCCGCAACAAATGGACGGCGGCCGTCCCGCCGGTGGTCTGCAACGGGCTTATCGTCAGCGCGGTCATCGCCTACGCCCAGTCAGGCTTCGGGCCGGCCTTCATATCGGCGTGGGGCGTGAATATTTTGACTGTTACCGGGGCCGAGGCGGTGCTGTGCTTCGCCCTTGGAGTTATACTCGTGACGGCCCTTGAAAAAAGCGGCGTCGCGAAAAGGCTGGGCGCCCGGGCGCCTGAGGCCGTATAGAAAAAGTTTCCTGTGAGGTGAGTGAGATGAAGGTCAAAAAGGCTGTGATACCGGCGGCGGGGCTGGGCACAAGGATGCTCCCCGCCACAAAGACCATACCCAAGGAGATGCTTCCCCTTGTGGACAAGCCGGTTTTGCAGTATATAATCGAGGAGGCGGTGGACTCCGGCATTGAGGATATACTTATCGTCACCAACCGCTCCAAGTCGGCTATGGACGACTATTTTGACTACTACCCGGAGCTGGAGCACCGGCTCATAAGCTCCGGAAAGGAGCACATGGCCCATGAGCTCCGGGCCGTGGCGGATATGGCGAATTTCTTCTACGTCCGCCAGCGGGAGACGAGGGGCCTGGGCCACGCCATCGCCAGGGCCAGGCGCTTCATCGGCGACGAGCCCTTCGCGGTGCTGTTGGGCGACGACATAATGATGTCGAAAAAGCCGGTGCTGAAGCAGCTCATCGAGGCGGCGGAGAAGTATGACTGCTCCTGCGTGGGCGGACAGGCCGTATCCGACGAGGCGCTCCCGGCGTACTGCACCACGGACCTTGCACATGTGGAGGGGCGGGTCTACGACGTGAGGCACATCATAGAAAAGCCCCGGCCGGAGGAGGTCATGTCCAACTTCGCCATTTTGGGCCGGTATGTGCTGACGCCGGACATATTCGACATACTTGACGCACTGCCCCCCGGGCGCAACGGCGAGATACAGCTGACCGACGGCCTGGCGGAGCTGTGCCACCGCCAGCGCATGGTATATGTGGACTTTGAGGGCCGGCGGTACGACACCGGCAGTCTGACGGGCTTTTTGGAGGCCACGCTGGACTTCGCGCTCCTCCATGAGGAGACGGGCCGGTGGCTGAGAGATTACATCAAGAACAAGGCCGCGGAGCTCTGAGCTGACGGCGTTAGGAGGCGGACCATGGGACTGTATGATCTGGCGCGGAAGGTGAACGCGAAGCGCAAGGCGCTGATAAAGGCCCGGGACGGCTTTGTGCCGTCGCCCGTGCGGCGGATCGGGCAGGCCTGCCCGCCACGAGACAGACGTCTCGTGGCAATGACCTTTGACGACGGACCGGACGCGCTGACGGTGGAGGGCCGGGACCGGGGGCTCACCCAGGTGATACTGGATGAGCTCAAGGAGTACGACGCCAAGGTGACATTTGACGTCATCGGCTCCACGGCGGACAACTACCCCGACGAAAAGGGGGAGCTGGGGACATTCATGTGGAGCGGCAGGGCATTTGACCACTACCCCAAATTCGGGGCAGACGGGCTGGCCGGGGCCAAGAACAGGCCGGAGCTAATAAGGGCGATACTTGACGGCGGCCACGAGATCTCAAACCACGGCTCCACCCACCGGCTGTTCGGACGGATGAGGGCCGTTTACGGCCAGAGGCACCATTTTGAGACCTTAGATCAGGTGGTGGGCGATCTTGAGGACCTGCACGGGTACCTTGAGCGGGAGTTCGGCTACACCATGCGCCTTGGACGGCCCGCCCACTATATAGACAAGATCCCAGACGGGGCCAGCGCCTATGACGCGTACAGGATAATGGGCTACAACTATATGGCGGCGAGCTTCGACGGCGCCGGTTGGCAGCCGCTGGCCTCCTATGACCTGGAGGTCGACGCTATGGTAAAGCCACTGGAGAACGCCCTCCGGGCCGACCCGGAGAGCCTGAACGGGAAGATAATATTCCAAAAGGACGGCTCCAACATGGCAGAGCGCACACCCATCGCCGACGCCCTTCCGAGACAGCTCCGGCTCCTTCAGGACGCGGGGTATCAGGTGGTGCCGGTGTCGGCGCTTTTGGAGGTGTCGCCCTTTGAGGATATGGACCCGGCCTCGGAGGAGGCGGAGAGCGTGAAATACCTGCTTTCCCGGGGCAGGGCGCCGGGATATAAGAACAACACCTTCCACGGCGAGAGGAACGTGACCGCCGGGGAGCTGTATATGATGCTCGCGGACCCCGAGGCACTGAGGGCCCGGAGGGCCATGAGCCCAAGGGAGCTCATGGCCGCCGCCGAGGCGGCATCCCCGGTGAAGCTGGGCGGCATCAGCGGCAGGGATCTGCTACGCGCGGCGGAGAAGCTTGGCGTCACGGTGGACGAGGGGCCGCTGAAGGACGCGGCCGCCGTCAGGCGCTCCGACGCCGCCGTATACGCGGCGCGGTTGCTGAGGGGCCTTTCGAAATGAAGCGGGCGATAGTCACGGACCTGCGCTACCGCATGGCCCTGGCTCCGGTCAGGACCCTGGCCGCCGCGGGCTATGAGGTCACGGGGGTCGAGACCGACGACATAGACCCAAAGATCGCCATCGGCTTTTACTCAAAGAGCCTTACGGACAAGGTATTTCTCCCGAAAGAGGGGTTCGGACGGGCGCTTTTGGAGCTGTGCATTAAAAAGGGCGGCAAAAAGCCGGTGCTGGTGCCGGTGGGAAGGGCGGCCATCGACGCCTGCCGGAGGGTCCCGGAGCTGGCCGACGCCGCGGACTTCATAGTCCCGTCCGGCGCGGCCATGGAGCTTTCCGACGACAAGTGGCGGCTCAAGTGCCTTGCCGATAAGCTGGGCGTACCCACGCCGGCCACCACGGCGCTGTCGGAGCACAGGGACATTGAGGAGCTGGCCGGGAGCGCCAAGTATCCGGCCTTTGTTAAATTCCGCAACGGGGAGCTCATGGGCCTCAAGCCCGCGGAGCGTTACCGCATCGTGGCCGGGCCCGAGGAGCTTTTACGGGTATATCCGCTTATGGCCGCCCGGGACCCGGATCCCATTGTGCAGGAGCGGGTCACGGGCCGGGACGTGGGTATAGCCTGCGTCACGGACAGGAACGCGGAGCTTGTGGACTACATCTGCTATGAGTCGCTGAGGGAGTTTCCCGCCTCCGGCGGGCCCACATGCCTTGCCAGGACCGTCAGCTCACCGGCGATGGTCCGGTACGCCAGGAGGCTTTTAAAGGCCCTGGACTTTACGGGCATATCCATGCTGGACTTCAAGGGCAGTATAGAGGAGCCGGAGCTGTTGGAGCTCAATCCCCGGGTGTGGGGCAGCGCAAATATTTGCGACACCGCCGGTTCCACGCTGTTTTTGAGCTACGCCAGGGCCGCCGCCGGGGAGGAGCTGCCTCCGGCGGGGCCGGAGCTTTCATACCGGGAGGGCGTGACCATGCGCTTCTCCCCGCAAAACGCCGCGTCCTTCATATCCCGCCTGAGAGCCGGAGCGCCACTGCTCTCAACAGCCGTGGAGTACATCCGCACGGCCCTTGACAGGTCCGTTAAGGACGGCTTCAATATCCCCGGCGACCGCGGGCCGTACAGACGGTATATTCTAAACCTTCTCTCCGGAAAATGATTTTCCGGAGAGATTTTTGTTGACAGGGGAGGGGGGCGGTGGTATAATACGAATTAACCTACTTTAGAAGTAGGTAATGATGAAAGGGAGCGAACCCATGACCTTTGAGCTTCTGTCCCGGCTGCGGGAGAATTTCAGATTTGGACGAATGTGTACCTTGTACGCGGGCGGATGCCGTTCCGCGACGTTTTCCTGTTGACCAACTATATATAAAATATTCGAAAAGAGGTACACATCATGTCAAACTATAAATTCGAGACTCTTCAGCTCCACGTGGGGCAGGAGCAGGCCGACCCCGCTACGGACTCCCGGGCGGTGCCCATATACCAGACCACCAGCTACGTGTTCCACAACTGCCAACACGCGGCGGACAGGTTCGGGCTTGCCGACCCCGGCAATATATACGGGCGGCTCACCAACTCCACTCAGGACGTGCTGGAAAAGCGCGTGGCGGCTCTGGAGGGCGGCGTGGCGGCTCTCGCCGTTGCCTCCGGCGCGGCGGCTATCACATACGCAATCGAGGCGCTGACGCAGAAGGGCGACCACATCGTGGCGCAAAAGACCATCTACGGCGGGAGCTACAACCTGCTGGCCCACACGTTGCCCCTCTATGGCGTGGAGACCACGTTTGTGAATATACACGACCTTTATGAGGTCACGTCGGCCATAAGGCCAAACACAAAGGCCATTTTTATTGAGACGCTGGGCAATCCCAACTCCGATATTCCGGACATAGACGCGGTGGCAAAGATAGCCCATTCCCACGGTATCCCCCTTGTAATTGACAACACTTTCGGCACGCCGTATCTCATCCGGCCCATAGAGCACGGCGCGGACATCGTGGTGCATTCGGCCACGAAGTTCCTGGGCGGCCATGGTACGACACTGGGCGGTATAATCGTGGACTCGGGGAAATTTGACTGGAAGGCGTCCGGCAAATACGCGCCCATCGCGGAGGCAAACCCCAGCTACCACGGCATATCCTTTGTGGACGCGGTGGGGCCGGCGGCGTTCGTCACGTACATACGGGCGATTTTGCTCCGGGACACCGGAGCGACGATAAGCCCATTCAATGCCTTCCTGCTTTTGCAGGGCATCGAGACGCTGTCCCTGAGGCTTGAGCGGCACGCGGAGAACACGAAGAGGGTGGTGGAGTATCTGGCCAATCATCCGCTGGTAGCCAAGGTCAATCACCCGAGCCTTCCGGACCACCCCCAGCATGAGCTTTATAAGAAGTACTTCCCCCAGGGCGGCGGGTCCATATTCACCTTTGAGATAAAGGGCGGCAAGGAGGCGGCGTTCAGGTTCATCGACAGCCTTGAGATATTCTCTCTCCTCGCCAACGTGGCGGACGTGAAGTCACTGGTGATACACCCCGCCTCCACCACCCACAGCCAGCTCTCCGAGTCTGAGCTTACTGACCAGGGCATCACCCCGGGCACCATACGCCTCAGTATCGGCACGGAGCACATCGACGACATAATAGCCGATCTGGAAAAGGGCTTTGCCGCAGTGTAAGAGGTTCGTTAAAAAATCCCCCGGGCGTCCCATTTTGGGAGCCCGGGGCTTTTTTGTGTTGTGGCGTCGCCTTATCTCGATTTTCCGGCGAGCTTGAATACGTCGGTGGCTTTGCCCATTACCATTATGTGGTCGCCCTCCTGAAAGACGTAACCGGTGCCGGGGGTGGCGAGTATGGAGTCGCCCTGCTTTATGGCGATGATGTTGACGTTGTGCTTTTTGCGCACGTCCACGCCCACGATGGTGTTGCCGATCCAGGAGGCGGGTGTGTTTATCTCGTACATCGCCACGTCCTCGGTGAGGGGGATGAAGTCAAAGATGTTGTCGGAGTTATACCTGACGGCCACGCGCTCGGCGATCTCGCGCTCGGGGTATATGACCTCGGAGGCGCCGATCTGCTTTAAAAGCTCCTCCTGGATGTCCTGAGTGGTCTTTGAGATCACCCGCCGGGCCCCGTGGCGCTTCAAAAGGGCCGTTATGACGAGGGAGGACTGGAAGTCCTCACCGGTGGTGACAAAGCACAGGTCGAAGTTCTCCACGCCCAGGGACGCCACCACCGGCTCCCTGGTGCAGTCGCCGATGGAGCACTCGGTGAAGCGGTTTGCCATGAGCTCCACCTGTTCCGGGTCCTTGTCCACTATCATCACGTCGTTGCCCATGTCCTGCATCCTGACGGCCAGGTGCCTTCCGAAACGGCCGAGGCCGATGACGAGAACTGACTTCATATGAATACCTCCTTATTGTCAGCCGACAATGATCTTCCCGACGGGCTGACGCGTCGGAGAGGGGGGCTGGGCCCCGGTTATGGCCATAGCCATGGAAAGGCCGCCGATGCGGCCGGCGAACATCAGGACGGTCAATATGAGCTTGGCCGCGACGCCGAGGAAGGGCGTGACGCCCATGCTCAGGCCCACCGTGGCGATGGCGGATATGACCTCAAAGGCCGAGTCCCGCAGGGACAGGGACTCCACCGCGCACAGGGCCATGGTGGCGACGGCGCTGACGGCGACGTATATGAGCAGTATGGCCGTGGCCTGACGGACGGTGTCGTCGTCGATGGACCTGTTGAAGGCCACGGGCCGGGATTTTCTTATGGAGGCCAGGGTGCAGATGAGCACCACCGCCACCGTGGTGGTCTTTATACCTCCGGCGGTGGAGCCGGGGGAGCCGCCGATGAGCATGAGTATCATGGTCAGGAGCGCGCCGGCGTCGGTGAGGGTAGCCATGGGCACCGAGGCGAAGCCCGCGGTGCGGGGGGTCACGGCCTGAAACAGGGCCAGGAGCAGCTTGTCCCCGAAGCCGGCGCCGGCGAAGGCGCCGAACCACTCAAGGCCCAGGAACAGGAGGGTCGGGATAAGAATCAGCGCCCCGGTCATGGCCAGGACGACCTTTGAATGGAACTTCATGTGCTTTATACGAAACCGGGAGGTGATGAGGTCGTCCCAGACGATGAAGCCAAGGCCACCAAGGATTATAAGCGCCGCCACGGTCAGCACGACGAGCGGGTCCGTGGCGAAGGCCGAAAGGCTCGCCCCGCCGCGGAAATCCCCGAGGACGTCAAAGCCGGCGTTGCAGAAGGCGGATACGGAGTGAAAGACTGCGTACCATATCCCCCGGCCCCAGCCGAAGAGGGGAATGAAGCGTATGGCTAAGAGCACGGCGCCGGCGGACTCGAAGATCAGGGTGCCGAGGAATATCCGGTGGACA
The DNA here is from genome assembly GCA_947631395.1 of uncultured Oscillospiraceae bacterium. GTDB lineage: Bacteria > Bacillota > Clostridia > Oscillospirales > Oscillospiraceae > RUG626. The sequence goes on from CANRLF010000021.1 coordinate 16,602, forward strand.
AGCTTCACCACGCCGGAGTAGCTGTCGTTCCCCGCGGCCTCCATGAGCATACGGGTGTCGGAGAGGCTGGCGCGCTTGCGCACCGCGGAGAAAAACCCGGTGATGATGGTCATGGCCCCTAAGCCCCCGATCTGGATGAGCAGGAGGATCACCGCCTGGCCCGCGCCGCTCCAGTATCCGGCGGTGTCCACCACCGCAAGGCCCGTCACGCAGGCGGCGCTGGTGGCGGTGAACAGGGCGTTCACGAAGGGCGTCCACTGGCCGCTCCGGGAGCAGAAGGGCAGGGCAAGCAGTCCGGCGCCGAGGATTATGACGGTTATGAAGCTAAGCACCACCGCCCGGACGGGTGAAAGGCGCTTTATCCTGCGGGCCATCCGCTCACCTCCCTGAAGTAATAAAGTAAATTAAAGTTATTATATACCAATACATGAGACCCGTCAAGAACAACCGTCAAATAGGGGCCGCCGGAGAGGACTGGGTCCTTCCGACGGGCGAGGGTTTAAGGTGACTTGCGTCGCCTTATTTCATCAGTCTGGCGATCATTGCCCGGAGGGCCTGGGCGTGGCGGCGCTCCCGGGCGGAGAGGTCGTACAGCGTCTCCCGGAGCTTGCCGTCGGGGAGGCCGGCGGCAAGGGAGGCGTAATCCCGGGAGCTCTCCAGCTCCGCGGCGTGGGCGTCCCTGAGGGCCGCCATAAGGTAGGGGGCGCTGGGGCGGCTTTTCGCCGGGGCAAAGGTGTCGCCGGTCAGGAGGAAATACTCCGTTTGGAGCTGTCTGCCCGTGGCGGCCTCCTCACGGCTGAGGGCCGAGAGCTCCCGGGACTGCCCGGTGCCACGGGTTTTCCCGGCCAGGAGGGAGTACATCCCCTCAGCGGCCCGGGCCCGGTCCATGGCTCCCCTGAGGGCCGCCCGCAGGTCCTCGGAGCGCCGCTCCTCCAGGTCCCCGGGGGCCTCCGGGGCGACCCGGCCCCACACGCGGCCTATGGCGGCGGTGTCGATCTTTTCATACATGTCCATGCTTCACATCCTTTATTACGTGTTCCCCCGGGACATTATATGCCGGCTCCAACGCCCCGGACAGCAAAAAAGCGCCGCCCCGATAAAGGGCGGCGCGAGACAGATTTTGCGGCTTGTCACTCAACGTGGCTGAGGATAAATTCTATGACCTTGTCCTGGAGGATGGTGAATTTTACATACGGCAGGCCGTATACCTCCACGTGGCCCTCGAACTGGCGCTGGGTTATGTCCTCGTCGGTGGCGGTCACGCCCTCCTGCTCGGCCACGGCCTGGAATATGAGGTTCCAGGTGGAGCGGGACTGGGCCTGGGAGTCAACGTACTCCTCGGCGGAGGAGCTGCCGTAATAGGAGGCCAGCGCATCAGCGTCCATGCCGTTCTGGGCGGCCTGGATCTTCAGGATCTCCATGAGCTGGGACTTCGTCGTGCCGGTGACGCTGTCGGGGACGGCGTCGCACTCGGCCGCGGTGAGGTAGGCGCCGACGTTATAGTTATCCAGGACGTCCTTCACGGACGCGCCCGCGCCGGCCATATACTGGGCCATGCCGTCTCTGCCGTCAAAGCCCATGGCAGTGGCCGACTCGTCGGTCACGTCCCAGATGTAATTTACGGTTATGTTAAAGGTGGCGTCCTTCCCGGCCAAGCTCGTCTCGCCGTAATTATCCGGGAAGGTGACCTCGATGTCGAAATTCTCACCGGGCTTGTGGCCGATTATCTGCTGGAGGAAGTCGTCGATGTAGCTGGTGACGCCGATTATGACGTCCGTGCCCATGCCCTGGGTGCTCCCGCCGGAGAACTCCACGCCGTCGGTGCTTCCCACGTAGTCGATGTTCACAAAGTCCCGGTCCTCCACGGCCCTGTCGGTGACCTGTGGCAGGGACACGAAGGTAATAGAGCCGATGTCCGGGAGCGTCACGTTGTCAAGGGCCCTCACGCCCTGAAAATATCCGTTTTCGTCAAGGCCCTCGGAGAACACGGTGTACTCGGAGCCGTCGCCGCCGTCCTCGTCGTCCGCTTTCTTCTCCCCGCAGGCGGCCAGGGCGAATATCATCGCCAGGGCCAGTATCGCGCAGATGAGCTTCCGTATGTTCATTTTCGTTACCTCGCTATAATGGTCTGAAAAGATTATACATAATCGCCATCCGGCAAATGTGAACATTCTGTAAATCCGCTTTGCGGGTAATTTTCTTCTTTTTTTATTTGAAAAAGTGTGATATAATGTACCGATAAAAGCCCGGCGTGGCCGGGGGGCGGGTATACTGCCGCCAAAACAACGCGATGAAAGGTATTTTGAAATGGGACTCATCACAAAGATGTTCGGTACGCGCTCCGAGCGCGAGATAAAAAAGCTCATGCCACAGGTCCAGAAGATAGAGGCGCTGGAGGAGCCCATGAGGGCTTTGACGGACGCGCAGCTCCGGGAAAAGACCGAGGAATTTAAAAGCCGCTACGCCGCCGGGGAGACGCTGGACGACCTTCTGCCGGAGGCCTTCGCCGTCTGCCGTGAGGCGTCCTCAAGGGTCCTGGGTATGCGGCATTTCCAGGTACAGCTCATCGGCGGCATCGTCCTCCACCAGGGCAGGATAGCCGAGATGAAAACCGGCGAGGGCAAGACCCTTGTGGCGACGCTTCCCGCTTACCTCAACGCCATAGCCGGGCGGGGGGTGCACATAGTCACGGTGAATGACTACCTGGCAAGGCGCGACTCGGAGTGGATGGGCAAGGTCTACCGCTTCCTGGGGCTGAAGGTGGGGCTCATCGTCCACGGCCTTACCAACGCCCAACGGCGGGCGGCCTACGCCGCGGACATAACCTACTGCACGAATAACGAGCTGGGCTTTGACTACCTTCGGGACAACATGGCCATATACAAGCAGAACATGGTCCAGCGTGGCCACGCCTTCGCCATCGTGGACGAGGTGGACTCCATCCTCATCGACGAGGCCCGGACACCCCTCATAATCTCCGGCCGGGGGGACGAGTCCACGGACCTCTACCGCCAGGCCGACGAGTTTGTGAGCCGCCTTCGGAAAAAGGTCTTTGCCACCACCGACGAAAAGCAGGAGATGTCGGACGTGGACGCGGACTACATCGTGGACGAGAAGGCCCGGACAGCGACCCTCACCGAGAGGGGCGTGGCCAAGGCCGAGGAGCACTTCGGACTTGAAAATTACTCAGACATCGAGAACGCCACCCTGTCACACCACATAAATCAGGCCCTGAAGGCCCACGGCATAATGAAGCGCGACGTGGACTACGTGGTCAGGGACGGGGAGATCATAATCGTCGACGAGTACACCGGCCGGCTCATGTTCGGGCGGCGCTACTCCGAGGGCCTCCACCAGGCCATAGAGGCCAAGGAGCACGTGGACGTCCAGAGCGAGAACAAGACGCTGGCCACGATCACCTTCCAGAACTTCTTCCGGCTTTACGACAAGCTGTCGGGCATGACGGGCACGGCCCTCACCGAGGAGGAGGAATTTGGGGCCATATATAACCTGGACATTGTGGAGATCCCCACAAACAAGCCCCTCATGCGCCAGGACGACCCGGACGTGGTCTATAAAAACGACGTGGGCAAGAATAGGGCGATCATCAAGCAGATAGTCGACTGCCACGAAAAGGGCCAGCCGGTGCTGGTGGGCACCGTGTCCATCGAGAAGAGCGAGTATTTATCAAAGCTTTTGTCCCGAGCCGGTGTGAAGCACAACGTGCTGAACGCCAAGAACCACGAGCGTGAGGCGGAGATAATCGCCCAGGCCGGGGCCTTCGGGGCGGTGACCATATCGACAAACATGGCCGGACGCGGCACGGATATAATGCTGGGCGGCAACCCGGAGTTCATGGCCAGGGCGGACCTCAGAAAGGCCGGAGTCCCCGACGAGATAATCGCCGAGGCCGTGGGCTACGCCGAGACGGACAACGAGGAGATAAAGAGCGCCCGCGAGGAGTACGCGCGACTGCTGGCAAAGCACAAGGCCGTGACGGACGCGGAGGCCGACCGGGTACGGGCCGTGGGCGGGCTCTTCGTCCTGGGCACGGAGCGCCACGAGTCACGGCGTATAGATAACCAGCTCCGGGGCCGGTCAGGCCGCCAGGGGGACCCGGGCGAGACGAAGTTCTTCCTGGCCACCACCGATGACCTTATGCGGCTTTTCGGCGGGGACAGGATAACGGGGCTAATGGAGACCCTGAAAATAGACGAGGACATGCCCATCGACCAGAGGATCCTCTCCGGGGCCATCGAGAACGCCCAGAAGAGGGTTGAGAGCCAGAACTTCCAGTCCAGAAAGCACGTGCTGGAGTATGACGACGTGATGAACACCCAGCGGGGCGTCATATACGAGCAGCGCCGCCGCGTGTTGGACGGCGAGGACGTCAGCGGCAATATCAGAAATTGGTTCAGGGAGGTCATAGCCTCCGCCGTGGTGTCCGGCATGGCGCCGGAGGACGCCGAGGGCTCCAGGCACCACGAGGGGACCGTGACCCTGACGAGGGATAAGCTGAAGGCCATAGCCGCGCCGTACATGGGGCTTTTCGTGACGGCCGCGGACATCTCCGGCCTTTCCGACGACAGCATAGCCGCCATGGGCCCGGAGGAGCTCACGGACTGGCTGACGGAGAGGGCAAACGCCGTCTATGACGCCCGTGAGAAGGAATTTGGCACGGTGGAGGGCTCCGACCAGCCGCTTATGCGGGAGGTGGAGCGGGTCATACTCCTGCGCGTGGTGGACGAGTACTGGATGGACCACATCGACGCCATGGACGACCTCAGACAGGGCATACGCCTGAGGGCATACGCCCAGGTGAACCCGGTAGACGAGTATAAGCGGGAGGGCGGCGAGATGTTCGACGCCATGATAATGGGCATCCGCGAGGAGGTAGTCCGCCGGGTGTTCACCGTCCGCGTCCGCAAGGAGTCGCCCATCGAGCGCAAGAGCGTGTCCAGGACCGTGTCCACCGCCGCCAACGTGGGCGGGGACAGGACAGTGAAAAAACAGCCCGCGAGAGTCGTGAAGATCGGCCGCAACGACCCCTGCCCCTGCGGGAGCGGCCTTAAATGGAAAAAGTGCACCTGCAAGGAGTACCACCCCGAGGACTGAGCTCCGCGGCGGAGGTGGCAGGTGAGCGTTGGCTGAGCTTGAGGTTTCTATGTTTTCTGAGATAAGCAAAAACGGCCTTGTCTATATGGCCGCGCCAAACATCCCCTTCTCCCACGGCTTCACCACCAGATACGGCGGCGTGAGCCGGGGCGCGTTTGAGAGCCTCGACCTGGGCGAGAACCGGGGGGACGAGCCGGAGCGCGTCAGGGAGAATTTCCGCCGGGTGAAGGCGGCCCTGGGGATAGATAAGCTGTGCTTCACCCACCAGATACACGAAAATAAGGTGCGCTATGTTACAGGCGCCGACGCCCGGGAGCCGGGGGACGACACGCCGCCGGACTGCGACGGGCTGGTGACGGACGAGGAGGGCCTGGCGCTCATAATATTCATCGCCGACTGCGCGCCCATACTGCTGTGCGACCCGGAAAGGCACGTTATAGCCGCGGCCCACGCCGGCTGGCGGGGGACGGTGGCGGACATAGCCGGTGAGGCCGTCAGGGCAATGGAGGGGCTGGGCTGTGACCCGGCCGGTATCCGGGCCGCCATAGGGCCGTGCATCTCCAGGTGCTGTTTCGAGACGGGCCCAGAGGTGCCGGAGGCGGTGACGGCTGTCCTGGGAAAAGAGGGGCGGGAGTACATAGACGGCTCCGAGCGTGACGGGGGCAAATTTTTCGTGGACCTCAAGGGCGTGAACCGGGCGCTTCTCATAAGGGCCGGTCTCAGGCCGGAAAACATATGCGTATCCGACGAGTGCACCGTCTGCGAAAGCGATAAATACTGGTCCCACCGGGTCACCGGCGGGCTCCGCGGCTCCCAGGCCGCCATCATAGTAAACAGGAGAGCGTGAACATGGGCCGAAAAAAGAGAATTTTATTTGTAGCTCTGGCCCTGGCCGTCGCGCTGAGCTCCTGCGCGGTCCAGGCCCCCACAGTGGAGGACGACGGGCCCGAGCCCACCGATCCGTCGGAGCCCACAAGGCCCCAGGACCCGGACCGGGAGGGCTACACCGAGGCCGACAGCCTCTTCTCCGTAAACTACGACCCGGACTCCTCGCTCAATCCGCTGACGACCACAAACAAGTATAACGAACAGCTGATGGGGCTTATATATGAGGGGCTTTTCACCCTGACCCCACAGCTCGAGGCCGAGCCCGTGCTGTGCCAGGACTGCTCCACCGAGGACGGGTTGACCTACACACTGTCACTGCGCTCCGGCGTCATGTTCCACGACGGCTCACAGCTGTCGGCGGAGGACGTGGCCTACTCACTGACCTCCGCCAGGAGCTCGGAGAAGTTCTCCACGCGGCTTTCGGACATAAGCTCCGTCAGCGCCACGGAGGAGGGAGAGGTGAAGATCCAGCTCAAGCGGGCAAACTATCAGTTGCCGAAGCTTTTGGACGTGCCAATAATAAAGTCCGGCACCGCCGCTGAGGCAGTGCCGCCCGGCACCGGGCCATACACCATGTCCGGCGGGGTGCTGACGGCCTTTACCGGCCACCGGGAATACGACGGCGACAGCCTGACACACATATATCTGCGCCAGGTCCCGGAGGAGGAGCTGGCCGAGAACTTCTCAGCACGCAATCTGGACCTGCTGTGCTGTGACCCAACCGGCACCGCCACACTGAACATCCACATGGTCCACGAGAACCGCTATTACGATACCTCGAACCTCGTCTATCTGGGCTTCAACTGCCGGAGGACCGTGGCGGGGGATCAGCTGGTGCGGCGGGCCATACTGCGGCTCATAGACCGGGACGGCATAGTGAGCGACGTGTACAATAGCCGCGTGACGGCCGCGCCATTTATCTTAAGCCCGGTGCTGGGCCTGTATACCGACGCCGACACCGCGGGCTACGGCTTCTCCAAGGCGGATTTCGACAGGCTCGCGGTTGTGGCGGATATTGCGGACGAGAACGCCGACGGCTTTCTTGAGAGGGCCGGGGAGCCCTTTACATTGAGGTTCATCGTGAACACGGAGTCGCCCTACAAGGTCCAGGCCGCCAGGAAGATAACCACGGACCTTAGAAGCGCCGGCTTCAACGTGACGCTGGACGTGCTGACATACAGCCAGTTCACCTCGGCCCTGAGCGCCGGGAATTTCGACATATACATGGGCGAGGCGCGGCTCCGGGCGGACCTGGACATGACGGGCCTCTTCGCCGGGAAGCTCAATTACGGCAAGATAAGCGACAGCGAGTACTCAAGGCTCATAAACGAGTACCTGGCGGCCCCAGAGGGGGAGGCGCGCGTCGCGGCGGCAAAGGCACTGGACATCTACGCCGCCGAGGACGTGGCGATAATACCCATCTGCTACAAGCGTTACTCCGTTCTGACCCACGTTGGCGTCGTATCCGACGCCCGCCCCAGCCAGTCGTGCCTGTACACAGGCGTCCTTCAGTGGACCATCGACCCCGGCAAGAGATGACCGGAATAAATAGAAAGGGAGGATGAGGGCTTGGGCCCTCTAAGACGACATGACGGACAGAGAGCTTATAAACGAGGCCATAGAGGCCTCCCGCCACGCCTACGCCCCCTACTCAAAGCACCGTGTCGGCGCGGCGCTGGAATGTGACGACGGCACCGTCGTGCTTGGCTGTACCGTGGAGAACGCAGATTTGGGCGTGTCCATGTGCGCCGAGCAGTCGGCGGTCTGCGGCGCCGTGGCCCGGGGACGTACCGATTTCCGGCGGATAGCCATTTACTCCAAGGAGAGCTCCGACTATCTGACGCCCTGCGGCACGTGCAGGCAGATACTCAGCGAGTTTTCTCCGGAGATGGAGGTCCTGTGCGTCCGCTCCGACGGGCGGTATGTCAGCTACAAGCTCCGGCACCTCCTGCCGGCCGCCCCCGGGAGAGACAGATATTGAAAGCCCCCGGTATCGGGGTGAAAATAAAGGAGACAGCTATGAAATTAGGCATCGTGGGACTGCCGAATGTGGGCAAGTCCACTCTTTTCAACGCCATAACCAACGCCGGAGCGGAGGCGGCCAACTACCCGTTCTGCACCATCGAGCCCAACGTGGGCACCGTGGCCGTGCCGGACGGGCGTCTGGACTTTCTGGCGGACATGTACAAGCCGAAGAAATATACCCCCGCGGTCATAGAGTTCGTGGACATCGCGGGTCTGGTCCGGGGCGCGTCGAAGGGCGAGGGCCTGGGCAACAAGTTTTTGGAGAACATCCGCCGCACCGACGCCATCGTCCATGTGGTGCGGTGCTTTGACGACGACAACGTCATCCACGTGGAGGGCGGCGCGGACCCCATCCGGGACATAGACATCATTGACCTGGAGCTCATCATGGCGGACCTTGAGCTTGTCACCCGGAGGCTGGACAAGGTCCAGAAGGCCGCCAAGGGCGGGGACAAGAGGTACAGGCACGAGGCGGAGCTCTTCGAGGCCCTGCAAAAGCACCTGGACGCCGGCAAGTCCGCCAGGAGCTTCGAGGTGGGCGGCGACGAGGACGCGGCGCTGCTGGCCTCGGCGGATCTGCTGTCCCTAAAGCCGGTGATCTACGCCGCCAATATGGACGAGGCGGGCATAGCGGATCTGGAGAACAGCGCCTATTATAAGGCCGTAAGGTCCCGGGCCGACGCCGAGGGCGCTCAGGTCCTGCCCATCTGCGCCAAGACGGAGCAGGAGCTGACGGAGCTTTCGGAGGAGGAGCGGGCCATGTTCCTGGAGGACCTGGGGCTGTCCGAGTCCGGCCTTGACAGGCTCATCAAGTGCTCATATGAGCTGCTGGGCCTTATAAGCTTCCTCACCGCCGGTTCCGACGAGTGCCGGGCCTGGACCATCACCCGGGGCACGAAGGCCCCACGGGCGGCGGGGAAGATACACTCAGACTTCGAGCGGGGCTTCATCCGGGCGGAGATCGTGGCCTTTGAGGATCTGAGGGCCTGCGGCTCCATGGCCGCCGCCAAGGAAAAGGGCCTCGTCAGGTCCGAGGGCAAGGAATATGTCATGCGCGACGGCGACGTGACATTGTTCCGCTTCAACGTATAATGGAGCGGAAAAAACGTATCGACGCCATTGACGCCGCCCGGGGGCTGGCGCTGGTGCTGATGGTGATCCACCACTTCCTAATCGACCTTGTAAATCTGTGCGGCGCGCCCATGTGGATATTCTCAAACCCGGTATTTGACGTACTGCACTACATTTTCGCGGGGCTTTTTATCTTCCTGGCCGGCCTGTGCTGTCGGTTTTCCCACAGCAACCTGCGCCGGGGGGTCATATGCTTTGCCATAGCCATGGTGATAACCGTGGTGTCGAGCCTTCCCATCATAAATGACCCCATACGCTTCGGGGTCCTCCACCTGCTGGGCTTTTCCATGATATTCTTCGCCCTGACCCATAGGGCCTGGGACGCCATACCCCGGAAGGTGGCGCCGGTCATATACGTGCTGATGACCGTGGCCTCCGCCTATCTCGTGGCACACACCTCCATCGGCAACGCCGCCCGGTGGCTCTTCCCCTTCGGATGGACCTACAAGGGCTTTTACACCGCCGACTGGTTCCCAATCTTCCCGTGGCTCTTCGTGTTCCTTATAGGCACCTGGGCGGGACTGTATGTCACGGAGCGCAAGCTGCCGGAGCGGTTTTACACCTTCACCTGCCCTGTTCTGCCCCAGATCGGCCGCCGGAGCCTTTTAATCTATGTGCTCCACCAGCCAATACTGTACGGCGCGATCTACGCGGTGAAGCTTATATTCAAGATATAACAAAATATAACAAAAACGGACCGGAAATTTCCGGTCCGTTTGAGACTGTCGAAAAAGCCCTGACGGGCTTTTTCCGACAAGGGGAACGTGCGGGCAATTTTCTCCGAATTTTGCGAAATTCAGAGAAAATTGCCCTGCTGTCGCCCTGCGCGCGCCCCGAAGGGGCACACTTGGGCGACAAAAGGGATTTTTTCCGATGCACATGTCGTCGGAAAAAATATAAAATTTGAGTTTTTTGACAAGATGAAACGGACCGGAAATTTCCGGTCCGTTTTCTGCCAAAAAGGTTATGCGTTAAAATCCGAGGCCGAGGCCGCCGGTGAGCTTGCCCATGGCGGAGCTCATCTCCGCGCCGGCCTTGTTCAGGGCCTCGTTCACCGCGGCTATCACGGTGTCGGCGATTATCTCCACGTCCTCGGCGCCGGCGGCATCGATGACCGCGTCGGGGTCGATCTCCAGCTTCAAAAGCTCCTTTCTGCCGTTGACCGTGGCCGTGACCATGCCGCCGCCGGCGGAGGCGGTGAACTCCCGCTCCTCCACCTCCTGCTGCATACGGAGCATGTCCTGCTGCATCTTCTGGGCCTGCTTTATCATGTTCATGTTCATCCCGCCGCCCATGCGGCCGCCGGGAAATCCGCCCTTTGCCATATGTTTTACCTCCTCATGTTTTTATTTGAATTTGACGATACCCTCAAATTTTTTCAGCTCCTCCAGCCTGTCGCGGCCCGGCTCGGCGGGGGCCGACTCCGGCATACCCTCGGCGACGCTGACGGCGAGGCTCCTGCCGAGTCTGGCGGTGGCGGCCTGGGCCACGGCCGTTTTCACGGCGGCCGAGTCCACCATCATCTTCACGAAGGCGTTCTTCGCGTGGAGGATAAGGCCGCCGCCCATGACCTCCGGCACCAGGTTGTCGCGGTTTGAAAGGAAGGTGTAGGCCACGCCGTCTATCTTCCCGTTGCAGGCCCCCAGCACGTCGCCCCACCAGTCACCACCGGACGCCGGGGCGGGGGACCTCGCGGGGACATCCTTTATCTCCGGCCGCTCCGGCGGCTCCGGCTTGGAGACCGCCGACTGGGGCGGGAGCTCCGGCTCGACCGGCCCCTCCGGTGGGGCGTCCGCGTCCTCCCACGGGGGAGGGCCGTCGTCGGCGGATGTTGGGCTGACAGGCGGTTCCGGTGCCCGGACGGGTTCGACTGGCGCGGAGGGCTCCGGAACTGTGTTCGCCGTCGCCGCCGGGGCGGGGTCGTAGCCCTCAGGCGTCCGGTATGAGCCCGCGAGCCTTCCGGAGAGCTTCACAAGGCATATCTCCGCCCGGACACGCTTGTCCGAGGCGTCGCGCATACCCTCAACGGCCTCCTGGAGCGTTTCGGACGCCGCCAGCAGCCGCCCGGTGTCGATGCCGCCCGACAGCTCCGAGAGCCTCCTGGCGCCGATGGCGCCGGACAGCATGGCTCGGCTCCCCCGTGGGGCTACCCGGACCATCAGCATATCCCGGACCAGGCTGAGCAGATTTCCCAAAAGGGCGGCGGGCTCCGCCCCGTCAAAATACGCCCTGTCGAAGAGCTCCAGCGCCCCGGCGGCGTCGTCTTTACGAAGGGCCTCCCAGAGCTTTGCCGTGTTCTCCGCGCCCATAAGACCAACGGACCGCAATACCGCCTCCTCGTCCACCGTGTCGGAGCTCACGCACTGGTCAAGGAGGGACAGGGCGTCGCGCATGGACCCGTCGGCCAGCCTTGCCAATAGGGCCGCCGCGCCGTCGGTGAGGCCGAGCTTTTCCTGATCCGCCACAAATCTCAGGCGCTTTTCGATGTTCTCCGGCATTATCCGGTGGAAGGAGAAGTGCTGACACCGGGAGAGGATGGTGGCCGGTACCTTCCGGAGCTCCGTGGTGGCGAGGATGAACACCAGATGCTCCGGCGGCTCCTCCAGTATCTTCAAAAGGGCGTTGAAGGCCGGTGTAGACAGCATGTGTACCTCGTCGATGATGTACACGCGCTTTTTCGACTGGGCGGGAGAGTATATGGCCTCCTCCCTGATGGCCCTGATGTTGTCCACGCCGTTATTTGACGCCGCGTCTATCTCCGCCACGTCCAAAATAGCCCCGGACTCGATGCCCCTGCAGGAGTCGCACTCGTTGCACGGGTCGCCGTTCACCGGGTGCTCGCAGTTCAGGGCCCTGGCGAGTATCTTGGCGCAGGTGGTCTTGCCCGTGCCGCGCGTCCCCACGAACAGATAGGCGTGGGAGGTCCGCCCGGAGGCCACCTGCCGGCGCAGGGTCTCGGTGACATGCTCCTGCCCGACCACGTCCTCAAAGGTCCGGGGCCGGTATTTGCGGTACAGAGCCTGATACATGTTATCCCTCCCGTTACCGAAAAAGCCCGGACTCCCCGGGCTTTTCCAATAGGCGCTATTGGGCAATGGGGGACCGCGAACCTGCCTTTGGCCAGTACGATATACCCGGTACGCCAGGGTCCGACTCAGAGCCGGCAGCCTCGCGGCACACGCCGGGTTCCGCTTAATGCTGCTCGGTTCCCCGCCTGACATGGTTCACGGGCCGACGTTGCGTGAGACCGACTCATCAACGCCGTCCCCTGACGGCAGACGGCACATCGCATGACCGGGGGCAGGGATTCATCCCCGCTGTAGCGGCTTGCGGGTTACAGGGCACCGCTATCTCCCCAACTATCGCAGTCCCCCATCGCGCAATAACGCCTTATTATTATACACCATATGTGGAGAAATAGCAACAAAATTTTGAGGGGGGGACTCGTCCCCGCCGTGCGGGTTGCCCCTCCTCTCTGAGGAGGGGGTGGGGGGAGGAGTCTGGGAGTACGGACTCCCCTCAGTCTCGCTGCGCTCGACAGCTCCCCTCAGAGAGGGGAGCCTAATTTAAAAGGTTTGCGGCTTCGCCGCATAATTATTCGCGCCGAAGGCGCAACCTTTAACTTCTTAACCTCCCCGACGTTCGGGGAGGTGGCCCCGCGGGGCCGGTAGGGTCGAGGCCGAAGTATTTGCGCACGCCTACACCCTCGATCCCTCAGTCGCCTGCGGGCGACAGCTCCCCTTACGAAGGGGGAGCTTAAGAGAACAAGGATGCGCCTTGCGGCGCAAATAAATATGCGGCGAAGCCGCAAACCGCTTATAGAAGTCCCCTCCTCGTAGGAGGGGGGTAGGGGGGAAGCGAGGCCGAAGGGATTTGCCAGGGCCCGGAAATAGAAAGGTGCGGCAAAGATCGATACCCTCGACCCTTCAGTCGCCTGATGGCGACAGCTCCCCTTACGAAGGGGGAGCTTAAGAGAACAAGGATGCGCCTTGCGGCGCGATTAAATGTGCGGCGAAGCCGCAAACCTTTTTTGGGGGCGGGTGGGTGGGAATTTAGATTAGCGCCGTGAGGCGCAACATTTTTTTGCGGGTGGAAAAAAACAAGCCCCGCCGTGCGGATCGCGCGGCGGGGGGTCCTCTTTATCAAGGTGGGCTCAGTCGGTCACGTAGGGCAGGAGGGCGATTTGGCGCGCCTGCTTGATGGCGGTGGTGAGCTGACGCTGATGCATGGCGCAGGTACCGGTGGCGCGGCGGGGAAGGATCTTGCTGCGCTCGGAGAGGTACCGGCGGAGCTTGGCGGTGTCCTTGTAGTCGATATACTGGCACTTGTCCACGCAGAACTGGCAGACCTTGCGGCGCTTGCGGGCCTGGGCGGGACGAGCGGGACGGGCTTCTCTCTCGTTAGTCATTGTCTTAACCTCCTTTTTTAAGGGTTATTAAAGGGATGTCATTCATTTTCAGAAGGGCAGGTCGCCGTCGTCATCGGTGAGATCGGCGAAGTCGGAGCCGGTGGAGCCGTAGCTCCCCTGGCCGCCGTAGCTGCTGCCCTGAGCGTAGCCGGAGCCGTTGCCGTAGCTGCCGGAGTTACCGCCGTAGCTGCCCGTGGGGGCGGGCTCGGCGTAGGAGCGGTTGTAGCCGCCCTGCTGGCTGTCGCCGTCGCGTCTGGAGTCGCCGAAATAGATATTGTCGGCCACGACCTCGGCACTGCGGCGCCTGTTGCCCTCCTTGTCCTGCCACTCCCTGATCTGGAGACGGCCGGACACCACGGCCATACGGCCCTTGGCGAAATACTTGCTGACGAACTCGGCTGTGTTGCGCCAGGCCACGATGTCGATGAAATCGGTCTGGCGGTCGCCGTTCTCGTTGCGGCCAAAGTCCCTGTCAACAGCCAGGGAGAAGCTGGCCACGGGAACGCCGGCCTGAGTGCGCCGGAGCTCCGGGTCGCGGGTAAGACGGCCCATGAGGATGATGTGGTTCAGCATCTTCCTGCCTCCTTATTCCGGCCGAACGGTGACCAGAGCGCGCATGACGCCCTCAGTGATGCCGAGCACGCGGTAGAGCTCCGCGGGGAACTCCGGGGCGGACTCGAACTTCACGAGCACATAATAGCCCTCGGGCTTGTCGTTGATGAGATAGGCGAGCTTCCTCTTTCCCCACTCCTCAACTTCGCCAAGGGTGCCGTTCTGCTCGACGAGGGTCTTGAACTTCTCCACGATGGCGGCGGTGTCCTCCTCGCTGAGGTCCGGGTCGATGATGTAAAGAAGCTCATACTTTTCCGTTGTCTTTGCCATGTTTTTGCACCTCCTTTTGGACTTATGGCCTCCGGGCAATCGGAGGCAAGGTTAGAGCGCCCCGCTTATGGGGGCAAGCCTTTAAATTATACATGATTTTCCGATATTGTCAAGGGTAAATTCCCGTAAATTAATAATAACTCCCTCAAATTTGACCTTTATTATGTTGCTTTTATCGGCTTTCACTGGTATAATTGTCGCAACTGATTTTTCAAAGGAGGTCCAGTATGAAATTACGCGACAGCGTGTATCTGGAAAAAAAGCGGCCGCTTTTTGAAAAGCTCCTTGGGGAGCTTTTGGCAAAATACCCCTTCGCATCTATTTTGGCACAGGACGCGGCGGAGAAGTCGTGCAGGGTATCCCGCAGGCTCACGAACGTGTCCGCCGGGGGGACATTTTCCGCCCGGGGCTTTGTGGTGAAGGTATATGACGGGAGCCACTGGTCGGAGCACTCCTTCAACGAGATCTCCGAGGATCTGCTCCCCGGGATACTCGGCGAGGTGGAGGCCACGGCGGCGATGTCGGAGGCGGTCCTGCCGGAGGGCGTAAAGGAGCGGGTCTACTCCGCCCCCGGAGCCGGGAAGCTCACCTTCAGCGGAAGTACCGATTACGAGGTGGACCCGGACGGGCTGGGGGACGAGGAGATAGTCGCAAGGCTCACGGCCATCCGCGACAGGGGGCTGGCCTGCTCCGACAGGCTCATCGACTGCCAGGCCAGCGTGACATGGAACAAGAGCCACAAGCTGTATCTGGCCCCGGACAGGGACCTTACACAGAACGTCATGTGGACAACGGGCTCGGTGGTGGCCATCGCCAGCCGCGGCCAGGAGATAAAGTTCAGCCACAAGGGCTACTCCGTCCTCGGCGGCGCGGAGCTCATGGAGGACATGGGCGGCGAGGTGGAAAAGACCGCCGCCACCGTGCTGGAGCTCCTTGAGAGCGAGCCGCTGACTCCCGGCGAGTATGAGTGCGTCTGCACCCCGGAGGTGACGGGCATGATCGTCCACGAGGCCTTCGGCCACGGCGTGGAGATGGACATGTTCGTGAAAAAGCGGGCCCTGGCGGAAAAATACGTGGGCGAGTATGTGGCAAGCCCCCTGGTGACAATGCACGACGGGGCGTCGGTGGTGCCGGAGACGGGCAGCTACTTCTTCGATGACGAGGGCACCATGGCCCACGACACCGTTATAATCGAAAAGGGCGTACTGAAGCGGGGCATATCCGACTACCTCTCCGCCATGACCCTGGGCACCGAGCCCACGGGCAACGGGAGAAGGGAGAGTTACCGCCGGAAGGCGTACACCCGCATGACCAACACATATTTCGAGCCGGGCACGGACAGCGTGGAGGACATGATCGCCTCCGTCAAGGACGGCCTTCTGCTCTGCGAGCCCTCCAGCGGCATGGAGGACCCGAAAAACTGGGGCATCCAGTGCATGGTCAGCTACGCCCGGGAGATAAAGGACGGCAAGCTCACGGGACGCGTATTCTCGCCCATCGTGCTCACCGGGTACGTGCCGGACCTTTTAAAGTCCATCACCATGATGAGCGGCAAGCTGGAGCTTGGCGGCGGCGGAATGTGCGGCAAGGGCTATAAGGAGTGGGTCAAGGTATCCGACGGCGGCCCGTGGATAAAGGCCCGGATAAGGCTTGGTTAAGGAGGCGGACTTATGATAAACAGGATAATCGGGGCCCTGGGGGCCGAGGGTATAGATACGTGGGCGATAACCGAGAGGACGTCCCACTCCTGCGAGACATTTTTCGTGCGGAGGAACATGGACTTAAAGCGCCGCACGAGCCTTACGGATTACTCAGTCACGGTATACAGGGAGCTTGACCGCGACGGCGCAAAGCTCCTGGGCTCCTCCTCCGTGCCCGTGTACCCGGGGATGGACGTGGAGGAGGTCCGGGCGGCCCTACGGGAGGCGTATTTCGCCGCCTCCGTGGCGGGGAACCAGTACTATGAGCTCATAGAGGGCGCCGGGGAGGACAAGGTCCCCTCCGCCAGCGCCTTTGCCAAAATGTCCGTGGAGGAGGCGGCCAGGGCCGTGGGCGAGGCCCTTTTCGCCCCGGATACGGGGGACGACGTGTTCATAAACTCCGCTGAGATATTCGCCGTGAAGCGGTCCACACGGGTCGTAAACTCCCGGGGCGTGGACGTGAGCTGGGACACCTGCGAGGTACGGGGCGAGTTCGTCACCCAGTGCCCGGCGCCCCAGGACGTGGAGATATACCACAGCTTCGCCTACGCCGAGCCCGACGCCGACGCCCTCAGCGCCAAGGTGGAGGAGGCCCTGCGCCAGACCCGGGACCGGGCCGCGGCCAAGGAGCCGCCGAAGGCCGGCACATACACGGTCATACTTTCAGGCGACAATATGCGGGAGCTCTTTGACTACTATGTAAGCCGCTCCGCCGCCGCCGCGGTGTACCAGCACTACTCAGATTACGCGGTGGGCAAGAACGTCCAGGGCCAGGACGTCACCGGCGATAAGCTGACCATCGACCTTACGGACGGCGAGCCCTACGACGCCGAGGGAATAAGGCTCACTGACCGTCCGCTTCTGGAGGACGGCGTCGTCAGGACCATCCACGGCGGGGCGAGATTTTCAAGCTACCTGGGCATCGAGCCCACGGGCAGCTTCGGCGGGATCCGCGTCCGGCCGGGGACCGCGCCGCTCTCGGAGCTCATGTCCCGGCCGCACCTGCGGGTGGTGACCTTCTCGGACTTCCAGATGAACGCCATGTCCGGCCACTTCGCCGGTGAGATACGCCTGGGATACCTCTTCGACGGCGAAAAGACCGTCCCCGTCACCGGCGGCTCCATCAACGGCAGTATCCTTGAGGCCCAGAGGACGATGAGGCTATCAAGCGAGCTATACGTGACTCCGACCTACACCGGCCCCCTGGCCGTCGCCCTGGACGAGGTGCAGGTGGCGGGAACCTAATATTTGTCCGGGAAAGGCCGTTGGGCCTTTCCCGGACAAGGGGGGAGACGTGCGGACCCGGGATTTGAAATTGGAATTTCAAATCCCGGGTCCTGCTGTCACGCCGCGCGCGCCGCCGGAGGCGGCACACTTGCGTGACAAAAGGGATTTTTTCCGAGGCGCATGTCCTCGGAAAAAATATTTTATTTGCCCCCCGTTCGGGGGAACGGGGGGCGGAAATGCGCGGGATGGGTTTTTATCGCTCCTGGATATTTGATGAGATCTCTGTCAGGGCGTGGGCGGCTTCCATGTCGCAGGCGGTCACACGGGCAAGGTCGCCGAGGGCGAGAATGCCAACGAGCTTGCCGTCCTCGGTCACCGGGAGTCTGCGGACCTGGCCGCGGGACATGAGCTCGCCGGCGCGGGAGGTGTCCTCCTCCGGCGACACGGTGATGACGGAGCGGGACATGATCTCGCGGACGGATGTGAGCTCCGGGTCCTCCCCGGGGGCCACGCACCTGAGGACGATGTCCCTGTCGGTGACCACGCCCTGGACGTGGCCGTCGGAGGCGCAGACGGGCAGGGAGCCGATGTTGTGGCGGCTCAGGAGCCGCGCGGCGAGAGAGACGCTCTCGTCGGGAGAGACGGACACGATCTCCTTTTGCATGATGTCGGATACCTTCATATTCAGCACTCCTTATGGCGTTATACTGATATTTTCGCCAGGAGCGCCGCGGGTTATACAGGCTGTTGCGCCGGGACGGAAAAAATGATATAATGCCCCCAAAGGGTGCGCCAGTTCGGTGCAGGTAATATAGTCCGGTGGAAGTCCGGACCCGGTAAAGCGTAGCGAGCAGCCG
>CANRLF010000022.1 GCA_947631395.1 uncultured Oscillospiraceae bacterium
CGGCTGCTCGCTACGCTTTACCGGGTCCGGACTTCCACCGGACTATATTACCTGCACCGAACTGGCGCACCCTTTGGAGCTATTGTATCAAATCCCGCGGAAAAATGGTAGTCCCCCGCAAAAAAATAATGACTTTTGCCGCCGGACGTGGTAAAGTTTTCTTAATACAAGAAACGAGGTGATCCTATGGAGCTCGACCCTGTGTCGATCGCCGAAAAAATCTATACAAAGGCCCTATGTAGCGTGAGGCGCAACGGTGACAGGATACCGTACAGCGCCGAGGACGGCGTATTTGACGACAAAACGGATACCGACATCTGCTGGTGGACCAACGGCTTCTGGGCCGGTATGCTCTGGCAGCTGTGGGGGTACCGCAACGACCCGCTTCTCAGGGACGCGGCTGTGAGCATCGAGCGAAAGCTCGATAAAAACCTCATGCTCGCCTCCGGCATGGACCACGACAGCGGCTTTAAGTGGCTCCTTACCTCCGGGGCGAATTACCGCCTCACCGGCGACCCTGACTCCCGGAACCGCCTCCTGCTGGCCGCCACGAACCTGGCCGGCAGGTTCAACCCGGCAGGGCAGTACATCCGCGCCTGGAACGACTCCGGCGATGGGTCGAAGGCCGGCCTTGCCATAATCGACTGCCTGATGAATTTGCCCCTCCTCTACTGGGCCGCCGATGAGCTCAGCGATATACGCTTCAGGGCCGTCGCCACGGCCCACGCCAAAACGGCCCTCCGGTGCTTTTTAAGGCCCAACGGCTCGGTGAACCACATAGTCGTATTTGACCCCGGGACAGGCCGTGTCCTCGATACCCCCGGCGGCCAGGGCATGGCCCCCGGCTCCTCCTGGACAAGGGGCCAGAGCTGGGCCATTTACGGCTTCACCCTGTCCTTCATCCACACCGGCGACGCCGAATTTCTCTCCGGGGCCCGGCGTGTCGCCGACTACTTCATATCAAATCTCCCCGCCTCCGGCCTCGTACCCGTGGACTTCGACCAGCCGCCGGAGCTCGACTGGGAGGACGACTCCGCCGCCGCCTGCGCCGCCTGCGGGCTCCTGGAGCTCGAGAGGCTCACCGGCGAGACCCGCTACCGCCACATCGCCTTGCGGCTCCTGCTGGCCCTTGCGGAGAACCGGTGCGACTTCCGCTCCGACCGCGACGGCATCCTCACCCACTGCACGGCGGCCTACCGCGACAGCCGCCACAACTACAATATAATCTACGGTGACTACTTCCTCGCCGAGGCCATACTGAAGCTGTGCGGAAAGGGGACCTTCCTTTGGTGACGAGAAAGCTCTGGCTCGACACGATGCTCCGTACCGCGGACCCGGTGCTCACCGCCCTTGCCAACGGACACCTCCACCGGTGCCTTCCCATGGCCTTCCACCCCGACCGGGCGGAGTTTGCCCATCTCGAGGCCTTCGGCAGGACGCTGGCCGGCATCGCCCCCTGGCTCCGGCTACGCCCGGACGGGGAGGAGGGCGAGCTTCGTGACAAATATCTCGATCTCGTCCGCGTGTGCATGGACATGGCCACGGATCCCTCAAGTCCCGACTACATGAACTTCACTACCGGCTACGGCCAGGCGCTGGTGGACGCGGCGTTCCTGGCCCACGGCATAATGAGGGCCCCGGAGGAGCTGTATTTCGGCCTTGATGAGCGCGTCCGGCGTAACATCGTGGCGGCCCTCCGGGCCACCAGGCGCTTTACGCCCTACCGCTCCAACTGGCTGCTCTTCTCCGCCATGATAGAGGCCCTTTTGAAGCTCGTCGGCGAGGACCACATCATCTCCCCGGTGGAGGACGCCCTGACGAGCTTCACCGGCTGGTACGTCGGCGACAGCCTCTACTCCGACGGCGACATGTTCCACCTGGATTTCTACAACAGCTTCGTCATCCACCCCATGCTGCTCGACATCCTCCCGGTGTTCTCGGAGGAGCCCCGCTGGTCGGAGCTTCTGGAAAAGGAGCGCGCCCGGGCCTCCCGTGCCGCCGCCATACTCGAGCGCCTCATCGCCCCTGACGGCTCCTGGCCCGTGGTGGGCCGGTCCGTGACATACAGGTGCGGCGCCTTCCAGCTCCTGGCCCAGGCGGCCCTTCAGGGCCTCCTGCCCGACGGCGTCTCACCGGCCCAGGTCAGATGCGCCCTGACCGCCGCCATAGGCCGCTCCCTCACCGCCGACTCCTATGACAGCGACGGCTTCCTCCTCCCCGGCGTCGCCGGCGTCCAGCCGTCCCTGGCCGAGGGATACATAAGCGTCGGGAGCCTCTACCTTGCCGAGACCGTCTTCCTCCCCCTCGGCCTCCCCGGGTCCCACCCCTTCTGGTCCTCCCCCGACACCCCCTGGACCCAAAAACGCCTCTGGTCCTCCGAAGATCTCCCCGCCGACCGCGCGACAGACTAAAAAACGGGGCCGCCCACCGGCGGCCCCAAAAAGCACCTCAAATTTCGCGTTCGCGGACGCGAGTAAATTTAAGCACGTCCCCCTTGTCGAAAAAGATCTAATTAGAATTTATACATCCCGCAGTTTATGCTGACCTCCTCCGGGTCCTCGTCCTCCTCAGGCCCGTTCTCGCCGTCGCCGATGTAGTCCACGTCCTCGCAGACGGCCCGGGCGGCCTCGATCTGGTCGTCGCTGCATATCACCGCGTCGCAGTGATGTATGGCAAGGCCCGCCCTTATCTCCCCGTCCGTCAGCTTACCGTCCAGCTCCACCGCGTCGCAGTCCATCACCGTCACAAAGCCGTATCTCGACAAAAAGGGCTTATTTACCTTGACCTCGTCCTGCTTATATACAAGCTCCCCGCGGTAGGTGAAAACATCCTCGCACTCAGGCGACAGCTTCAAAAAGCTCTCCTCCAGCTCCTCGGGTATTATCGCCCTTCCCGCCACGTGGAGGTACTCAAGCTCCGATAGAAGCTCCGCCTCCCGCCTCGTCACCGCTAGCCCCCCGTCGACCCAGAGCCTTTTTCCCTTTCTGATAAGGGCCCTTGTCAGCGTCCGGCTCCCGTCCACGTAGACCGCGCCCTCGGGGAGAACTATAAGCTCGGCGTCACTTGAAAGCTCTAAAAGCGGCATGGCCTTCTCAATGAGCTTTTCGGGCACGACTGCCTTTTCGCAGGCAAAGACCGCGCCGGACTTTATCAAAGCGTCCAGGTCCGCGCCCTCGTCGATGATCACCGCGTCGCTGGTGAAAACCTTCTTCCCAGCCCAGCGGAGGCCGGATAGCTTATTGAGCTTTACGTCGTCCTCCACCAGGACATAGCCGTCGGGGTAGACCGTCTCGGCGCCCGTCACATGGACCCTGTTGGCCAGGGACCGGGGGCAGGTGACGCGGCCGATCACGTGTACGGCGGCGTATGCGTCCAGCGCCTCCCCGGCGCCCTCCTTCACGGCGAGGTTGCCCGTCACGATGAGCACCGTGGGTTCGCTCGGCATATCCCCGGCCTCCAATGTGAAACTCCCCGTCTTGGACACCACCCGTGCCCCGTCAGGCACACTTATCACCGAGCCCGTGTTGAACCTCACCCCGTGGCTCAGCAGTACACGGTTTGCCTCGGGCGTCACCAGCATGGAGCCGCAGTTCACCCGTACCTCGCCGTAACCAGCCAGCGCCTCCTCGGTGACACCGGTGGCGTCACAGGTACCGCAGTTTATTTTAAGCTTTTTTCCTTCCATTTTATATCACTCCTTAAAATAATTCCTTTTGATCCGGGCCCTTGCGGACCTTAAGCGCGACCTCACGGTTGATGGCTCAAGACCGAACATGCGCCCCAGCTCCTTGGAATCGAACCCGGCGAAATACCGAAGATAAAATAGCTCCCGCTCCGTATCCGGCAGCTTTCCTATCTCTGTAAGCACCGCTCCCCGGTCAAAGTCCTCCTCGAAGGGCTTCTCCGGTATCTCCACGTCCGTTGTCCTCGCTCTACGGCGCTGATCAATGAACATGTTCCTGGCCGTCTTTTTGAGCCACGCTCGCCTGCCCCGATCGTCCAATGGCGCAAGCACGTTTATGTTCACCATTGCCCGTAAAAAGGTCTCCTGGGCGATGTCCTCCGCCGCCTGTCTCTCCCCGGTGAGCCTCTCGGCAAACCCGGCAAGCCAGCTCCAGTATTTTTCATAAAGCTCCGGCGTATTATCACCGTCCTTCATCTGTCTTTCGAGAGCTCTCACCTTATAGACGTTTTAAAAATCCCATGTGTTGACTTTATTTTAAAAATTTAACGGGGCCGCCCACCGGCGGCCCCAAATGTTATCGCGAATAAATGAAATTTTATGCCTCCGGGCAATAGATGTGATACGGCTGGCCCTCGATATATATGGGCGTGAGCTCCGCCTGGATGAGGGGACGGGCGTAATTCAAAAACGCCGGGAGCATGTCGGTGTAGGTATCGTTCACCCACTCTAAGGGGACCTTCTTTTCAAGGTTCGCCACCTCGGATATGGGATGGAGCTCGGTGATGCACTGATAGGGCTTGTTCGACACCCTGCGGAGCGCCACCATCTCGCCGGTGTGGCCCTGGAAGGCCGCCTGTGCCGCGGCTCCGCCCACCTGATAGGCCTCGGTGATGTCCGTGCGGCTTGTGAGGTGCGACGCGCAGCGTTGTAGCGTGGAAAGCTCTATGGAACGGGTCTTTGTGTCAAGGTTGCGCTCCACAACGCCCGCCAGGTACCTCGCCGTACCGGTCAGGTTCTTGTGGCCGAAGGCGTCCACGCGCCTGGGGTCATCGGAGAGCTCGCAGACGTACCTGCCGTCCTCCATCTTCACGCCCTCGGAAACGGCGATGACGATGCTGGGCTTCGTCTCTTGCATCTTGCGGACCTTCTCCACAAAGCGGTCAACATGGAAAGGCACCTCGGGAAGGCATATCATGTCCACGCCCTCGCAGTCCTCGCCTCTCGCCAGGGCGGCGGCGGCGGTGAGCCATCCGGCGTTACGTCCCATTATCTCAACTATGGTCACGTACTTTGAACCGTACACCGTGGCGTCGCGGATGATCTCCTTCATAACGACCGATATGTACTTGGCCGCGCTGCCGTAGCCCGGGGTGTGGTCGGTGATCATAAGGTCGTTGTCGATGGTCTTGGGTACGCCCATGAAGCGTATGTCGGAGCAAACGTGCTCACCGTAATCGGCCAGCTTCCCTATGGTGTCCATGGAGTCGTTTCCGCCGATGTACATGAGGTATCCCACATCCAGCTCCTCAAGGAGCGCCATAAGCTTCTTGTACGGCTCCTCATCCTCACGCCAGTCGGGGAGCTTATAGCGGCATGAGCCCAGATAGCTGGATGGAGTGCGCTTGAGGAGTTCTATCTCAAGGCCCGTCTTGAATTTCTCGGAGAGATCCACATACTTGCCCTTCAAAAGTCCCTCTACGCCGTGGAGCATACCGTAGACGTGCTCGGCTCCCCTTGCGCGGGAGGCCTCGTACACGCCCGCGAGCGAGGAGTTTATGACCGAAGTGGGACCGCCGGACTGACCTACCATGACGTTCTTACCCATGCTGTTTCCTCCTTAATGTTATTTTAATTCATTTTGCCCTTTTTTCGGTGGGCCCAAATGCCCAGTTTTGTATATTATACCAGAACCGCCGCCAATTAGCAACAACGATTGATGAAAAAATCCGCAAATTTATTATATTTTGACGGATTTTACATATTTATTGTTTTTCAATAAATTTTTATTGACATTCGCTATTCGATGTGTTATTATCACGGTGAAAGGAGCTGAAAAATATGGGACAAAAGGAATTATCCCTACTTCTTCGGGCGGTCGTCGCTCTGCTGGCGGTATTTTTGGCGGCGGCGCTGATATTCTTCCTGCCGCCGCTGACACATGAGGTGGAGTTATTCTGCCTTGACCGGGGCATGAGCGAGCTTCTGGCCTCGGCGCTGGGCGGGTGCGCCTTCCCGGCCGTCGTCGCCCTGTCCGCCGTGCCCTGCTTTGCCGCCCTGTGGCTGGCCTTCGCCATATTTACCCAGATCGGCAAGAACAACAGCTTTTGCGCCGAGAACGCCCGCCGCCTTCGCATCATAAGCCGCCTTGCCCTGACGGACACGTTTATCTACGCCGTCCTGGCCGTACTGCTCTTCGCCCTCGGCGCCAGGCACCCCTCAATAGTACTGGTTTTCGTATCCGTCGTCCTTTGCGGCGCGGCTGTCACCGTCTGCGCGGCGGCCCTGAGCCACCTGACAAAGAAGGCCGCTGACCTCAAGACCGACAGCGACCTGACAATATGAGGTGACGCCATGATAACCGTGAATTTGGACGTGATGCTCGCGAAGCGCAAGATGACCCTGACGGAGCTGGCCCAGGCGGTTGACATAACTATCGCCAACCTGTCCATCCTCAAGACCGGCAAGGCCAAGGCCGTGCGCTTCTCCACCCTTGACGCCCTCTGCCGGGCCCTCAACTGCCAGCCCGGTGACATCCTGGAGTGGGTAGAGGAGAGTTAAAATGGACGAAAAGGAAGAAAAGCTCACTCAGGCCGAAAAGGCCCCCGAGGCGCCGAGACTCGAAAAAAGCGACATTCCCGCTCTCATACTGGCCCTCGCCCTGTCGTCTTTGTGGTTTTACGTGTTCTCCTTTAAAAATCTCCTCTGCGTCCCCGCCTGGGGCACCACCGCCTTCGTGCTGGCGGCCCTTGGCGCGGAGGCGGTGTGCCTTCGCGGTAAGCTCCGGCCCACGAAGGACGGCGTTTTCCTCACGGTCTCAACCGTCCTCCTCGCCCTGGCCCCCGCCATATTCCCTGACACCTCGCTCAGGATGCTGGACCTTATGGCCCTTTCGTTCCTAACCCCCGCCGCGGCCCTGGCCCTTGCCGGCAGGAACTTTCCCGCCATGTCCGCCGGTGTGATACCCGAGACCTTCAGGCTCTTCATCCCCAACCTCTTCCGCCACATCCCGGTGCCCTTCCGCTCCCTTCGCCGGCGGGGCAAAAGCTTCAACGGCCTCTGGGTCGTTGTTCTGACCCTCGTGGTGCTCCTCCCGGTGCTGATGGTCATACTCTCCCTTTTAAGCTCCGCCGACGAGATATTCAGATCCGTCCTGGGTTCCGCCGGTGACGCTATCATGGACGCCCTCACCCACGCGGACAACCTGTGGCTTCTTTTGCGGGTGCTTATTTTCGCCCTCATGCTCTTCTCCTTCCTCTACTCCCTTTCACGGCCCGTAAAGCCCGGAGAGAGCGTGAAGGCCGACGTAGCCCCCCTGCCAACCCTCGCCTTCGTCGCCGGAGTCTCTGTCCTCGATGTTATCTACGCCGTATTCGCCGTGATACAGATAGTCTTTCTCTTCGGCGGGGCCGAGACAGCCGTTTTAAACGGCGGCTACGCCCAGTACGCCCGGAGCGGCTTTTTTCAGCTCGTGGCGGTATCTGCCATAAACCTCACCGCCGCCTTCATCTGCGCGGGGACCGGCAAGCGAAGCCGCCTTCTGCGCGTGCTCGTATATATCCTCATCGCGCTCACGGGCCTCATCCTCGCCTCGGCCCTCACCCGCATGTGCCTCTACATCGGCGTCTACGGCATGAGCCTTCTGCGGGCCGGGACGCTCCTCATAATGGCCTGGCTTACGCTGGCCCTCGTCGCCGCCGTGTTCAAAACATCGAAGCCGGAGGCCAAGATATTCCCCTCCCTCTTCGCCCTCGCCCTCGCGGGGCTTGTGATCTTCAACTACGTGAACATCGACGCCCGCATCGCCGACTTTAACTACCGCGCCTACAACTCCGGCCAAATATCCGATTACGACTACGACTATCTCCTCTCCCTTGGCCCCACCAATGATACCACCCTCCCCCTTCCCTGCCGCCCCCTTATCCCAAACTCCCCTCCGACGCCGTAAAACACTGAAATCTCTTATTAATTCATATTTTGGAGAACATTATGACAGGTACAAGAAAAGTCAGAACAGTTGATCTCATATATATCGCCCTCGGCGCGGCACTTATGGCAGTGTGCTCCTGGATAAGCGTACCCGCCGCCGTGCCCTTCACCATGCAGACCTTCGGGGTATTCACGGTGCTTTTGTCTTTAGGCCCCAAACGAGGCACATCGTCGGTGGCGGCCTATCTCCTCTTAGGAGCCGTGGGCGCGCCGGTATTTTCCAATTTCGGCGGCGGTCCCGGGGCGCTCTTCGGGGCCACAGGCGGGTATCTCATGGGCTTTTTGTTCACCGGCCTTGCCTACATGCTGGGTCAGCCTGTCGAAAAAGGCCTGCGGCCTTTTTCGACAAGGGGGGAACGTGCGGGAAACTGCGCGTGAATTTTGCGAAATTCACGCGCAATTTCCCTGCTGTCGCCCTGCGCGCGCCCCGTTGGGGCACACTTGAGCGACAAAAGGTATTTTTTCCGACGTACATGCCGCCGGAAAAAATGCTCGATTTGAGTTTTTGATAAAAATCCCGGACGGTTTTTATGCCGTCCGGTTAATTCTATTTTCCGTATACCTGTTCTATCTCCTCGATTAAGCTTCGCGGCATGCTTCTTGGTCCCCGCACCGCGTAAACGCCGTGGTCACGGAGCATATCCACGCCGATCTCATGGCTGTCGTACCGGCGAAGGAGCTTTAAACGCATGACCCTCTTCATGGTCACGTTCCCGTCCTCGTAAGCGTGGGGGATGTTGACCTCAATAGCCTCGCACTTATATCTTATTCTCCGCTCCGGCGCGGCCATATATATGTAGACCCGGTCGCCCACGGATATATTACTGCTCTGCTTCCAGATAAAGGGCCGGTCCATGTCCTGCCTCAGAGCCTTTTCAAGGTCGTAGTAGGCGGGGTTTGCGGGTATGAGCCAGTCGCGAATTTTTCCGGACCTCCCGCCGGTGAGTGTGTAGCTTATATCCACCAGGGCGCATATGTCGCAAAAATCCACCGTCCCGTCAAGGAGCACCGTTATCCAGCTTGCGTGATTTAAGTGGTAGCCCGGGAATATCCCCATCCCGTCCCGCAGAGAGCCGGCCAGAATGGGGTCGCACTTGAGATTTATTATGTCAACCTTCTTCTCCCCCGGGAGGCCCAGCTTATTTGCCGGTATGTCCATAAAAAGGGCATACCATTTTTTACTGCCCTCATGTCTTAAGACCCCGTAGGTGGGCGCCGTGGCGAAGGGCCGGTCGGGGACGGTGCCGTAGGTCCTCTTGGCGTAGGCCAGGACCCTCTCCTTCACGGTCAAAGAAGCGTCACCTCCATGTCCTCCACAAGCTTTTCCAGAAATATAAATTCCCAGCGCACGGGCGTTTTCTCAAACCTCAGCCGGGAGCCGGCCACGCATATCCGTTTTCCCTCCCACGTCTCGCTCTCTCCCGGAACTCTCGTCATGGCAAACACCGCCATACTGGAGCTTTTGCCGTCCTTCCGCCTCGGGCTGTCCCCCTCCATGGCGTCCCGCAGGGAATAGCTCTCCCGCGAAAGCTCCGGGGTCAGCACGTACCGAAGCGTGGTCGTATGCGTCGGCCACTCCATATCCTTATCCCGGAAGGTTTTGGGGTCCAGTGTCTCCTCCGACGCCTCCACCACGGTCAGCGTGACCTCCTCCATAGTGCGGGGATTTTGAAGGTTCACACTCTCCCCCGCCTCCGGGGTGTCGAAGGTGCCGCCCGAAAGCTCGCTCCTCTCCTGAGAAAGGCGGAGCTTCATGTCCCTCACCTCTCTCTTCCCGCCCTCCGGCCATTTGAAGGACATACGCCAGATAGACCAGGGGCAGTCAAGCTCAAGGCCGTAGTGCTCCAAAATAAATTTAGCCGTGGGATTCTCCTCGGCGTACTCCGGGTCAAAAATGCCCTCCGGCACCCAGCCCGCGCCGACGCCGCTCTTTTGGCGGAGCGTCGCCCCGTCGACCGTAAGTTCACCTCGAAAATCCACGGCCAGCGGATTCTCCCGGTGGTCTACCTGTCCGCCGGAAGCCTTGAATTTTTCAAAAAAAGCCCGCAGCGCCCCCGCGTCTATCTTATCGCAGATATCCACAACTATTCCCTCGGAGCACACATAGGCCGCCGGCACGAAAAATGTCCCGCCGCCCCAGTCAAACCGCCTGTCGAGCCTTATCTCCCGGCCCGCTTTGCCGCGCACAGCGGAAAATCCGCCGTCAAGGGTGACCTTCCACTCACGTCTTACCGGCTCGGCCTCCATCGCCTCGTAATACTCCTTCGAAAACCTGAGGGCACTCATGTCGAAGTCCCACTGGAGCCTGAATATGTATTCAAGGGGCTCCGGCATGGGCGTGATGCCGAGCTTGTCCTTTAATACCTCAAATACCGCCCGCGAGGCCTCGTCCGGAGGGTTATCCCGTACAAATTCCTCAAACTGCTCCTTATCGAACATCCACGCCTGGTCAAGGGCCGCCATGTTCCCGGAGGCCACAAGGAGCCTCAGCATATCCTCAAAGCTCCCGGCGATGGGCCGCACGTAGCCCTCCCGCCCGGCCATGGGGCTCACCGCGAAAACCGTCTCCCCAAATCCCCGGACAAAGCAGTAGTGTATCCCGTCCACCCCGGCCCGGCCTATTATCTTGGCCCCCTTCGGGGTGCAGAAGTAGGGCTCACTCTCCCCGCCCTCAATAAATCCGGCGGAGGCCAGAGAGACGCCAAGCTTTTTATATTTTTGATAAAACGTCATTTTCGTTACCTTCATTCAGCCTCCACGACCTCAAATCTCCCCACGCCGTATCCCGCGTCGTGTATTGCCCGTCGTATTTTCTCCTCGTCCGGCCTCGTTTTGCTGAGTATCCGCGCGGTCTTAGTGTCGATCCTCACCACGGTCCAGACGCCCTCAAGGGCGTTTAAGGCGTTCTCCACGGTGACGGCGCAGTTTTGACACGTCATCCCCGTTACCTCCGCCCTTATTTCAAATGGGTAATTGGTCCTCTTCCTGTCCGCCACGGCGTTTGCCTTGGCGCATTTTGAGCAGTCCCCACAGCAGGAGCTCGTTTTCTTTCTCCTGCCGTTCAGCCACACCGCCAGCCCCAGCACGGCGATCACGCACAGGATAATAATTATGTCAACCGGTTTCATCCGTTTCGCCTCAAAGAATTAATATAAGTATCCCCCGGACTATAAGCGCCACCAGCCACGCTAAAACGCACTGCCAGACCACCACTCCCGCGGCCCAGCGCCCTCCCAGCTCCCGCTTTACGGAGGCTATGGCCGCCACGCATGGGGTGTAGAGGAGGCTGAACACCAAAAGCGCCCCGGCCGAGACTGTATCCATCACCGCGGCCAGTCCCCCCTCGGTGGCGAACAGGACCTCCAGCACCGACACCACGCTCTCCTTTGCCATAAAGCCGCTTATGAGCGAGGTGCATATCCTCCAGTCCCCGAGCCCCAGCGGCTTGAAGAGCGGCGCGATAGCCCCGGCGATCTTCGCCATTATGCTCTGCTCAGAGTCGGTGACCAGGTTAAAGTGCAGATCGAAGCTCTGCAAAAACCACACCACCACCGTGGCTATGAGTATAACGGAGAATGCCTTTTGTAAAAAATCCTTCGCCTTCTCCCACATGAGCTGAAGTGTGCTCCGTGCGCTTGGCATACGGTAGTTCGGAAGCTCCATGACGAAGGGCACCGCCTCGCCCCGGAAAAGGGTCTTTTTATAGAGGAACGCTATAAGTATCCCCACCGCGATGCCCAGGACGTATATCGACGTCATAACCAGCCCGCCCTTCCCCGGGAAAAATGCGCTGACGAAAAAGGCGTATATCGGCAGCTTCGCCGTACAGCTCATAAATGGCGTCAGGAGTATGGTCATCCTCCTGTCCCGCTCGCTTGGCAGTGTCCTTGTGGCCATCACCGCCGGCACCGTACAGCCAAAGCCTATGAGCATCGGAACGATGCTCCGGCCCGAAAGGCCGATTTTCCGCAGGAGCTTATCCATGAAGAACGCCACCCTGGCTATGTACCCCGAGTCCTCCAAAAGCGATAGGAAGAAGAACATCACAACGACTATGGGCATAAAGCTCAAAACCGAGCCCACACCCTCGAAAATGCCGTTGACCACAAGATCGTGCAGGACCTCGTTGACCCCGGCGGAGGTCATGGCGTTGTCAACTATCTCCGTAAGGGCCCCTATCCCCAGCTCCATGAGCTCCTGGAGCCACGCGCCGATTACGTTGAACGTCAGGTAAAATACCAGCCCCATTATGGCCACGAAAACAGGGATCGCCGTATATTTTCCCGTGAGTATTTTATCCAGCTTCTCGCTCCTTATGTGCTCCCGGCTCTCCCTCGGCTTTTTTACGCACTCCCGGCACACGTCGCCTATAAATCTGAAGCGCATGTCCGCTATGGCGGCGCTCCTGTCTAAGCCCCGCTCCGTCTCCATCTGGACCGTTATGTGCTCCAAAAGCTCCTTCTCGTTTTCGTCAAGCTCCAGCCTGTCTATGACCCGCTCGTCCCCCTCGATGGCCTTTGCCGCGGCGAAGCGCGCGGGTATGCCCGACTTCTCCGCGTGGTCCTCGATGAGGTGCACCACCGCGTGAAGGCACCGGTGGACCGCTCCCCCCGCGTCGTCCTTGGCGCAGAAGTCCACCTTCACCGGCTTTTCCTGATATTTCGCCACATGGACCGCGTGGGATATAAGCTCCTCTATACCCTGATTTTTCGCCGCCGAGATAGGCACCACCGGCACTCCCAGCCGCGCCTCCATGGCGTTCACGTCGATGGAGCCCCCGTTGCCCGTGAGCTCATCCATCATGTTGAGGGCCACCACCATTGGCCGGTCCATCTCAAGTAGCTGCATGGTCAGGTACAGATTTCTCTCGATATTGGTGGCGTCCACGATGTTTATTATGGCGTCGGGCCGCTCGTCCAGCACGAACCGCCGGCTGACTATCTCCTCGCTTGAGTATGGCGACATGGAGTAGATGCCCGGAAGATCCGTTATCTTCGTGTCCGGATGGCCCAGTATCGCCCCGTCCTTCCTGTCCACCGTGACGCCCGGGAAGTTTCCCACGTGCTGATTTGCCCCCGTCAGCCTGTTAAAAAGCGTGGTCTTGCCGCAGTTTTGGTTGCCCACCAG
Organism: uncultured Oscillospiraceae bacterium; assembly: GCA_947631395.1. Lineage (GTDB taxonomy): Bacteria > Bacillota > Clostridia > Oscillospirales > Oscillospiraceae > RUG626. The sequence continues at coordinate 13,019 of CANRLF010000022.1, forward strand.
GGCGAAGGTCAGCACATGCCCCTCCGGGAGCGGCTTCTCCGTGGCCTTCTCGTGGTGTACGCCGGGCTCGCCGAAATACGGGTGGTCCACCTTTCGCTTTTTCCCCTGCTTTACCGGCTCCGCGGCGGTGAGCTCCACGGGCTCTATTTCTATCTGCGCCGCGTCGTCAAGCCTTAAGGTCAGCTCATAGCCGTGTATGCTCACCTCCACCGGGTCGCCCATGGGCGCGAATTTCACCACCGTGACCTCCGCCCCCGGCGTGACGCCCATATCAAGAAAGTGCTGCCTCAGCGCGCCCTCACCGCCCACCGCGGTGACGCGCCCGCTCTCGCCTGTTTTCAGGTCCTTAATGGTCATAAATATGCCCTCTTATCAGTAAGTCTTGTTTAACAAATATAATATATATCCGCCCCGGAAAAAGTCAAGTGAAAGCCCCCGAAAACCGCAAAAAACCCTCCCGCCTTCGTAAGACGGGAGGGACATCCTTTACTCGGCCTCTTCGAAGCTGTCCTTGCCCACGCCGCAGACGGGGCAAACGAAATCCTCGGGAAGGTCCTCGAACTTGGTGCCGGGGGCGATGCCGTTGTCGGGGTCGCCGACAGCCTCGTCATATTCCCAGCCGCAGACAGAGCAAACGTATTTCATATGATTTATCTCCTTTCAGATTTTTGACTTACTTTATGGGCTCGAAGTCCGCCGCGCCGTGCTTGCACAGCGGGCAAACAAAGTCCTCGGGGAGCTCCTCGCCCTCATATACATATCCGCACACCTTGCAGACCCAGCCCTTCTTGCCCTCGGTCTTGGGCTTGGGCTTTACGTTGTTCTGATAGTAGGTGTATGTCATGGTCTCCTTATCCGATATGACCCTGGCCTCGGTTACGGAGCAGACGAACATGCCGTGGGTGTCCATGTCGATGTACTGCTCCACCTTCAGCGACATGAATGAGTTTATGTACCTGGGCAGGAACACAAGGCCGTTGTCGCTCCTCAGCACCTCGGTGCCCTCGAACTTGTCCACGTTGCGGCCGCTTCGGAAGCCGAAGGACTCAAAGACCGAGAAGGGCGCCTCGACAGACAGGCAGTTTACGTTCATCTTCCCCGTCTGCTTGATGATGTGGTGGGAGTAGTTGTCCTTGTTTATGCACACGGCCACCCGGTTGGGCGTACTTGTCACCTGTGTTACGGTGTTGACGATAAGGCCGTTGTCCCGCTTTCCGTCATTTGATGTCACCACATATAGCCCGTAGCCTATCTTGAAAAGGGCCGTCAGGTCGTTTTTATTCGCCGTCTCGCCGTTGCGGGCCACATAGTCCCGGGTGAGCTCCTCCGCCAGGGCCTCCACCTGCCCGCGGCTTTCGTCGTTGAGGGCCGAGGTTATGCGCACCGTGGTGTCCGTCCAGGTGATGTTCTTGCACCCCTCCATCATGCCCTTCATAACCTTTGCGGCCATAGGCGCCCAGGAGCCGTTTTCCATAAGTCCCACGGTGCGGTTTTTAAAGCCCCTCTCCGTCAGGTGGTTTATGAACTCCCGCATGAAGGGGAATATCTCCGCGTTATATGTGGTGGTCGCGAGGACCAGCTTCCCGTAGCGGAACGCGTCCTCCACCGCCTCAGCCATGTCGCTCCTGGCAAGGTCCGTTACCACCACCTTTGGACAGCCCCGCTGCTTGAGCTTTTCCGCCAGAAGCTCCACGGCCTTTTTGGTGTGCCCGTAGACCGAGGTGTACGCGATGACGACGCCCTCGCTCTCCACGCCGTAGCTGGACCAGATGTCGTAGAGGTTCAGATAGTACCCCAAATTCTCCGTCAGCACCGGCCCATGGAGGGGGCAGATGATCTGAATATCCAGCCCCGCGGCCTTCTTCAAAAGCGCCTGTACCTGAGCGCCGTATTTGCCCACGATGCCGATGTAATAGCGCCGCGCCTCACATGCCCAGTCCTCCTGGACGTCCAGAGCGCCAAATTTGCCAAAGCCGTCGGCGGAGAAAAGCACCTTGTCCAGGCTATCGTAGGTCACTATGACCTCCGGCCAGTGTACCATAGGCGCCGTAACGAAGGTCAGCGTGTGCCGCCCGAGCGTCAGGGTGTCCCCCTCCCCCACAACGATCCTCCGGTCCTCGAACTCCGTTCCGAAGAAATTCTTCATCATGTTGAACGCCTTCTGCGAGGACACCACCGTCGCCTTGGGATAGGCCTTCATAAAGCCCATGATGTTTGCTGAGTGGTCCGGCTCCATGTGCTGTACTATAAGATAGTCCGGCGCCCTTCCTTCCAGCGCCTCAGAGAGGTTGTCCAGCCATTCATGGGTGAAATTCCTGTCCACCGTGTCCATGACCGCCACCTTGTCGTCAAGGATGACGTAGGAGTTGTACGCCATGCCGTTGGGCACCACATACTGCCCCTCAAAAAGGTCCACCTTGTGGTCGTTCACACCGATGTATTTTATATCCTTTGTGATGTTCATTTCCAAACCTCCATAAAAAAGGTATCAAGATCGGTACATCCTTTATTTTATCACATTCTCCCCCCATAAGCAACACAAATTCCCCTCCCCAACCCCAATTTTTATTTCCCCCCACCCCCCATCCCGCCCCCAGGCAAAAAAGGCTCCCCGTTTCAATGGGGAGCTGTCGAGCGCAGCGAGACTGAGGGGTTCCCGCCCGCAGGCGAAAAATCAGCGGCCCTCCGGGCCGCACCTCTCTCGCCCTCCCCACCCGAGCGTGGGGAGGGGCAGGGGTGAGGTGTGAGACTTCCAGCTCCGGAAGCACCCCAATAAATGCCTCTCCCCCCCTAACCAAAAACGGGAGGGTCTTACCCCCTCCCGCCTCATCAAAATCACCCCGCCAGATCCTCCACGCTCGCCCCTGCACCCCCTCCCGCCTCACTCGTCATCCAAGATACGATCTCAGCTCCTCCATAGCCCGTTTTTCAAGGCGCGAGACCTGCACCTGTGATACGCCCAGGACTCTCGCGGCGTCCGACTGCGTCATGCCGCGGTAATATCTGAGGACTATCACCGTGCGCTCCCTTGGCTGGAGCTTCCCTATCGCCTCCCTCAGCGCCACCCGCTCCAGGACCCGCTCCTCCTGGCCGTCGTCACCGAGCATCTGCTCCAGGGTAAATCCCTCCTCGCCGGTCTCCCTCTGGAGCGACTCTGAGGGCGCGGTGGCCAGCTCGCAGGCGGCGATGTCCTCCGGCGTGAGCCCCGTCCTGGCGGCGATCTCCGAGACCGTCGGCTCCCTCCCAAGGGACTGTTCCAGCTGGAGCCTCGCCACGCGGACGCTCTGCGCCCTCTCCTTCATGCCGCGGCTCACCTTGATCGCCCCGTCGTCCCGCAAAAACCGCCTTATCTCCCCGGAGATCTTCGGCACCGCGTAGGTGGAGAACCTGGTGCCGAAGCCCTCGTCGTAGCCTCGGACGGCCTTGATGAAGCCCACGCATCCCAGCTGATACAGGTCATCCGCCTCCACGCCCCGGCCGAAGAACCGCCGCGCCACGCTCCAGATGAGCCCGGAATTTTCCCGTACCATCTGCTCCATGGCCCCGTCGTCCCCGGCCCTGGCCGCCTCCAGAAGGCCCCCGGTCATCTGAAGGTCCGGCGTTTTTCTATCTTTTTCCGCATGGTCACCGTTGTGCCGGAGCCCACTGTCGAGCGGACCTTCAATGTGTCCATGAAGCTCTCCATGATAGTAAAGCCCATGCCGCTCCGGTCCTCCCCGCCCGTGGTGAACAGCGGCTCTCTGGCCCGCTCCACGTCCTGGATGCCCCGGCCCTTGTCCTTCACCTGTATCTCCAGCGTCTCCTCGTCAATGATCCTCACCCGCATATGTATGACGCCTATCGAGTCGGGATAGGCGTGTACGATGCAGTTCGTCACCGCCTCCGATACCGCCGTCTTTACGTCCCCCAGCTCCGTCATGGTCATATCGAGCTGTGAGGCAAAGGCCGCCACCGCCGCCCGCGCGAAGCCCTCATTGGTGGACCTCGACGGAAATTCCAGCCGCATACTGTTCAATTCCTTCATTTGTGCGCCTCCCCGCTGATTTTCCCCGGATACTCCGCCTCCGCGGCGGCGCTGTCCGGGGTTATTTCTATCATCCTGTCTATCCCCGAGGCGTCCAGCACCCTTAGCGGCTGGCTCTGGACGTTCTCCACGAACAGCCGTCCCCCCAGCGCGTTCATCCGCTTATACGCCCTCAGGATCACCGCGATACCCGATGAGTCCATGAAGCGCAGCTCTCTGAGGTCCAGCACGCAGTCCCTCGGAAGCGCCTCCTCGATGCGCTCCTCCATCTGGTCTAAGAGCTGCCTGGCCTCGTGGTGATCCAGCTCCCCTGACAGCCTCAGCTCCAGCCGCCCTCCGTTTTGTGTGGATGTAAGCTTCATGTCGTCGCCTTTCTTACACAAAAAAATATCCGTGTACCCTCAAGTACACGGATATTTTAAAGCCTGTCCGATAAATTTTTTGTCAAACCGGGGACTTATTTCAGGGCTTCAAGGGATTTTTCCAGATTTTCTATGAGCGAGCGGAGCTTTTCCGCCTTCTCCCTCTCTGTCCGGACCACGTTCTCCGGCGCTCTGGAGATGAATGCCTCGTTTGAGAGCTTCTTCATCTGCCCCTCCAAAAAGCCCCTGTTCTTCTTGAGCTCCTTCTCTATCCTCTCCCGTTCCGCATCAAGGTCCACAAGCTCCCTGAGCGGCAGGAACACACGGGCTGAGTGGGTGACCACGGTTACCATGCCCTCCCGCTCCTCGTCCTGACTTTCGGCGGTGACCTCCACCTCACTGGCCGAGGCCAGGCGCATGATATACGGCGCGCCCGCCCTGAAGTGCTCCGGTGTGGCGGTGGAGATTATGACCTTCGATCTCCTGCTCGGCGGCACGTTCATGGCGCTCCGCTTTGACCTTATGGCGCTTACGGCGTCCATGACCTTCTCAAGATCCGCCTCCTCCTCAGGGAAGCTGAGCTTTTCGTCATAGACCGGGTAATCCTCGATTATAAGGGCCGACTTTCCGTGGGGCAGTGCCTGATATATCTCCTCTGTGATGAATGGCATGAAGGGGTGCAAAAGCTTCAGCACGTCCGTCAGCACGTATAAAAGCACCCGCTGGACGTCCTCGTCCCCCTCGGCGAGCCTTGGCTTTGAAAGCTCGATATACCAGTCGCAGAAGGTGTCCCAGATAAAATCGTATATCTTCTGGGCGGCGATCCCCAGCTCAAAGCGGTCAAAGTTGTCGTTGACCTCTCCCATAAGCGCGTTGAGCTTTGACAGCACCCACTTGTCCGGAAGCTCCAGCTTATCCGGAAGCTCGGCGTCCTCCACCGTCAGGTTCATCATCACAAAGCGGCTGGCGTTCCATATCTTGTTTGCGAAGTTGCGCATGGCCTCGCACCGCTCGGTGTAAAACCGCATGTCGTTTCCGGGGGAGTTGCCGGTAATGATATTGAACCTCAGCGCGTCCGCGCCGTACCGGTCGATCATCTCTATGGGGTCCACGCCGTTGCCGGCGGATTTGGACATCTTCTTGCCCTGGGGGTCCCGGATAAGCCCGTGTATGAGCACCGTCTTGAAGGGCGCCTTGCCCGTGTGCTCCATACCCGAGAAGATCATCCTGGCCACCCAGAAGAATATGATGTCATAGCCCGTGACGAGCACGTCCGTGGGATAGAAATACTCAAGATCCTCCGTCTTGTCCGGCCAGCCAAGTGTGGAGAATGGCCAGAGAGCGGAAGAGAACCAGGTATCCAGCACGTCCGGGTCCCTTTCGATGTTCTTTGAGTGGCAGTGTTCGCACTCGGTGGGATCGGTGCGGCTCACCGTCATGTGGCCGCAGTCATTGCAGTACCAGGCCGGTATCTGGTGGCCCCACCACAGCTGCCTGGAGATGCACCAGTCGCGGACGTTGTGCATCCAGTTAAGATACGTCTTGGCAAAGCGGTCGGGGACGAATTTTATGGTCCCGTCCTCAACAACGCGTATGGCTTCCCGCGCCAGCGGCTCCATCTTCACGAACCACTGGTCCGAGGCCAGCGGCTCCACGTCGGAGTGACACCGGTAGCAGGTGCCCACGTTGTGTACGTGGTCCTCTATCTTGACTAAATATCCCTGCTCCTCGAGGTCCGCCACAATGGCCTTACGGGCCTCGTACCGGTCCATGCCGTTGTACTTCCCGCCGTTTATTATCCTGCCCTCGCCGTCGATGACAAGTATCTGCTCCAGATCATGGCGCAGTCCCACCTCAAAGTCGTTGGGGTCGTGGCAGGGCGTCATTTTCACACAGCCGGTGCCGAAGGTCCTGTCCACATACTCGTCGGCCACGATGGGTATCTCCCTGTTCACCAATGGCAGGATGCACGTCTTGCCCACAAGGTCCGTGTACCGCTCATCCTCCGGGTTCACCGCGACGCCCGAGTCGCCAAGCATCGTCTCTGGCCTCGTTGTTGCCACCGTCACGTATCCCGACCCGTCAGAGAGCGGATACCGGATGTGCCAGAGCTTGCCCGGCTTCTCCTCGTACTCCACCTCCGCGTCCGAAAGGGCCGTGGTGCAGTGGGGGCACCAGTTTATGATCCTCTTGCCCTTGTAGATAAGCCCCTTTTCGTATAGGGAGCAGAACACCTCCCTTACGGCCTTCGAGCACCCCTCGTCCATCGTGAAGCGTTGGCGCTCCCAGTCGCAGGAGGAGCCCAGTGTCTTGAGCTGCTCCACTATCCTGTCGCCGTACTTGTTTTTCCAGTCCCAGACCCTGTCGAGGAACTTCTCCCGCCCCAGGTCAAAGCGCGTCAGCCCCTCGCCCCTCAGCTGCTCCTCCACCTTTATCTGGGTGGCGATGCCCGCGTGGTCATAGCCCGGGAGCCACAGCGCCGAGTAGCCCATCATGCGCTTATACCTGATGAGCACGTCCTGAAGCGTCTCGTCAAAGGCATGTCCCAGGTGTAGCTGTCCCGTCACGTTGGGTGGCGGGATAACTATTGTGAAGGGCTTTTTCGACCGGTCCCTCTCCGCGTGGAAATATCCCCCGTCCACCCACATCTGATAGACGCGCTTCTCCACCGATTTTGGGTCGTACACCTTCGGTAACTCTTTCATACGATCAACTCTCCTTCCAAATTGCGGGGCAAAAAGAAATTCGCCCCAAGCCAATGCTCAGGGCGAATGAGAGATCATCCGCGGTACCACCTGAATTTCCACGCGCGCGTGGACACTCAATACCCTGTAACGGGAGCTCCCGTCGGGGACTACATATCACCCCCGCGGCTCCGGGACGACCTTTCAGCACTTCCCGCCAGAGCCTCGCACCCCCCGGCTCCTCTCTGTGACGTCCCGCGCCTACTTCTTCCCCTCAACGCCATTTTGGGTTATTATATGCGTATTTCACCCATTTGTCAACCCATATTTTCTCCCACCCCCACCCCCAAGCGCAAGGCTCCCCTTCGTAAGGGGAGCTGTCGGCCGCAGCCGACTGAAGGATCGAGGCCGTAGTCGTGCGCACCCCCTCCTCCCTCGCCCCACCCTCCCCACGGGCTCGCCTTCCCCGCCCGGGCGGGGAAGGGCAGGGATGAGGTGGGATAAGCGGCGCCAGCCGCAACCACATTCCCCCGTCCCCAAAAAAGGTTGCGCCTTGCGGCGCGTATTAAAAACCGGGAGGGTTTAGAACCCTCCCCTACGTCAATTTTGGAAAATTTACACAAATAACCGGTAGGGGCAGGTTCCAAACCCGCCCGCTCCCCCGTCCCGCCCGCAGGCGCCAAGGCTCCCCTCTCTGAGGGCTGCGCCCGCAGGCGCGTTTCGGAGCGCAACCGCCCGTAGGGCGGCTCTTAGCGCGGAGATGAGCTGTCACGAAGTGACTGAGGGGAGTCCGTACCCAGACTCCTCCCCCTACCCCCTCCTCAGAGAGGAGGGGCAACCCCCGCCCGCAGGCGCAAATAAAATCTGCGCCGCAAGGCGCAACCTCATTCTCTTAGGCTCCCCTTCGTAAGGGGAGCTGTCGGCCGCAGCCGACTGAAGGGTCGAGGCCGTAGTCGTGCGCAACCCCTCCTCCCTCGCCCCTACCTCCCCCGCGGGCTCGCCTTCCCCGCCCGGGCGGGGAAGGGCAGGGATGAGGTGGGATCCGCGGCGCCAGCCGCAACAATATTCCCCCCGCTCACTCCCCCGCCATCCGCGGTCTCACCGTGAACGTAAAGCTCATCCTCTTTTCGTCTATCCTGTGCTCCTTTGCGAGCTCCGGCCCGCAGGAATTGGAGCCCAGTCCGCTCACCCGGTAGTCCGTGCGCAGATGGACAAAGCCGTCCTTGTGAAGCTCATTCGTGTGGCCCGCGGCGTAGAGATCCTCCGGCGTGTACTCCGATACACACGCCTCCATCCCCTCCGCATCAAAGGTCAGTCCGTTTACGGTTAGCCTCCGGACCCCCGTGTGGTTTCCGTGCTCCTGCGGCCGGACATAGGGCACATATTCCCTCCGCGCGGAGCTCTCATAAAGCCCCGTCAGGGCGCAGTGGCACATGTCGGAGTAATTCTCCCCGGGCCCCTTGCCGTAATAGGTAAACGTCCCGTCGCCGCCGATGGTCCACTCAAAGCCCAGCCTCGGCAAAAAGAAGGTGTCCTCCTTCACGTCAAAGTCCGAGCTCACCTTCGCCTCGCCGTCGGTGAAGAACTCCCAGCGCGTCTCAAAATACATCGACGGCGACCGCGACACCCCCGCCAGCGACCCGCGGAAGGTGACGGCGTTGCCGCCGACCTCGCAGGCGTATATCTTTGTGAACGCCTTGTCCCAATTTTCGCTGTTCCCGTCCCCCGCCCAGTGGTATCTTATGTTCCTGTCGTTGTCTGTGGGGGCCCTGAATACGCTAAGGACCGTCGGTGCGGCCAGCCGCTCGACCCCGTCCGTCACCGCGCTCACAAGACACCCGTGCAGCTTCGAAAGCGTATAGCTGAAGCCCTCTCCCCGGGCGTAGACAAAGCGCCTGTCCTCCGTTACAGCCAGCGCCCCCGCGTCCTTTGCTTTGGCGCGCGGGACCTGAAGCTCGTGCTCCGTGGCGGCCCACTCCGCCCCGTCCCTCGTCAGGCGACAGCGCACATGGGCCCCGAGGGCGCACGTTTCCGGCGTGTCGAAAAGCTCCACCTCCGCCCAACCGTGGGGCGCCAGGTCCAGCCGCGCGGTCCTCGCGCTTATTATCCGCCCGTCCCGCTCGATCTCTATCCTCAGCTCGTATTCCCTCAGGTTCGTGAAGTCCAGCCTGTTGCGCACCCTGAGCTTCCCGCCCTCCAGGCGCGTCTCGATCGGCTGATACGCGGCTTTTATCTCCATGGTGCCGGCCTTAAAGCTCCTGTCGGCGAATACCATGCCGTCACAGCAGAAATTCCCGTCATTCGTAAGCTCCCCCGGGAAGTCCCCGCCGTACAGCTGTACTCCGTCCCTGACCACCACATGGTCGGCCCACTCCCAGACGCACCCGCCGCACAGCTTCGGATAGCGGTCGAACATCTCGTTATACGCCCACACGTCCCCTGGCCCGTTGCCCATGGCGTGGGCGTACTCGCACAGATACACCGGCCTTTTTATCTCCGGGTCCAGCGCCGCCTCCTCTATCCGCTGGCAGGACGCGTACATCCAGCTCACCACGTCGGTGGACTCAAAATCCCCCTGGGCGCTGGCCTGCTCATAGTGCGACAGCCTCGAGGGATCCCGCTCCTTCAAATACCTCAGCATCGCCCGGTGGTTGTCGCCGTAGTCGCTCTCGTTGCCCACGGACCAGAATATCACCGACGGGGCGTTCTTGTGCAGCTCCAGCGCCCTCTCCATGCGTGAGAGAAATTCGCCTCTCCAGTCCTCATTGGTGCAGGGCCACTCCCCCTCCTTGTGGTCATAGCCCGAGGGCGGATCGCACCTGCGGTGCGCGAAGCCGTGTGTCTCGATGTCCGTCTCCAGCACCACGTACAGCCCCAGCTCGTCGCACATGGATACGAACGCCGGGTGCGGCGGGTAATGCGATGTCCGAACGCAGTTGATGTTCAGGCTCTTCATCAGCTCCAGATCCCGCCTCAGCTCCTCCTCCGTCTGGCACCAGCCCCTCGACATACTCGTGTCGTGGTGGTTGACGCCGTGGAGCTTCACCGGGACGCCGTTGATCAAAAGCTCATATTTATCCGACACCGACACCTGCCGAAGCCCCGTCCTCAGGGTTATTACCTCCCCGGCCCGCTCCAGCTCCACCGTATAGAGATGTGGCTTTTCCGCGTTCCAAAGTATCGGGTCCTCCGGCCTGAACTCAAGCTCGTTTTCAATATCCCTCTCGCAAAGCGTCTCTTCCCCGTCCAGTATCCGCGCGTGGGCCGCTCCGTCGAGCTTTACGTGGATCGTCTCCCCGTTTGGTATGAGCTCCACGTCCCATATGTGCCCCTCCGGGCGCTCCAGAAGGTAGGTGTCCCTGAATATGCCGTTATAGCGGAATGCGTCCTGGTCCTCAAGATAGCTCCCACAGCACCACTTCAGCACATACACCCGCAGTGTGTTCTCGCCCTCCCGGACAAAATCCGTCACGTCGAACTCCGCCCTCAGGCGACTGCCCTGGGTGAAGCCCACATAGCGCCCGTTGACCGTCACGAAGGCGCAGGAGCTCACGCCCTCCAGCACGTAATACACCCGCCCCCAGAGCCTCGCAAGTCGGAAATCCCGCTCATATACCCCGCAGGGGTTGGAGTCCGGCACCAACGGCATGTCCACCGGATACGGATAGCTCACGTTGGTGTAATTCGGCTCCCCGTACCCCTGGAGCTGCCAGCAGGAGGGCACGGGAATGGTGTCCCATCCCGTTATATCCTCCTCCACCAGCTCGTCCTCCGGGTAGAATTTGAACCGCCACTGCCCGTTCAGGTCCGTCCTCTCGCTGACGCCCCCCGGGACATACCAGCACCTCGGCGGCATCCTGTTCTCGCTTGTGGCTCTCGGATCTTCGTATATCCTCATTGTCTCTCCCTCCAAATATCGTTATGGCGTATTTCTCAACCGTACCGCGTCACGAACCGCTCCACCGTCCGCCAGTAGAGCTCCGGCTCCGTGGCCGCCGACATGCCGTGGGCCGCCCCCGGAACGCTCAGCTTCTCCTTGATCCGGCTGGCGCAGGCATCATAGACCCTGTCCAGCATCTCATACGGCACGAATGTATCCTCCTCGCCGTGGATGAACAGCATGGGCACCTTCGCCGACTCAAGGGCCTTCACGCTCGAGGCCTCGTCAAAGAAATACCCCGCCCTCAGCTTACAAAACATGCTCGCCGTGTGTAGCAGCGGGAACGCCGGCATGTGAAAGATGTTCTTCAGCTGGAGCCTGAACTCATCCCACACGCTTGAGTACCCGCAGTCCTCCACGATGCACTTCACATTCTCCGGCAGGTCCTCTCCGGATGCCATCATCACCGTGGCCCCGCCCATGGACACGCCGAACAGGACGATCCGCGCCTCCGGGTCCGCGGCTATCAGGGAATTTATCCATTTCAGCACGTCCCCGCGCTCAAGCCACCCCATGCCTATGTACTTCCCGTCGCTCTCCCCGTGGGCCAGGGCGTCCGGCGTCTGCACCGAAAAGCCCATGTCGTAAAAGGCCCTGGCGTAGGCGGCCATATCCGAGGCCCTGCCCGTGTAGCCGTGGAAAACGATGGCGTAACTGTGCCCCTCGTTTCTGATCATCCGCCCCTGCCTATGTGACACGTCCTCTCCGTCCCGGACCTCCAGCGACACCTTCTCGCCCTGGCTTGCGTACCACCTTGCGGCCTCCGCGGCGTACTCGTTCCACGCCCTTGTCTCGTCCGTCGCCTGTATCTCAGGCCCATCGCCGATGCCCTGTACCCCTCCGGCGTTGAAAAGGTCGCTCATCGTCAGCTTCGCCTCCGGGTACAGCCCGAACTCAAACAGGAAATTTCCCGCGAACATCAGTGCCCCGATCAGCAGTACGGCTATCACCGCCAGCACCGCCGTGATTATTTTCCCGCGCTTTTTCATGGGCCTCCGCCTCTCTATTTATCTCTCCTGTTCCCCGTCGCAGAGGAACGTGGCGACCCCCATATCCACCGCCAAAACGCTTTTCCCGAATACCGTAGTTTTCTCCCCCCGGGCTCTCCCGGCGATTATCTCCCTGGCCGCCCCGATGAGCTCCTCTATGATCCCCGGCCTGAGCGGCCGCGAGCCGTGGGACGGGTAAATCTCGTCAAACTGCCCCGCCATTGTCAAAAGCCTCTCCAGGCTTGCCAAATACGCGTCCATCTGCCTCTGGGGCCCGAACATGAATATCCTCCCGTCCTGGACCGGGTCCCCGGAAAACAGCCTCCTGTTGTGGATGTCCAGCACCGCCACGCTCCCCGGCGTGTGCCCCGGCATCGCTATCACCATAAGCGGCCTGTCCCCCAGGTCGATAATATCCCCGTCCCATATGGGCACGAACCTCCCGGCGCCACCCTGGCATTTATAATAATTCGTGGCCTCCGCCGGACTCATGTAAAAGCTCTCAAACTGCCCGTTGCTTCCGATGTGATCCATGTCGGCGTGGGTGTTCAACAGCTCCACCGGCCTCTCCGTCAGCCCCTCCGCCAGGTCCCTGGCGTTTCGCGTCTCCATGCCGCTGTCAATAAGCAACGCCCTGTCCTCCCCCTCAAGCAGAAAGAACCTGACCCCCTCCTCCTCAAAGCTCCAGGTCCTCTCATCTATCCTCACATTCCTGACCATACTCTCCACCCCTTTCCTTACCCCCATTATACTACTCCCCCCACAAATTGAAAAGCCAAATTTCCGTTTCCCCCACCAAAATAAATATCCCGGACCCTCGTCCGGGATATTTGATACGTTCAGCCCGGGAACTGCCGCCCCGTGTGGTCTATGGTGTACGGCTCCGGCAATATGAGCTGTGATATTGGCACAATCTCATATCCCTCGGCGATAAGGAACCTGATAATGTCCTCCAGCGCCTCCGGCGTGTGAAGCGCCGCGTTGTGGAACAGCACTATCGACCCCGCCCTCACCCTGCTCGTCACCCTCTTATAGATCTCCCCCGCCGAGATCTCCTTCCAGTCCAGCGAGTCCACGTCCCACTGTATCGGCTCCACTCCCATCGACCTCACGGCGGCGATCACATGGTCGTCGTACTCCCCGTAAGGCGGCCTGAACAGCGTAGGCCGCGTTCCCGTCACGGCCTCTATCTTGTCCGAACACGCGTTTATGTTCTCCACTATCTTATCCGCACTTAGACTGTTGAAGTGCGCGTGGTCGTTCGAGTGGTTCATCACCTCGTGTCCCGCGTCGTGAAGCGCCTTTACCGACTCCGGGTATTTGTCCACCCAGCTGCCCACCACGAAAAACGTCACCTTCACATCGTATTTGCCCAAAATATCAATGAGCGTCTGCGTGTCCTCATTCCCCCACGCCGCGTCAAAGCTCAGCGCCACCACCTTCTGATCCCTCTCCACGCTGTAAATCGGCAGCTGCCTCGTATTCGCCGCCGACAGCGCCATCGGCGCCTGAGACACCAGCAATATCGCCCCGATCCCCAGCGCCGCCGCCCCTATCCAAATACTCCTCTTCTGCTTCCCCGTAAGCCTTTTGTACGCTTCCCTGATCCTTCTGATCATCACTCTCACCCCCACCCCCCATCCTATGCCCCCCCACCCCCCATTATACCCCCACCAAAATGTCCCGCCCCCCTGTCGCTAATTTAAATCCCCACCCAAAAAAGGTCCCGCCTTACGTCGCTGATTGAAATTCCCACCCACCTACCCCCGCCCGCAGGCGAAAAAGGCTCCCCTCTCTGAGGGGAGCTGTCGCGAAGCGACTGAGGGGAGTCCGCCCGCAGGCGCAATTAAAATCCGCGCCCCCGGCGCAACCCTGTTCTCTCAGGCTCCCCTTCGTAAGGGGAGCTGTCAGCGAAGCTGACTGAGGGATCGAGGCCATAGCCGTGCGCAACCCCTCCCCCTCGCACCACCCCCCCCGCGGGCTCGCCTTCCCCGCCCCGGCGGGGAAGGGCAGGGATGAGGTGGGATAAGCGGCGTAGCCGCAACCATATTCCCACCGTCCCCAAAAAAGGTTGCGCCTTGCGGCGCATATTAAAAACCGGGAGGGTTTAGAACCCTCCCCTACGGCAATTATAGAAAAATCTCCCAATCGCCCCGTAGGGGCGGGTTCCAAACCCGCCCGCACCCCCGTCCCGCCCGCAGGCGAAAAAGGCTCCCCTCTCTGAGGGGAGCTGTCACGAAGTGACTGAGGGGAGTCTACCTCCCCCCTCGCAAAATGTACAATTTTTTTACATTCCTCGCCCCATCCCCGGATAGTTTGAAGATTGTTTTTTTCTTTTCCGGGGTGTAGAATTGATTTCCCAAAAATGATGGGAGGTCATTATATATGTATATCCTTATCGAAATGTCCCTGGCTCTGCTTGCCGGACTTCTGATGTCCCGGCTCGCCAAGGTACTGAAGCTCCCCGCCGTCACGGCCTATCTGGTGGCCGGCGTACTGCTGGGCCCCTTCTGCCTCGGCGCTCTCAATATAAGGGGCCTCGGCTTCGTTTCCCTGGATGAGGTGGAGGGCCTTGACCTCATCTCCCAGGTCGCCCTCGGCTTCATCGCTTTCACCATCGGCAACGAGTTCCGCCTGGATCAGTTAAAGCACATGGGCCGTCAGGCCATCACCGTCGGCATCCTCCAGGCCGTGATCACCACCGCCCTGGTGGACGCCGGCCTCATCGCTCTGCACTTCATCTCCCCCAGGCTCATTTCCATACCCTCGGCCATAACATTAGGCGCCATCGCCGCGGCCACCGCCCCGGCGGCCACCCTCATGGTGGTGCGTCAGTACAAGGCCAACGGCCCCCTGACGAAGCTCCTCCTGCTCGTCGTCGCCATTGACGACGCCGTGGGCCTCATGCTCTTCTCCGCCTCCTTCGGCGTGGCCACCGCCATCGAAAAGGGCATCATCAGCCTCAAGACCATCCTCCTTGAGCCCGTCATCGAGATCGTCCTGTCCATCCTCCTCGGTGCCCTGGCCGGATGGCTCCTCCACAGGTTCGAGAAATACTTCCACTCCCGCTCCAAGCGCCTCTCCCTGTCCATCGCCTGTGTCCTCGCCACGGTCGGCCTCTCCATGGCTGAGTTCGAGGTCGCCGGCGTCCACATCGGCTTCAGCCTCCTTCTCGTGTGCATGATGGCCGGCACCGTGTTCTGCAACATCTGCGACTTCTCCCAGGAGCTCATGGGCCGTATCGACGACTGGACCGCCCCCGTATTCGTCCTCTTCTTCGTCCTCTCCGGCGCGGAGCTCGATATGCGCATCCTCTCCCAGCCCATGGTCCTGCTCATTGGCGTCGTCTACATCATCTTCCGCTCCCTGGGCAAATACATCGGCGCTTACAGCAGCTGCGCTATGACCAGGTGCGCCCCCAACATAACAAAGTACATCGGCATTACCCTCCTGCCCCAGGCCGGCGTGGCCCTTGGCATGGCCCTGACCGCCACCCAGCTCATGGACGGCGCCGTGGTCCGCAACGTGGTGCTCTTCTCGGTCCTCGTCTATGAGCTCATCGGCCCGGCTCTTACCAAAAAAGCCCTCATGGCCGCCGGCGAGATCCAGCCCGAGGGCCGCACCAGCGCCCGCCGCCGCAACGGCCCCGTGGCCGTCTTTCACCTCGGCCACCACAAGGCGCAGTGACCCTCTTCTCCCCCTCCGGGACCTGTATGTCGGTCCTACCATTAAGAATTTGAAACAATTTGTCGTAAATTGATACTATTTTTGGAAAATTGATTTGTCTTTGGAATAAGTTGTTGCGCAAAATGGTTTTTAGTGGTATACTTTTTCTGGAATAAAGACCTAAGGACTCGATAAATGTCTTACCTTAGACAGAAAAAGGGATGGGCAATTTGAAAATACAAAGCATGAGGGAGTTTATCACCCTCTCGGAACTTAAAAACTTTAACTACGCGGCTGAGAAGCTTTTCCTCTCCCAGCCGACTCTCTCCCGCCACATAAAGGAGCTGGAGGAGGAGCTTGGCGTGACGCTGTTCAGCCGCTCCACCCGCAGAGTCGAGCTCACGGAGTACGGACTGTACTTCCTGCCCTTCGCCAAGCGCATCGTCTCGGCTGAGGACGAGTATACCGTTGGCCTTGCCCGTATGCGCAAGGCCGCCGAATAGCCCCCAAAACGGCGTGAGATCCCTGTCTCACGCCGTTTTTATTGTCATCTTTTCAAAAGAAATGGCGTGAAATCCTGATTTCACGCCATTTTAGCTTGTCAAAAAACTCAAATTTTATATTTTTCCGACGACATGTGCGTCGGAAAAAATCCCTTTTGTCGCCCCAGTGTGCCCCAAAGGGGTGCGCGCAGGGCGACAGCAGGGCAATTTTCTCTGAATTTCGCAAAATTCAGAGAAAATTGCCCGCACGTTTCCCTTGTCGAAAAAGCCCGTCAGGGCTTTTTCGACAGTCTCAAATGGCGTGAGATCCCGATCTCACGCCGTTTTTTTATTTTGTCCATTTCATCCCCACGTGCGGTATCCCGTCCTCAAGGTACGGCTCGGTGTACACCTTAAAGCCGCTCCTCTCGTAAAAGGGCCTTGCGTACATCTGGGCGCTTATAAATATCTCCCTGGCCCCCAGCTCCCTCACCGCCGTGTCGATGCCTACCGCCATTATCCTGCTGCCCAGTCCCTCCCGGCGATAGGCCGTGACGACCCGGCCTATGTGCGGCCCGTCTATGTCGTATACCCGCAGACACGCCACCACGCCCCGTTCGTCCCGCAGCCACACGTGCCACGACACCTTGTCCTTCCCGTCCGGGTCCTGATAGACGCATTTCTGCTCCACCACGAACACCCTGGAGCGCAGCTCCAGTATGTCATACAGCTCCTCCGCCGTGAGCTCATTGAAATGCTTTACAAATATCTCCATCAGTCCGTGATACCTCTGTTGTAGTCCCTGAGATAGTCCTCGATTGCCCGCTCTATGGCCTTGACCTCCGCCTCAAAGGCGCCTGCCGGGACCCTCAGTGCCCCGTTGCCCAAAATTATCATCTGCTCCGCCCCGTCCGAGGTCGCCACCCGCACGTTGTGGCGCTTTGACAGGTCATACGTGGCCCGCTCGATATACATGTCCGCCGTCTCGGCCTCCTTGGTGTATACCACGCTCACCCCGCCCAGATGCTCAACGGACCCTGGGTTGTTCTTCACCTTGTACGCGTCAAATACGACTATAACGGCGCACTGCCGGAAGCCCTGATAGTTGCGCATCCTCTCTATCAGCTTCTCCCTGGCCGCGTCGAGGCTCTGGGCGGCCAGCTTTTTAAGGTCCTCCCAGGCGAAGATTATATTGTACCCGTCCACCAGCACGAACTCAAGTCCGTCCTTTTGCGGGGCGGGCCTTCTTTTTGCGGTCTTTTGCTCCGCCGGCGTCTTTGGCGCGGGACGAAGCGCCTCCTCCCCGCGCCCGATCTTCCCGTATGTCCGCTCGAATATGGCCATGAGCTCCTTGTCCGTGGCGGCCAGCTTCACGTATCTCGCCGCCGCCTCCCGCGCCGGGTCCGGCGGCTTTGGCGGGTCAAGTGTGCTCTCCAGGTGCATACGCCCCGGCACCTCGTACCAGGGCACCACGACCCCCGCCCCGTGGGAGCAGAACACGCTGTCCGGTGAATTGTCCAGATCCGCCTGAGGGTCGTAGCCAATGGCCTCCACCACCTCGTCCTGCCGAGCGCAGGGCTCGTATCCGTGGAAAACGAAGCTCACTCTCCCCTGTCCCCTGGTGTAGGCCGTCACCTCCCCCGGGTAGTCCCTCAGGGCCGACACCGGCCCCGAGCCCGTCAGCACCGCCATATCCTCCGGCCCGGCCGACTGCTCGAACACCGCCCCCATGCGCTGAAGGTCCGTCATGGCCCTGCCCACGCTCATCTGCGGGAGCTCTATCCTGAAATCGTACCAGGGCTCCAGCAGTACGCTCCTGGCCCTCATCAGCCCCTGCCGCACCGCCCGGTATGTCGCCTCCCGGAAATCCCCGCCCTCGGTGTGCTTCAGGTGCGCCTTCCCGGCGGACAGCGTTATCTTTATATCCGTTATCGGCGAGCCCGTCAGCACCCCCAGGTGCTGTTTTTCGTGCAGATGCGTGAGTATAAGCCTCTGCCAGCTCCGCGCCAGCGTGTCCTCAGGCACGTTCGCCTCGATCTCCACGCCGGAGCCCCTCTTTCCGGGCTCCAATATAAGATGTACCTCCGCGTAGTGCCGCAACGGCTCATAGTGCCCCACGCCCTCTACCCGGTCCGCGATTGTCTCTCTGTATATTATCCTCCCCGGGCCGAATTTCAGCTCCAGCCCGAACCTCGACATGGCGAGCCTGCTTATCACCTCGAGCTGCACCTGGCCCATGATCCTCGCGCTTAGGCTCTGTGTCCTGGGCTCCCATATGAGCCTGAGCTCCGGTTCCTCCTCCTCCAACTTTCTAAGCTCCGCCACGGCCCTGTGGACGTCGCACCCCGCCGGCAGGAGCACCGAGTAATTCAGTACCGGCTCCAGGGCCGGCGCCCTGCCGTCCGGCTCCTCGCCAAGCCCCTGCCCCGCGAAGGTCGCCGAAAGGCCCGTTACCGCCACGATGTCCCCGGCCTCCGCCTCCTCCACCGCCGTGAATTTGGCCCCGGAGTACACCCTCAGCTGTGTGACCTTCTCCTCCCAGTCCGGCCCCGCCACGGTGTCCCTTACGCGCAGTTTCCCGCCTGTGACCTTCAGGTGCGTGAGGCGCTTGTCCTCCTCGTCCCTCGATATTTTGAATACCCTCGCGGCGAATTTCTCCCCCGGCGTCGCCACCGGCGCGAACCGCTCAAGTCCCGCCAACAGCTCCTCCACGCCCCTCAGCTTCAGCGCCGCGCCGAAGAAGCACGGGTACACGTTCCCCCGGCAAAAGGCCCTGTCCACCGCCGCCTCAGTCACGTCCCCCCGCTCCAGGTGCTCGTCCAAAAGCTCCTCATCGCAAAGCGCCAGCGCCTCCGGGTCGGGACTCTCCGGGTCGAAGAAGCCGTCCCCCAGCGCGCCCGTGAGTTCCGTCAGGATCCCCTCCCTGTCCGCCCCGGGAAGGTCCATCTTGTTTATAAAAAGCACCGTGGGGATGTTCCTCCCCCGCAACAGCTTCCAAAGCGTCCTCGTGTGGCTCTGGACGCCCTCCGGCGCCGATATGACGAGTATGGCGCAGTCCAGCACGTCCAGCGTCCGCTCCGCCTCCGCCGAAAAATCCACATGCCCCGGCGTGTCAAGGAGCGTCGCCGTCTTTTCCCCCAGTGTCAGCCGGGCCTCCTTGGAGAATATGGTTATCCCCCGCTCCCGCTCCAGGGCGAAGTTGTCAAGGAACGCGTCCCCGTGGTCCACCCTCCCCAGTTTCCTTATGTCCCCGGCGCTGTATAAAAGGGCCTCTGAGAGCGTGGTCTTTCCCGCGTCCACGTGGGCCAGTATACCGATCACCGTCTTACGCACCCCAGCGCCCCCTTTCATCGACTTCGGATATTATACTACCTTTACCCGCGAAACGCAACCGCCGTCCCCCCGGCCAAAAGTAGTTTTTATTCGACAAAACCTCCTATTTACAATTTGTCCCATTCGTAGTACTATTAAATCACAGCTTAACCGATCCTCGAAATTTTACCTATCGAGAACCGTAAGCTCATATCTTTATCCCACAACCCTATTTCCGGCGGGCCCCCAGCCCGCCCCCTTTTTTTACAAAAATCCCCCCACCCCCGCCCGCAGGCGCAAGGCTCCCCTCTCTGAGGGGAGCTGTCGGCGCAGCCGACTGAGGGGAGTCCGCC